>JBCCOE010000127.1:0-8999 GCA_039025475.1 Bacteroidota bacterium | reverse complement strand
GCTTATGAATCCTCTTTCAATTCCTACCAGAATAGCCATTACACCAAACCCTGATCCACCAATTGTAACAAGATTTCCAGAGGTATTTCTTTCCCTTGCCAATCCACTGACTGGGTGGGCAAAGTCCCAGAAGTAGTTAAAAGTCTGTTCTTGTACTTTAGTCAAAAGTTCCTCATCTGGAATCTCCGGAAATTTAAAAGTAGAGTCGAGTTGGGTGTAGAACTCTTTTTGAAAGCCCTCGAAGATAAAGCCCTCCGCACTGGTTAAATTTTGGTTAATCAGTAAGGTATACTTTCTTAGATCGTCTGCTTGATCTGTGTTGGTAATATTCAATACTCTTTGATCCGAGTTTACTTCAAAATTAATGTCCAACTCTCCGATTTTGACGTTATTTTCAAAGTTACTAGTTACATCTAAGGCTTGTGAAAAAGTAATTTCTATTCGAAATTCGCTGTCGATTCCAGTTATTCTCCCATTTGTAAGCAGATCTATATTGTTAATAGTTGCACTAATGATTTCTAGTTTGCCTGCCTCGGTTTTAAAGCTGTAGGAACCACCATTAAATCTTTCGCCATTTTTCCCAAGGATCTCCTTTATTTCAAGTTCATATTCAGTATTATTTAAAAGTGGAGTTGTTGGAGTGACTACCACTGTTTGATCGGAATCAATGAAGTTAAAATTTAGACTTATAGTCGCGTCAGTAACGGTATTTAAACTCATTGCTGATGATATCGCACTTACATCAAGTGGAAGATTAAAGGATACAACTATTCCTTTATCAATTGGGGCTTGTTCAACTAGTTGGTTCGCATTTAGATCTAATGGGCCAATTCGAATAGAAGATAATTGTAATAAGCCAGGTTCTGGTTGATTATCATCTTCACTACTACACGCAATAAGAAGTAGAATCAAATAGATGGCGATAGAGACATACCTCATAAATAAAGGATTGATTTAAATATAATTAAAAGGGACCTGCTCTACGCGCAGGTCCCGCAAGACTTTACAACTAACTAACAAGATATTGAACCAGTTTATGGTTTTTCATCATCATATAGGCTCTGTATTTCATTTGCAGTTAGCGCAACATTCCAAACACGGAAATCATCCATGCCTCCTTTGTAATGTTGAGATGTTGGAATATTAAAATTACCCCAAGGCTCATTTGAGAAACTCTTGCTGTCAGAACCGTGCATAAATCCTAAAGCTAATCTTGGTGATATGTAATCGGGATCCGAAGGCTCATCTTGAGTATCTGACACGTTAAAAGTCATGTTGGTTATATTTTGAATCGTTTCAAAAGTAGAATCATCGAAATCGGTGCTTCGTTGCAATTGACCATTAATGTAACAATACCTTTTATTTTCGGATGCATTATATACAAACACTATTTGAGCCCACTTTCCTACAGTCAGGCCAACTAGCCCGCCAGCGGCGTTATTTTCAAAGTCAGCTCCGCGATTAACTTCAAATTCTTCAAGGTTTCCATCTAAATCCCAAACCGTAAAATCTTCTGCCGTGGTCGACTCTGCTCCATTATCAAAAGATTGAGCATACTTCATTCTATTGTATTTTGCCCATTGATGTAGTTCTAATTGAATACCCCTAAAATTACCAATGCCAAAAACGAACATTCCAGATAGATTTCCTTCAGCATCAAAATGATCGACCGTATCGATTCTTACCCACATTGACTGAGTAAAGTTTTCAGTAATCAAACTTACGCCGTCGTTATACTCTATGATGGTTGCATCTCCATCAAAATATGCTGCTGAATTAGGTTGACCAAATCTGTCTTCTGTATAGGTTACCGCAGCTTCATTTGCCAGTGTGTAGTTCCCCAGCTGATCATCAGAAGAACCATCTAGAGTCACATAAATTCTTTGGCTACTCGCTTGTGGAGGTTCTACTTCTGCTCGTCCTGAAGTTTTAAAAGTAAGACTGATAGAGCTATTCAAAAGGCCTCCGTCAGTTGCTGACACATTTTCGGACACGCTTAAGCTGTAAGTCGTCCCTCTTTTGAGCATTTCCGTAGGATCAATGGTAACGGTTGATCCAGAAGTACTGACTGATACAGGTGCTGAGTTTCCGTTTTCAGTAAGTGCAACAGACGCTTCAGTAACAGTGTTAGCATCAACATCCCTTGAAAAGGTAGCTACTATAATTACATCTAATGGTACGTCTTCAGCTGAAGTTGCAGCAAACAAATCAATGCCTGAAACCGGATCTCCAGACTCAAAATCAGTTCCCGATGCACTAACCGATGCTATATTTAAAAGTGCCGGTCCATCATCGTCATCTCCACATCCTTGGAATGGTAAAATTCCTCCCAAGATTAAAATACCACACCAAAATTTAAGTTGCTTCTTCATAATTGTATTTTTTGATAAAAGATTAAATGTATAATTGTTAATTCCATCCGATATTTTGTTCCAACAGTCCTTCGGTAATATCTCGTTCACTTTGCGGTATCGGTAATTTTTCATGTTTATTAGCTTGGAAACCTAAGGGGCCAAGGACTTCAAGAGCTTTTCCGGTCCTTACTAGGTCCCAAAAACGATGACCTTCAAGGGCAAGCTCATGTCTCCTTTCCTCGATTATTAGATCTCGTAGAGCATCTCTGTTCGTTTCGGTGATATCTGGTAGAATACTGTCATTTCCCTCTCTGGCTCGTTCTCTAACACTATTTAAGTAAACCAGTGCTTGGTTTGTGTTCCCTTGCTCGTTAAATGCTTCGGCAGCGATTAAGAGTACTTCCGCAAATCTGATTAACCTTCTATTGTGGGCTTGATTTGAGAAAACAGTATTCCCTGGAACCCAGATTTTTTGATTATATGTCTCCGTTTCAATTAAATTTCCATCGTTATCCAGTGTTTCGTCCGGGGTGCCGGAATCACCTATAATTTCAATACCATCAAGTACTTCACCCAAGAAAATCACCGTGGCTTGCAACCTTGGATCATTGGTCTCGAAAGAGTTGATTAAATCAGGAGTGGGTCTATTAAACCCGAAACCTCTATTAGGTGTTCCTCTTACTCCCTGACTTATAGTGTATTGATTTGCTCCGGCAGCTACCCCTCCTTCTGCACCGATCCCACCTATTTCAAAAACAGACTCCTGACCAAACTCGGTTACCTCTCTAAACGTGTCTTCAAAAATAGGTTCGAGGGCATATTGCTGCGATAATATTACTTCCTCAGCGTACAAAGCAGCACTGTCAAAAACGTTTTGATAAAGATAGACTCTTGAAAGAAGCGCCTTTGCAGCCCCTCGTGTAGCCCTGCCCAAATCATTTTCGCCATATTGAGATTTTTCAGGAAGTAATTCTATTGCTTGACGAAGGTCGGACTCTATGAAATCATAGGTCTGTTCTTCTGTGGCTCGCATTAAACCTGTCCTTAATTCTGAGCTTGTGATTAAAGGTACGCCTCCATAGCCTCTGGCAAGATCTGAGTAATAAAGTGCTCTTAAAAAGCGAGCTTCCCCCAGATATCTGTTTCTTAGATCAACATCCATAGCCACTTGGCTAGCACGTTCAATCACCACATTGGTTCTACGAACTCCCACGTACAAAGCCTGCCACCAGTTAGCTACAAACTCGTTCGTGGTAGTATATGTGAACTGGTCAATAGGATTTAATGTAGCTGCTTGATCACCGAAGTTACTACCTTTCCGGGAATCGTCCGACATTATGTCATCGATAGGATAAAAGCCACGGTGATAGGCACCAACCCTCAATGCTTCATACATGGCATTGGTTGCCGCTAATGCATCTTCAGGGGTTTCCGGGAAATTATCGTTTGTTAAAACACCTTGGGGTGGTGTCTCTAAAAACTCATCAGAGCATGACAAAATTGAAAAGAGCATAAGTAATGATAAGATACTGGTGTTGAAGGGGTGTTTCATAGCTTATCTAAAATGTTAAGTTTATTCCAAGACTGTAAATGCTTGCTACAGGGTAAATTCCTCTATCCAGTCCGTTTAGTAATGGATTTCCATCAGCTACCTCTGGGTTATAGCCGGAAAAATCAGTGATGGTGAATACATTATTTCCTCTCACGTAGACTTGAGACGACTTTATTCCAGCCTTATTTAACCATATTTGAGGGAGATTATAAGCCAGAGTTATTGTTCGTAGTCTAAAGAATCCGCCATTTTCAACAAACCGAGTAGAAGGTAGAAAATTATTACCGCCAATAGTGGGCCGAGGTTCACTATTACTAGTTCCAGGACCTCGCCAATAGTTAAAAACGTGAGCTTCGTAATTATAAGGGGCGGGTCTAACTGTTTCCTTGGCGTTGAAAATGTCGTTTCCCGCTTGTCCCTGAAACAGTAGATTCAGGCTAAAATTTTTATATGACGCACCTAGGTTTATTCCGTAGGTCAGATCGGGAATCGAAGATCCAATAAAAGTGCGATCATCTCCATTGATTTCACCATCATCGTTAACATCTCTAAAAATTAGATCCCCAGGCTGTGCACCACTTATCGAAGGAAGACTGGTTATTTCATCTGCATCTTGAAATACTCCGTCAACTATATATCCCCAAAAGGCGCCAATAGGCTGCCCTGCTTCAGTTCTTGTGAAGTTCTGATTATTAAATCTTGGACCAAAAAGAAAATCAGCTCCTTCTACACCGCTAACTCTTGTCATTTCATTATCTAGAGTTGCTCCTATAATCCCGACGTTATAATTGAAATCACCGATCTGGTCACGCCACTGCAGATTAAACTCCAAACCCTTATTGGTAACTGCGCCCGCGTTAAAAAAAACGGATTGAGCTCCATTACCTAAATAGTCAGGTAATGATAACCCTATCAAAATACCATCTGTATCTCTAATATAGTAGTCTAGTTCTGCCGTGAACCTTCCATCTAGTAGTCCTATCTCCAAACCAATATCAATCTGCTCGACAGTTTCCCATTCCAGGTCAGGATTTCCGAATTCGCTATCTGATTGACCAAAAAACTGCTGTTCTGTTTCCCCCAGAACAGCATTGAAATTATTACCCACTAAATTGTACGCTCTGAGATAATCAATTTTATCATTACCTCCCTGGCCCCAACTTGCTCTGAGTTTAAGGTCTGTTATAATACCAGGGAATTGAATAAAAGACTCATTAATCATATTCCACCCCAAACCGAAAGCAGGGAATAAGTTATACCTATTGTCCCCTAAAAACTTGGATGAACCATCTCTCCTGAAGGTAAATGTTGCTATGTAGCGTTCATCATATGAATAATTAATTCTTCCTAAGTAGGAAATCATATTGAAATAGTCTCCGGGATCTCTTACGTCGTTCCGCACAGAGACAGGATCGATATTATTTTGATCGATATACCTGAAGTCATCTCCGGTTCTAAATAAGTCTCTTCCGATAATATTTAACCTTTCATTCCTGCTTTCTTGGAGAGTATAGCCAATTACAGCGTTAATTCGATGCTTGTCAATCTCCCTATCATAATTCAGGGTATTCTCCCAAATCCAAGATGTACGTCTGAAGGTGTTTTTAGCAAAGTTGTTCACAGGATTTTGCTGAGCCGCCGAAACAAAAAATTCAGGTACAAAGGCCTCATTTTCCTCCCAAAATAGTTCTGTCCCAAGGCTGGTTTTTAGACTAAACCCTTTCAAAAATTTAACTTCAGCAAAAATCTGACCGACCGTAGTAAGCCCACGTGTAGTGTTATCTGTATTAAATAAAAAATCAGCGAGTATGTTTCCTACTCCGTCTACCTCATTAAAGTCACCGTTATCGTTGAAGGGCTCTATAATTGGTGATGCACGATAAGCATTAAAAGGCGCGCTATTAATCGTATTTTCCCTTATAAATGGAGAGACTGACACATTTGCTCCTAACGAAAAATTCTCCTTTGGTGTGAGTCTCTCATTGATACGAAGCGTTACCCTTTCAAATTCAGATTCTGGGATAGTTCCTTGCTGATTGAAATAACTTAATGAAACGTGATATTGATTCTTATCGGACGCGCCCGAGACGGATACTTGATGATTTTGAATGGTTCCTGTTTCGAAAACAAGGTCTTGCCAGTCAATATTAGGTAAAGCATCAAGATTATTAAAAGTGCCAGGATTTATGGCATTTTGGACTTCTGCAAATTGTCTTCCATTTAATAGGTCAATCCTATTTTGTTGAGTTTGAATACTAAATTCAGAAGCCACCGTAATTTCTGCTGGCCTGTTCACGCTACCCAGTCTGGTCGTTACTATAATTACACCGTTCGCACCCCTGTTTCCATAAATTGAGGTCGCCGATGCATCTTTTAGTACTTCTATCGACTGAATATCGGCCGCATTTAAAAAATCAATATTATTTAAAATCACTCCATCTACCACATAAATTGGAGCCGAGTTGCCAGGCGTACTTACTCCTCTTATTCTTACCACTGGCGAGGAGCCTGGTGCACCAGAAGAATTGGTAATTTGCATACCCGGAACTTTGCCCTGTAGAGCTTCAATTGGGTTTACTGCTGGCACGGTTACTAGCTCTTCACCCTTTATGGAACTTACGGCTCCCGTCAAGTCACTTTTTCTCACCGCACCGTAACCCACCACTACGATTTCTTCTAATTGACTAATATCTGGAAGAAGGCTCAAATCAATTCTACTTCTATTTCCCACCACAATTTCTTGCGATTGGTAACCTACAAAAGAAAATAGGAGTACCGCATTAGGATCTGGTACACTAAGGCTGTAATTTCCACCGATGTCGGTAGTACTTCCAGTGGTTGTTCCTTTTATAATAATATTAACACCTGGCAGTGGCTGATTATCATCGTCGGATAAAACGGTACCTGTAATTGTAGTTTGCGCTAGGCTTAAAAGAGGAAGAACAAAAAGGACTAACAACAGCAGCGGTTTTAGATTCGTTCGTAGAATTGTTCTCATACGATTAATTGTGATTATACATTCTTAGAAAACGTTTGCAAAAAGACTGTACTAATTTAAAGCACAAAAAAAGGTTCAGACAAATTCGTAACATGATTTGTATTGAATAATGGACTAAAACTATAGACTTCTTAAAGCCAAAATTGCACATTAGAAGCAATAAAACATGAACTATGTGAATATCATAGCTCTGAAAACGTTTGCAAATAACGCTTTAGCAACAATAATACTTTAATCACGACTGAAAAAGGGAAATTCAGAAGGATGGATCTTAAGTAGGTTTAAATCAATAGTTTCACTGTCGGCAGGAACATCCCATTCAAAAATGCTATGAGTAAATTAGCATCTTTAGGCACAAAACCATGACCGGCTATTGCTACCCAAGTTGTTATTAATACCTTGATCACCCTAATTCATCATAGCCTTGTGGAATATGGGAGACTAGTGCAAGTAGGATTATTTGCTTATTTCGTCAAGCTTTTTATTGTCCATGCGAGTAGGAAAAAAATCTGTAAGGTAAACTATACGGTAAGGCTTATCAATAAAGTAGATAATCTTGATCATTGAACCGGATGAAGGATGATAAAGGATCTATCTGCACTTGGTAGCTCGTTGTTTCTTCCACTGATCAATTTCTTTTTTAAAATCTTTTAGCGTTGTAGTTCTACCAGTCTTAATGTCTTCCATAGAAACCTCTGCGCGGGCTACTAACTCAGATTCCGTGATGGTAATACTGTTTGGTTTATAGCCAACGATTGTTTTCTCGTCTTGCTCAAAAACTTCTTAAAGGCGGGCTAGTGCTTTCTCTTTTAGCGTATTCAACAAGAGTCCCATCAACTCTAATTTGGTGGCTTGTATATTCATAATACCTGGATTGGAACTGCGTAAAGATAACGTTTTCATTATTTTATTTGGTTTCTTGTAAACTCACAAAGGCGACTTAAGTGATGGTAGAACTGCCGGACGATGGAGTGCTTATCATAAAGTGTTCGGGCTTTGTCGTTGATCCGTGTTTCACTGCATGCAGTGATTTTGCTCACGTGTAATGTTTAGGTCGTTTGCACCCTTTGCTAAGAAGAAACGTTCTAACTCGGTAAACACATTTGGAACTTAGTTAGACCGAAGCCCATCTGCTCTTTCATTTTAAGAAAACTGTTGCAGTAGGTAGAAAAAATGCTCCTGTAGCCCATCTGCTTACTCATAGAACATACCTTCAAAAACCTTGGTTGACCTTGGGAAACACAAGTGCGCAGTGTTGGAGATTATTGAGATCGACACGAAGGTATTCCATCGTAGTCTGCGTGGCCTCATGCCAGTTTGGCAAATCGCATCCCGGCTATGTCTGATGAGCGGAAGCCTAACCTTGGGACTAGCAGGAGCATGGTTATGGTCACCCTGGACTACTTGGCCAGATCGGTCCACCGGACTTTCTATTAGCCTGACCTCATCCGGGGAATTTACGGATGGCAATTTCTCCCGCTAGGTCTTGATTTTTTAGTATTCGCTCGTTGGGCTACCTGTTCTTGAGTAACGTGGGTTTCTTTTCGAGCTTCTCGAATCCTGCCTTTATCCGTATTTCATAGGGTTGGTCGGTACCCTCTAAATATTTTAAAAGGTACGTTGGGCTACTATTTTCGAAACGAATTAAGTCTAATACGCACTCAATTTTTTCTTGTAGGTTATCATCTGATCTATAATAGAACATAAGAAAGTAATTCTTCGTAAGAAACAATTTCTCGCTCCGTGAAGACAATGTAGAGTTATACAATTAGTTCTTTTGCAATTCTTTCAAGAACCATTTCCGAACCGTAGCAGTACTGCTATTTACTAATATTTTTAGTATTTTATAAAATAAGTAGTATATTTGCTATGTGAGTGAACGGACAATACTACATCTTGATTTAGATACTTTCTTCGTATCCTGTGAGCGACTCTTGGATGATAGGTTGATCGGTAAACCTATTTTGATTGGAGGCATTACGGATCGTGGTGTGGTAGCTTCCTGCAGTTATGAAGCAAGAAAGTTTGGTATTCACTCTGCAATGCCCATGAAAATGGCCCGCTCGCTTTGTCCGGAAGCCATTGTTATCCGTGG
>JBCCOE010000126.1:0-9117 GCA_039025475.1 Bacteroidota bacterium | reverse complement strand
AAATTTGAGCGTTCACAATTCCTGGAGAATTATGCCCATAATATCATTTTACCTTCGATAGAAAATGTGGTTCAGGCGGCTCACAATTTACAAAAAGCATCGGCAGACCTAAGTGAAAAAAGAAGCGCAGAAAGTCTAAATACCGCGCAATCGGCCTGGGATGAGACGTACAGCGCCTGGCTAAAGGTTAACCTATTAAATTTTGGGCCCGGAGGGTCAGAAGGGCGCAGACGCACCATTCTGGAAGAGGTAGGACTTTGGCCGATCCATCTGGAAGGGATTGAAGAAAAAATACAAGCCGAAGATTTTCAATTGGATGATTCGAAGCGAAATACCCGAGGATTGCTCGCGGTCGAATATTTACTTTTCAATGATAATCCTGTAGGTGTTCTGGATTCTTTACAAGGGTATAGGCGCCTCGATTACCTGAACCAAATCATAGAAAAACTGGTCATGCAACTTGATCAATTTCATAAAACTTGGCAAAACGATTACTTAACTACGTTCATCCAAAATGACGGTATCGAAGTTAAAAGCTCTACTACGCTGATGTTCAACGAAATGGTGCGCAGTTTTGAAGCCTTAAGAGACGTGCAATTGGGCATACCCATGGGACTTATTGCAGGGCAGTCCGGTCCGCAACCTGAACTGGCCGAAGCCAGATTCAGCAAAAATTCCCTGAAGTACCTTCTGGCCAGTTATAAAAACCTAGTCTCCTTTTGGGAAGGGAAGAAACACACCGGCGAAGATGGTTTAGGATGGGAAGAATACTTGCTTTCCGTCGAGGGAGGGGCAGCATTAGTGAAGACTATCCAGGCAAGGTTAACCGCGATTGATGGCATTATTGAACGTATTCCAAAAGATCAAAACTTTGAGCAGCTCGCCGTGAACAATGATCCTGCACTTTCGGAACTTTATCACGAATTTAAGGCGCTAACGCCTCATTTTAAAGGGGAATCAAGCAGCTTATTGAGCCTGGCAATAACGTTCAGTTCAGGGGATGGCGACTAATTAGTGTTAAAAACGAACTTAAAAAAATGAAAAATATACTTCCGATACTGTTTTTATGCATGGCTTACTTCGGCTGTGTACCTTCAAAAGAAAAAGGAACAGAAACTTCCGAGCAGGTAGTGAATGTGTATACGCACCGACACTATGAGGTAGACCAGCGCCTATTCAAGCAGTTTGAAGACGAAACCGGTATCCAGGTAAACGTGGTCAACGCCAATGCCGATGAGCTCATCCAAAAGATGGAAGCTGAAGGTAACGCTTCCCCAGCCGATGTTTTGATCACCGTGGACGCCGGAAGGTTAGCACGGGCGAAAGAAAAGGGGCTTTTGCAAAGCACGAACTCTGAGTTTCTTACGTCTATCATTCCCGATCATCTCAAAGACAGCGGGAATCAATGGTTTGCCTTAACCAAGCGCGCTCGTATTATCGTTTACGCCAAAGACCGTGTTACGCCCGAAGAGCTTTCTACTTACGAAGCGCTTACGGATGATAAATGGCAGGGAAAGGTGCTCATCCGCTCCTCTGCCAATATTTACAACCAATCTTTACTGGCATCGATCATTGCCAATACCGGGGAAGATAAAGCTCGCAATTGGGTGGCCGGTATGGTGGAAAATATGGCGCGTACGCCCAAAGGTAACGATCGCGACCAGGTTAAAGCAGTAGCTGCCGGAGAAGGTGATTTGACTGTGGTAAATACCTATTATTTAGGTCGGATGTTGAATTCTAAGGATCCGTCGGAAGTCGACGCCGGAAATAAAGTGGGCATATTTTTTCCTAATCAAGATGATCGAGGGGCGCATGTCAACATTAGTGGCGCAGGCGTGGCTAAATATGCTCCCAACAAAGAAAATGCCGTCAAATTCATCGAGTTTCTAGCTTCAAAACCTGCGCAAGAAGTCTTTGCCCGAGCTAATTATGAATATCCCATCCATCCCGAAGTTCCACCCACTGAATTATTGCAATCCTGGGGTAATTTTAAGGAAGACCAACTACCTTTAAGTAAGTTAGGAGAGTACAATAAACTCGCCAATCTCATATTTGATGCAGGAAGTTGGCCTTAATACTTCCTAACCGATTTGTATTACACCTAGTCACCATTGTCTATCATATCACATTCGTACTTATCCAAAAACAAAAGAGATTTTGGTAAATGGTCCATTGTCGCTTTGCTCATTACCGTTGTCATAGGAATTCCTGCGCTGTACGTATTTGTTAAACTCTTTGATGGGCCAGGTGAATCATGGGCACACATTGCAGAATACCTATTGCCTAAGTATGTCAAAAATTCGCTCTATCTGGCGTTGATTTGCGCCTTTCAGACTGTACTTTTCGGCGTCACGAGTGCATGGTTTAGTGTACGATATGAATTTTACGGACGTAGGATACTCGAATGGTTACTGATCCTACCCCTGGCCATCCCTTCTTACATTACCGCATATGCCTATGCCGGTATTTTTGATTACGGAGGCTCTTTAAACCTATTACTAGGCTGGTTTTCACTCGATGTGGGAAGAATAGATTTGATGAACATCAATGGTCTTACCCTTATCTTAAGCATTTCACTTTACCCGTACGTGTATGTGGCCTGTCGCGCTTTTTTTCTACACCGTTCCCAAAACCTCATCGATGCTTCGCAAGTGTTAGGAAAAGGGGAAGTACAGCATTTTTTTAAGCTTATTTTACCCATGGCCAGACCGGCGATCGTAGGTGGGGTTATCCTCGTTTTGATGGAGGTACTTAATGACTACGGAGCCGCTAAATACTATGGTGTCAATACGTTTACCACAGGCATCTTTAAATCATGGTTTGGGTATCGTGAACCTGAGACGGCCATATATCTCGCAGCCCTATTACTAGTCATCATATTCGCATTAATACTTATCGAACAAAAGCAGCGTGGTACAAGGAAATTTGCTATAAATGGGGGAAGTGAGAGGCAACTCCAACGATTGAAATGCAGTCGTTTGAAACAGATCTGGGTCACAACCTTAGTCGCCTTACCGGTATTTTTAGGCTTTATTGCTCCGGTGATCCAACTCGTATATTGGGCGGTTATATCTTATGTAAAGATAGATTGGATAGCATTACTACACGTTATACTCCAAAGTTTAAGTATTGCCGCTCTTGCTGCATTTTGCTGCGTTTTGGTGGCAACGTCACTGCTTATGGCCAAAGAATGGAACCGGTTGAACTGGGTAAACCAAATCTCTAAAATTGGGGTTTTAGGATATGCCATTCCTGGTGCAGTAATCGCAGTAGGCGTATACATTCCTGGTCTTTATTTTGACAAATGGCTGATTGATTTCGTCGGACAGACCTTCTCCACAAAAATTGGCCTGTTGCTTACAGGTACGGTCATGGCCTTAATCTATGCCTACATTGTCCGGTTTCTTGCGGTGGCTTTTAACCCCATATCAGCCAGCCGGGAAAAAATCCAGTTTGGATTAGTACAGGCCTCGCAGTCCTTGGGAAAAGGAGCGTTCTCTACCTTTATAAAGGTTGAATTACCATTGCTAAAACCTGCTTTATTAGGGGCATTTATTTTAGTTTTTATTGATGTGATGAAGGAGCTACCGCTAACGCTTATACTCAAACCTTTTGATGTGCAGACCCTGGCCATTGAAGCGTATCAGTTTGCGAGTGATGAACGTATCATAGAAGCAGCCATGCCTTCGTTGCTAATCATCGCTACCGGAGTGCTCCCTATTATATTTCTCAATAGATTAGTAAGCAAGAGCTAAGCCATGTTGTTGTCTGTAGATCATCTGTATAAGAGTTTTAACCTTGGAAAAGTACAGGCCGTTTACGATATATCGCTGCAACTAGAAGCAGGGAAAGCTTACGCCTTTTTAGGTGAAAGTGGTAGCGGGAAAACAACTTTAGCACGACTTATAGCAGGTTTAGAATGTCCGGACCGTGGAGAAATTCATTTAAACGACGAACTGATCAGTTCGGATAGCTATCATCTGCCGGCTGAAAAGCGAGCCGTTGGATTTGTTTTCCAGCATTATGCACTATTCCCGCATTTAACCATTGCTAAAAATGTTGAATACGGCATTTCGGGGAATCCCGGCAAAAGAGAAAGAGTAGACGAGATGCTCCGTCTGGTGAACCTTGAAGGGTATGGAAAACGCTATCCGCATGAGATCTCTGGCGGTCAACAACAGCGAGTGGCCCTCGCCAGGGCATTAGCTCCTGATCCCAAGCTGATTCTCCTGGATGAGCCCTTTAGTAATCTCGATAACCATTTACGTCAAAAACTGCGCACCGAAGTTTTTACTATCTTACAAAATACAGGAGTTTGCTCGGTTTTTATTACCCATAACTCTGAAGATGCTATGGCTATCTCCGATGAAGTATTGGTCTTGAGAGAGGGTAAATTACTACAACAGGCAACACCCACAGTTTTGTACAATCAACCATCCAGTTCGTATGTAGCACGTTTTTTTGATACCCTGGTTGACTTACCGCAAGCACTTTTAGAATCATTTGAATATCATGGTGAAAAGAACAAAATCTACTTTTTGAAAAATCATCATTTTCGGGTCGACGGATCGGGTGATTTTAGGGCTAATGCATCAGTAGTGAGAACCTTGTGTCTGGGGAAAGACTATCTTGTAGAAGTGAAAGTCGGTGAATATACTTTTGAGTTAAGTACTCCGAAACCACCCGAGAGCTCTGAAATATACATAGGTTGGCGCCAGCAAGACTTGTTAATATTTGACCCGGAAAATTCCCGCTAGGAATACTAAACCCCGTCCTACTATGATCTTAAAATCATCGACATTTTGACGCGATATAAGCAATACCAAAGAAGATTAAAAAAATCTAAGCTAAGGTATATGAGGCTAAGCGCTTTTGTTATTTCGTTTTCTATTTCCTGCTATAGCTACAGTCAGAGTGCTATCAAAAGTCACTACACAAATGCCTACCACTGTAAACAAGAAGGTGAGTGTAATGCCTATGGGGGAGGTTATAAGCAAGATTTATTCATTGAATTCGATGAAAATCAGTTAAAGTGGACAAAAGATATTTTTCAAGGATTTACCGTTTGTGAGATTAGAAAAGAATCAGAAAAATACATAGTGGCCCTACTGGACGAGTTGTACGTTTATGCAGATCTGAATAATAAAAGCATTTATTATATTGATTTTGTGCACGACAAATATCAAACCTGGGGATATGGCCCCGATACCTCGATCGTCAATAATCGGGTAACGGCAATGATCAAAATGCTGGAAAATCACGCTACGCAAAAAGACGTTATGCAATTTTTGATCGATCAAACAGTTGCAGAAGAATGAATCCAAGAATCAAAATACTGCTTATCGTTTTCATTTTCCTTAGCGTCACCAGCTACGCCCAGAAAAAAGAAAGCACGGGCTACAGTAATTACTTTGAGTACGATCAGGAGTATGGACTACACAAAGAAAAAGGTGATTATACCCTAACCGTTGAATACGATAATGACACACTAAAATGGCAAGCGGATAACAACTTTTCTACTAATGTCTGTACTGTCGACCAAAAAACCGATAAATACATTATAGCTATATCTAAAGACTCCACCAGCATCTTTTACAGTATCGCGGACAAACAACTGTTTTATTTAACCCAGTGGGAAACCTCCTATACTGCCTATGGCCTTGGGAAAGGGTCATTGGCATTACGTGAATTGGTGACACACATGATCCGATTGATCAATAATAGTAAGACCGAGGAGGACGTGATCCAGTTCCTTATTCAACAAGCCGAATATGACTTTTGACAGAAGATACTTCCACAATGAATATTGCATCATTTTAAAATGATATCATCTTGGTTTTAGTTAGATTAGGTTTTTGAATCTCAATCCCATCTTATGTCCTACCTACCCATTGAAGAATACGGAATAATCGGAAATATGCGATCTGCCGCAATCATTGGGACCAATGCTTCCATTGACTGGTTTTGTTTCCCTCACTTTGATAGCCCCAGTGTATTTGCCAGGCTCCTGGATTCCGAAAAAGGCGGGTATTTTACAATTCAGGCAAAAGGAAAAAACAGTCACACCAAGCAATTCTACTGGCCAGATACAAACGTATTAATAACCCGATTAATGACCGATGAAGGGATTGTTGAAATTACAGACTACATGCCAGTAGGGAATGAAATTAAAGGCCAACAGGATTACAAGATTGTCAGGAAACTCAAAAGCGTACATGGAGATATGCTTTTGAATGTGCAGTGCCATCCGGCTTTTAACTACGCACGAGATGATCATGAAACTGTAATCTGTGATAAAGGAGCTTCCTTTCATTCTGCCACACTCAGTATGGCGTTGTCGACTTCAGTTCCGCTAAAAACCGCAAAAAATGGGGTAGACACGGATTTCATTCTTAAAGATGGCGATTCAGTGGTATTTATTTTTCACGAACTTGAAAGTCGTGAGGCTTCCCCCTGCGATTTACCTGAGGACAATGCCGAGCAACAATTTAAGAACACTATCGATTACTGGCGCAAGTGGTTGTCTAAATCCACCTATAAGGGACGCTGGCGCGAAATGGTTAACCGCTCCGTGCTTACACTGAAGCTCTTGACCTTCGAACCTACAGGGGCCATCGTAGCCGCACCTACCTGCAGTTTACCTGAGGGAATAGGCGGGGAACGTAATTGGGATTATCGCTACACCTGGATTCGGGATGCGGCGTTTACAGTATACGCCTTTCTGCGAATCGGCTTTACCGAGGAAGCTGACCGGTTTATGGACTGGGTTATTCAACGAAGTGACGAATGTCGGGATTCCGATACGTTACAGATCATGTACGGTATTGATGGTAGGCACACCTTAACCGAAGAAACACTAGACCATTTGTCAGGATATAGAAATTCTAAACCCGTGCGGATTGGAAATGGCGCCTATGACCAGCTCCAACTGGATATTTACGGAGAGCTGATGGATTCGGTATACCTCTACAATAAATACGGTTCTCCAATATCCTACCAGGCCTGGAAAAGTTTGTCTAAGCATTTAGAATGGGTATGTGAGCACTGGGATGGAGTAGATGAAGGTATTTGGGAAGTGCGCAGTGGAAGACAACGATTTGTATATTCAAAAGTGATGTGTTGGGTAGCCCTCGATCGCGGTATTCGTCTGGCGCAGAAACGCTCTTTTCCCGGAGATATTCCAAAATGGACTAAAATACGGGATCAGA
Source organism: Bacteroidota bacterium (assembly GCA_039025475.1). GTDB lineage: Bacteria > Bacteroidota > Bacteroidia > Cytophagales > Cyclobacteriaceae > Fulvivirga. The sequence continues at coordinate 1,909 of JBCCOE010000126.1, read as the reverse complement.
TCTATAACGAAGTCATGGAGAAAGGATGGAATAAGGATAGAAAGTCCTTTATTCAATACTATGGAAGCGACACGTTGGATGCCTCTAACCTGATGATGCCCTTAGTATTCTTCATTGCCCCTAATGACCCCATGATGGTCAGCACATTGAAAGAAACGCTAAAATCACCCGATGAAGGTGGCCTGGTGATGAACAGTTTGGTGTACCGGTATAATGTCCATGAAACGGAAGACGGACTATCCGGCCATGAAGGGACTTTTAATATCTGCACCTTTTGGCTCGTCGAAGCCTTAACCCGGTCGGGTAAAACTAAACCGGAATTTTTAGAACATGCGCGATTGGTATTTGAGCAAATGCTGGGCTATGCCAATCACCTGGGTATTTATTCAGAAGAAATTAGTGAAAGAGGAGAGGCTTTGGGTAACACCCCCCAGGCTTTTACCCACCTGGCCCTTATCAGCGCGGCTTATAATTTGGATAAGGCGCTTGGATAATTCAAGGAAGCATTAAAGTAACAAATGAAGTAGGGGGCCTGTTTTCTCGATGTATTGGATTCCCTAACACAAATCGTTCTTGGTGCCGCGGTAGGTGAAGCCGTTTTAGGTAAAAAGGTGGGTAATAAAGCCGTGCTCTACGGTGCTATAGCCGGTACCCTTCCTGATTTGGATGTATTAGTCACCAATTTCACGGACACCACAACTGCACTAGCTATTCATCAAGGGTTTACGCACTCCATTGTTTTTTCGGTAGTATTCGGATTACTCTTTGGATGGTTGGTATCCCGCTATGAAAAATACAAAAATCCAAAGGGGTGGATCCGTCTTTTTTTCTGGGCGTTGATCACCCATCCCCTGTTAGATGCCCACACCACCTGGGGCACGCAGCTATTTTGGCCTTTCGAGATACGCCTTGCTTTTCAGTCCATATTTGTGATAGACCCTCTTTACACTTTGCCTTTTCTAGTGTTTTTGATCCTAGCCATGGTGCGTAAACGCACCAACCCTAAACGAAGGTTCTTCAACACACTAGGTTTGGGTATAAGTTCTTTTTATTTAGCGGCGACCCTGGTACTAAAAGGATTCGCTTATGTCCAATTTAAGGATGCCTTAGAATCGCAAAACATTTCATACACAGATATTGACATCAGGCCAGCCCCGATGAATACCATCCTGTGGAGCGCCAACGTAGACACTGGGGATACTTACCTTCTGGGTACTTTTTCTTTTTTAGATACACAACCGATTTCATTTGAGGCTTACCCGAAAGATCATCTTTTGTTAGGAGATTTGATTGAAAACGAGCGTATCCAACGTATGATCCGGATTTCCAAGGGCTGGTTTATTATTACGCAGAAAGAGGAAACGTTATACTTTAATGATCTGCGCTTTGGATTACTCACCTTAGAACCTGGGTCAACGGACTTTGTGTTCCAATATAAAATATCTGAAAATGCGTTAGGGGAAATTGAGCTCACTGAAGTAAAGAAAACCCAAAGAGATGGAAAGAAGCTGCTCGCTGAGCTATGGGAACGAGTGAGGGGGAATTGAAGTAGTCTGAAACTAAAGATTAAACCTATCTCATAGGATTATAAAAGACTTTTTTTATTATACCACCGAATCAGCTTTCGTATCTCCGGGTTTTCTTCGGTCTTTATCGCTTTTAGAATAATACGATGCTTCATTTCAGGGTTTAAGATAATCTCGCGTTTCAGGTCGCGAATGGCATCGTACTTTTCTTGATCTACCTTACGAGGGTATCTTCGCATTACTACTCGGTAATATTCTTTACCTGGAATAATGGATCTTTTTGTTCGGCTCTTTTCCTAATTGTATAAGGTTTCATAACGGGGCGAGGGTTATTTGTGGGTTTGGGTTCCGCATCATAAATAATGAATATCATTTTGCCCTTT
>JBCCOE010000125.1:0-9207 GCA_039025475.1 Bacteroidota bacterium | reverse complement strand
GAGTTACTACTTAAATGGTTATGAAGAGTCAGGTTTTGTTTTTGGTGCAGGTCTATCCACTTATTTTATGCTTACGGAAAATTACGATATCATATATGATGACCCATGGCCGCAAGGAGATCAGTTTTTCAGAAATGAAAATCAGCATTTTTTAGGTATACTGAATGCATCAGTAGGATATCGAAAGCGTCTTAGCTCAGTGCTGAGCTTACAAGCTGAGCCATATCTAAAAATACCAATTCAGGGAATTGGTGCCGGTGATTTAGACCTTTACACCTCGGGTTTAAGGCTAACTTTGAAGTATAATCGTATTTCCAGTCCATAACTTCGCGGCTTTTTAGCCTATTTTTTAAGACCCACGCAACCCTTTAATGGTATCGAATGCAATCAAAACCGATTGTGCTTTGATCAAGTAAACACGATAACTATGAATTTTAAGACAAATTTTTTTAAGTACCTCTTCCAAAGGATCTCGGTTTAATTCTGGGTATTAGCTATTGCCATTAACCTCGTAACGGTATCTATTTATATCTATCAGGCGCGTATTATGAACAAGCAACAGGAGCTAGCTGCCTGGCCTTACCTGGAATGGAGATCGATCTATAATGAATCGGATGGAATGAAGTTATACGTTAGAAATAATGGTGTCGGACCGGCATTGGTTAAAAATGTGGAAATGCGCTTAGAAGAAACTGAAATGGCCAATCTGGATTCGGTATTTCAGAGGCTAATGGGAACTACCCGGTTTCCACACCTGTCCGGTAGTATTGAAAATAGGGTTTTACCGGCTGGTGAGTCCGTTAATATCATCACCATAAAAAATGTTGAGTTTGCCGAAAGGGTATTTTATGAGCTCAGATCAAGGAAATTTGAATTTGATATATGTCATGAATCCATTTAGGGGTCTAAATGGAAATGTACAGGTTTAAGTGTAATTGAAGGTGGATGTGATTAGTTAATTTCAAAATTCGTTGTTTCCAACTCAAGGAAAGTGCCGTCTGAAAAGTCCAATCTCAAAGTTAATCGCTGGCTGATGGGTTCCTGAGGAGCTTCGTTCATTACCAGGATCAGTTCAGCGCCGATGTGTCCGAATAACCCCTTATTATCAAAAAGATCATCTGAAAATGCGTCCAGCGATGCATGATCATAGTTTGCTACATCAAAAATGGAATTCAATGATTCGCCAGCTTGCACCTCATCAGTAGCCAATGAAACGGCTGACTCTCCGGTAAGTGTTATCTTCGTTATGTCATAGGCAAGCTCTGGTTCAGGAGGACTGCACGCCAAAGCCGATGATACCAATGGATGGTATTCCGTGTTTCGTGTTTTTGCTATTTCCGAAAACTCCATTTCCGTTATCTCAAAACGAATGGCGGCAGTGAGGAAACTACTGGTTGTGATGTCAGTGAATGTATTTTTTTCCACGGATCCAATCGAGCTGACGATAGTTTTTATCCTGGATTCCAATAAGGTAAAACTATCACATTCATCTTCTGAACAGGAGTAGGGTAGATGAAGTGAGAGAAATAAGATAAATAATGATAGAATTCTTTTCATATGCTTTCTTTACAAGAAGACACTAAATGTGTTAAGAGGGTTGTATTTGCTTTAGAGACTTCTTGATCAGTTTAAATGCCCAATCATAATGGCTGAAGGTTGCTGAAATAAGATATGCGGCGAGAGAGGTAGTTCCTGTCCATTTGTATAGCTTCTTTTCGAAAAGCTCATCTTCAGAATGCTGTTCGATCAGACTGCGCACCTCACGATAAGAACCCTTAAAAAGATCCCTTACTTCTTCAAGCGATATTTCTGAGTACTTTTCGTTAATCTTTTTATTAAATTCCGGTAGTGTTTTCCAGGTATACCCCTCCGCAGGAATGTTGGGCTTTTCCCCGGTAGTACCTACTTTGTACCATCCTAAAAATAATTTGTGCCAATGATGAAGGTGGGCAATGACATCCCGTATGTTTCTATTTAAGGTTCCTTTAGGAAACTCCATATGTTGAACAGACTCACTGAGGCCATCAATTAATTCATTTAGCTTATCTAAGTTAGCCTGGCTTTGTGTTAAAAGTTCGTCTTTTGTTTTAGGTCTGGGCATATTTTATTTCTAATAATCTTATCAAAGTTCGTGTCTAAAACAAGGCCTAAAATTGATCTCACTCATCACCTCGACTGATTTTTGGAAGCCCTCGTCTCGTTAAAAAAAGCGCTTACCTCATGTCCCTGGTTATAATTATGGGATATCCTGAATTCAAGAAAGCGGTTATATAGAGTTATTTGATAAAAAAGATAAAACATATATTCCAAATGTTTATTTTGTGAGTTACTAGGTATTTTAATCAATGAGAATGAGATATCTTCTTTGTCTTTTATTTTACTTGCTAGTATGGCAGCTACACGGGCAGCATTCGATTAAAATAGATAGTTTAAATCAAATGCTGGAGAAAGATTTAAGTAGCTCTGAAAAAGCCTATACGCTTGATGAACTATCCTATGAGTGGTTTTCTCAAAACCTGGATAGTTCATTACAATATGGGCAAAAGGCTTATAGAGCTTTCTCCTATTTAGATGACCCAAAGGGATTATCGCAAGCCGCTACATCGGTGGCTGTGGCCTATCACTATTTAAGTGATTGGGATAGCGCCGAATACTATTACAGTGAGGCACTGAACATTCGAGAAGAAAACAATCAAAACGCTAAAGTGGCTTCTTCTTTAAACAATCTGGGCGTTATGTTCATGGATATGGAAGAATACAAAAAAGCAACGGACTATTATCTGAGAGCTATGAGAACCCGTGAGCAACTGGATGATAGTGTAAGTGTTGCCATTACGAAGTCAAACTTAGGTCTAATCTTCAAAAAGCAAGGCATTTACGATAAAGCCCTTGAGTACTACCTGGAAGCTAAACAATACTTTGAAAGGTTAAATCGTCTCAACTATTTAGAAGTCGCTCTGCTTAATTTAGGTGCCATATATAATACCATAGAGGACTTTGACAAGGCGTTGGTATATAATCAGCAGCTGTTGAAGCTGGCTAAGCGGCGATCCTCTTTACGAAATCTCGCAAAGTCCTATGTGAACCTGGCTAATTCCTTTCAAGGTCTTGACCAACTGGATAGCAGTCTCCATTACGCCACGAAAGGGCTTGATTTCTTTGAGTCGAGAAATGATAGTATTAACATATCCAGTTCACTACTCTCTATTGCCAGATATCACCTGGAGAAAAAAGACTATCAAAAGGCCATTTTCAATGCATTGAAAATGGAAAAAATGAATGAGGTGTTAGACAATAAGGAGCTGGCGATTGAAAATCAATTGATATTGGCGGAGGCCTACGCAGCATCAGGCGCTTACAAGCAGGCGTATAGGCGTATTCGAAATGCATTAGCCAGTAAGGACTCTTTTCTTACGAAATCATTAAATGCTACTATTGCCAACCTTACTTTGAAGTATGAAGCAGAACAAAAAGAAAGTGAAATCGCTGCCCTTAAAATAGCCAACCAAGAGTCAATTATCTCAGAGCAGAATTCCGCGAATCAAAGGAATATACTATTGCTTGTGGCTGGGATTTTAGTGGTGGGTACAGTTTTATTGTTTCTATTGTTAAAAACCAAGTCGAGGGCCAATGGTATAATATCCAAGTCATTGAGGGAAAAAGAGGTACTACTTAAAGAAATCCATCATCGTGTGAAAAATAATTTGCAGGTCATCTCCAGTTTATTGAGTTTGCAATCCCGCTTTATAGAAGACGAAAATGCCCAGGCCTTAGTCAATGAAGGCCAAAATAGGGTGAAGTCTATGGCCTTGATCCATCAAAAATTGTATCAAAAAGATAATCTTACCGGAGTCGAGGTATTGGATTACATTAAAAACCTAAGTACTACGCTTCAGAATGCCTACGGTGTTAATTCAGAATATGTCAGTGTTCAGTACAACGTTGATGAACTCAAGCTAGACGTGGATACCATGATACCTATTGGCTTAATTCTTAACGAGTTGATCAGCAATGCATTTAAGCATGCTTTTCCCCAGGGTAAAAGAGGGGAATTGAATATTTCATTGGTAGAACGATCTGAAAAACTTTTACTCACCGTAAAAGATGATGGTGTAGGATCAACGAAAGATGCTGCTAATTCAAATTCATTTGGGATGCGCATGATCAAGTCATTGTCTAGAAAACTAGAGGCTAACGTACATTTTGACTTTAATAACGGAACAGAAGCCTCCCTTACTATTGCCAACTATAAGTTATATAATTAACAGATGAAAAGATCAGTGCTTATTGTTGAAGACGAGCCGCTCATTGCCGATGATTTACTCTTTTGTCTGGAAGATTTAGGCATAGATTACGTGGATGTGGCATTGAAATACGATGAAGCTGAATCTAAAATTGTTCAGAACGAATTTGATCTGGCACTACTGGACGTAAATTTATCAGGAGATCGTGACGGTATTCATCTCGCTAACTTCATAAATGATCAAAGGCGCACACCCTTTATTTTTGTTACTTCATATTATGATTCAGAAACACTCAATAGGGCAAAGAATACCAACCCTTATGGATACATACTAAAACCATTTGACAAGGAAGAAATAAAGGTGAATGTAGAAATGGCTTTTTACAAAATAGCCTTGGAAGCTACATCAAAATCCGATCAATTCTTCGTCAAAGACAAAGAGGGCTTGCTTCCTATTGCCCCTGCTGATATCCTATATGTAGAAGCGTTTGATAATTATGCTAAAGTATTTATTGCAAACCAACACTATATTGTAAGCCATACATTGAAGAGCATAGAATTAAAGCTCATTCCTTATGGCTTTCAACGGGTACATAAATCCTATCTGATCAATTTTTCAAAAATATCCAGGATCGGTGATGGTAATGTATTTTTTGGTGAGACACCCGTACCTATAGGAAGGGCCTACAAGAGTGCATTCATGTCGAAAATAAATCTTTTATAAACACTTTCATTACGCTCACTAAGTAAATCATGTCGTTTGCTAAATAGCATATAATACTCCTTGGTTTTACCACTATCTTGATAGACGATTCAATGAGCATTCTATCCAGATGAAAACTAATTACAGTTATAACTGTGACATCATATTTAGCAAGATTACCACGCTTATCGGTTTGATGGCTATGGCTTTTGGTAGCGCTAATGGCCAAGCTTTTATTACCACCTGGGAAATCCTCAACGATGGAGACGAAATAACGATTCCTACCACAGGTGGTGGTTATAATTACGACATTGACTGGGGAGATGCCAGTAGCGATTCTGGTGTCACTGGAAATATTTCTCATACATACGCGATGGCCGGAACCTATACCGTGTCGATAACTGGCTCGTTTCCAAGAATTTTCTTTAACGGGTTTGGTGCAAGTAGGAATCGAATTCAAAGTGTTGAACAATGGGGTAACATTACATGGACTTCCATGAACGGCGCCTTTCAAGGTTGTACAAACCTCATCATCAACGCTTCGGATGCTCCCAATCTTTCCTCCGTCACAGATATGACAGAAATGTTTCGTGGGGCCACTTCTTTAAATCAAGATATTAGTTCTTGGGATGTGAGTAATGTAACCAACATGACCCGACTGTTCCAGGGCACATCCTCATTTAACCAAAGCATAGATGCCTGGAATGTAAGCATTGTAACGAATATGACCGCCATGTTTTTACAAGCTTCAAGTTTTAATCAATCGCTCAATTCTTGGGATGTAAGTTCCGTAACCGATATGAGTAGCATGTTTCAAAATGCCAGTGCTTTTGACGGCGATATTAGCGGATGGGATGTGGGAAATGTTACCCAAATGGATTTAATGTTCAGGGTGGCCAGCGTCTTTAATCAGGATATCGGTAGTTGGGATGTGAGTAGCCTGACTACCATGAGTCAAATGTTTGACTTTGCTCTATTGTTTAATCAACCTATAGGAAGCTGGAATGTGTCAAGCGTTACTGATATGTTCAGGGCTTTCGCGAATGCTGTTGAATTTAATCAAAATATAAATGCATGGGATGTGAGTAACGTAACAACCATGCGCGAAATGTTTAGTAGTGCACGTGCGTTTAATGAACCATTGAATTCGTGGAATGTAGGGAATGTGACCACGATGCGAGCCATGTTGGCAAATGCCTCTGACTTTAATCAGGATTTGAATGGTTGGAATGTATCATCGGTAACTAACATGAGTGCTATGTTTCAGGACGCTCGTGACTTTAACGGAGTTATAGGAAACTGGGATGTGAGTAGTGTAACTACCATGCGGGATATGTTCGATGATTCCGGATTCAATCAACCAATTGGAGGTTGGAACGTGATCAACGTGACCAACATGAGATCAATGTTCGCATTTTCTCCATTTAACCAGGACATCAGTGGATGGGATGTAAGCGGTGTTACCACCATGGAACGCATGTTCAACTTCGCTCAGTTTAACACTAGCATTGACGGGTGGAATGTGAGCAATGTTACTAACATGCGCAGTATGTTTTCAGGAGCGCAGTATAATCAACCACTGAATAGTTGGGATGTGAGCAGTGTTACTGATATGACATCTATGTTTTCTAGCGCAGATGGCTTTAATCAACCCATAGGTAATTGGAACATGAGCAATGTTCAGTTTGCCAGCAGTATGTTCTCGAATGCTAATGAGTTTAACCAAGACATCGGTTCTTGGGATATCACAGGTATAACCAATATGAACAGTATGTTCAATTTGACATTGGCGTTCGACCAAGACCTGGGTTCTTGGGATGTATCGAATGTAACCAGTATGAACGGATTTTTCAGTAATTCAGGCATTTCGGTCGCCAATTATGATAATACGCTTATTGGTTGGGATGCACTACCTTCAGTTCAAACAGGTGTAACATTCACAGCTAATGGTGTTTTCTATTGTAACGGTGAAACGGCCAGAAATGGCTTGATTTCCAAGGGATGGAGTATTAGTGGTGATGCTCTGTCTTGCCCTGAACCTGAAATTGCCGTTTTTGATGGCCCCAATAATACTTTGCCCGAGATTTTCGATAGTCAGACAACAGCCATTGATTTTGGATCCCAGGTCCTAGGGTCTGGAATAAATAGAACGTTCACTATTGAGAATCAAGGTGCGAGCCCGCTGAGCATTACTAACATCACCATTACAGGCACCGAGTTTATGATCAATTCTGCCGTATCCTTTCCACTCGTAATTACGCCAGGTGGGAGTGAGTTATTGGATATATTACTTACTGCAGGTGCTGTCGGTGTTTTTACCGAAACGGTGAATATTACCAACGATGATATTGATGAAGCTAATTTTGATTTTGAAATAACCGGAACAATAACTGCTACCCCAGAGCCAGAGATCGTCGTCTATATGGGTTCTGGTACTTCAGGTACGCAGTTGACGGATGGTCAGGCTTTGCCACTTGACTTCGGTAGTACAGTACAAGGTAATAACCTCACTCAACAAATAACTATTGAAAATCAGGGCACGGCCGATCTTGATTTAAATACATATTCCTTTACTCCGCCAGGTACATTTTTTATATCGGCAACACCTCCTTCTACCATTGGGCCCGGACTTTTTGAAACTATTGATATTGAATTTGACGCAAGTACAGTAGGGCCTTCTACTGCCACGTTTGAGATTGAGAGCAATGACACTGATGAGACTTTTTTTGATTTTCAGGTGGATGCGGAAGTTACCGCTCCGCCAAGTCCTGAAATTTCAGTTTTCTTTGGGAGTACTGGTTCTGATACTGAGATTTTTGATGGTCAAGCGACTGTACTCGACCTGGGTACTACAACACAAAACAATAACCTTGTCCAAACCTTTACTTTGACTAACACGGGAGCGGGTGATCTCGTCGTATCAGCCATTAACATTACAGGAAGTCCCTTTACCGTATTAACGAGTTTGCCGCTTATCTTGGTGTCAGATGGTAGTGATGTGAATTTTGATATCGAGTTCGATGCCTCGGCTCTAGGTTCCTTTAATGAAACCTTAACCATCGTTAGTAATGACATTGATGAAGCTAATTTTGATTTCCCTATTTCGGCTACCGTTGCAACATCCAATTCGGCTCCCACCATAAGTCCAATATCTGATGTTGTGATTGATGAAGATGGCAGTACCGGTGACGTACCATTTACCATCAACGATGCCGAAACAAATCTTGATGATTTAATTGTCACGGCTTTCGCCAATGACCCTAATCTTGTCGCTCCTGAAGGCATAATTCTTGGGGGCTCCGGTGGATCAAGAACCATCAGGGTCACCCCGGAGCCTGATACTAATGGTATCGTGGTAGTCACCGTGGAGGTAGATGATACGCAAGACGTAGCGGTCGAAACCTTTAGCATTACGGTCAATGCCGTCAATGATGCTCCGGTTATTACCGGTCAGCAAACTATTACGACACCACAAAATACCGCGGTCAATATGGAGTTAGATGATATGTTAGTAAGTGATGTTGACAATACGTTTCCGGTGGGATTTTCACTGTCGGTAAGTACAGGACAGAATTATACGGTTAATGGAAATAGTGTATTACCAGATCTGGATTTTGTGGGTGATTTGCTTGTACCTGTTGTAGTAAACGATGGTTTAGATGATAGTGCTCCATTTAACGCCGTGGTGACGGTTATTGAGGGAGAACTTACGGTTTCAAATAGTTCAACAGGTGATCCACTAGCCAATGGAGGTACTATCAACTTTGACGATATCCCTGTGGGAGCCGAAGATCAGCGCGAGCTAGAGATATCTAATTCCGGAACCGTACCCCTCGTAATATCAGAAGTACTAATTGATGGTAATGACTTTAGTCTCTTGAGCGATATCCCGGATCCGATACAACCTGGCGGTAGTTTTAGTTTATTGATTTCCTTTCAACCATCATCTACTGGACCTAAATCCGCACTTCTAACTATACGGAGCAGCTCGGCGGCAGACTTTACCACTACCCTAACGGCCAGTGGTTTATCAGACATCCCACCTATTGAAGTGTTTAACGTGGTAACTACTCAGCAAAACGATAAACATGATTTTCTGGAAATAAGGAATATCGAATTTTATGACTCTAACCGGGTTTTTGTTTACAGCAGATGGGGCAATGAAGTGTACAATACCACTGCATATAATAATACAGATAATCGGTTTGTGGGAAATTCCGATGATGGCGATGAGCTCCCCGATGGTACGTACTACTACGTC
>JBCCOE010000124.1:0-9242 GCA_039025475.1 Bacteroidota bacterium | reverse complement strand
TTTAAATCCTCCTCTCATCCTCTCATCCCTGGTCTGTGTCCACACAGACCTAAGACCCCACTCTGGTCTGTGCCCACACAGACCAAAGACCACCACGAGGGCAAGTCCGCCAAATAAAATATTTTTCAAAAGGTAGGGTAAACTCCGACTTACACAACACTATAAAAAACCAACCAAAAATTGTGTAATGAAAGTTACCCGTGAACTCATTGAAAGATACCATTCAGGCCATTGTACGGAAGAGGAGAAGAGAGCAGTGGATCAATGGCTTTCCTCTTCAAAAGACCAGTACGACCAACTCCTTGATCCTGCAACCAAAGACGACATGGCCTCAGAGATCTGGGGTTCGATTTCTCCTGTAGTACAAAGTGACAGCTCAGGAAAGGTAGTGCCATTGTATCAAAGGATTGGAAGATATGCGGCAGCCGTACTTTTCCTTTCTGCGATCGGGTTTTCATGGTATTACTACACTAGTCGGGAATCCATCTCCAGGACAACCCAGGTAGCCGACTTATACCAAACCGTTCAAACCCAACGCGGTGAAAAAAGAACGGTGACCCTGCCTGATGGCTCTACCATTCGGATGAATTATGAAACGGAGATCCGGGTACCTGAGCGTTTTGAAGGCGATGAGCGTGTAGTCTATCTTACCGGCCATGCCCATTTTGACATAGCCCGAAATCCGGAGAAGCCTTTCATTATCTATACGGAAGACACCAAAACTCAGGTCTTAGGCACTTCTTTTGATATCAACACTAAAGAAGAAGGAGAAACCGAAGTCATCGTAACCAATGGTAAAGTAGCTTTCTCAGAAAAAGGGAGTTTCGATAATCAGATCACTTTAACGGTCAATGATCGAGCAGTCCTTGGCTCCGATAAGAGCATGGCCATCAAAGAAGTGAATGCGCAAAAACTGACGGCCTGGAAAGACAATCGCCTGGTATTTGATGGGGAAACCTTAAAGGAAATTATTGAAGTGCTGGAACCCTGGTACGATGTGAAAGTGACGGTAGAAGACCCGAATTTGCTCACTCAGGATTTCCGGTATACCAAGGACAATCCCCCGCTCGAAACCGTGTTGGACAAACTGGCTTTCATGGGCAGGTTTGAGTATCGCATTGAGGGTAAAAATGTCACTATCCACTAAATAAGGAGCTTTCCGAGCCTGAATCTGAAGTGATCCGATCCCTGGTAAATAGTATACTCCTTCTCTTGGCACTTTCATTTACGCCTGTTTTTGGTCAGCAAAACCTGCTGGATCGTGAGATTACCATTCGTTTTACAGGTCAGTCGGTGGAGGAAGCGTTGGAAAAGCTAATGCAGAATGCGAATTACACCATCAACTACCGTCCCTCCGAGCTGCCCAAAAATCGTAGTATTTCAAAAACGTATCAACAAGCGAAAATAGGTGCTATCATCCGGGAAATCTGGAAGAGCGAACGCTTGATTATTTCCGTGGAAGGCACCGACATCACTATTCAGGTAGCACCTAAACGTCAAAAAAAGGAGGGACAAGGAGGTCTTTCCGGCAGAATAACCGACGATAAAGGAGCACCTCTTCCGGGTGCGACTATCCTGCTTGCTGGCAGTACCCTCGGGGATGTCACCGATCGAGACGGTCGTTTTTCTATTTCGAACCTTAAGGAAGGCGCATATTTATTAAGGATTTCTTCTGTAGGTTTTGAGCCAATAGAAAGAACCATGGTGGTTCAGGGAGGTAGAACAACTGATTTCAATACCAGTTTAAATACTTCAGTAAGTGAGTTGGAAGAGGTGGTGGTCTATGGCAAGTCAACGGAACAAGAAAAGAGAGAGCAGCCTATCAAGGTAGAGGTCATAAATGCCAAAGAGCTTCATACGAAATCCATAAGTCTGCCACAGGCCATTAATCAGCTACCAGGTGTGAAGGTAAGGCAGTCAGCAGGGGTCGGAAGTGGTACGCTAATCAATATTAACGGACTACAAGGGAATGCCATCCGTTTTTTTCGGGATGATATCCCCTTAGACTATTTGGGAAATGCTTTTGACTTAAGCCTTGTTCCGGTAGATCAGTTTTCAAGCCTGGAGATTTATAAAGGGGTTCTTCCGGTTAAATTAGGAGCTGACGCTTTGGGCGGGGCGTTGAATTTTACTTCCAGGGATTACTTTCAGAATTACCTGGATGTTTCTTATACCATAGGCTCTTTCAATACGCACCATTCCAATATCAATGGCAACTGGAACATTCCAAATAGTAATTTTTTTATCAGTTTATCTTCCTACTACGTGTATTCTGATAATGATTACACCTTCACCGGACTAATAGAGAACTTTGAAACGCGTCAGTTAGAGGAAAGGCAGGGTATACGATTCCATAATTCGATTGAGAGTGCTTTCGGGGAATTAAAAGCAGGCATCCAAAATGTGGGCTGGGCGGATCTGGCCGAAATAGGTTATGCACGTTTTGACGGGGATACTGATCTTCAGAACGGGGTTTTTCTGACGGATGCTTACGGAGAAGCGCGTGGTACAGAGACCAGTAATATTTTTAGTGGCAGGTATAAAAAGTCAGTTGGCAAGTTTAAAATAGATCTTTTTGGTGCGTATAGCCAGGTAAAAAACGATTTCGCAGATACGACACGAAACCGGTATAATTTTGCCGGTGAGCTCGACCTATTACAAGATCCATCAACTCGGGAACCGGGTGAAACGGGACGTGCCCGCCTTCAAAAGATCATCTTGGATAACTATGTATTCCGTGCCTATTTTACTTACAAGGTAAGTCCCAATACGTCGATTTATGTAAATCATACCCTAATAGACGAAGGCAGAATCGGATCTGATCCCTTTGGCCCAACGACCTTGATCAATGGAGAGCGTATTGATGTATTAAGCATTAACTCAGCGTACCGAAGAAACATAAGTGGGCTCGGTGTAAACGCTAAGCTCTTTAATGAAAAATTGGAGACGAGCCTGTTTGTCAAAAGATATGATCTCTTGACGCGTTCCTTTGAAGGCCGGATTTTAAATGAAGATGTAGCCATAGATAACGAATCGTACGGTACCGGGATATCCGGAAAATGGAATTTGAAACGCAATCAATTTGTCCGGCTCTCCTACGAGCTGGCTACCCGGATACCGGAATCGCAAGAGTACTTTGGTGATAACCTCTTTATAGTCAGTAACCCAGGGCTTGATCCGGAAAACAGTCATAATCTGAACTTAGGATTATATACCCCACTGAATAAGGCCCAAACCTTCTGGCTCGACCTCAACACATTTTATCGATTTACGGAAAACCAAATTATACTCAGACCATTTGGTATCGTCAATTCTCGCTTTGAGAATAGGAATGATTCCAGGGTGATTGGTGTAGAAACAGCCATAAAAGCGAAAATAAGTGAGTTTCTAAGCGTTTCTACAACTGTCACTTACCAAGAACAACGAAGAATAAATGTAGAGGCCGTTGAGGCTAATCAAGAGAAAGCCCGGCTTCCTAATCGACCTTATTTCTTCACCAACCTCAATATCAATTATGAACTACCCAAAATATTCGGAGCGGATGATGCCTTGGAGGTTTATGCAAACTATGGTTTTACGGAAAAGTTTCTCAACCTTCCAGTACCCCAGGATATCGAACCCCCACTTTTCGGGGACTCAAAGGTCGACCTCGGAGAGACCCTGATACCTAGCCAGCACGCGGTAGACCTTGGTGTTACTTATGGTTTTGCCGCGGCGCCATTGGCGCTCAACATAGAAGTCATTAATCTATTGAATAGACCGCTTTTTGACACTTTTCGCATACCTAAACCGGGTATAAACTTTCGATTTAAGATCACATACAAACTAAACTGAATAAATATATAAATTATGAAATACATTAAAATTGCCCTTTACTCCATAATGTTTGCATCAATCTGCTTTGTTATGGGATGTAGCAACGATGATGATGCGGGGCCAGTTGGAGCAGAAACATTTGTAATGGCCATTCAGACTGACCTCGGCTCCGGTGCTGGTTTTTTAGTGCCGTTGGATTCATTTCCATCGGGTAGTTATGACTTTTCTTCCATTCCCAGTAATGCCTTTCAGGTATCAAATGCAAGATTAGCAGGATTTGCCTTTGGCAATTCCATCTATCACCCAACTAATCCTGCCGGTCAACAAGGGATTCAAAAGATAACGCCTAATAGTGTGACAGGTGGACTTGAAGCAGATGGGTTTATTAACGGGGCTGTCTACTTTGAGGTGGTATCCGAAGATAAAGGGTACTATTGGGATCCTGACTTGGGTCAAACCGATCTTCAAATTTTTGATCCTTCTAGTATGGCTAGAACAAGTGAAATAGCGTTAGGCGGGGTAACGGAAATTACGACGCTGCTCGACTTAAAAAGTGATCAGATCGCCTCGGCGACAATAGATCAGTTTATGATAGAACGAGACGGGCTATTATTTACTCAACTAGACTTTGTTGATGAAAACAACTTTATCGTTTACGATTCTTCATTTATTATCTCCATTGACATAGCGACAGATCAATTTGTGGACTTGACCACCATTCCTTTAGGTCTTCAATTTAGAGAACCCAATCATACTGCCCATGCTGTATCTGTTGCTGAAAACGGGGATATGTATCTGGGTACTTTTGGAAATGTTGGCTCAAGCTTTATTCCTCGAGGTTCATACGTCACAAGAATTCGCTCCGGACAGACTCAGTTCGACTCCAATTATCAGATAGATATAGACGCATTTATTGGGGGCACGAGTTTCATGATCTCTGGACCCTTGGTAGATGGCAATAATTTGTACTTGAAATATTGGTCCGAACCTTTAGCACCTGATTTTTCCAATGCAGCTGATCTTGAGTTTAAAGTATTCGTGACCGATGTTGATAACCCTGTTCAACCCACTGTAATTGATCAAATCCCTGGTGTGACTACTGCCACTCTCCAGACTACTGGACCATTTATTCGGGATAACCTGATATATTTTCCCGTAAACAATCAGGAATTTAATGGCTATTACACAATTAACAGAACCACGGATGAAGTTCAAGTGGCGATTAATGCTCCCGGGGTTGTATCTCAGGGAATTTATGTACTGCAAGAGTAGCCGTCGAACCAAAAGATTTGTTACTTATGGCCTGAGTCACCTTCTCTTTTTAATTCTACTTTGTCATCTTGGAAAATCAATTTAATTCACCCCAGCCCCCGGATAATGTCCAGGGCAGGTTCTGAAGGGAGTTAAATTGATTTTTTCACCTTCCCCTAGGGATTCAAGGGTAGGAAGGCGAAG
Source organism: Bacteroidota bacterium (assembly GCA_039025475.1). GTDB lineage: Bacteria > Bacteroidota > Bacteroidia > Cytophagales > Cyclobacteriaceae > Fulvivirga. The sequence continues at coordinate 3,971 of JBCCOE010000124.1, read as the reverse complement.
ATGACAAGTAGGATTAAGGTGCTCGGGTTAATACTTATCGATTTAGTTATAAAATTCCGATTTTTTTGATGGATGTGTCTTGGGTCTTCATGGGTTCCATTCCTATTTTATAAAAGAGGATCGAAAAGAAAAGAGAAGGACATATTTCTCATTTCGACGATTAATATCCGAAAAGAATCAACGGTAGGTTGAAGTTCTAAAACAACAAAAACCTTAATCAAAAATCTTATGAATCGACAAACAAAAATTGCATCTATCTGGCTCTTTATCAGTATTGGGTTACTTATTCACTTATCACTTGAAATGAGCGAAGGATTTTATTATTCTGAATTGCCGAAAGAACCGTACAACGCGTCCGTTCCGACTGAAAATCACATTATTTATCTTTTAGCGATGATCTTGCCGTTGGCGATGGCATGCGCTACACTCTTTCTGGAGAGTAGGTTTTTCAAAGTATTTTCACTGATATATGCCGGTATACTTACCGTAATGAATGCAGCACACGGGGTAGAAGGGCTAATTTTTAGTATTGAGAACGTTTCACAAGTGGTTCTTTTGCTCATGATCGCCCTATTCAATGTTGTGCTTTTACTCCAATTAAACCGCTGGAGAAAAGAAACCTAGCTACTGAAAATGGTCAGAGACATGCCTCATATCCCAATACACGATACGGAAAACCTTCAGGCGATTCGCCACCTGAAAGCCGAGATATCGATGTATCCTCAAATGCGGCACCGCATTATCCTAAAAGCCATTAAAACAGCGAAAACCCGAGAGCTAGGTCGATTGATCCGAAGCTACAATAAGAAGAATCTTTTGTGATCTCGTTCTAAACTCTCCGATCGTAGGGTCGGCTATCCTGTATTTCGCTTTCTCGCAGTAAATACATTATACATCTAATTTTTCATTGCTAATGACCATTTCAAAACGTATAATACAAACTCTATAAAACATCAATATTGACCTGTGATGGGCATACCCTTGCTTCGTGTAATGGTAAACTATACTTTTGTTATTTAAAATCATTCTAAAGAAGTGATCAAAGCGAAGCTAGTGTTTTATACATTGCATTGTGACTATAAAAAGACATGGAGAGTAGGACAAGATATTCTTTTCTAAGTGAAGCTGGGGAGAGACATCAATAAAAATCAGCCGGACATCACCACACCAGAGGGTTTTCGCGATGTGTATGAATCTTGTGCCGAGCAAATGTTTGCTATCTGCTTCAATCGTACTAGGGATAAAGAGGTTTCAAAAGATATTGTGCAAGAAATATTCAAATCCTTATGGGAACGAAGGCATACCTTAAAAATTCAGGACACAATAAAGCACTATCTGTTACGTGCTACCAAGTTTGAACTTTTAGATCATTATCGTCAACTCAAAAGGGATCAGCGACATATTCAGTTGGCTGTAGCACCTTTGGCACAAACGGCAAGAACCACGGAAGAAGCATTAGATTTTAAACAGTTAAAAGGTCAAATCGACGAGGTGGTAGAGGAGCTCCCTGCACAGTGTCAGCGGGTTTTTATTTTGAGTAGGGAAAAGGGGATGAGCAATAAGGAAATTGCGTCTTCGCTGGATATATCCGTCAAAACCGTGGAGGCCCATATCTCCAAAGCCTTGGGCACATTACGGGGAGTCCTACCTCTTAGAAAGCTTTCATAAACCGCTGGTTTTTTTGAATGCTGACTATAACCAGTGCCGTTCCCACGTTTTTTTAACCTGTATGTACTCCGAATTCTCTCAAGAGGTCAATGCAACTTCGTTGGTTTCCCCTTTAGGGGATTAAGGGGTGAGCAGGAGCGGCGTCATTACACTAGTCCATTAACAAGTGTCTTTAAAAACAAAACCTTTCGTATTGCGAGCCTACCTATACCCAAGTGACTATGACCGGGCAGAGGGCGAAATAACCTTTTGAATCCCATTTTACGAATCAATGAATAGATTGCCTGTTCGCCAGGTGACTTTGAAAGGCAGAATTCACTTCGTTCGCAAAACTTCACATATTCTTGTAGGTTGTAATTTATAAAAATTTTTTCCTTGACCGACTAAGGGTTATAGCCGAGTTGCACGGCTTTCCCATATATACTAAACCTATTCATCTTGGAAGTTACGTCGGCACTATTAAAAAAGTACATTGATCATACCTGCACGGAAGAGGAAAAAGAGATCGTAGAAAGATGGTTAGAAGACCAGAAGGAAGAGCTACCTGACCTATCACTCGACGAGATCGCAGCTATAAAAATGGAGATGTGGGAGGACATCGCATCCGCAATCGGTGCGGTACCTATTATGGAAGCCGAAACAGAATTTCTGGCAGAAGAAGGAACAAAAAGGAAGGTGTCTGTAATTCAAAAGATCATCCGATATGCAGCCGCTGCGATGTTGATCTTCTCTTTAGGCGTGGGGGCTTATTACTATCTACGTACTCCGGCCGAAACGGAACAGTTCGCTTCCACCTACAAAAAGATAGAAACCCGGCGCGGAGAAAAAAGGACTGTAAAACTCTCTGATGGTTCCACCATCCGGCTCAATTATGAATCCGAAGTGCGGGTACCCACTCGGTTTACAAACGATGAGCGCGTGGTCTATTTGAAAGGTCATGCATACTTTGATGTAGCGAGAGATGAAGATAAGCCCTTCATTATTTATACTGAAGATACTAAGACCCAGGTCCTAGGTACCTCTTTTGAGATCAACACCAAAGAAAGAGGTGAAACGGAAATTATCGTAACCAGTGGGAAAGTAGCCTTCTCTGAAAAGGAGCGGTTGGATAACAGAGTTACGCTTACTGTTAACGATCGGGCATTGCTAAACGCGGATAAAAACCTACAGACCAGCGTAGTAGATGCCTTAGCACTTACTGCATGGAAGGATAATCGATTGGTGTTTGACGGTCAAACGCTGCGCGAAATTGTCGAGGTTTTGGAACCCTGGTATGATGTTCGAATAACCGTAGAGAACCCGGATTTGCTCGAAGAAGATTTTATTCTATCGTTGGATAACCCTCCCCTTGCGTCCGTTTTGGAAGATCTCAGCTTCGCCAGCGGTCTTAGTTATCGAATTGAGAATAAGAAAGTCACCATCTTTTAAATAGCTGGGCCTAAATGACTTTTACCGGAAGAAATATAGTATTTCTGTTTTTGCTGTTGCTAGTCCATCAAGCTTACAGCCAACACAACGTACTTGACAAAAAAATAGATATCCGGTTCGAAGGTCAATCTGTCCGTGAGGCCTTAAAAAAATTGATGAAGGAAGGAGATTGCTTCATCACCTACCAACCGTCAGCATTACCCCAAGGTCGTCAAGTCACTAGGTCTTTCAGGAACACTTCTATAAGTACCATTATTCAGGAGGTTTGGGGGGCAAAGCTAAAGCTTCGTTCCAGGGGGAATGAAATCACGATTCGTAGCAATTTACGTGAGAGTGAAGTCGCTAAGAAAGGCTCCTTCGTCGGACGTATAACTGATGAAATGGGTGAACCGCTGCCTGGCGTTACCCTCCGCTTTCTAGGTACACCCTACGGAGCGGTTACCGGTATCGATGGCAGCTACACACTTAAGAACATTCCGGTAGGTAGCTATTCGCTGGAAGTATCTTCCGTTGGTTTTGAGAAGATCGCTAAGGAGGTTACTATACCTGCAGGCTATTTAAAAACAAATTTTATGCTGAAAGCCTCTACCAATGAGTTAGAAGAAATAGTAGTATTTGGGAAAACCGAGGCAGAAACCATCAGCGAAAAAGCCATAACTATCAGTTCGTTAGATGTCAAAAAATTTCGAGACCAAGCTATAGGCACCGAGGAAGTTTTAAAAACTACTACCGGCCTGGTGGTGAGACAGAGTGGAGGGTTAGGTAGCCGTGTAGGTATCAATTTAAACGGGCTCACCGGGAACGCCGTCCGTATTTATTACGATGGGATTCCGCTGGAAGTCTATGGAAATGGATTGCCGGTAAATACCATACCG
>JBCCOE010000123.1:0-9286 GCA_039025475.1 Bacteroidota bacterium | reverse complement strand
GCCGATTTCATCCAGGAATAATGTTCCTCCCTTAGCCATTTCAAACCGTCCGACACGATCTTCTTTAGCGTCGGTAAAAGCGCCTTTTTTATGACCGAATAATTCAGATTCAAAAAGCGATTCTGTAATTGACCCCAAATCAACTTTAATGAAGGGTCTTTTATTGCGATTGGAGTTGTCGTGTAGAGCTCGTGCCACTAGTTCTTTGCCTGTTCCGTTTGATCCCAGAATTAGCACATTAGCTTCCGTTTTAGCCACTTTTCGTATGACGGAAAACACCTCTTTCATCGCAGGGGACTTACCCAGTAGACTACCATGGGCTAACCGAAGGTCATTTTCGAACGCTTTTGACGTGCCCTCCAAACGAGTAATCTCTTCTTTACTTTCTTTTAAATCAAAGACATTGCGTACTGTGGACAACAGCTTTTCCTTTTCCCAGGGTTTCACCAGGAAATCGATCGCACCCTCCTTCATACATTCTACCGCCAGCTGAATATCGCCATAAGCCGTATTCATTATTACATGAACCTGTGGATCAAGTTCTCGTATTCTCCTAAGCCAAAATAACCCTTCGTTACCACTGGTTGCTCCCGTTTTAAAGTTCATGTCCAGAATAACGATATCCGGGGTCTTTAGCTTAATAATATTCTCGAGCTGCTTAGGTGAAGATTCCACCTGTACCTGTTCAAACTGACTCCTCAAAATCATTTTTGCCGTGATGAGTACATCTTCATCATCGTCAATAATCAGTACGCGACCTTTCTTTTTGTTCATAGCTTATTTGTGTATTCTAAAGCTAAAGCCTGTATCACAATGATACAATAATTTGTGTCATTGTGATACATTTTTATCGGAACGATTTAAATTAAATAATTGATAATCAGTGATTTAATTATTTGGCATCGGAATCGATAATCTCTGATAAAAATAAATCGACAGTCATGTTCAAGAATTATTACAAAATAGCTTTACGTAGCATTCTCAAGAAAAAGATGTTCAGTTTTATTAATATATCCGGTCTAGCGCTGGGTATGGCCGCTTGTCTTAGCATCTTTTATTATGTGAGCTATGAATTTAGCTATGAGGAGTTTTTTACTGATAGTGAAAACATCTACCGGGTATACTTTGAGCGTGAGCAGGAAACCGGCACTACCATATATTTTTATCCGGGAACGGCTTTACAACCTATGCTCATGGAACAGCCTGTAGTAGACAACGCCTTTCGAATTGTCAATATTGATTACCAAAATAACAGCCTTGTTTACCGGAAAAATGGAAATGTCGACACTTTTGAACAGACCGGGGTATATTATTGCGATAGCAATATTGAATCCACACTTGGGCTTGAGATGGTAGCAGGTTCTTTTTCCAGAATGGATGAGCCCATGAAAGTGGCGCTTCCCGAAGGCCTAGTCAGCAAATTTATCAGCCCGGAGCTGGCCGTAGGTGAAACGGTAACCCTTCGAAATAACATAGGCGATAAGGATTTTGAGATTATCGGCGTTTATAAGGACCTGCCTTCCAATACGGATTTTGAGCTTAATGTGCTCGTTTCCATGCCTACCTATGCTGCCGTAGAAAGTGCAGATGCCGTGAACAGTTGGGACAACTGGAATACAAACACTTTTTTAAAAAGTGAAAAACCCATACATGAGATCCGGATGGCCATCAATCGATTCATTGAAAATGATCCTAATTTTAATGATGAAGCCAATACGTGGCGACTCAATTTACTTCCCCTTGAAGATTTGCACTTGAACATACTTCAGGAAGATAATACCATTACCAACACAGCCGAACAAACCCTTTACGGGCTCGCGTTGATTGGCTTTTTTATACTTTGCATTGCCTGGATCAACTTTATCAACTTATCTACGGCACGGGCTATGGAGCGCGCCAAAGAAGTGGGTGTACGTAAAGTGATGGGTTCATTGACGTTTCAACTGCGGATACAGTTTATTATAGAGTCGTTTATCATTAACATTTTAGCCGCCATTTTAGCGTTTACCGTGGTACAGGTCTCACTTCCTTATCTGAGTTCGCTGACCAATCCTATGCAAATAGCACCGAGCCACTCCTGGTTCTTCTGGTCAGGAACTGTATCCCTACTTATCGTTGGTTCCTTACTTTCGGGCCTATATCCGGCTTTCATACTTTCGGGTTTCAATCCTACAAGTGTACTCAAAGGCAAGATATCTTCTTTTGGAAAAGGTGCGCTTTTACGCAAAGGACTTGTAGTTTTTCAGTTTATTGCCAGTACGTTGATGATCACCGGTACCTACATCATTTACCAGCAGATCGTATTTATGAAAAACCAAGATCTTGGTGTGAACATCGATAATGTGCTACTGTTGGATTCACCTCCAAATAATATTGCAGCTCAAAATAATGAAATGAGAAATGCAATTAACTCGTTTAAGGAGGAAGTAGTGGGTTTAAATTCGGTAAACTACATGACGGCCTCAAGTTTTACACCGGGTCAGCCTATTGGGTGGAATACAATCGTCCGCAAAGCTACCGCAAATGACGAAGATCGGAAGAACATTATGCTCATTGCTTGCGACCGTGATTTTGTAAGTGCCTATGACCTGGAATTAGTGGCTGGCCACTTCTATCGCGATGGTGAAAGTACGTTTAGTCGTGGGGATTTTGTGATCAATGAAAAGGCATTAGGCCTGTTCGGGTTTTCATCAGCGGAAGAAGCCATCGGGGAAAAACTGGTGGAAGGCCGAATGTTTCCCGATTTGACCGTGGTAGGCGTGGTTAAGGATTTTCACCAGCAATCCCTTAAAAACAGGATTGAGCCTTGTGGTTTTGTTTTAAGCAGTTGGAGCAACTATTACTCGCTTTCGTTGAACGTTGATGAAACTTTACCTGCCAATCAAAAGGCGGAAAACCTAAAGAGTACCTTAAGCGAAATTGAAGGTATTTGGAATAAATTTTTTCCTGCCGCACCTTTTGATTATAATTTTCTTGATCAGCAGTTTGATGCGCAATATAAGTCAGATAGTGAGTTTGGTACGATCATATCTTTCTTTGCAGTAATGTCAATGGCGATTGCCGGACTTGGACTCTTCGGGCTGTCTTCTTACTCTGTCATTCAAAAAACAAAGGAAATTGGGATACGGAAAGTACTGGGGGCATCTACTGCCAGATTGTATATGCTGCTTTCTAACGAATACCTCATACTCATCGCCATTTCCGTAGTTGTCGCCCTGCCTTTGGGCTTAATGAGCATGACACAGTGGCTGGAAAGTTACCCATATCGTATCGAGATGCAATGGTGGATGTTTGCCTTACCCGTACTGATTATTTTAGTAATCGCAGCATTAACAGTCGGTTTCCAGGTACTAAAAGCCACTTTGAAAAATCCGGTGGAAAGTCTGAGGTACGAATAGTGAAGATTGTGTCATAGTGAGACAAAATAATGTGTCACTATGATACAATTTTCAAACTCATTCAGATCATAACATTCTGAAAATCAATCATATAAATATTTGGCATAAACATAGAATACCAGAAATAAAACGTATTTTAAATGCTTTCTAATTACTTCAAAATAGCCCTCCGTAATATTCTTAAGTCACCCGCTTATTTCATAGTGAATATCATGGGACTTTCCATCGGTATGGCCTCATGTATTCTAATTATCCATTTTTTTATTTTCGAAACGAGTTTTGATCAATTCCATTCGGAGTCCAGTTCGATATACCGCATTGTTACGTCTAGCAATGAAGGCAACTTAGCTTCTACACCGGTGCCAGTAGCACCCTTATTAACAGAAGAGTTTGAAGAAATAGAAGCCGCTGTAAGGTTTAGAGAGTCGTCAGGAATATTGGAAACTATAGACAAAAAAGTTTCTAATCTGTCGGATAACCTTCTTATGACAGAAGCTTCATTTATGGAAGTTTTTAATTTCCCACTGCTATCCGGCAGTGGCGCATCATTAGATCGACCCGGTGTTATTCTAATTACCGAGGAAATGGCGTTAGATTATTTCGGCAGCGTGGATGCCCTAGGGAAAGAGATAGATCTCTACGAGAATAATTTTGGCCTGCTTAAACTATCCGTTGGTGGTGTATTAGAATCCATACCCCAAAACTCCCATTTTAGAATGGATGCGTTAATTTCTTTAAAGTCGATCGAAAACAACAACAGCTTTTGGGCAAAATTGGATAACTGGGGGTGGAACGATTTTTACACCTATGTGCAACTCAAGGCCGGTACTATGATTTCTGACGCAAGTATGATAGACTTTCTGGATAAATACATCGGAGAAGAGTATAGATTGAGCACTAATCTTGAGGTCTTTTTCCAGCCAATAGAAGACATCCATTTAAGTACCGATTACGGAAATGAATACGGGCATAATAGGAATGCGATTACTGTTTATTTTTTACTTATTGTAGGCCTAATCATTCTCTTGATGGCGATCATCAACTATGTTAATCTGGTAACCGCCAAAGGTTTTCAAAGAGCTAAAGAGGTCGGTGTTAGAAAAAACTTGGGTGCGAGTAAAGGGCAACTCATTGGTCAGTTTAGCCTGGAAGCGCTGATCGTGAACATAGCAGCATTTTTATTGGCTGTAACCACAGTTCAACTTTCCATGCCCATTCTGTCGAAATATATAGGAGGGGCGTTCAATCTGCCTTTGTTTTCCAACCCGTTGGTGTTGGGAACGGCACTCATCCCTGTTTTCGCAGGTACGATTTGGTCGGCTGTTCAACCGTCGTTGCTTATCGCTGCTTTTTCCATGAATGACATTTTGAAGGGCAAAGTATCGAACTATGGTAAGGGGTTAGTATACCGGAAAGGTAGTGTGGTAGTGCAATTTGTACTTTCCCTGGCATTGATGATCACCAACTACATTATCTATCAACAGGTCTCCTATTTTCAAAACAAAGATCTCGGTATTAACATCGATCAGGTGGTGGTCGTAGAGCGACCTAAGCAGAATACAGATGACTATGGAGATCGGGCGCAGTCCTTTAAAAGTACACTAGCTTCTTACAACCAGATCACCGCAGTATCAGCCACGGGATCTATTCCTTCGGGAGGGTTCAATTGGTCAACCAGTAACCTGAAGCGAACGGACAAATCAACGGCGAATGAAACAGATCAAGGTATTTCCATCACATATATCGACAATGAATTTTATGATGTCTTCGAACCTGAAGTCATTGCAGGAAAAAGTGAATATATGGGAGAGGATTTAGCCCTACGAGCACTTATCAATGAATCGGCGCTGGCGCCATTAATGTTCGACTCCCCGGAGGAAGCTTTGGAAAAAACGGTGGCCTCAGATGGATTATCTGTGAAAATAGTAGGAGTTATTAAAGACTACAATCATCGATCCTTAAAAATAAGTACTGAACCGGCGCTCTACTTATTTGACACGAATGCGAATTTCTTTTCCGTAAGATATAACACCGGCAATGATCCAAGTGCTTCCACTAAAGAGGTATTACAAATCATAGAAAACGAGTTTAAGTCGAACTTTCCGGATAATTTATTTCAGTACGAGTTTTTAGACGACCGATTTGCTAGCCAGTACCAAGGCGAAACGAATTTTGGGTGGGTTATGCTCCTTTTTACCATCTTAGGTATTTTTCTGGCTTCATTAGGGCTATTTAGTCTTTCTGCTTATAATTTATCGCAGCGTACAAAAGAAGTGGGGATCCGAAAGGTGTTGGGAGCAAATACCATTTCATTGCTTTGGAATCTATCCCTTGACTTTTTGAAACTTATATTGTTGGCCCTCCTGGTAGCTGTACCCGCCGCCTATTACCTCGGTGAAAAGTGGCTGGAAGAGTTCACCAATAAGATCAATTTTTCAATCACCACTTTCTTACTACCTATTATAGCATTAATGTTTATTACGCTGGTGACCACTGCTTATCATATGTTGAAATTGGCGAAAACCAACCCAGTAGATAGTTTAAGATATGAATAACTCAAAATACAACATCATGAAACATTTACTACTAATTCTGATCGCCTTTTTGGCTTTGGATTCAGTTTACGCTCAGTCCTATGCTGACAAGCTTGAGATTGTGAATCTACTTGAAGGAAACTGGGAAGGAAACCTTAACTATTTAAACTTCCAGGATGACGAAACCAGGGGGACTGTTGAACTACAAATAACAGGCAAAAGAGACGGTGATAAGGTGATGCTACAATATACATATTACAACAACGGCGAGGTAGTTAGAGAAGGTTCGGATAAAGTAGTAGCAGATAATAATACTGCTAAGTTCAATTTCAACGACACATGGGATCTTGACAGTTTTAAAAAAAACGCGGATGGTACATATGAATTTGTTCTCAGTACCATGGGTAAAGACAACAATAAGAAGGCATTGATGCGTAAGACCGTAAATATCTCAGATACAGAGTTCACTATTAAGCGCGACATTAAATATTTAAAAGGAGACACTGAGTTTTTCAACCGGCATATTTATAGTCTTAAGAAGAAATAGCCGAATGCGTTTTCTATTGGTCATAGGGTTTCTTGTAGTATGCAGAATTTCTGTTTTGGCACAAATTATCGTTTTCATAGATGCTTCGAAGGAATTGGACCAAAAGTTTATGGAAGAGTATTATGACTCGATGGTGGAAATAGCCCGAGGATTAGAAATCGATATCGTTAAATTTGATGTTAAGAATGGCGCCCCGGAGGAAATTACAGTTACGCCTCAAATAGCCTTTCAAAATAAATTTGGCAGGTCATTTTATGTCGGGCGATATGCCGAACTTTCAAGGTTTAAGGTTTTTTTAAGAACCGTAGCTCGTAACCCCCAAACGGATAAATCCAATTTAAAGTCGGAAATAATGACCTATATCAACGGAAGGTCGACCACCGCTCTACCCGTCAAAATCACGGAGTTAACGGGTAGTTATTCCGGAAATAAAAAGGAATTTCAAAGTAAATCTTTGGCCGCTTTCTACTCAGGGTTTAAGAAGTTTTCCCTTGAGGCAGAACTTGACTTTAAACGTACGAACCGCCTTTTTTACCTGGATGTTCACCCCTTTGTAAGTGAAGAGGGAAAGCTCTATCTCTCCTATGAAATTTACAGCCAATTCAATTGTGTGGTACCAGTCTATAGCAAGCTTGCAGAACCTTTTGTTGCGGAGTTGACAGATTATGAAAACGCATTCGAGCAGCTGGCTGAAATCCTTGAAAACGAAGTATTTCGAATCAGTGAGACCTCCACAATCGGAGACGGTTTTACCACAGTGACAGAGACGGTTAAGGTCGCTACTTGGGAAAGTTTGGGTTTAGCTTTAAAAGGGGGAGAAAGCAATGTCCAGTCCAACAGTATTGATATCGAGAATATTGGAGATAACTGGCTCGTCATGGGAGAAATTGATAAGTTAACCCCTATCGTTCAGTTTAACTTTTACGCACCTCTGGATAATTATGCAGGAGAAGTAAAACGGCTTAAGGGTAGCCTAAATTGGAAAGAAAATTCACTTTCCGGAAGATTTGTGGTGGACACTCAGGATGTTACCATGGGTGAGGAAACCTATGACAAGAACGTTCATAAGAAGTACATCAAAGTAAAACGTTTTCCTGAGGCGTCATTCGCTTTTGAGGATTTCAACTGGGATCGTAAGGATATTTTAATAGAAGATGCCGGCGCAAGATTGATCTCTGGAACTTTTTCTTTTATGGGCAGGGAGCAAGAAATAGAAGCCGCGACTCAGATCGTTCCTGTGATGGAAAAAGACAATACGGTTCGCCTTATAATCACAAGTGAATTCAATCTCAATGTTTTTGAGCACTCAAAAGTGAATGGCCCCGACGGGCCCAAAAATGCCAGGGAGAATATGCACTTCAAGCTCAATTTTGTGATGGAAACCAGTACTCAGACTTTTCGGAACTAACTCAACTCAAAATGATCAAAATTAAATTAACAACGACTATTTTATTAATCACATTCATGGCACTTACCCAGTGGGCCTTCCATGACCCCTACGCTTTTGAATTGGATGAGGCACCTCCCGGTGTACTTCAGGCCATTGGAAATGCGGGAAGTGAACAAATATTTACATTCGAAAAATGGAAAATAGAGAAGCTGGAATGGACTCCCGGCGATTATGAGAATATAAAACTGGAAGTTCTAATTGATTGCAAGTCGTTAAGTAACGATTGGAAAGACCTCGAAAAAAATATTCGCAAGAAAAAGGATTATTTCTATGTGAAGAAGTTTCCAACAGCCAAAGTGGTGGTGAATGGTGCTCAAAAAATATCAGATTTAGAGTATACAGCTGATATGGAGCTGACATTAAAGGGTATTACGAAGTCGGTGCCTGTCACCTTTAAAGTAAATGCTGACGATAACCTGCAGATCAAGGGATCGGGAGAAATAAACCGGAGAAAATTTAAGTTCAATGGAGGTGGGCCTAAAAACGAGGTTCCTCTACGCTTTGAAATGACATTACCATCTGAAAATATTTAATTAAAAAGACCTAGGCAAATGTTAAAGAGTTATTTAAAAACAGCAATCAGAACTCTACTTAAGAGTCGTATATTTTCAACGATCAATATTTTCGGCCTGGCTATCGGAATGGCTTCTACCTTGCTGATAGCTCACTACGTTAAATTCGAAAGAAGCTACGAGCGTCATTATACCAATGCAGATAATATCTATAGGATAACACTAGACTTATATAATGACGGCGAATTCATAGTGAATGATTGTGAAACCTATCAAACTCTTGGACCGGAATTTAAAAGTACGATGCCCGAGGTGATCGATTTTGCAAGATTCTTTCATCTTGGAACCTCGGAGATCTACGTATCGAGTACCGATACCAGGAATTATGAGCATATGATCTATTTCGCTGACGCCTCCGCTTTCACTCTTTTTGATTACAATGTGAAATTTGGCGATCCTGCCGCAGTATTTGATAAACCTCATAAAGTGCTGGTCAACGAATCCACCGCCAACAAGTATTTTGGTAGAACGAACATTGTAGGCGAGCGTATTGAAATCGGTTCGAGAGACACACCATTTGAAGTAGTTGGCGTTATCGAGGACCTGCCCCAAAATACCCACCTAAAATTTGATATCCTTATATCGCACGCTACCATACCTAAAATATGGAGCTGGTACGAAAAATACCCCTGGGGTGGAAACAATGAATATACGTATCTCTTGATGAGTCCTGAGGCCAACCTAAAGGCCTTCAATGCCAAAATTGAGGAGTATTCATTAAACAATGATAAAATAGAAGATGAGATCGTTATTGCCGAACACATCACAGACATTCATTTGTACTC
>JBCCOE010000122.1:0-9362 GCA_039025475.1 Bacteroidota bacterium | reverse complement strand
TGACGTTAAAAGAGAAATATTTTAATCAAGCTGGTAAGCTGGAAGAGGTTTACCCCAACCTTAACTTTCAGAACCACTGCTACTGGCGCATAGCATTGGATAATACGCTTGCCGCGAAATGGGATACGGTCATTGAGCGGCCGGCCTATGCGAATTTGACAGAGCAACAGCTGACCCAGGTGGTAGGGCTACTTGAAGCCTATGAAAACGACGAGCGGCTACTTCATGTGCATAATCAAAATTCCATAGCGCTGAGGAAGAATTTTCTTAGATAAATGTTCTTACTTTTTCGCAGGTTTAAGATCGAAGTCTTTTAACATAGGCGCCCTGCCTATCTTGGAACAGATCGGACATTCGTACGGATTATGACCACGAGCCGGACAGTATTGACGACCAAAGAAAATAATTTGTAGGTGCAGTCGGTTCCATAGATGCTTGTCAAACAGTCGTTTACAATCCCGCTCCGTTTGTACAACGCTTTTGCCGTTGGATAATCCCCAACGGAAGATGAGCCTATGAATATGAGTGTCCACCGGAAACGAAGGCACTCCGAAAGCCTGCGACATGACCACTGAGGCTGTTTTATGCCCTACAGCCGGTAATTTCTCCAGAGCTTCCATATCAGCCGGTACTTCGCCATCATATTCCGCTATCAGAATTTTAGATAATTCTGAAATGCCGTTAGACTTCATGGGGCTCAAACCACAAGGTCGTATGATCTCTTTGATTTTGTCTACCGGCACCTGGGCCATATCATAAGGATTATCCGCAACCGCAAATAAGTCGGGCGTGATTTTGTTTACACGCTCGTCGGTACACTGAGCGGACAACAATACGGCTACTAACAAGGTATAGGGGCTGTAATGATCTAAGGGTACGGGAACTTCCGGATAAAGGGCTTCTAGGGTATCGACCACAAAGTCGACTTTTTCTGCTTTTTTCATAATCGACAACGAATATAGGGTATGCCTTTGTTAATGCATTACCACTTCTTTAGGTTCTGTGGGCAGGGAAACGCCAGGAGGTAGATCGAGATCAGGTTCTGTGAGAGGGATCCCACCCTCATCATCGTCATCATCGTTTTTATCGTCATCATTCTGATAAACGAAGATCTTTATCACCTTGTAGATGATCCAGATATTCAAGCCTATAAAAGGAATATACAATAAGTGGTTTGATAAATATTCCAACATCTAATAAGTAACAAAATTAAGACAGGATGTTCTGATTATATGGATGAATTCTTAGGTAAACTTCAGCCTTTCCAGATCTGAACATCTATCTTATTTTACCTGTTTTATTTTTTGTGAATGTAAACATTGTGTGGCTGAAACGGGATGTGCGATTGCATGATCATGCGGTGTTGCACTATGCCGCAAGATCAGCTCACCCTATCCTCATAGCGTATCTTTTTGAGCCTAGTGTACTGCAGGTTCCGGAGTCGGACGTTAGGCACTGGCGCTTTGCTTATGAGGGAGTTCAGGATTTCCAGGCAAAGGTCGGGGCAGCCCATCTATTGGTGCTTCACGCAGAGGCCTTGGAGGTGTTTGAAAAACTGTCTGAAGTCTATTTCATTGAGGCTGTTTTATCACATCAAGAGACCGGACTTGAAGTCACCTACCGAAGAGATCAGGCCGTACGAAAATGGTGTAAAGAGAAAAGGATAATCTGGAAAACCTTTGAAAGAGATGGCGTCAGGCGAAATTCCCCGGATCGTGTAGGCTGGCAGGAATACTGGGATGAATATATGGGTCGTGATCTGTTTCAAGTGAACCCTTCTCAACTAAACCTGGTCAGTCCTGACCTTACCTTATTCCAACCTCAGATGCTTGAGCTGCCTAATGCGATTACCACGTTAGCACCTGGCTTTCAACAAGGTGGTGAATCTCAAGCGTTGGCCATTTTGGAGAGCTTTACGAAGTCACGCGCCAAATCTTATCTTAAAAATTTAGCCCGGCCGGCACTGAGTCAAGAAACCTGTAGCCGGCTATCACCCTACATTGCAAACGGGCATATCAGCGCCCGGCTCGTGTATCAAAAAACCAAGGCCGTGAAAGGCAAGCTTGGCAAGAACATCGACCAATTTCACAACCGACTGTGGTGGCGTTGCCATTATATTCAAAAACTGGAAACCGAATACACCATTGAAAAAGAACCTATAAATCGCGGCTTTGTGGGTTTTGAAAAGGAGTTTCGATCCGACTATTACGAGGCCTGGTCTACTGGACATACGGGATTCCCGATGATCGATGCCTCTATGCGTTGTTTGATAGAGACCGGTTACCTGAACTTCAGAATGCGGGCCATGCTGGCTACCTTCTGGAGTTTCACTTTATGGCAAGACTGGCGCATTGGGGCTACCCACCTGGCGAAAGTATTCCTGGATTTCGAGCCTGGCATTCACTATCCGCAATTTCAAATGCAGGCGGGAATGACCGGCTATCATCCACTCCGCATTTTCAACCCGATGCTGCAAGCAAAAAAATATGATGATTACGGACTGTTCATCAAAAAATGGGTGCCCGAACTGCGCAATATTCCCGATAACTTGCTGGCTACACCCTGGGAACTATCGGCTATGGAGCAGCACTTTTATGACACATACATTGGTAAAGACTATCCCCAACCCATTGTGGATTATGACCTTGCCACGCGTGAAGCCAAAGAGAAATATTGGGGATATCGGAATAGCGAGCACGTCAGAAAATACCTGCCTGAATTATGGCGTAAACACAGCCTGCCTAAAGATATTTTTAATTACGAAAAGGAATTGAACATTCAATCGGGTTTGGTGACCGAAAGTATTATGTATAATCCTGGAAACGGTTAAGTTAAACGGAGTTCGATATAAGCTTGACTAAGGACATGTACTAAACCACTTTCTTAGGATTAATATGAAATGGCCAGTAAGTCTTCTTTGATACGTGGCTAGGCTTTTTTGGGAACGATACGGCTACTTTGTTATATGCTATAATCAGCTCTTTCGCCATGCTTTAGATCGTTTTTCTACTTCTTCTTGTGTATAAAACTCTCCTCGATCTATAGCAGCATCAGCTTCATCTAATTCTTTATTGTATTGCTCTAAGCTAACACGTTGGTGTTCTTCCTTCCATTTTGCAAGTTCCTGGATCAGTGACTTATCATGAACAGTCGCCAACCATTCCATCAATTCTAGTTTCAATATCTTGGTAGTACTCATATCAGGATACTTTTCTACAAAATAACGATTATTTAACATGTTTAGGTTCTTTTCGTAGAAGATATTAGTGCTTAAACCCATTTCTGGCCGTGGTAGCCTGACGAGATTGCAGCGACAGGGGTTGATAATTAAGCCCTTAAAGTGTAATGTTAAAAGACCGTGATGGGATTTTGTTTACATAAACAAAATCATCCTCAGTAGGACAGTAACGTCCCAATATTGGGACGTATTAATTCAGAATTTATGAAGAATTTGCAAGGGATATCCCTGAAGAGGTGACCTTGCAGGATAAGTCGAACATGGAGCAGCTTAACCTGATCAATCAGTTAGACCATGAAGACCGCGATACGGTCTTCAAAATCATTGATACCATGCTGACCAAAAAGAAGTTCAAAGACTTCTTTCAAAAAAATGTGGCGGTGTTGTGAGACTCGTTACGAACAATGTGGCTTTGAAAGCCAAGCTCTACATTACTCAAATTGCAACAACCATTTTACCGTAATCAAAAGTATTAGCGGTAATATCTTTTTTTAGATTATCTAATACAGAATATTTATTTAAAAACGGAACAACTTTTTCAACATATAAATCCGAAAACATTTGAATCATTTTCGGGTGATTCTCTTCATTCAAGTTTTCTGTAAATAAACCAGTGAAGTCTGTATTTTCAGTAATTGCTTCAAACCTCCCTTCAGCATGCCAATCATCAATACTAGATGGCTTAACATTTCCTTTGCTTAATTCTGCAAAGTACAGCCCAACGTTTAGAAAGTAAGAATCAGAATACCTCGACTTTTGAAGCTGAAATATAGTTAAAGCGTCGTTTCTAGATTTCATCCAGGTTCGCTTCTTAGATTTTTCGTATCCTTCCTTGGCAAGGAAGGAGTCAAGAAAATTAATTAATTGACTCGTCAGATTAGTTTTTAACAGGGTACAGATCAGTTATCCAACAAGATTAGTGATTTTTTTTTGAGATCAGGTATTTTACCGGTGTACCAATAATATGATTTTTTGAAAGCGTTTGAACTATATTGTAAATATAGTTTGTGATCAAGCAGAATAACTTTTGATATGGCATAAGTGTCCAAGTAATCGAAATCACCCGATAAAAAATCCGTAGTAATAATTAATGTCTCGCTTAAAATCCTCTTTAAAGAGGGGGGATAAGATACTAATTTCAAAGATTCTACCACGAAAATATTGCCGTTATAAATTATTGGAGCGGCAGTATTATCAACTCTAATTGAGTGGTGAGTTATTTGCTCACCTCTTCTTATTATTGTATATAAAGTACCTCTATTTCTTTGATCTATTATTTCATCATAGAGTATAAAACAAATAATTTCACACTTTTCGTCTGCGGACTCATACATATTGGAAATAGACAAAATACTATCTGCTTCTAGTATGACCTCTCCATTAAATAACAATTTCAAAACAGCTAACTCACTAAGTCCATCAATTCCTATATCGATTTCATAACCTGCATATGTATATGTACCTAGTCCGTCAAATTTATAAGAGTTTTTAGAGTCCCTTGCTTCAGTTTCATCAGACAATTTAATGTAAGTCAGAGTATCAATTTGACCAAAACTAGGAATCGAATAAAAAGCTAGAACACTTAAAAGCAGATAAGAAACCCTACTTAGAAAGTGCAGATACAACAGCGGAATGCCTTTTGTGTTCTGAGCTCGCAATATTGAACATAGTGGCGTACTTTTCATAATATTCCAAATAATTATCAGGAGTATAACCCTGCTGTAAAAGTTGGTCTGGCGTTACGGAAAGTGCATCAACAAAGTCTTCCTTCTTACCCGCCCAATACTCTTTAAATTCATTTGCATGACTTAACGCATCATCCAAACTGGTCGATAGATCGATGATAGGAATATTTTCTTCCCCTCCAAAATCTGCCAAGTACTGTTTATTCACTTCGTAGGCCTCTGCTCTCGAAGAATATCCGTAATCTAAAGGATCGAGTTCAAAATGCGGATAATCTCTTAATTTGTATTGCCATCCCCAGCCATTCCTTTTACCAAACTCACCGACTTCGGTTTTTTGGATATCTGTTGCACCAGATCCCTGCTTACGGTAAAATGCAGCGTTAACTCCAAAATCCAGTGCAAAACCTTGCTGATGTCGACTCTTTCCTACCTTGGCGACAAGGCTCGTGCCAACTCCTTTCATATTTGCCTGTTGGCGATCTGTTCTATAAGATTCTGTGACGTAAGCTCCGTATTGGGCATACATTTGCCATGCAAAATCATACGCCTGTTGTGCGATTTTCGCATCAATCATGATGTATTGAACCCCACTTTTCGATGGAACTCCTATACGAACAAGGTCTTTGCCATCTGGATCTATAAATGAGATCGGGTTATTTGCAGCGTACATATAAGGAGTGAAGCTATAATACTTTTCCGCTAGCGGATCAATATGATTCCATTTCCCAATTGTTGGATCATACGTCCTCGCTCCAAAGTCATCCCAATTCAACCCTAAATCTGTTATTCTTTCCTTACCAGTAAAATTGAACTTGTTTTCCTTGGCCGTCACTCGGTTAAAACCCCCAGCATGAGTTAACCCAAAGGGATAGTAAGTATTCTTCTAGTAACAGAATAGGTTATTACCTACAATCGCATTCAACCTCATATCCATTCCAATTTATCAAAGTCACATGAAGAACTCCTTTTGATCTTGAAATTGAAAAGTGTTTTAAACGGGTTTTGTCCTTGATATCAAATACTGGTTCAGCACTTAAAAAGTAAATTTTATCTTTTAAAACTTTATTATAATGTATTGAGTCCAGCGTAATTATTGAATTTGAAAAAATACCACCGTGAGTTAACTTCCAATTATCCCCGACTTTGCTTTTGAAATCCATTAAAACCTGATCTTTTTTTAGGTTTGAAGGCTTGATATACTTTGGAAATATTAAAAGTTTATCGTGCTCCTCCCTTAGAAGGCATTCTTGTCCAGATTTTTTGGAGGAAAATATATAAGGGTAATAAATTTTACCATTGTATTCTTGGGTCTCCGAACCTACCTTTTCTCTAAGGGAAGTAATTAAATACCCGCTCCTAATTGATTCATCAAAAACAGTATCACAGATTATTGTACGTTCAACCTGTTCATTGAGAAAATTATTGGGTTGAGCCTTACAACCGATTTGAATGATAAGCATCAAAAATAAACCGATTGCCAAGTTTAATTTATTCTCCTGAATCATTTTTCAATTTTCTTTAAAGACTCTAATACACTCTTCTTATAACTATCAGGAACTTGGAACAATCCCGTTTCTAACAATTGCTTAACAAATCTACCCGCAGGAGAACGAGGGTCAACCGTTTCTCTACCCCAGTTCTTCACATTAACTCCAGACCTTACACCGTATTGAACATGATTTTTATGACCATTGCCCGGTGATCTATCATCAATATAAACATGAGACATCAGCTCATGAAAACCGATCTCCGACTGCTCAAATTTTCCTGTTTCACTCTTATCCGAAAACTTTTCATCATTGAGAGAAATAAGCGCAACGTCTTTACCTTCCGAATTCGTTATGTCAACCTCTGCAAACACATCAAACTCTTCTCCCAACCCTATATCTGAATCAAACTTCCCATCATTATCTTGGTCTAAATTACTTTCATTGAGCCCATTGATAGCTACACCCCCAACATTTGACTCTATATTTTCAGATAAACCAAAATAAATATCTTTTTCATCATTGTTTGCATAGGCATCCCATGCCTTCCTCCCTGCTTTGGTAGATGTTGCAGCTTTATAAAAATCGTAATACTTAGTGCCTTTTAAGTTTTCCTCATTAGCTAGGACGGCTTCCCCGTCGATAATTACATATATTTCTAAACCATCTGGATCGATAAATTTAATTGGATTATTCGCTACATAGCTGTAAGGAGTTTCCTCATAGTATTTTTCTGATAAAGGATCAACGACTCCCCATCTTGCAACATCTGCCATATACATCCTTGCCCCATAGTCGTACCAATCTATTCCTAAATCCTCAATTAGCTCTTTCCCATTGTACTTGAACCTATTCTCTTTCGCAGTAACTCTCTGGTATGAATTAAAAGTCAACCCAAAGGGATAATAATCTACACGAAAATCTGGGCTACACTTTTTTTCTCCTAGGCCATCCCAACCAATGAAGTACTAATTCACCAAGCGCTTACCCTCTCGTTTGAGGGTAGATTAAAGATAATAGTTTCGTATATTTATCCTATGGAGTTAGTCTCATTTGTACTCGCTATTGTCGGCCTTTTCCTAGGTCTGATCCCTCTTTTTTGGGAGACTCCTTTTTTAAAAAAATCTTTTTTTTCTTAAAAACCTTCCGCCCCTAGTGGTAAAATCATTGTTTAAATTCATTTAAAGATGGTTTTTATGATTTCATGTCTCGAAAAAGTGGCCACACAATTTTGGGCTATTCATGCCTTCGCTTAGAGCTTCGGCAAGAGGTTATAAGGTGTTCAGTCGTTCAGTGCAGCAGCTTCCCGCTCCATCAGACCCGCAGATCCCCAGCTACTACACTTCTCTATCTTCACTGGCTGTTCTCTCTCCAGGTCGACCGCTCCGGCCTTTTCTCTTCACCTGTAGCCACAGCCCGAGTTGATCCGCACCTGCGCCCCTGTCCATGTAGTGTAGCCGGGCAATCCCCGTTGTTACTCCCCAATGAAAAAAGCAAGGCTATACAAAGCTCCATTACATTACGGCCTTGCTTTTTTGCCAGCCCTGCTTTGCCCTATTTCCTACACACCTGTTCAGGGGATGCGGTTACGGTGCGGAGTGGGCCGACCCTGCACTTCATTCGTCTGCCAAAGGCTCAGGCCAACCCTTAGATTAAAGCCATGCCCGCGCAGGTGTCATAGCAAGATGTGTTATTGTCAGACAAAAACCCACCCCATGACTTTAATGCCGACATTTGGCAGCCATTCCGTACACCCAAAAAGGCATCTAAAAAGCCAACTAAAGTGATCCGTTATTTTGATTGGAGTGCGCTTAGATTTTGGGTGGATCTGTGGGGCGTGCTTCGATCAAAAGAACGTTGCAAGCACCTAACATAGCTGATCGGGTAAACTACTAGTGCATTTGCGCTGCTAAAGTTGCAATCCCTTTTTCTGCTTGCCGTCCGCGAGTTCGAAGGAAGCCAGACGGGTAAAGTCCCGATAGGGCGACCGGCTGTGAGTGAAGTGATAACGGAACGGTCTGACTGAGGCCGCAGGCGAGCAATAACACGGGCTGAGTAAGGATTTTTTGCCCAGCTGCCGCAGGCTCATTAATCAACCAAAAAATACTGAGAACAGCCGCAGCGAGGAACACAGGCCGGGCAAGTGGAGTAAAAAGCAAGGCCGACCAGAGGGAGCTTGTACAGCCTTGCTTTTTATGGAACGCAGCACCGGACGAGTACCGCAGATGCACCGATTTACCTGCGTTGGATGTGGGTTAGCTCTGTGCGGCTGGTGTGGGCATTGGGGCGGCCTTGCGGGTAGGTTTTGGCAGTACGGCCAGGAGCTAGATTTACCCTATACGTATCACGCTCCTAGTACTGCCATATCTTGCAAAAAATCGGTATATTCACTTCGTGTTAGAGCTCCTAAAAGACATATCTACCAATCTCATTGCAGATGCCATTTGGGCATTAGGGGGAGCTGCTATTTATCATTTTGTGCTTTTAAAAAAAATCTGATCCGCTCAAAAAGTTATGAATAGCTATCAGTAGCTATCGTTTTCATCTAAAAAGGATATGAAAAGCTATGTATACCTTTCAACACTATTGGAAAGGTATAGTCAACTTTTTCTTCTAACCCTTCAGTCTTCTGGCAGTTTTATTAATCTCTGATGCCTCCTGATTCTTCTTTCACTGTGTGCCTGGTGGAAGCATTCACCTAACTTGTGCAGGGCAAAACACAGGTCTTGAACCTCATCTCGCGGGATTTCATCTTTTGCTAGGAAGTGTAAACAGTAGATGGCCTTGTTTAGATCACGGCTTACGCTGGCGTAGTCACCGGCATAGCTGTCTTGGATATGATTGATGAGCTCGACTAGCTCTTTTTTTCTAGTTTTCATTTTGTGGTGATTTTGGAGTAAAAAAGAACCCTGCTTAGGCACTCCGTGCACACCACATGCACTTACGGTCGTT
>JBCCOE010000121.1:0-9475 GCA_039025475.1 Bacteroidota bacterium | reverse complement strand
GTGCTATCTAACCTGGATAGCGACTAACCTGTATAATGAATTTCTGAGTTAAGCCTAATTTGCATTGTCACGTAAGCTATTTGTGGTCTTAGTAGAGTAAGTGTCCTGATCAAACATTGGCCAAAGCTGTCATTTTCACTAACCTACTCAAATCAAAATACGTATATTCACACATAACACGTGCACACATGAAAAATATAACCCTCTCTATACCTGATGACCTACTGGCTAAAAGCAGGGAATACGCCAAAAGACAGGGCAAATCCCTAAACGACATGGTCAGGGAATTGCTTAAAAGAACGGTTTCCCAAAATACGAATGACCTCCTTGAGAGTATTGATAAGTCTAGATCAGAACTAGGTATTGACACCAAAAGAGGATTTAACAGGGAAGAATTGTATGAAAGGTAAATTTTTCATTGATACTAATATTCTTCTTTACCTTTTCAGCGATACGGAATCAGATAAACGTAATAAGGTCAAGTCATATCTCAAATCAATATCTCCTCAAAATACCGTTACCTGGTCCACCCAAGTTATCCAGGAGTTTTATCAAGTGATGACATCAAAGTTTGGGAAAGACCCACAAAAGGTGAAGTCCGCTATAAAGCAATTCTCAGCATTTGAGCTAAATGTAAATAACTTAGAGACCATTGAGCACGCTATTGATATTCAGACCCTGCACCTACTTTCCTTTTGGGATTCCCTAGTGATTAGCGCTGCATTTCAGTCCAATTGCACAATACTTTTAACGAAGGATTTAAATCACGGGCAAAAGATCAATAATGTATTAATCCATAACCCTCTTAAAGACGAAGTGAATATATGATCCAAATCCGAGAAGCAAAGCCCGAAGAGGCCTCCTCTATTGTTGATTTCCAAATACGTATGG
Source organism: Bacteroidota bacterium (assembly GCA_039025475.1). Classification (GTDB taxonomy): domain Bacteria; phylum Bacteroidota; class Bacteroidia; order Cytophagales; family Cyclobacteriaceae; genus Fulvivirga. The sequence continues at coordinate 8,584 of JBCCOE010000121.1, read as the reverse complement.
CAAAGGAAACGGAAGGCCTCGTATTAACTGAAGAAAAGCTTATGCCCGGAACTAGAGCCATTTTTGAAGACCGCAATAAAGGCATTTACTACGTGGCACTGGACGGTGATAGAATAGTCGGTTGTCTTCTGATAACGTATGAATGGAGCGAATGGCGCAATGGTACGGTCCTCTGGATTCAATCTGTATATGTTTTACCCGAATATCGTGGTCAGAAAGTTTTTAGAATGCTATATGAACACATCCGGAATTTGGTAGAAACCAATGAAGACTACAAGGGCATCCGTTTGTATGTGGAAAAGGATAATGTTCGGGCTCAGAAGGTTTATACTGCGCTGGGAATGGACGGAGAGCACTACCGCATGTTTGAGTGGATGAAGAATTGAACAATTAACAATTGAGAATTAACAATGGGCAATTATGAAATATTCAGCCATTTTACTATTACTCGTATCAAGTCAAATTGCATTTGCGCAAGACTTTGAAAGAGATGTTTTCGATACAAATTCCGGAGAGCTGGCCATTACTTTTATCGGGCATGGTTCACTCATGTTTGAGTTTGACGGTAAGGTCATTCATATCGACCCTTCTTCTCGTGAGGCGGATTACAACAAACTTCCCGATGCTGACTTAGTGCTTATTACTCACCATCACGGTGATCATGCCGATCCCTCTGCTTACGGAAAGATACGAACTAAAAACACCACTCTGATCCAAACACGGCTGGCACAGGATAAGCTTGGATATGGTACCATTTTGAAAAATGGAGAAAGTACGAAATATGGTTCAATTGAAATTGAAGCTCTTCCGGCTTATAATTTAGTTCATAAAAGAAAAAATGGGGAGTTCTTTCATCCAAAAGGGAGCGGCAATAGTTACGTGCTCACCATCGGAGGTAAGCGTATCTTTATTGGCGGAGATACAGAAAACACTCCTGAGATGAAAGACTTGAAGAATATTAATATTGCTTTCCTTCCAATGAATTTACCCTACACTATGACGCCGGAGATGGTGGCCGACGCCGCTAAAGCCTTTAGGCCTGATATTCTTTATCCTTATCACTACGGAAGCACGGATGTGAACGAGCTCGTGAAGCTTATGAAAGATGAAAAAGGCGTGGAGGTACGGGTACGAAAAATGTAAATACCTGTCATTGATCAGTTTTAATTAATCGTAATTCAAACCTCATTTCGTTAATTTTGCAGCTTCAATAAACACTACACAATGGACTATAGAATAGAAAAAGATACCATGGGTGATGTGCATGTGCCTGCAGATAAATACTGGGGTGCACAAACCGAAAGATCACGTAATAATTTTAAAATAGGGGCTGCGGCAAGTATGCCCCTCGAAGTGGTTTATGGCTTTGCTTATCTTAAAAAAGCGGCTGCCCATACTAATCATGCACTAGGTGTGCTGTCAGAAGAAAAACGCGATCTTATTTCCCAGGTCTGTGATGAAATTCTAGAGGGAAAATTAGACGATCAGTTTCCATTGGTAGTATGGCAGACGGGTTCAGGAACCCAGTCCAACATGAATGTGAACGAAGTAGTGGCAAACAGAGCTCACGTCATTGCCGGCAATAAATTGGGTGAAGGCACCAGGCTGATCCACCCAAACGATGATGTAAATAAATCACAATCATCTAACGATACTTACCCTACCGGAATGCACATCGCCTGCTACAAAATGGTAGTTGAAACCACAATCCCCGGAGTTGAAAAACTTAGGGACATACTGGCAAGTAAGTCGAAGGAATTCATGAATGTGGTAAAGATCGGTAGAACGCATTTAATGGACGCTACACCTTTGACCTTAGGTCAGGAGTTTTCGGGTTATGTTTCGCAGTTGGATCACGGACTGAAAGCATTAAGAAATACGTTAGACCATTTAAGTGAGATGGCATTGGGGGGCACCGCTGTGGGCACTGGCATCAATACTCCAGAAGGGTATGCGGAACATGTTGCGGACAAAATTGCTGAATTTACTGAGCTTCCTTTTCAATCCGCCGAGAATAAATTTGAAGCATTGGCGGCTCATGATGCCATTGTTGAATCCCATGGGGCCTTAAAGCAGCTGGCTGTTTCATTGAATAAAATTGCCAATGATATAAGAATGCTTGCCTCAGGTCCTAGGGCCGGTATTGGTGAGATCAATATCCCGGCAAATGAACCGGGGTCCTCTATTATGCCAGGCAAGGTAAACCCTACCCAGTGTGAAGCCATGACCATGGTATGCGCACAAGTTATGGGAAATGACACAGCCATTACGGTTGGTGGAGCACAGGGACACTATGAGCTTAATGTATTTAAACCGGTTATGGCTTATAACTTCTTGCTATCAGCACGACTTATTGGAGATGCGTGTGTCTCCTTTACCGATCATTGTGCAGTAGGAATTGAACCCAACCATAAGAACCTTGAAAGTAACTTAAATAAGAGCTTGATGTTAGTTACAGCCTTAAACACACACATCGGTTACGAAAAGGCTGCTAAGATTGCCAAGACCGCTCATGAGAATGGCACTACTCTAAAAGAAGAAGCCATCAACTCTGGATTTGTATCCGAAGAGGAGTTTGAAAAATGGGTGGTGCCTGCCGATATGGTGGGCAGTCTGAAGAGCTAGCCTTTAATTATTTGAATTTATTAGCTATATTTCAGCGTTTTATACGTCCAACACAAACATTATCGGGTATTTGCATAAGCAAATGCCGACCATTTTTTAAAATTATACTCATGAAAAAATTAACAGCACTGTTTGCATTTGTTTTAGTGGCTTTATTTTCTGTCAATTCTTACGCTCAATTGTCTAAGGCGGAGAAAAAGGAGTGGAAAAAGAAGGCAAAGGCCTACGCTAAAAACCCTCAAGAGCTGAAAACACTGATTGAAGATGGCCAGGCTATGGCTGGCCAGGTAAACAGCCTCAAATCAGAAAATACTCAATTGCAGTCAAGAATAGCTGATAAAGACGCAAAGATTAGCGAACTACAGGACGATTTATCAAAATTGAGATCGGATTTATCCTCCACAAAAAGTCAATTAAGAGAAGCTAAATCTACACCAAAGCCGGTAGCGTCTACTGGCGGTCCCATGGTGGATGGCGTGGTTTTCAAGGTTCAAATCGGAGCCTTTAGGAATAAAGATCTTTCTAAATACTTTGAAAACAATGAGAATTTTGGAGGTGAAAATGAAGGGGATACGCAGAAGATCACCTTGGGTCAGTTCAGAGATTATTGGGAAGCAGATACTTTCAAAAAGTACCTTCGAGAAATGGGAGTTAAAGATGCCTGGATTGTTTCTTATAGAGACGGAGCCAGAGTGGAGCTGAAAGAGGTTTTAGAAAACGTAGTGGCTGAAGGCTCGGGAGACTAGCATTAGAATAAACGTTAACTTATAGTAATATAAAGCAGTACATTTGTGCTGCTTTTTTGTTTTACGGCTGTTTAGAATGGTAGAAAAGAGATGGGTTCAGAAGAATTTACCTCAAGAAGAGGTGGTAAATAAGTTAAGTGCCTCAATAAATGTGTCATTACCAATAGCCACAATTTTAGCGCAGAGGAGTATTACGACCTACGACCAAGCCCGGTCTTTTTTTAACCCTTCATTATCCGCACTCCATGATCCTTTTTTAATGAAGGATATGTCCAAAGCCGTTGCCCGGTTCGCAGCCGCCATCGACAACGGTGAAAAAATACTGGTATACGGTGATTACGATGTTGACGGCACAACTTCGGTAGCGCTTTTCTTTGGATTTGTGAACTCTTTTTATTCACATTGTGATTTCTACATTCCTGATCGTTATTCAGAAGGTTACGGTATTTCCAAGCAAGGAGTTGACTGGGCAATCGAAAACGAATATACTTTGATTATATCGCTGGATTGCGGTATCCGTTCAGTTGAACTGATCACCTACGCCAAGGAAAATGGAGTAGATTTTATCATTTGCGATCATCATCGTCCCGGTCAAATTTTGCCTCCAGCTGTTGCCGTGCTTGACCCTAAACGAGAGGATTGCGAGTATCCCTTTAAAGAACTGCCAGGCTGCGGAATTGGTTTCAAATTCATGCAGGCTATTGTCGCGCATAGTCATGTCAACACTGATCCGTTCGAGTATCTTGATCTGGTTGCGGTAAGTGTGGCCTCAGATATCGTGCCCATAACCGGAGAAAACAGGATACTGGCTTTTTCGGGAATACAAAAGTTGAATACTTCACCGCGTCCCGGGCTCAAAGCGCTGATGAAACTGGCGGGCTTACAAAAAAATACGACTATAACCGGAATTGTTTTTGGATTAGCACCTAGGATTAACGCTGCTGGCAGAATATCCCACGCCAAAATAGCGGTAAATTTGCTACTAGCGGAATCAGAGGAAGAAGCCTACCACTTTGCCGAAAAGTTGAACATTAAGAACAAAAAACGTAGAGATGTAGATTCCGAAATAACAAGCCAGGCGTTGGCTATGATTGCTGAAGATCAAAAGCTCGCCGCGTCCAAAACCACAGTACTTTTTAAAAATGATTGGCATAAGGGAGTTATTGGTATTGTGGCTTCGCGGTGCATCGAAACGTATCATCGTCCCACAATAATATTAACGGAGTCCAACGGCAAGGCTACCGGTTCGGCGCGCTCAGTTCCGGGTTTTGATGTTCACAATGCTATCGAAGAATGCAGCGAGTTACTCACACAGTTTGGTGGACACAAGTACGCCGCTGGATTAACCATGGAGCTATCGCAGATAGAAGATTTCAAGCAGCGCTTTGAGGAGGTAGTTTCGAGATCTATTCCTGAAGAATTATTAGTACCGCAAGTGGATATTGATACTTCATTAGATCTTGATCTTATAACGCCCAACTTTTTGAAAGTGCTGAATAGGATGGAGCCTTTTGGCCCAGAAAATCTTCGCCCGGTTTTTGCTATTCACCGTTGTGAATTGGTAGGGAGCTCCAAAGTGATTAAAGAAAAGCATTTGAAGTTCACAGTTAAACAAACGAACGGTGTCCAGAAATTCGAGACCATTGGGTTTAACATGGCGCATTACAGTGGATTGCTTAATCGAGGTATTTCGTTTAACATGGCGGCGTCGCTGGAAGAAAATGAATATCAGGGGGTTACTTCAATTCAACTCACAGTTAAGGATTTAAAGTTTGATTTAGACAGGATTGAGCAATGATTTTAAGAGCGGAAGAGCTTGTAAAAAAATATAAAAAGCGTACGGTAGTGGATCATATATCTGTCACCGTTTCGCAAGGTGAAATTGTTGGACTATTGGGCCCTAATGGCGCCGGTAAGACAACTACATTTTACATGATAGTAGGGTTGATAAAGCCTAATGAAGGTGAGATCTTCCTTGACGACGAAAATATTACCGATTTACCTATGTACAGAAGAGCAAAACTAGGAATTGGTTATCTCGCTCAAGAGGCTTCGGTTTTTCGCAAGCTTACCGTTGAAGAAAATATCATGGCTGTCTTGGAGATGCGCAAGATGTCTAAAAAAGCGATGAAGGAAAAAACGGAAGCGCTGCTTGAAGAGTTTAGCCTGACCCATGTTCGTAAGAACCTGGGTATGGTCTTGTCGGGTGGTGAGCGTAGGAGGACAGAAATAGCTCGTGCCCTGGCGGTAGACCCGCATTTTGTGCTATTAGATGAGCCATTTGCCGGGGTGGATCCAATAGCGGTCGAGGAAATTCAGACCATAGTTGCCAGGCTGAAGGAAAAGAATATCGGAATTCTTATCACAGATCATAATGTAAATGAAACACTGTCGATTACAGACCGTGCGTATCTGATGTTTGAAGGAAAGCTGCTAAAAGCAGGTACAGCTGAGGATCTTGCGGCAGATGAGCAAGTTAGAAGAGTTTATCTTGGACAGCATTTTGAGCTGAAACGGAAGATTTAAGTTATTCTGTTTCGCTAATAATATCGGGGAGCGAATTCATTTTATGAAATAACTTTATGTCAAATGAGCTAAGGTTGTTTCTTTCTAAGGATGGGACATATCCAAAGACTTGAAAACCACCGGATAGGGCAGCATTTACCCCGTCTATACTGTCTTCTATAACCAAACATTCATCTGGCCGGAAGCCCATCTTTTTTGCAGCATGTGAAAATATTCCGGGATCTGGCTTCCAGCTGTTGATCTCATAAGAACTGAATATCCTACCCTCAAAGTATTCGATCAAATTTGTGAGTTTCAGGTTTAATTTGATCTTTTCAAGTGGTCCTCCTGAGGCCGTACAAAATGGAATGTTAAGTTGCTCCAATGCATATTGGATTCCATCAATGGATTTTAACTCCTTTTTGAAAACCTCATAAGTCATCTGACGATATTGACCCTCAGAGGATTTTGGCAAGGGCTTTCCGGTTTGTTCCTCAATATAATCGAACGCACTTCGCAAAGAGCTTCCCCCAAAACGTTCAAAAGCGAAGTTATATTCCAAATTCAAGCCTTGCGCCTGGGCTGTTTGAACAAGTAATTTTATGGATAGATCTACGCTATCGACAAGTACGCCGTCACAATCAAAGATCACGCATTTTGGTTTCATAGCAGGTACCGTTGCCAGCTTCTAATATAAGCCTTGTGATCATCAAGATTTATTACCTACGCTATTTTTAAGCGGGGTATTTTAAGGTCTACCTGTCTACACTTTAGTATTTTAACATTCTAAAGCGTATACTTAAACAATGGATATTTTAAACTCGATATTGACTTGGGTGATGAAGAAGCGGATACATGATATCGAGCTTTTTATGAAGTATCCGAATGAAGTTCAAGAGGAACTATTCAAAGATCTGATCTCAAAAGCGAAAAATACGGATTTTGGTAAGGCTCATGGATTCTCGAGTATAAATTCACATCGTGGGTTCACCAACAACGTACCTGTACAATCCTATGAACAGGTTTTTCCTCATATCGAGCGTATTATGAAAGGTGAACAAAATGTATTATGGCCTTCACATATCTCATGGTTCGCTAAGTCTTCGGGTACTACAAATGCTCGCAGCAAGTTCATCCCGGTATCTACAGAAGCCTTGGAAGATTGCCACTTTAAAGGTGGAAAAGATCTTATCTCTATATACGTAAATAATTATCCCGATAGCCGCATGTTCTCAGGTAAAGGGCTTGCTATTGGTGGGAGCCACCAGATCAACGAGTTTGATCAAAATGCGGATTCTTACTATGGTGACGTTTCCGCGGTTATCATGCAAAACCTCCCTTTTTGGGCGCAGGTGATCCGTACTCCAAGCCTTGAAGTAGCGTTGATGGATAAGTGGGAGGAGAAAATAGAAAAAATGGCCAGTATTACCGCACAGGATAATGTCACCAGTTTATCAGGGGTACCAACCTGGACTATTTTACTATTGCAGCGTATCATGGAGCTAAAGCAAGTGGATTCCATTTTAGAGGTTTGGCCCAACCTTGAAGTTTTTTTCCATGGAGCAGTAGCTTTTAACCCCTATCGTGAGTTGTTTAAGCAGCTTATACCCTCAAAAAAAATGAGGTATTGTGAGACCTATAACGCATCAGAGGGGTTTTTCGGAATCCAGGACCAGAAGGACTCAGATGAACTTCTTTTAATGCTGGATTATGGCATCTATTACGAGTTCGTTCCTTTTGAAAACATAGAAGACGAAAATCCCGATACCCTTAGCCTGGACGAGGTGGAAGTAGATAAGAACTATGCCATGATCATTTCAACTAACGCTGGACTTTGGCGGTATAATATCGGCGACACGGTCAAGTTCACTTCCAAGGATCCTTATCGAATAAAAATAAGTGGTCGAACTAAGCATTTCATAAATGCTTTCGGGGAAGAGGTGATTATTGAAAATGCAGAGACTGCGATAACTGAAGCCTGCAAAAAGACCAACGCGATCATTGATAACTTCACAGCTGCACCTATCTATTTTGATACCGAGAGCACCGGAGGTCACGAATGGATAGTAGAGTTCAAACGTGAGCCTTCTGATTTAGAAGATTTTAAGTATGCATTAGATAATAAACTGAGGGAAATTAATTCTGACTACGATGCCAAGCGTTATAATGATATGGCATTGAAACCACCGATAATACACTCGGTAGTCGAAGGTACATTTTACCAATGGATGAAAAAGCGAGGTAAGCTCGGCGGTCAGAACAAAGTGCCGCGGTTAAGTAATAGTCGTGAGCATCTGGATGATATTCTCGAAATGATTAGCGAGGTGCAATGCTAAGGTAGCTTAAGCTTTATTTTCGATTTTACTTTTCCTTGTTCTGATAAAAATTAGTATTCCTAGAATAGCCAAACAGAATGCGGTGAACGCTGGAACGTAGTAAATCTCTTTTTCAGGAACCACTAGACTGATCAAGAAAGAAAATAGTGGTATGATGCCAGCAAAGACGCCATACGAAGGCTCCTTGTAAAACCAGGCGTAAGGGAAAAAATGAGCACCGGTTATTATGGAATACGCCGGAACAAAGTATTCAGGAAACTTAATCAAGCAGAGTATTAAGAAAGGGAAATAGAATAACTGGGCTAAGTTTAGAATAAGGCCCAAAGGCTGCAATGGGTTCTCCTGAATTTTCCATTGTGTTTTATAGACCTT
>JBCCOE010000120.1:0-9917 GCA_039025475.1 Bacteroidota bacterium | reverse complement strand
TAAAAAACCAACCACCACAGCACCTAATCCGGCTGAAACAAATATCCACCATGACAAATCTATCCTGTAAGCAAAACCCTGAAGCCAATCTGATAGGAACCACCAGCCTATGGGTGCTGCAAGCAGAAACGAAAACCCCACAATGGCCATGAAGTCTTTCGAAAATAGCGTTACAATACTTGCTATGGAGGCGCCCAGAACTTTTCTAATTCCGATTTCCTTGAATCGCTGTTCGGCAGAAAACATGGCTAATCCCAGCAACCCTAAACAGGAAATCATAATGGCAACTATGGCAAAAGCATTAGACAGCTTAGACATTACCTCTTCATTTTTGTACAACGCTTCATATTCCTGATCAATGAACTGAAAGCTAAAAGGATAACTTGGGTTAACAGTGGCATATACTTTTTCGAGATTTTCTATGGCTTCCCTGGTTCGTCCTTTTTCGGTTCTAACCAGGATGACACCGAATTCTTCATATTCCTTAACGTCTACCATAATCGGTTTTATCGGCTCATGCAGTGAATGCGTGTGGTAATCCTTAAGAATGCCAATGATCTTTCCCTTTTTGCTCCATGCAGATACCCATTTGCCAAGAGGTTCTTCCATTTGCATTTGTCGTACTGCTTCTTCATTAACCAAAAATGCATCAGATGAATCTGTAGCTATATCCCTGGAAAACCCTCTTCCTTCTACTACCTCCAGATCCATGATCTTCAAAAAGTCGAAACCCACCGAAGTAGGCATAAAATTGATGTATGTGCCTTCCGGCCTCCCTTCCCAATCGAAGGGCTCAGCCATGGCAAAGCCCATATTATGCGGTGCTTCACTACTTCGGTCCACCATGGCTATTCCCGGTAATGGGCTGGCAAGATCTTTAAATCGTTGATAACTCTCTTGCTTAGATAATTCTCCCTCCACACGGATGTAAAGTAAATTATCCTTATCATAGCCCAGATTGGTGTGTTGTATATGGTCAGTTTGTAGTGATACCACTGCGGTGGCAATAAGCAGTAGAATAGATAAACCGAATTGGAATGTGGTTAGGCCTTTGCGAAACCAGGTTTCAAATCGAGAGAAACGGAGGGCTCCCTTAAGGACTTTCACAGGTTTTAGCGATGAAAGAAACAATGCTGGATAACTTCCGGCAGTAAATCCTGTAATGACAATTAGGGCGAGAACAGCCAGCCAGTACTTCCATTCAAAAAGTGGAAGGCGTATTTGTTTACCGGTTAACTCATTAAAGGCCGGTAAGAGTAGCCATACTAATGCGAGTGAAAGAAGCATCGCAAAAAACGACATTAGAAATGATTCACTCAAAAATTGTCCAATAAGTGAGGTTCTTGTAGAACCGATTACTTTTCTTACCCCAACTTCTTTGGCTCTTCTAATAGCCCGGGCGGTAGAAAGGTTAGTGAAATTGATACAGGCTATGATCAAAATGAAAATGGCTACCCCACTGAATATTTTTACGTATAGAATCCGGCCTTCATTAGGTCGGCCGGTTACAAAATTTCCTACCAGATATCGATCTTCGTAAGGTTGTAGACCAATGGTAACTTCAATACCCTCTTCCTGGTCGATAAAAGGTTTCAACACTCTAGTCATATCGGCCTCTACCTGGGCAATATCAGCATTTTCGGCAAGCTTGACCATAGTGCGGACATTGTCAGACGCCCAATCCAATCGGGTAAGCTGTGACTCCCAATTAATTAAAAACTCAAATTGCAAAGAACTCTTTGGCGTAATATCTTCAAAGACGGCTGTTATTTCCAGGTCAAGCCTGTTTTCGTATCGAATGGTCTCTCCAACAGCCTCTTCCGGGCTATTAAAGAAAAGTGAGGCCATTTTTCTTGATATAGCAATACTACTGTATTCGGTCAACGCGGTGGACGGGTTGCCGACTAATAAGGGATAGTTAAACACCTTGAAAAAGTCTTCGCTGGCCCGAGATCCGTTTAGCTTAAATTTTTTATCATCTATTTGAAATGTTTCGGCATGTCCCCATGGTAGTTCATATCCTGTGGCATAAAAGACAATGGATTCTATGCTCGGGACGGTTTTTTCCGCTTCAGCTATTGGTATATAGTTCCTTTCTTCTTCATAGCCTACGCTGGTATTATAAGTTCCGTGAGTCTCTCTATTTGCGGTGACGATCTGATAGGCGGAGTATATATTTTCATTATGGAAGCTATCAACACTCATTTCGTCACTCACCCAAAGGAATATGAGTACAAAGCAGGTTAACCCCAGGGATAGCCCTGATATGTTAATGAATGAGAACGCTTTTTGATTGGTAATATTCCGCCAAGCGATTTTTATAAAATTGTTGAGCATACCGTAGTTATTTGAGTTGGAAGAGTTGGTTATTGGTCTTATTATTCCAGGTCGAAAAAGCCTTATTACGTCTTTCGTGAATCTCCATTTAGCCAAGCTCACCCCCTTTTTTTGAGCCATTTTTTCAAATCTTTCAATTAGGTCACCTTCCAGATCTTCTACATAATCCGGATGGCAGTACCAGTGGAAGAAGCGAAGCCAATATTTGGGTGGGGTGTTATTCATCCTTCCAATTCAATTACCCCCGACCCCTAAAGGGGTGCCAAATGATTTTATATCTCGAAACGAAGAATCAATTTCTCCCTTTAGGGTTGGGGTAAAGAATTGATTCGCTATAATAGATATTCTATTCATAGTTAGGAATTCAATATTGGTTGAGCCGGCCATGACAACTTTCACTTACCACTCCCAGTACGTAGGACATATTATCTTCAATTTCACTGTTTCTAAATCTTATAACTTTTATTCCAAGTTCATTCATCATGTACGTTCTATTTAGGTCATAACTGATTTGATCTGAGGAGTTATGACTATTCCCATCAATTTCTATAACGAGCTTTATTTTGTGACAATAAAAGTCGGCTATAAAAATGTCTATAGGGTGTTGCGCTTTGAACCGAAGTCCATATAGCCTATTTGATTTTAATTCTTCCCAAAGCAATTTTTCCTGTGAAGTCATATTTGAACGCAGCATTTTGGCTTTTTCGAAAACAGCTGGGCTGGCTCCATAAAACATTGTTCTCCTATCTGTCATACCAGCCCTATTCATTTCGTAACGAATCTACAGGGTTGCTAACAGCCGCTTTAATGGACTGAGAACTCACCGTTAATAATGAGAGAGCGAAAGTGCCTAACCCGGCAATTGCAAAAATCCACCATTTTATCTCTACGCGATAAGAAAAGTCTTGTAACCATTGCTTCATAAAAAACCAGCCAATAGGCGCAGCGATCAATAGGCTTATCAAGGCCAGCTTTAGGTATTGTGTAGAAATCATGGTTATAATTCGGGCTACGGATGCGCCTAGCATTTTTCTGATCCCGATCTCTTTGGTTCGTTGACTGGTGGAGTACGCGGCCAGCCCAAACAGGCCTACGGAAGCTATGAGTATAGCAATCAGGGTAAAGAATCCAAACAACTCTCCGGCTTGTATTTCTGATTTGTAGAGTCGATCGCAATGCTCATCCAAAAAATTAAAATTAAACGGGTAGGGAGAATACTCCTTCATACTTTGTTCAAGATACGTTAGGGTTTCGATGATATTGTCCGGATGAACCTTTACCCCTATATAGCTTACATATTCGTTTCTCAACATCATCATTAGCGGTATTATTGGTAAATGCAATGAGTTCATATGGAAGTCTTTAACCACCCCCACAACAGTCATGGCTTCACCATCCAAATAATAGAATTCCTTCCCTATTGCTTCCTGGGGTTTCCAACCTAGTTCTTTAGCCGCTGTCTCATTAATAATTCTGCCTGATTCTTTGTCGGACCTTATCTCAGTCGAAAGATTTCTTCCTGCAATAAGCTCTATATCAAAAACCTGAAGATAGTCCGGGTCAATGCGTGCCCTTTGAATAGCAAGCCTCCCTTCACCTTGCTTGCCAAGGATAGTGGTGCTGCTTCTAATGTATGTTGGTAGACGTTCAGTTAAGGATACGGCCAGGATACTTGGGTTTTGCAACCATTTCGTTTTAAGTTGATCAACATGATCGAAAAGTTTTCGATCATCTACACTAATGGCGATGATGTGGTCTTTTTGATATCCCAATTCTTTATCCTGAATAAATTGAAACTGTTTATAAATGATCAAACTGCTAATAATCAGCACTACGGCCACCGTGTATTGTGCCACGACCAGCAAGTTCTGAAGTTTTACTCCAGAATGTTTATTAATGATTTTCCCTTTAATAGCATTCACCGGTTCTGTTGAGGAGATAATAAAGGCAGGGTAACTGCCTGAGATGACTCCAATAATCATTACTAAAATGGGTAATCCAAAGTACAACCAAGGGCCTAGTGATTCAATGGTCAATGGTCGTTCTATCCAGCTAGAAAACATTGGAAGGAGAGCTATTGTAAGCAAAAAACCGAAGAATAATGCTATAAATGATATAAGTACAGATTCACTTAAGAACTGAGTCATAAGTTGTTCTTTACGAGCGCCAATGACTTTTCTTAGACCCACTTCTTTAGCGCGTTTTATGGACCTGGCCACCGCTAGGTTGATATAATTGATACAGGCAAGCGACAATACTAATATGGCTATGATAGAAAATAATTTGATGTAATCAGGATTACCTTTAAGACCAATGTCGCTGTTAATGTTTGTTTCCAAATGCAGATCCGTTAGCGATCCCAAACGATACTTTACATCAAAAAGGTAATTCTTATTTTCTCTTTGAAGCCCGTCAAACATTCGCTGAATGTTCGCTTCCAATGATTTGGGATTGGCGCCTTCAGCGATTGACAGGAAGGTGAAAAAAGAATTACTAAACCAACTTGCCTGCTCCAACTCGCGTTGGTAAAAGCTAGATGCTCCGAGGTTAGTTAAATAGGAAAATTTCAATGAGCTGGTTTCCGGTAGATCTTCGATTACTGCGGTGACCGTAAATGTAAGGTTCCTACGAAAGATGATCTGTTGTCCAATGGGATCAGTATTATTAAATATTTTTTGTGCCAGCGACTCTGTAAGAACGATGGATTCTGTTCCTTGTAATGCTGTTGTAGGGTTTCCAGTTATAAAAGGTATGGGAAAAACATTGAAGAATTGATTGTCAGCCCATAATCCTCGCTCTTTATAATGCTTGTCATTGAAGCTAATAAGAGCTGATTGACGCTGTAAGGTGGTGGCATGTTCAACTTCTGCAAAATCCTGCATCAACTTTGGGGCTAAGATGACCGGTGTTTCTGCGAACAGATCAGACCCACCAGAGATATTTCCAATTTGTTTTTGGTAAACCCGGTATATCTTATTGGGCTTATCATAAAACTGATCGTAGGACAATTCATGATGCACATAAAGAAAGACGATCAAAAAGCAAGTAATTCCGATTGACAATCCGCCAATGTTAATAGAGGAATATAGCTTTTGGTTCAACAGGTTTCTCCAACTGATCTTAAAATAGTTTTGTAGCATTCCGTAACGGTTTAGTTTATTAGTTCCTCCCAGCGGTTTAATAATTCCAGGTCTGAAAAGTCTGATTACATCTTTTGTGAATCCCCATTTTGCAGATCGAACGTCTTTTTCTTCTGTGCTCTTATAAAACCTTTCAAGCAGGTCTCCTTCCAGGTCTTCGACATAGTCTGGATGGCAATACCAGCGGAAAAAGTGAATTAGATATTTTGGAGGATGTTTTTTCATTTTCTAATTCAATTACCCCCTCCCTTAAAGGGGTGCCAAATTGATTTTACATCACGAAACAAAGAATCAATTCCTCCCTTTAGGGTTGGGGTAAAGAATTGATTCTTAACTGCAAGGATTGGATACATCTATTCTGATTTTAAGCTTTCTACTGGATTCATGCGTGCTGCTTTAATGGACTGATAGCTTACGGTTGATAAGGTAACTATGAAAGCCGCCATTCCGGCAAAGGCAAAGACCCACCAGTTTAGTTCCATCCTATATTGGTAGTCCTGGAGCCAATCATTCATGAAGTAATAACCAAGAGGAATAGAGATAAAAGCGGCAATTATCACCAGCTGTACAAAGTCTTTCGACAGCATTTTCCATAAGCTGAATATAGAAGCACCGATTACTTTTCTGATACCGATCTCTTTGGAGCGCTGTTCAGCCATAAAGGAGGCAAGCCCAAATAATCCGAGACAACTAATAAAAATGGCTAATGCCGTGAAAATGCTCACTAGGGTAGCTACCTGCTCCTCAAAGGCATACTTTTCGGCAAATTCGTCATCCGCAAATGTATATTCAAACGGTGTCTCCGTATTGTATTTATAAAAAGCATTTTCGATCTCTTTGATTGCATCGGATACGCTGGACTGAGGATTTGCCCGGACATGTATTAATTTTAAACGTTTCTCCGATCCAATGGTAAAGGCAGTTTGGTTAGTGGGTGAATAGGCGGACTGAGAAAGCATATTTTCCACAACACCAATAACTTTAAAATCCCGGCCGTAAAACCGTATGATTTGACCCACTGGATTTTCCAAGCCCATGTAATCAACGGCTGCCTGGTTTAAAACCATTGCGGACGAGTCAGAGGCGATGTCCTGGGAAAAGTCACGCCCCTCAATGATCTTCCACCCAACCGTTTTGCCGAAATCATGACTTACCGCTCCACGGTAAATGTGTGGTTGCATGTCTGGATCTTTCCCTTCCCATTCATATCCTCCATCTGAGGGCCAAATATTGGTTACAGAAGTTTCTGAGGCAGATACTTCAGCTATAGAGTTACTTCCTGCCAATTCGTTTCTAAAACGCTCGAAATTCCTCCTTACTTCATTAGTTTTGATTGGAATGTTTACTAGTCCATCCAAATTGTATCCTAGTGGACGATCTTTAGCATGCTGTATTTGCTGATAGACCACGGTAGTTCCAATTATTAGAGTGATAGAAACTGTGAACTGAACTACCACCAATACCTGACGAGGTAGTGCTGAATATTTACCTAGTTTGAAAGAACCTTTTAACGCTTTGCTTGGATTAAAACCTGAGAGGTATAAAGCTGGGTAACTGCTGGAAACAAATGTTATAAGAAAGATGCTGCCTAGAATAAGTAACCAAAGAGTGGAATTAAACCAGGGCATTGCAATGCTTTTTTCAGAAATAGAGTTAAACCAGGGGAGGCTTAAATAGGTAAGCAAGATACCTACGACAAAAGCGACTGAAACGACCAGTAAGGACTCTACAAAAAACTGTCCCGCCAGCTGTACCCTTTTTGATCCAATTACTTTTCGGACCCCAATCTCTTTCGCCCGCTTTTGTGAACGAGCGGTGCTCAAGTTCATAAAATTGATACAGGCTAGTAGTAGAACAAATGCACCTATAGAACCAAATTGCCAAACATACTCGATACGACCGCTTGTGTTTATACCATTTTCAAAATGGGAGAACAATCGCCATTTCGTCATTGGAAATACCAACAATTCCGGCTTGAACTTGGCCCCGAAATCATCGGGTAAGATGTTCTTGGCTTTTACATCCTTGATCGCTGCCGAAGCCTGTTCGATACTGATATTATCGGCCAAGGTCACGTATACTTGCAGCCAGTTATTTCCCCAGCCCTTGTACGTTCCACCGGCGCTGTATAAGTCCGTCCCGCCACCTGTTAAAATATCAAGAGGGGCAATGAAGCCCAATTCACCTTCAAAGCTGTCAGTGCTCCGTAAATCCTCGTAAACACCGGTTACTTTAAGTTCCCTGCCGTTGTCAATCTTGAGTATCTCTCCAATGACCTCTTTATCCCTGAAGAATTTTTTTGCCGTTGAAGATGAGATTAAGATTGTACTGGAGTTGTCAAATGAGCTTCCGGTACCTTGAAGCATAGTCAAAGAAAGTAGCTCAGGACCCTGCTCATCCATATAACTTCCGGTGATGTTGAAGCCTTTATCGTCAAGTGCTAAAATGGAGTTATAAGGGAAAGAGGAGGTGACGACATGATCGAAGTAATTGCTGTAGTTCGTCTTCAGTTCCCGGCCGAGCTGGTAGGACTGGCTGCTCCAGGTGTCCTTCTCACCGTCGACCGTATTGTGCTGTAGAACAGCTGCTATTTTATCATAGTTTTCGTAATGTGTATTGAATGAGAACTCATCAAAAATCCACAGCCCAATAAGTAGGGTTATGGTTATTCCTAAAGATAAACCACCAATGTTTAATGTAGAATATCCTTTGTTCTTAGCGAGATTTCTCCAACCGATTATGAAGTAGTTTTTTAACATGCCGTAGTTATTTAGTTTTTTGTATCCTTCTAATGGCCGGATGATTCCGGGGCGAAAAAGTTTGATGACATCCTTCGTAAATCTCCAATTTGCCGACCAAGTAGATTTGTTTTTTACACTTCTTTCAAACCGTTCCACAAGGTCTCCTTCGATATCCTCCACGTAATCCGGATGACAATACCACCGAAAGAATCGCAGCCAAAACTTGGGCGGCATTGGTTTATTCATTCTTCAAGGAGTTCACAGGATTTTGAAGAGCGACTTTAATGGATTGCCAACTCATGGTGAAAAGTGCTATGACGGCCACTGCGACGGCACTAAGAATGTAGACTCCTGCACCTATATTGATCCTATATGCGAAGCCATCAAGCCAGCCCCTTATAGCATACCATGATAACGGAATGGCTATGATAAATGCCAAAACCAAAAGCCTGGAGAAATCTTTCGAGAGCAATAGTACTATTGTTGAAACAGATGCTCCCAGAACCTTGCGAATACCGATTTCCTTCGTTCGTTGTGTTGTAGTATAGGTGGTCAAACCGAAAAGACCTAAACAGGCAATAAAAATGGCGAGTCCGGCAAAGACGCTGAAGAGGCTGCCAAAGCGCGCGTCAGATTGATATAAACTGTTAAAGGAAGCATCCAGGAATCGATAATTAAAGGGGTAATGAGGTACAAGCTCTTTCCAACGCTGCTCCAGGAAAGAAATCGTATTTGGTATATCTTCGGATTGGACCCTGATTGAAAGTTTGCTCATACTTCTGGGCTCATAGCGAAGTGATAGAGGTTCTACTTTGGTATGTAGCGATTGATAATTGAAGTCGTTCACCACGCCAATAACCTGGCCTGTTTTGCCCCATTGATCAAACTTTTTTCCCACAACATCTTCAGGGTTCGTATAGCCCCAGAGTTTTGCCGCCGATTCATTGATAATAAGCGCCTCCATGGAGTCAGTGGCATAATCATGTGAGAAAGAGCGCCCAGCCACTATTTCTATCTCGTAGTCCGTAATGAAATCAGTATCGATTTCGTAAATCCTTGGAGAAAAGTTTACCATTGTGCCCTCCTGATTCTCAATAGTGGTTCCGGCATTGGGTAGAAACCCTCCAGGCACGGCTCTCGATGCAGACACTGAGATGACGCTTGCCATAGAATTGAATGATTTCTTAAGTGCAGGAATTTGCAGTTGAACACGCCTATCAAACCCAAAATCAATGATCAGCATCTGCTCCTGGTCAAAGCCTAGGTCACGGTTTTGCAGGTATTTCAACTGCATGAATACAACTGCTGTACCCACAATCAAAACTATGGTTAGGACAAACTGAAAGGCTACAAGGCCTTTTCTTAATATGGCGCCTTTAACTGATGATTTGAACTTACCTTTAAGTACGGTTACGGGTTTAAATGCAGACAGAAGAAAGGCTGGATATCCGCCTGAAAGTAATCCGACCACCATTAATGTTACCAGAAATATTGCCCCAAATTCTGGCGTCAGCAGCGGTTCATAGGATATGGGTTTTGCCGTAATGTCCTGTAAAGTTGGTGTCAGTAAAATCACTAGGGCCAATGACAATAAGCCGGCAAAAATGGATAACAGAAAGAATTCAGAGAGAAACTGATAAACCAAAGCCTGCTTTCGTGCACCGACCACCTTTCGAATGCCTACTTCTTTGGCTCTTTC
>JBCCOE010000119.1:0-9984 GCA_039025475.1 Bacteroidota bacterium | reverse complement strand
GTTAAGGTCAGTGCATTAGCAGAAGTACCTATGTCAAGTTGGTTATCAGAGGTTATACTAGCCGCAGACGCACCTCCCGTAAATCTGATCTCACGTCCACTGACGGTCGGAATACTGATTAAATTATCCGTAACAGATGAAGCATCAGAAGCAATTCTTAAGCGCTCTACGTTATTGGTACCAAATACTAAGTCTTGAGCATCCAGAGTACCCATGAAGTCATTACCTATACCTGGTGTGGTACCCGTGTTACCCGCTAAATTCCAGGCCGAAGAGCCACCTACGGCATCCAAAGCTTCACGAACGGATAATTCAGTGGCAATAAATGCGTCACTGGCACTGGCGGCTGTACGAATGCCGCTACCCCCATTCGAGACCGCTGTAGTAGCCTCTCGGAAAACTAAGTTTCCGGCACCATTACTGCCCAACACCTGGTTATCGCCTGTGGGAGTTACCCACTGCACTTCTCCAGTGCTACTATTCGCTAAGATGGCCCGGTTGGCACCATTATCTTGTAGGTCATCCAACTGCACTGCATCGTCTTGTATCGTAAATTCCCCGGAACTATTCATAACCAGATCTTCACCTACAGGCACAGCGATCGTATTGGTGCCATTAGAAGTAACTATTTCAGCCTCACCCAAAACTGGCAATACACTACTAGAACCCTGCAAGTCGGCATCGGGAACCCAGGCGCCGCCTATATATTTAAGTACCTGGCCATCGGTGGGAGCAACGGCCATATCCACAGGCTGCCCGTCTATCGCTTGGGTATTCTCAGAATCATCTACAACATTATCCCCATCCGTATCATACGTGCCGATAAGCATATCATCCGATCCATCTAGGTCCCCCGCGTTCGAAATAACGCCCCCGGTAATATTGATCCCCATACCTGCAGTTAAGGTTGACCCCCCGGCCAGGCTTGATAAATCTACCGCCTGATCAGGTTGGCCCGGCTCAGTGAGTGATAATACATTTGTTCCTCCATCAAAAGATATACTCTGAATTTCGTTAGTGGCACTATTATCGGTATCTGCGGCAATCGCAGTCGCGTTCGTGTTGATCTCACTTTGCAGCTCTTCCAGCGCTGCTTGTACATCTGTTGACGTTACCCCGTTTTGGGGGGTCACAGGAACTTCGGAGGCTTCCTGATCGTCAGTGCCTCCCGGAGAAAAGCTTTGGTACTCCCAAGTGGATCCGTTGTATACCAGGATTTGATCCGTACTTGGTACCCCTCCGGGAAGATCGATCCCGTTTAAACTTAAGGCATCATTGGATAGCTGAATAGCAGAGCCCGAACCATTTTCCAGTAAAGTCAGTTGGTTGGCATCCGAATCATATTCCAGGGTGTAGGTATTGCCACCAGCACTTCCCGAACCCAACTCAGTCCATGACGAGCCGTTAAAGTAGTAGATCCGATTATCCGAGGTTTGATAGACCAATAATCCCGCATCAGGAGAACCTGAAACATCGCTCGTCGAGGAAACCGTAGGAAGTAAAAACCCCTGACTGCCATTACCATTTAACCATAAAATGGCGTTGTCCTTTAATTGCTCACCCCCTATCGTTACCGATTGCTGGGCATTGACGTGGTAAGCAGAAACAGCGAATAAAAAGACCAGAACAGCTTTTTTTGTGTAACAGTTATTCATAACAGTGAATAATTTATTCAATAAATCATAACAGGCTGTAAAAGGAACATTGATTGGAATGTCTCAAGGAGAAGTAAAGCCTGAAACAATTCATACAATATACTAAAAAGACGTGGACAAAGCCAAGCAAGATTAATGTTTAACAATAAGTGTTAGTATGCTAAAGAAAACCTATTATCGATTGTAAAACCTATTAGGAAATAGCATTATTATCGACTTAAAAGCGGTTAAAATTCTAGAATTAGAGCTTTCTCCACGTAAAAACATGCTGAATTGAGGGGTACCATCCAGTCATTAACAAAACCTTAATCTAACGTTAATCTTATTTTTTGCTATTCTGAGTCAGCCAGTTGTTACTATTCAGCTTAAGACTCATGAAGTTCAAGATCAATTCCATTAAAAATAGGATACTAATAGGATTTTTATCCGTTATAGTTGGTGTACTTCTTCTCGGGGGCATTAGTCTGTACTACCTGCACCGTATTAATGCTATAAGAGGGATTGATAAAAGACTAAAAAGTCTTGAGACGAAGTCGTTACACATGATCAAGACCGATAATGATTTTTTTGACCTAGAGTCAATAAATGAGAATTACTTTCTAAAAAAAGAAAGCTTACTACTAGATAAACGAGAACAATTGTGGTCAGAGATCCATGTTCTCCTGGGACAATCACTCCAAAACACTAGCACCTATTCTCTCAAAAGTGATCTTACGGGAATAAAGACGGTCTTACATGAATACAATAATAGCTTTTCAGAACTAACCGAATTGATTTATGAGCGGGGCTTCAAGGACTACGGCCTGGAAGGGCAAATGCGCAGTTTTGCTCATCAGTTAGAGCGCTCTGTCTTTAAAATCCAATTGAGCGAGGTTCTATCGCTAAGAAGGCATGAAAAAGATTTCTTTCTCAGAAATGATTCAGCTTACATTGATCTTTTTAATAACAAAATTGAGGACCTTACCCTACGACTTTCAAGTCGCAAAGATTCGAGTATCTATATGTTGCAAAATTACAGCTTAGCTTTTAATGCCTTGGTTCAAATTCAAAACAAAATAGGTCTCAGTGGCAATGAAGGCTTAAGAAATAAGCTAAATAATTTAACCACGATGCTGGATGAACTTTTTTTACAGCTCTCTGTCAACGCTGAAGAGCAATTCACAAACATTTCAAGCCGAATAATTTTTCTATTCTCCGCAATGTTAATATTAATCGTGGCAGCTACTGTGCTATGGAGCAATTTCATAAGTAAAAAACTTTCCAGGCCTATAAAAAAGTTAGATCAGATCATGCGAGAGGCCCATGAGAATGATTTAAAAGGCTTAATAGATATATCGTTACGTAATCCTGATAGTGAGATCGAGAATCTATCGATCTCATTTTCGGCACTAATGGATAAAACCAAAGCGCAGATGAAAGAGATCAGAAACAAATCAAAAGCACTTAAGGAGCAAAATAAAGAACTGAAAAAAGTAAATAAGGAACTAGACAGCTTCATTTACAGCACTGCCCATGACCTAAGGTCACCATTGGCTTCCTTACTTGGTCTTATTCATCTTTCTGAAAGGGAAAAAGGTTTACAGCGTAAGCAGGATTATATGATTCTAATGAAAGGGAGTATTCAAAAAATGGATACTTTCATTAAAGATGTTGTAGCCTACTCCAAAAATAAAAAATTGGAAGTCCAACAGGAAGAATTCAACATAGCTTACTTATTAGATCAAACTTTAGAGGAGCACAAATACATGCACAGGGCGGAAGAAATAGATAAGAAAGTCAGTATAGTCGGTGACACAATAATCAAATCTGACGAATCTCGTTTGAAGATCATATTTAATAACCTGGTTAGCAATGCCATACGTTACGCAGATTTTGAAAAGTCTCAGCCCTGGATCACAATAAAAATTGAAGTTCAGCCTGAATTACTGAATATTGTTTTTTCAGATAATGGCATTGGCATTGAGGAATCCTATGTTAAAAAAATATTTCAAATGTTTTTCAGAGCTACAGAATCCTCCTCGGGCTCTGGTCTCGGTCTTTTCATACTGCTCGAAACCGTGAAAAAATTGAATGGTACGGTTCAGGTTTCTTCGGAAGTGAAGGTGGGCACTTCCTTTTATCTTAGTCTTCCATTAACTCCTGCTTCAAGAAAAAGTGAAACTACAAACCAGATAGAAGTATTTAGTTAACGTCTTTTGATCCTTTTTTTTACTTTTTTCTCGTGAAAAGCTCCTTTGAATTCAGGATTTTCTTTGCGTTTGAAAGCATCTATTTCGCGCTCAATACTAATTTGCTCAGCCTTTTCCGTTTTAGTGATCACAACTTGCGATGGCACTTTTAGTACGGGAATTTTCTCATTGATAACACTTTCAATTTTTTTAACGTGTAGTAATTCCGCCTGATTCGCAAAGGTAATCGCCACTCCTTCCTTAGTAGCGCGACCTGTCCTTCCAATGCGATGAACATAGTCCTCATAAATAATGGGAACGTCAAAATTGACCACATGGCTGACATCTGATACATCAATGCCTCTGGCAGAAACATCTGTGGAAACCAGGATTCTTAGCTCGCCTTCTTTGAATTGATTAATCGCATTAATGCGTGAATTTTGTCCCTTATTCGAATGTATTACCCTTACAGGGCCGTGTCCTTTTCGCTCTAAAAACTTCAAAACATTGTCCGCATTTACTTTCGTCCGGGTAAAAACAATGATCCGGCTGAATTCCTGCTCACCTAGCAAGTAATCCAGCATATTAATCTTAGACTTTAGGTTAGGTAGCTCATAGAGCTGCTGTTCAATAGTGCCTACGGTTGAAGCTTGCGGAGCCACTTCCACCACCACCGGGAACTCTAAGAACTCCTCTGAAAGACTAACTACTTTAGACGGCATAGTTGCCGAAAAAAGTAAGTTTTGTCGTTTGACCGGAATGACCTCCAGTATCTTTCTGATCTGAGGCATAAAGCCCATGTCCATCATTTTATCTGCCTCATCCAGTACTAAAGTTTTTATTTGTTTGGGTGCAAGTTCTCCTTTTAAATAGATGTCCATAAATCTACCTGGGGTAGCTACGAGAATATCTACTCCTTTCTGTACATTCTCTATTTGAACTTTGGGGCCTACCCCACCATACAAAGCCACAATTCGTAAGTCTGTGTAGCAAGACAAATCCAAAAGGTTTTTCTCAATTTGAAGCACTAGTTCCCGGGTGGGAGCTAAAATTAATGCTCGGGGATCATCACCCTGGGCATATTTTACCTTCATAAGAACGGGTAAGACGTAAGCAGCTGTTTTACCCGTACCAGTTTGAGCAATACCCATCAAATCGTGCCCCGCCAGCGCCATCGGAATACCTTTTACCTGAATAGGTGTAGGTTTCACAAAACCAAGATCATTGATCGCGTTGATCAGTTGAGAGTTTAATTTGAAATCTTCGAAAGTTTTTATGACGCTCGTCATGACCTCTAAAATTCAGTTTTATGAGCAGGAATTATAAAGTAATTTGCATAAAAAAAAGATCACTACATGGGCTCATTGTTAATTACCAACGCGCAAATTATAAATGAAGGAAAGATTGTCCAGCAGGATATTCTAATTAAAGGTGAGCGCATTGAAAAAATAGCAAGCAGGATTAATGCAAATGAAGCAAACAAAGTAATTGATGCGAATGGTAAATATATTTTCCCAGGAGTTATTGACGATCAGGTACATTTTCGTGAGCCTGGCCTGACTCATAAAGCAGATATCTTTACAGAATCCCGGGCTGCTGTGGCCGGAGGTGTTACCAGCTTTATGGAAATGCCTAATACAGTGCCTAATGCACTCACCCAGAAACTACTCCACGATAAGTACAATATTGCTAAAAGGTCTTCATTGGCCAACTATTCCTTTTTTATGGGTGCTTCAAATGACAATCTAGAAGAGGTCCTAAAAACAAATCCATCAGATGTTTGTGGCGTAAAAGTTTTCATGGGTTCCTCCACGGGAAATATGCTTGTCGACAATGAAAAAACGTTAGCGGGTCTTTTTTCCAAAGTTCCTATGGTCATTGCTACCCATTGCGAAGACGAGGCGACTATACGCACTAATACTGAAATATACAGAGCAAAGTATGGAGAAGATGTACCTATCAAGTACCACCCACTGATTAGGAGTGAAGAAGCCTGTTATCTTTCCTCATCCTTGGCGGCTTCACTCGCTCGCAAGCATGGTGCTCGATTACATATCCTACATATTTCCACAGCTCGGGAACTTGAGCTATTTGACAATAGCGTTCCTCTCAGTGAAAAGAAAATAACATCGGAAGCATGTATACATCATATGTGGTTCGATAATTCAGACTATGATGAAAAAGGTACTCTTATAAAATGGAATCCGGCCGTAAAGACCAGCGCCGACCGTGAAGCAATATTTAACGCCATGCTGGACGGTACCATTGATGTAATAGCTACTGACCATGCTCCACATACCCTGAATGAAAAGTCGAATTCCTATTTCAAAGCACCTTCCGGGGGTCCACTGATTCAGCATAGTTTAGTAGCCATGTTAGATTTTTACCATCAAGGAAAAATTAGCCTGGAACAAATTGCCCAGAAAATGAGCCATAATGTAGCCATTCTATTTGAGATCAAAGAGCGTGGATTTATACGTGAAGGCTATTATGCAGATCTGACGATTGTGGATCTGAACGCTCCATGGAAGGTAGATAAAAGCAACATTAAGGCAAAATGCGGCTGGTCACCTTTTAACGGCCACGAGTTTAAATCCAGAGTGGAACAGACCATAGTTTCAGGGCATTTGGCCTACGATCGAGGCAATATAGATGAAAATATCCTTGGTCGTAGATTATTGTTTAATAGAAATTAACCCATCATAAACTATTTGTTATTTAACGGCATGTATCTACATTTGCACACCCAATTTAAACGGTGGTTGTAGTTCAGTTGGTTAGAACGCCTGATTGTGGTTCAGGAGGTCGCCGGTTCGAGTCCGGTCTTCCACCCTAAAAATAGAAGCCTTCAGCGATGTAGGCTTTTCTATTTATACGAATAATTGGACGAAAGATCGCCTACTTTGTCTTCACTGAACTTAATAAATTCCAATCATGGGGATTCGCAGTGGTTATATCAGAATGAATCTCATCAAGATTCAACCCTATCACTTGTAAACTATCTGAACTCTGTAAATTTTCATCTTTAAGTTCCTGGCTTATATATAGAAATATAAAAATAGCGCAAGCTATGCCTAATGCTAGGATCAGCATATTTACGAACCCAAGGGACTTTTGATTCTCACGAGGCTTTAAGATTACAATGTTGCTAATCATGACTTATAAAGGTTGCTTACTTCAACTAACGGCAAGTCTGGACCTAAGAAGTCACGGGTTTGTAATAAGATGTCACACGCTGCATTTAACTATAATAACTACTATAGTTGCTTTAAAAGCACTTTAGATTCATTAACGCAGGTGCAAGGGGCTGACTTTTTACTGAGCTTTTTTCATAATGATGCACAAATTTCTTAGGTTACATCTATGTCGTGGGATGATTTTAGAAAGCTCTCATTAATTGATAAGGCACGTTCCTTATATCTCCACGGTACGTTCATCACGTCTATCCGCTACTATAAGCATAAGGTCAACCTGTACCTTATCGGCGATTATTATGTCGAGGTATTTTACAACCCAAAAGTAGACCGCGTAGAGTATATTGAAAGATTACAACACACACATTCTCGCATGAAGTTTTATTCAGATCAGGTGAAGCTGCCTAACTTTTGAACAATCAAATCTGTCAGCCAGCTCAATCCGTTAAATTATTTCCTCTTTGATACACCCTGACGTAATCGATTTCCATTTGTTGAGGTAAACCCGAGGGGTCTACGCCCTTAGCTCCGCCCCAATTTCCTCCAAAGGCAATATTTATGATCAAATGAAATCTCTGATCAAATGGCCATTCATTAGTGGTTTTCTTTTCATTACGAAATGTAAAATACTTTTCATCGTCAACAAAAACACTGTACTCATCAGGTGTCCATTCGAGTTTGTATTCATGGAAGGCAGAATTACTATCGGGGATATGAATACTATCATTCTTGTGTGTACCGTACATTCCATTATATGACTCCGTATGCGCTGCACCAACGATGAATTCTGGGTTATATCCCACGTTTTCCATGATATCAATCTCACCACTTTTTGGCCAGCCTCCATATTTCCAGTCGGTAGGCAACATCCATATGGCAGGCCAGGTGCCCAGTGCTCTTGGAAGTTTAGCCCTGATCACAAACCGACCATATTTCCAGTCTCCTTTACCTTTGGTGACCAACCTTGCCGAGCTATATTTTTTTCCACCAATTTTTTCATTGCGCAATGAGATCACCAACCTTCCGTCTTTCACAACCGCATTATCAGGTCTTGATGTATAATATTGTAATTCGTTATTGCCCCAACCGCATATATTCGGGCACCCATCGCCAAGATCAAAACTCCATTTGGCCTTATCCGGTTGACCTTCGTAGTTAAATTCATCAGACCAGACCAATTGATAATCGGTATCGTTAACGTCTGCAAAAGCATATACATAGGCAATCGACCCTAGAATTAAGAAACCGTAAATAATGTTTTTCAACGCCATCTTATTTTAATGGGCAGAAAATCTAATTTTCCTGAAAAACACGGACATAATCTACAATCATTTGCTGGGGAAATTGGGTAGAGCTATTTGGATTACCGGGTAAATTGCCCCCCACGGCCACATTAAAAATAAAGAAGAACTCTTCTTGAAATTCCTCCAAATCAGCTGGTGTTATATCGACCGTATAATATAGATTATCATTTACAAACCATCTTATTTGATTAGCATCCCAAATAATCGAGAACACATTGAATTCATCGCCAAAAGTTCCTGAAGATAAAGTGAAACCATCACCCTGACCACAGGTACATGCATACGTACCATTATTATCCCAGTGTAAAGTGCCAAATACATTGTTCTCTCTTCCGGAACCCCCCACCATTTCCATGATGTCAATTTCACCACAGAATGGCCATCCTACCGTTCTAAAATTCGAACCGAGCATCCACAACGCTGGCCATAATCCTTGTCCTTCGGGTAGAATTGCCCGAATATCAATTCGGCCGTAACGGAAGGATTGCTGACCTTCAGTTATAATCCGCGATGATGTGTATTGGCTGCCTGAAAAACTCTCACTACGTGCTTCAATAGTTAAATACCCATCAGACAAAGTCGTATTGTTTGATCTATAGTATTGAAGTTCATTGTTTCCCCATCCATTATTACCTGTACCAATTTCATGAGTCCAATCGCTAGATAACTGCGTTCCTTCAAACTCATCATTCCAAACCAGGGTATACCCACTATATGATAAGGGTGTGCTGTAACCTTCATCAGATATTGGTCCAGAAGAGGGAACTGTAACAGTTACCTGTGCCGACCGCTCAACAAAGATATCTTCAGTTTTATGAGCTCGGACAGTTATTGTATAATCTCCGGATTCTGAATATTGATGGGTTGATGAAGTTGTTGCTAGTTCCTCAAATCCAAGTCCTGCGCCATAGTCAATAGTAAAGAAGTTGGTATTGTCTGCGCTGACCAAAATACCTACCAGACCCGGAGTCTGGACGGATGGCGTAACAGAAACAGTTAAATTTTCAGGCAACAACTCTTCCTCTGCATCATCACTACTTGAACAGCCTGAGATAATCAGTACTGACACCAATGCCACTATTAAATGTTTCATGTGTTTTTAGTTAAAGGGTAGCAAATTTGCTACCCTTATGAATTGATTAAGCCGTATTCAGCTTTTATGTTAGAAAATTGGTTCTTATTCTTCAGGAATAAATTGGAAATACCAAGCTAAGATCCCATCCGGGGTAAATCCTCGCACTCTCAATCGATCGGGTGTCAATTCAAATATCTCATACTCAGATATTGCAACGTAGTATGACATAGGTGTTAGGATTCCTCCCCCGAAAATTAGCAAGTCTCTACTATCTTCAACAGGCCTTACCGTCCATGTTGTAGATAAAATTAATAAATCGTCTACCGCGTTACACGTTGCCTCATCGGTGTTTCCACCTGGTACTAAGTCTAAAATAGCTTGCTCATTGATAAAAGTCTGGCCATTAGTTTCCAGATTAAAAGAGAGCGAACCATCTCCGCTAACACTAAATGTTAAAACATCATCATATAAACAACCTCCTTCAAATTCATTAGCTGGCGCATCAAAAAATTCTGGGATTTCATAAAACTCTATTGGCTGGCCTTCCAAATTTGGTCCGGGTCCAACACCAAAATGTCCTGTCAAGCC
>JBCCOE010000118.1:0-9986 GCA_039025475.1 Bacteroidota bacterium | reverse complement strand
GAGCGGTCTATTTTTACCGTAAAGACGAGGACCTGATTGATTTTGTATTCAATGACGACTTTACCGTTGGCACCTACGTAAACCTTATAGGTGAAATCGAGGTAGATGGCTTTGAGCTTAGTGCCAATTATGCTTTCCTTCCACAACTCACATTTTCAGGACATTATACCTATACCCAGTCACTTAGTAACGACGTGATTCTAAGAAGGGTACCTGAGCACAAATTTGGTTTTACCTTATCAGCTATTCCTGTCAAGAACCTGGCCGTGAAATTGACTCACTTACATGTAGGTGAAGTCCCTGAAAACGACGAAATCACATTAGAATCCTATGACCTTTTCGACGGTTTTATTTCTTATACGTTTGATCAGCTAACCCTCTCGGGAAGCGTCAATAATATTTTTGATGCAGACTATATAGATCGTTTTGGATGGGCCGCAGCAGAGAGGAACTTTAACCTTGGAGTAAGGTACAGTTTTTAAGATCAATGGTTTATAAATAAAAAGCTATCTATGGAATAATCACATAAGTGGCTGATTATCCAGCTCCCCGACTTCTGCTTCCCAAAGCTTTGTTGGTGCTTCGTTTAAGACAGGCTTCTCACCAATTACATTACTTTTCCCAAAACAAAAACAGCAACCTAGAAGATTGCTGTTCTTAATGCTCCCCCTCTTGGGCTCGAACCAAGGACCTACTGATTAACAGTCAGCCGCTCTAACCAACTGAGCTAAGGGGGAGTGTTTTTCAAATGGTCTGCAATATTAGAGTTTGGCAGTATAATTTCCAATAGATAAAATCGAAATATTTTATCTAAAAAATCAGCACACTAAAGTAGATTAAGGTAAACAAAATAAGGAAGACCAGACCGGCCTGTGCGAGTAACCTCAGCCAGCGGGGAGGCTGAAAATCGGTCGTAACATCCTTCGAGAGGATAACTTTATAATTCAAATAAGCAGCCAAAGGAGCTATAACAAAGGATAGAATAGTAGCCAGATCTACTAGGCTCCTAAGGTCATTTAAAAACCGGGAGATTACGATATACGCACCAATGGTAACTACCCCTATCCACAGCATATAACTCCATCGCTGTGCTTTACCGCTAAGCAGTTTTTGAATACGTTCCATGGAACGACCATAACCGTCCAGTACCGTAATAGAGGTACTGAACATAGTACTGAAAGCCGCTGCGGCTATGATTATATAGCTCCATTCGCCAATAGATGAAGTGTACATTCCAATTAGCTGACCGGCAAAGGCAGCCGAACTGTTAGACAACTCAATTCCCGTACCGAATAATACCAAAGCTCCTAACGATAAAAAAATAATAGCTAAAAGGGCCGTAATGCCATAACCTAAATTAAAATCAAGCAGAGTTTCTTTTTTAGTCGGGCGGTAACCCGTTTGTTCTATTCGGGCCTCTGCCCAGAGACCTGTCCAGGTACTCATGTCAACAGCAGTAGGCATCCAGCCCATCAAAGCGATAAGAAATATTATACCCTCGGGAGCTAACACCTCTTTGGGTACAAAACCTTCTGCCATAGGGGCGCGTCCGTTAATGAATGTGATTATTGCAGCTGTCATAGTAGAGATAAGTAAGACCGTGCTAACGACCTTTAAAAGTCCATCCAGTGCATTATACTTTCCCGTAAAAAGAAGTATTACGCAAAAGAAAAAGATAATTGCTGCCCAGATATCAGTCGAGATATCTAGCCCCATTAGGTTACTTAATAAACCCGCCGCTACAAACGTTACAGCTGCGGTAACTATGAACATGCTGATGAAAGTAACTATGCCGTAAACCCACAGAATCCACTTGCCCACATTAGCATAACCATCCAGGATGCTTCTGCCCGTAGCAGCGGTGTAGCGGGATGAAAATTCGAAAAAAGGATATTTAAAAAGATTAGCCGCGATCACAACCAGGAGTAATGAAAAACCATAGTCGGCTCCGGCACGGGTGGATTGAACTAAGTGCGATACTCCAATGCACATCCCTGCGAAGATGATCCCAGGACCGAAAGTCTTAAGAAGATTATTGATCCGTTTTTTCATGGTCAATTCCAGAACTCTCGAATATATGTAGATTTGACAATAATCAAAACATATGTTTTAGACTGGCCCAGAAACAAAAAAAGCGGCTTAAAGCCGCTTTTCATCGATTTAATACCTTTGATTAATTCACCTTTAGCATGGCGTTTCTATATAAGAACTCTTCATAAGCTTCCTTGAATGTATCCACTTCAGGAGCCATATCGATCGCTTCCTGGTACGCTGTTAGAGCGTCTGCCAATAAATTGTTCTCTTCAAAGAAGCCGGCAAGAATAAACTTATTCAAAGCGGTAACTTCTTCGACACCTTCCATTAGAGCATCCAACTGATTTTTCACCTGCTCGGTCTTGTCTTCTGATAATCTTCTAACCGCCTTGGATTCCGTTTTCCTGGTTGGGTCTGCTCCGTCAGCTACCTCTATAAGAAGCACATTTTCTTTAGCCAATTTCTCATCGGTCATATCAACTTCAATACCGTTCTCATTGGTCTCGACTTCAAGTAATATATCCTCAAACATATTTTTGATGGTTACCTTGTAAGAATTGGCAACTTCTGAGCTGTCCCACTGGATGAGGGCTTTATCTCCATAAATCTCAGAAATAGACGGCAGAAATACGCTAATCGGATCTTCCGGACCACGGTGAACAGCTCCCGTAGCACTGAGTCGGTTTTTCTTTCCTTCAGCTGACATCTTGCTCAATACAAAATCAGCGTATTTACTGGCAACACTGCTACCACCCTGATTTACTTTTTGAGCAAGTTCGGAAACCTTATGGTTTCCTGCTTCTTTCAATTCCATGGTTTTGCCACTCGAGTGAACTAATCCCAGATAGGCATTACTGGAAACGATAAGTTCATCGCTGGAAGTGAGAGAAGCCCCAGTTTTTAACGGCTTTGTTTCGGAACCCGTTTTAATTTTGTTTTCACCCCTATTTGCCAAGACTTTAAAGGTGTAACCCTGGGAGAATACATGGCCTCCCACGAGAAGAACGACCAAGGTTAAGATCAAATACTTTTTCATAATACTCACCAAAAATTTAACTAATCTAATATCAAATAATATTTTAACAGCACCAACATTTCTTTATACGTTGAGAGTCAACGAGGTAAACAGAAATCTTGCCATTTTTTTATTTCTTCTTAATGATTTTCCAGACGCTAAAGTACTAATTAGCTTAGACTTAGGTATTCTATACTGTACTTTCTGTCTTTTTGTTTCTTGAAAACATAAGTCTTCTACCAGCCTGGCTGAATAAATTTCTAACTACTCCATAATACACTTCCAATAAATCCCCTGCCAGGGCTAACGCTATTAGACCATAAGTCAGTTCCATCTTAAAACTATACGTTGAGAAAACGTTGATGATCAAAAATAAAATAAGCGCTACCTCAAAGACCTGAATCAGTTTGGTTAATCCGTCATACCAAACTCCATATTTTCGATAAATGTGAGAAAACCATAAGACATTTAAAAAACATAAAATTACACCCAGAATAGTATCTATTGTAGGAGTAAAGCTATCGACGTAGTCCTGGTTCAGGATCATGGATGCTATATTAGCGTGAATAACAGGGCCAAACATATCCGGGTTTGCTCGTCCTGCCATCTTTGGATTAATCGGTGTAAAGAATTTATCCTCCCACTCCGGGGCTCCAAAATATGCCCCTAAAAAACCAAAAATCACGATTTTGTCTTTAAGCATACCGGGCACAAAATCTTCATTTAACACTTGATCCCAGTCCAAAGCATAGAAACGAGTAGAGAACTTATCGTTATCCCCAAAAAAATTAACAAAGTCACCCCTGTAATTGATGATTTCGTATTCTTTATCTCGCTCCATGAGTCGATCAGTTATACCGGGCTCATATAGTTCAACCATCTTAGCCGCAAAAGCCATATGTTCCATTCCAGTGGAAAGATCTGTACGTTTGGGCGGAAAGGCTCGACATATTTTTACATCGTCCTGATAATCAGCCTTGGTGTCCAAATTAGCAATGGCCTGATGTGCATTAAAGGTATACATACTGTCAGACGTATAGAGATAATCATACATCTCCTCGCCTTTGTAGAGTGCCGCAAGAGAATCTGTTTGTTCTACTTTAGAGACCATGACTAGTTCTGCCTCAAGCGAGGCAAAGGCACCCGCGAGTGCTAAAGAACCTAGCGTATCCCCGTTATAGCCTTTGAAAAAACTATCCATGCCTATAACCTTCGGACCGTACCTGTCTACAATTTGAATTTGCCTTGCAATACCAGACCTGTCTAAATTACCCATGTTGACCAGAACAAAAGTCGTATCAGGGGGTAGAGGCTCTCTTAATTTATTAAATGCGACATCTGTCATCTCAAAATCTTCCAGTGCCTGACCTACCGCATCAAACGCTTCAAAAATTCTAAACGCAGGGATCAAAGAGATCACATACATAAATAAATAGATAAAAATGGTGCCAAATAAGCTATCGAGCCAGATGTTTCCGTGCTTCTTTTCCATTCGTGAGTTTTGTAAGAGCAAACAAAATACGCATTATATTAAAAAATCCACAATTTCCGAGAGAATTGTAATCGCCTTAGTATTTTAGATTGACATGATAAATTATCAGCGAAAACGACTTTCTAAAGATGAATATGTAAATGGTATTCTATCCGGCGATCGTGTCATTCTAAGTAAAGCTATCACCTTAGTAGAAAGTAATAATGAAGCTGATATAAAACTTGGCGAGCAGGTGTTAAATAAAGTGCTTCCGTATACCGGTATGTCCAAGCGCATAGGCATAACTGGTGTACCCGGGGTAGGAAAAAGCACCTTCATTGAGGCGTTTGGGACTTACCTGACAAACAAGGATCATCACATTGCCGTGCTTGCCATTGACCCAAGTAGCCAACGAACCGGAGGTAGCATTCTTGGAGATAAAACGAGGATGGAACTGCTCGCTAATGACCCTAAGGCCTACATTCGACCTTCACCAACCAGCGAATCTTTGGGGGGTGTAGCCAATAAGACCCGAGAAACACTTTTGCTATGCGAAGCTGCAGGTTTTGATGTTATACTTATAGAAACTGTCGGTGTAGGACAATCTGAAACGGCGGTAAAAAGTATGGTCGACTTTTTTTTATTGCTGCTATTAGCCGGTGCTGGCGATGAATTGCAAGGCATAAAAAAGGGCATTATGGAAATGGCGGATGCTATAGTTATTAACAAAGCTGATGGAGATAATATTGATGCCTCAAAAAGGACCAAGTTGGAATTTAGAAACGCTCTACATCTATTCCCGCCCTCAACGTCAGGGTGGTATCCAAAGGTCAGCTTATGCTCTTCAACTCAAAAATCCGGACTGGGCGAAGTCTGGACGATGATACTTGATTTTTATAAAACTGTAGGAAAGACTTGGCTTGAAGACCAACGTCAAGATCAAAATGTAAGCTGGATGAAAGAAAGTATTGGCTATTTGTTAAAGCAAGACTTTTATAAATCTGACCGGGTGCTAAGCCATTTAGATAAAATACAGCGTAAAGTTAAAAGGGGTAAAATTACACCTCTATCAGCAGCGAGGCAGTTGATCAGTATGCGCTAGGCAATATCTGCAAAGTAAAAGCGGAACCTCTGTTTCTCTGTTTGCCCGGATTCATTGAGAATTTCGTGTTCGTACTCTTTTGATTTGATGGATTTGTTTTCTACTTCGATTGGCTTGTCGAACATGGGAGTATCGGTAACAAAAGAATGGTATTCACCATTTTCGCCGCAAGGATCAATATCCATCTGTATTAACTCTTTAGAAAGGAACTGACCGACCAGCCTTTTCGGAACTTGCTCGGCATCGGCAGCACACATTATCGATTTAAAACCTGAACTAAGAAAGTTTTTTAGTAAATCCGTTGAATTTCTTTGCCAAAGCGGATAAACTCCTTTGAGACCACATTTTCCGAGTATATCATCGCGGAATTCCTTGAGATCATCCAAGAATATATCGCCATACATGACATGATCAATTCCTTGCTGTTTTAAAACCATGTAATAGTCTACCATCAATTTTTCATATGCGTTTGTGGTCTCATTAGCATTTAGATATAACTTATTTAGGGGTACACTCATTGCTTGAGCCTGCTTCTCAATAAGCTCTTCATGTATACCATGTAAACCTACCCTTCTATTATTATGATTAATGACAGTATGTAATCCGGTAATTTCAAACTCACCACTGAGTTTGAGTTGATATAGCGCTAAAGCGGAGTCTTTCCCCCCACTCCAACTAATACTAATCTTTGGACTTCTTATTGAATCCATAGGGACAGTGTCGACAGCCGCTTTTGCAGCAGTATCCTCTTTGTAGATGATAGGCTTCCGTAAAAACATAAAGCCCGTTTTCTATATAATACAATCTACTGCCTGATCTTTTGTGAGTTTTTTTCTTCACAACAGAGTAAACAGCTGTAAAACTTATAAGTTCATAATCATTCCGTTGATTGTAGACTTTCAGCGATTTAGATATTCTAAACGAAATTGCTGATTATTAATACCAATCTTGGTGACACTGGCAAAGTCCAAATGAAAATTATAAACCTTATCAGGAGGCATGGATAATAGATGCGTCACTATAGCACGGATGAACCCACCATGAGTGTAGATAATGTAATTCCGTGATGTTCTAGTTTTTGTAAGCTCCTCCCAGAATTCAATGGCCCGCCTGATTAGGTCATTAAAAGACTCGCCATTGGGTACTCTTTTGACTACAAAATCGGTCATCCATTCATTAAGCGCCGATTGATCAATATCTCCCCATTCCTTTTCCTCCCAATCACCAAAAGACATTTCCATTAAGCGCTTATCTATCTGATAATCTGACGACAGATGATCGGCCATCCTAATACATCGCTGTAACGGACTTGAATAGCATCGGGCATTTTGGGGAAGTATATTTCTTAGACGCTCTACTTCCTGATTAAAACTTGCCGTCACTCCTATATCTGCCTGACCGTAACACACGCCTTTTGGGATATCGGGCGTACTGTGTCGCACTAAATAAATCTCCATATTACTAAGAAGTTTAAATAAAATACTACTTCGGTAATCTGTTGTACCGCACCCAGACAGTCACCGGTATAGCCGTCAATCCATTTCGTAAAGTACACTTTTAGATAAATTGTTATTAATAATAGTGGTAGCAAGACAATCAACACATAAAAAGACTGAAAATAAACCAAAGGTATTAACCCAAAAAAAATGGCTATAAAAAAAGCACTTAACGGCAATTTTTTAGCGACAGGCTTAGCCTTTGAATCCTCATTGTCTCTGGCATATTCGGAAAACTTAATGATCACAACCGCCATTAAACGACTAAGAGCATGGGCAGAGAAAAGGAGAATAATGAGATTTACAATTGACACCAAGCCGGCTAATTCCACCAGGGCAATGTACTTCAATAATAAAATAATCACTACGCCCGTTACACCGTAGGCGCCAACAGCACTATCTTTCATTATCTCTAGTATACGGGACTTAGTCCAGCCCCCTCCAAACCCGTCGCAGACATCCGCAAAACCGTCTTCGTGAAAAGCACCTGTCGTTAAAATACTAGCTATCATGGATAGTATTATGGCTATACTCACTGGAAGAAATTGCGAAACCCCATACAGCACCCCGCCGGATATTCCAGCCACAATCCAGCCTATAAAGGGAAAATACCGAGTTGCTTTATTTAACATATCCGGCGAATGATCCACCCACTTTGGACAAGGAATGCGAGTATAAAACATAAGGGCCGTGAAGAAAATTGTTACTTCTTGCCTAATCATTACTTTCTTGGCTCACACCCGCCGATTCAAAAGAAGCCATATCATTTAAAAAATTAACTGCTGACTGAATCAACGGATAAGCTAACGCACATCCCGTTCCTTCACCAAGCCTTAAATCCAGTTTTAGCAACGGGTCAGCACCTAAAAAAGCTAACATTTTTTGATGGCCTCGTTCATCCGAAACGTGGCTAAAAACAGCATAATCCATTATATCAGCATACAAGCAATGGGCTACTAAAAATGCTGCGGTGGCGATGAAACCATCAACCACGATGAGCTTTTTTGCTTTGGCCGCCGTTAGCATGGCACTGGTCATCATGGCTATTTCGAATCCACCAAATGCCGCCAGCACCACCATTGGATCTTGTGCATCAACGCTATGCTTATCCATAGCTTCTCTCAAAACAGTTAGTTTATGTGCGTACTGCTGATCAGAAAGGCCCGTTCCCCTACCTACACAGTTTTCAATGGGTTCACCACAAAGCAAACTCATTATAATGCTGGCAGCGGACGTATTGCCAATCCCCATTTCACCAAAACAGAAAACAGAGGATTTATCATTCTCATCAATCAATTCTTGTCCATAGGTAAAGGCTTGTTGACATTCTCTCTGGGTCATCGCATGAACATGCAAAAAATTTTGTGTCCCGTAGTCTACTTTTTTGTGAATAACCTTTTTCAAATGGGTAAGATCTGCGTTTACGCCTGCGTCCACAATGTCGAGCGCAATGTTATGTTGCAGGCAAAATACATTGATGGCCGCACCTCCGTTTAAAAAATTAAGCACCATTTGATAGGTGACCTCCGACGGGTAGGCACTCACGCCTTCTTGTGCAATGCCATGATCCGCTGCAAAAACAAAGAGTTTAGGAAATTTCAACTCAGGTGTTAATGTCTGCTGAACCCTTCCAATTTGGAAAGCCAATGACTCCAACCTTCCCAGCGCACCCATGGGTTTGGTCTTAGTGTCGATCTTTTTCTGTAATGCAACCAGGAAGTCTTCCTGCTCAAATGACATCATATAATTACTTTATCACTTTATTTTCATGGGTATGCCCGACACCATAAACGTTACCCTATCCGCTTTCTGTGCCAGATATTGATTCGTCCATCCTTGCAATTCAACAAAATCACGGGCAACTTGATTATGCGCATGTACACCCATTCCTATCTCGTTCGTTACGATGAACAAATTTCCTGTATACTCAGCCAATAGATCAATCTCATCTTCGGCCGCTTCCAGGGCTCTATTTTTATCACTTTTGAAATGAGAGAAGTAATTGGTTAACCAAAGTGTTATGCAATCTATGACCACCGTATTGGTATTATTGCGAATAGGATCAAAAAGCTTCAACTCAGACTCTATCAGCTGCCATCGTTGATCACGTTCCGTTTTGTGACGCTCTATCCTCCGCTTAAAACCATCGTCCCAGACTTTGGCCGTAGCCAAATATATTGGCTCATCCGATGCTTCAAGCGCCAGCTGCTGCGCATAGGATGATTTACCCGAACGTTCGCCTCCTGTAATCAGATGTATCATAACGCGAACTTACGATCTAAGTATTAAATACCGAACCGGTTGAAATATTGGAGTGTACTGAAATCAATAACCCTTTCACATTTAGATTCATCAGCTTCAATAGGTCAAGTTTACTTTCTATTATTCTCAAATTGTTCATCTAAAGGTTGATTACGCTCTAAATCCTTCACAGCCTTCTTATACAAAGGGTTGATTAAAACAGTGTTATAATCTTTCCAAAAATCGGGGTCATAGTCATACTCTTTAGCATATAAGTCTACATCACGCTCAATAGATTCGCGCTTTCGTATTTTGTCATAATCCTTTTTACTGGTATAAATGGTATTAACATATAAACTATTATTGTAAAACTGGGTAGCATTTTCACCTTGCTCATTCTCTGTTTTCCAAGCACCACCAACCCAGGATAACCATTTTATATAGCTCAAATAATATTTATTTTCTATTTTACGATATACAACTGTAGATTTCTTTAACCAGGTATTATTAAAGGCCAGATTTTTAAGGTTTTCCCATTTTTTTCCATCTGCTATATAGTCTCTATCTACTCGCACAATGGCCAAATCTTTTTCAGATATATAAATTTTGCCCTTCATAAAAACTCCT
>JBCCOE010000117.1:0-9992 GCA_039025475.1 Bacteroidota bacterium | reverse complement strand
TCCGATTAATAGATATATATGATTTAAATAGTATTTAATATATGAATCAATTTTTCGGCTTCAGAAGGCCATTCTACCTCCGGTCCAGGCCGCGAAATGTAAAATTCATGGCGATTAATCTCTTGCCATAAATCCTGAGGGTTAAAGTTGGTGAAGTTAATATTTACGCTAGCGCTGTAAGGACTGCAGACTTGTTCCCATGACGGATTATGTTCGAGCAAGATAGGAAGTTCAAGCGCTAGGTATTCATAAAGTTTAGTTGGTATTGAGCCCTCGGTACTCTTATTTTTTGGGTAACAAATAAGACCTAAATCGGCCTTAGAAATAGCTTCTATAATAAGGGAATGGTTAACGAGAATATCGCCTCCAATAAGTGAAATCCAAGAATAATTTTCAATCTCTTTTTTTATTTTGGTTAGTGTACTTTTTTGGGCAGCTCTGCCCATTATTTTCAGCTGGATATTAGGCTCAATTTTATGTAGTGATTTAGCCAAATCGATGGCCTGAAAAATACCGGTAGTTTCTCCCAAAGTTCCCGAGAAAATCAGGTTGGTATAACCTCGTTTTTTTACCTTGCTGACACCATGTATATTGTGAAATTTATTTTGGATTACGGTGCTTTTTTTTAACGTGAAAATGAACTCTTTTTCATAGTTTTCTTCCGCGATAAAATAGTGATCTATCCAACTTCGACTTAAGTATTCCTTTGCCCGTACATAGCCGGCCAACAACCCTCTGAAAACTGATGGAAAGCCCTTGCCATACTTTATGTTTCTGTAATAGTTCTCACGCACGTCATAGCATAGTCGGGTGCCGAACAAGAGTTTGTACAAGACACTCACTAGGATCAACTCATGGGTGTTGAAAATTATAACATCTGGCCTGGAATTTAGGTAGTATTTTAAACAGGTAAAAGGGGCTATTACTCTTCTGACGCTGAGCCGATTAAAATTGAATGCTGGATATAGATTGATATTTGGTAAGACAAGAGTAATATTTTTTGCTTCAAAGCCTATGATATTAACCTCATATTTCTTTGTTTGGCTCAATGAATAACCAATCTTCTCGTAAGTACGAGAATCATCAACCGGCTTTAGAACAGAAGCTAGTACGACCTTGGTTTCACTCATGAAGTAATGATAAAAAATTTAGCTGATTAAATGGACTTAAAAGAAATTGTTGAAAGAGCCTGGGACGACAGAGCTCTGTTAAAAGAAAAAGAAGCTCAAATTGCCATAAAAACTACGGTCGATGATCTTGATAAAGGAAAAGTGAGGGTAGCTGAGCCTACTGGAACTGGCTGGTTAGTTAATGAATGGATAAAGAAAGCGGTAATTTTATATTTTCCATTAATGAAAATGAGAACCATTGAAGTGGGTCCATTCGAGTTTCATGACAAAATAAGCTTAAAACAGAATTATGAAAAGTTAGGCGTTCGGGTAGTTCCCCACGCGGTAGCGCGTTACGGAGCTTTCATCAATAAAGGAGTGGTGATGATGCCTTCTTATGTAAATATTGGAGCATTTGTAGACTCTGGTACCATGGTTGATACATGGGCTACTGTAGGCAGCTGTGCGCAGATTGGTAAAGACGTGCATCTGAGTGGAGGCGTTGGAATAGGAGGAGTACTGGAACCGGTTCAAGCGGCTCCGGTTATTGTAGAAGATGGTGCTTTTATCGGATCACGTTGTATAGTAGTAGAGGGAGTTAGAGTTGGCAAAGAGGCGGTTCTTGGTGCTAACGTAGTTCTCACAGGAAGTTCCAAGATCATTGATGTAACTGGTAATGAGCCAAAGGAACTTAAGGGTTATGTACCTGAACGTTCCGTTGTCATACCTGGCTCATTTACAAAAACCTTTAACTCAGGAGATTTTCAGGTTCCCTGTGCGTTGATAATTGGAAAGCGAAAAGAAAGTACGGACAAAAAGACTTCGCTGAACGAAGCGTTACGTGAAAATGACGTGGCGGTTTAAACTGGCACTTACTTTGATGGTCTAACCAGTATTAAAATGTAAATTGGATGATATGGGCCGATTTATTAGGTTTTTTTTAGTTTTTATGATCCTTGCCTCCTTCAAAGGAGGTGAAGATGTCTATAAGCCTGTCAAGTATAACGCCTTTGAAAGAGGCGAAATGCTGGAATACAAAGTGAGTTTTGGCATTTTTAATATCGGCGAGGCTCAAATGACTATTGATGACAAGTTCTATAGAATTAATAATAGAGAATGTTACAAAGTAGATATTTATGGGAAGACCACTGGAATGGTGGACTGGGTGGCTAATGTCAACGACCATTGGGGTGCTTACGTAGATTCTACCGCACTGGTTCCTCATATCTCCTACAGAAAAATACGAGAGGGTAAGTATAAGAAAGACGAAGTAGTGCGTTTTGATCATCGTGTTAACCTTATAGAAGCAAAGGTCAAAAACAAAAAAACCGGTGAATTCAAGGAGCCTAAGGTTTATGTAGCCCCGAAAGGTGTGCGCGATATGCTTGCAGGTTACTTGTACTTGCGTACAATTGATTTTAATTCCTTGAAAAAGAACGAGGTATTTACCATGACGGGCTTTTTTGAAGATGAGTTCTATGAATTGGATATACGATATAAAGGCAAAGAGAAGATAAAGACGAAAGCTGGGAAATTTATGTCTATTAAGTTGGAACCTTTGATGCCCAAAAATGATTTGTTTGATGGTGAGGACTCTATTTTAGCTTGGATATCTGACGATGAGAATAAGATCCCTTTGAAGGTACAAGCCAAGATGTTTATAGGAAATACGGGAGTCGAACTTAAAAAGTACCAAAACATCAAGAACCCACTGAATAAATTGAAGTAACGTATCACTTGGGCTAAATTCAAATATGATTCGGATAAAAACCTTTTTAATAGCCACCTTGGCCGGCTTAATGGCAAGTCAAGCCAATGCAGAAACTATATATTTTACCTCCGAAGATGGGCTCAAGGTAGCCGGCGAGTTATATATGCCTCATCCCGAAACGGCACCTTTTATTATTCTTTTCCATCAAGCTAATTGGAGTCGTGGTGAATATAATGAGATAGCGCCAGAGTTAAATAAGCTGGGATTTAATTGTTTGGCTGTAGATTTAAGATCAGGGGATGAAGTAAATGGAGTTAAAAATATTACCAAACAAAATGCACTAAGAGGCATGAAGGAGACGCAATACGTCAATGCGATTCCGGATATGAAGGCAGCTATTAAATTTGCTTCCGATACATACTCTAAAGGTAAATTAATCATTTGGGGTAGTTCTTACTCGTCGGCTCTATCACTTAAACTTGCGGGAGACCTTGGTAACTCTATTTCAGCGGTTCTTGCATTCTCACCCGGAGAATACTTTGTTTCTCAAGGTAAACCAAGAGACTTTATAACCTCTAGTGCCGGAAATATAACACAGCCTGTTTTTGTCACCTCTTCACGAGATGAAAAGAATACTTGGTGGGGAATATACGTAGCCATTCCTTCGGATAATAAGCAGTATTTTTTACCAAAAACGTCTGGAAATCATGGCTCCAGAGCGCTCTGGTCAAAGTTTTCTGATTCTCCGAACTATTGGTCTGCGGTGACTAAATTTCTTAAATCAATTTGATAAATTAATTATCTATCTTTGCAAAGCAAGTGGCCGAATTATATCGGACCACTTTTTTTATTAAGAAGAATTTATGAATCGACTATTCACACTCTTGGTACTGGTTTTTGCTTTGAGTTGTAAAAACGAGAATTCGGAATTAGGAGATAATTATTTCAATAACGGCGAGTATCAAAAGGCTGTAGATGCATACTCAGAGTACCTGCGTATGCAACCGCGTGACATAAAAACAATTTACAATCGTGGCAGGGCCTATGAAGAGCTTAAAAACTATAATAAAGCTTTAGAAGACTTTCGGAAAGTAATAAAGGAAGATCCTCTGAACGTTAATGCTCATTTGAGCATTACCAGTGATTTTTACTACCGGCTAAAGGACTATGAAAACACTATATTCTTCTCAGATAAAGTACTTAAACTGGATGAAAAAAATGCTCTTGCCCACACTTTGAAGGGTAAAGCAAATCAAAAGCTGGGACAGCTTAAAGAGGCAATGTCATCTTACAATGATGCCATAAGTGTGAATAAGGAATTTGCCGATGCCTATTTGAGCCGTGGCTCCTTAAGAATATACTTAAAACAGATTTCACGCGCCTGTGGCGACTTGCAGTTGGCAAAATCTCTGGGAGCCAATCAGGCAGAACAATTGATAACGAAGTACTGCCAGTAGTCTGATTGTCTATACCTTACTTAGTTTCTCGGATAACAGATCATTTGCTTTTTTTAAACTGTCGATTTCAGTCATTTGAGAGGTAATGTCCACCGCGAATTTATGCACCCCCATAGGTTCCCCGCTGTCATTGGTGATGACCGAATATGATCCGAAAAGATAAACCGGATTACCTAACTTATCATATCGTAGGTACTGACCTTGTTTTGACGTTCCCTTCGCAAGGTCAATCCAGAACTTTTGGTATTCATCCGAATTAGCATATTCAGGATCAACAAAAATTCTGTGGTGGTTATCCACTATTTCTTCTTTGGTGTATTTCATAAGTGTGCAGAACGTTTCATTGGCGGATCGTATAATACCATTTAAATCAAACTCAATGGTACCAATGCCACTGGTGTTTATTGCGTTTAATCTGTTTTCTGATTCTTTTGATTTACGTTCCATCTCTTCCTGAGTAGCAGAAAGCTCTTCCATATTTTGGCGCATTTCTTCTTCCTGGGCACGCATCTCCTCGGCTTGTTGTTGCGACTGCTCGTATAATATCTTTGTACGCGCGTTGACTTTGGCTGATGTTATACTTGCCGCCATGTTTTCGCACACCCGATCCAGAAATTCTAATTCATGCTTTTCAAAGCTACTAAACGAAGCCAGCTCCAAAACGCCTTCTATGATTTGATCATTTTTAATAGGTAGAATTACCAGGTGCGAAGGTGTTGCCTCTCCCAAGCCCGAAGTAATAGTGACATAATCTTCTGGTACTTCTTTAAGATAGATCATCTCTCTTTCCAAGTAACACTGTCCAATAAGGCCTTGTCCAGGCTCTATTCGTTTTTCGGCAAATTTTTTACGATCATAGGCA
Source organism: Bacteroidota bacterium (assembly GCA_039025475.1). Lineage (GTDB taxonomy): Bacteria > Bacteroidota > Bacteroidia > Cytophagales > Cyclobacteriaceae > Fulvivirga. The sequence goes on along the minus strand of JBCCOE010000117.1, from coordinate 4,853 downwards.
TAGCACCCTTTCAGCTCAAGCCATTTATCCTCGCCATCTTCCATCATTATAAATATACCTCCCTGGTTGATTTTTAAGTATTTAACAAGATAAGAAACAACGCCGTAACTCAACTCATTCAGGTCTTCGCCATGACTCCTTATAATTTCACTTACTTCGGCAATACCGACATTAGTAAATTTCTCTTGATTTTCTCTTTCCGAGCTACTTTTTAGGTTGTTGCGCATTTCTTCTAAAGCTGCTCCAAGCCTGTCACCTTCCATTCTACTATACTCCGTTTCAAATTTTCCTTCGGCTATGTCATTAGCAAAATCAATGTTTAACGTCATGCTTTTTTCGCTTTTTTGGAGCTTTATGATATTCTCAGCATTCTTGATCGTATTTTTTTCAAGGTTATGTGCGTAAATAGCAGCGAGTACTACTCCCAATGCGTATAAGCCTGCATGGAATAAGAAGGTCTGAAAATCCATATAATCCAACTGGGTAAAATAGATCTGCTGATAAACTTCATTATTATTATTGTAACCTAAATACTGTATGTAGGCGAATGACGAATGATGGATGACTACAAAAAGAAGGGCAGGTAGAAAGACGTATTTATTTTGATACGTTATGATGGCAATAATGGCAATGAATGCAGTGAAGTGCATTTCAAAAAGCCCGTGCATTTGATAAATGAATTGTGCCATGAAAATGACGGCAACCAGGCTTGCCATATATTGATTTATGGTAGATCCTTTGAAGATGAATTTGGAACCAAAGTATAAAACCAGGCTTAGAAACCCGACGCCAAAGGCCACCAGGTAAGTATCATAGAAAAAGGACAGTCCTATTCCAAAAATAAAATAGCCCACCAATAAGATCTCAACCACCAGGTTTGACTTCTTGTAAATCTCTTGAAAGAAGGGCTTTAGTTGTTCTTTAGTAGCCATAATATCTAGAATAAATTAAACAATGATTTTTGATTCGAGGTATTTGAAGGAAGCTCACACCCGTAGGAAATAACAGCAATAGAAGGAAAGACTGGTGGCGGTTCATCATCGACCAGAGCTATCAGCGCTTGTTCGGCAAATTTGGTGTTTTTAGATAAACAGAAGCGAGCTTTATTATAGTTGCCTTTGTAATAGATAGTTCTTTCCGAAAGCAAAACGGCCTGAGGTGTGCTATAAACACCAAGTGACCGGGCAATACTTCCATCTTTGTCGATAATCGTAGTAATTCCCAGATCGTATTTATGTTTGAAACGGTTGATGGCCGATTGATCATCCGACTTTGTATTTAAGATTGCTATGAATTCGACCTCGGAAGAAAACTTTTTCACCAAGGATTGGAACTCCTTGATATTAAATCTTGAACAAGGACAGTCATAATTATAAAAGTGAATGTAAGTCTTTTTAGCGAGTTTAAATGGGAGGGGAGCGTCTACTGTGTCACCGGCGTTGAGTTGTATTAGATTCGCGGGCTTCGGGGTTGGAAGGGTAAATTTGTATTCCTGTTGCCAGAAAATAAATCCAATACTACCTAAAATAATAGATGTGAAAACAGCAAAAAATAGTATTCGGTAATTCAAAGCCACTTCATTATACTAATAAAGTTGCAACATAAAAAACAGCTAATTGTTTTTTAATTTTATTCTATCAGTGAATTATTATAGTTGGTCAGAAAGTCGTTTTTCCAAGGCTTCCATTCGTTTTTCTATCTCTAGTACTTTATTATCAATAAGCTTAGGGGGATTCAGATAACTGCTGTACACGCCTAATACCAACCATGTTTCTTGAATTTCCTTGAACTTATAAGATTCATCTGCATAGTTGGGGTCGTCACTGGAGAATACCAGACCTGATTTCGATCTGGATTTTAATCTCCTGATAAGTATTCCTCTCTCGTTAACAATAACGTATACACTTTCTTGCGCAACCTCTTTCATTTCCGTTACTCTTTGGGTGAGCAGTATATCACCATGGTGAAGGCCATTCTGATTATACTCCATTTCACTACCTCCCAATTCAAAAGCCCTCAGATGCGTTCCATTTCTACCCATGTTAACCGGGAAGCCCATCTTTGGTAGATTGGCTATGAAGTCCTTGTTTGCACTATTGACTATGTACTCCAATTGGTTCTTTATCGATACATACTCTATTCCATTAGGTTGAGGAACTATGTTTTTTTTGGGTTCAAAGCTATGCGCCTCATTAAGCTTTTTTCGAAAAACGTCTAAATGGAACAAGTCATTAATTGTCATTTCCTTATTCAGAAGTAAATCAATAGATACGCTAAAGTAATTGGCAATCTGAATTATAGTATCGATTTTGGGTTCAGCTCTACCTTCTTCATATGCGCCTACACTGCCCCTGGTCAGGTCAAAAAGCTCCGCAAACTGGGTTTGACTTAGTTTTTTTGCTGACCTGATCTTTCGAATGTTATGACCAATCCGTGACATAACTAAAAATAATTGCTAAAAAAATTTGCATAACCAAAACTTTTGGTATTCTTCTTCCGTTAGCAAAGGTAGTTATTTTATTGAACATCAAAATGCATGTTTAATTTACCTTAGAAGAAAGTGCTTTGAGATGTGAAATATGATCCACTAAATTTTAAATTTGAATATAATGAAAATGAAGTCTAACCAAATGAAATTCAACTATGAATGATTATTTCCTAAGAGTAAAGGAATACTTACTGGAGTTAGGGTATAATACCACCTACGAAAGCGAAGAAGATGGTGTTATCGTTATCGAAAACGAAGCCAATGGTTTTAGCAATCTTGTTCTCGGCGTGGCAGATCCTATTGTAATTATTGAACAGTTTTTGTTCCCCATTAAAAATCCGAGTCTGGAAATATACAGACAACTGCTACAGAAGAACAGAGATATTGTGCACGGGGCGTTTGTGTTGGATGAAACAGGTTCTAAGGTTATTTTCAGGAATACCTTGGAATTAGAAAACCTTGACTTAAATGAGTTAGAGGCTACATTGAATTCACTGGCTTTATTGCTCGGTGAATATTCAGAAGAGTTAATAAAATTTTCGGAATAAACTAAAGAATAAATAAATAGTAAGAGTTATGAGTATGTTTAAAAGACTTTTTAAGATAGGTCAGTCAGAGGCACATGCTGCCATTGATAAGTTGGAGGATCCAATTAAATTGACCGAGCAGGGAATTAGAGATTTGAAGAAAGATCTTGATAAAAGCTTACAAGCATTGGCTGAGGTCAAGGCCATGGCCATCCGTTCTAAGAATGATGCCAACACGTATAAAAATAAGGCAAAGGATTACGAAAGTAAAGCCATGATGCTTCTTAAGAGAGCACAAAATGGCGACTTGGATGCTGCTGAGGCGGACAGGTTGGCGAGTGAAGCCCTGGTAAAGAAAGATGAAGCTGCCGGCCAGGCCGCTCGGTCACAAGAGGAACAAGCCAGATTTGAGAAAAATGTTGCACAGCTGGATGTTAATGTTAAGAAGATCAGATCTAGTATCAGTACTTATGAAAATGAGCTAAAGACGCTTAAGGCCCGCGTAAAAGTGAGTTCGGCGACCAAAAAATTGAATAAGCAAATGGCGCAAATAGATTCTTCCAGTACAGTAAGCATGCTGGAGCGTATGAAAGATAAAGTAGCTGAGGAAGAGGCTTTGGCAGAGTCCTATGGTGACATTGCGAACGAAAGCCGTAGTGTAGACGATGAAATTGACAAGGCTCTAGAAGGAGGTACCTCAGAGGCTAAAGCTTCTGATGACTTAGCAGCCCTAAAAGCTAAATTAGGTATGAACAAAGACGAGGAGGCATAAGCCTCCTTTTGTTTAAAGTCTATAGCTGTTTTATAATAAGCCATTATTGCCCAAGTATGCAAGAGTTCCTTGACCTCGCTTTTTCAGGAGTTAATCTCGTACCAACGGTTCTGCTAATCTTCATAATAGTCTACTGGTTGATAGTGATCATAGGTGTTATCGATATAGATACGCTTGATATAGACTTTGACGCCGAGGTAGAAGTTGAGGCCGGTCTGGACAGTGATATTGAACTTGGTAATGGTGGGCTATCCAGTGTCTTATCTTTTTTTAATATAGGACAAATGCCTCTAATGATATTCTTGAGTTTCCTTACATTTCCTATGTGGCTTCTTACACTCTGGGCTACTGATTTGATAGGGGGCTATATCATAATTGATTCCGTTCTGCTTTTGGGCAGTTTTATACTTAGTCTATTCGTAGCAAAGGTTCTTACTACACCAATCGCTAAATTCTATCTTAAAATAAGGATGGAAGATGAGGCTGTAAATCCTATTGGTAAACGGTGTAAAGTGCTTCTTGCCGTGAAGAGTGATAGCATTGGGCAGGCTGAGATAAAAGCAAGCGGTACTTCCATTCTAATTAGCGCCATTACAAGGAATGGCATTGAAATTCAAAAAGGGGAGTCAGCCTTGGTAATTGATTACATTAAAGACGGCAATCACTATTTGATTGAGCCGGATAATTAACATTAACATTATTAAGAATCCATGGAAGGTAACATTGCTCTAATTGCTGGTATAATATTCGGAGTTATAATCTTTATAGGAATAATCTCTTCTCTCATTAAAATGTATCGTAAGGCTGTTCAAGGGGAAGCGCTTGTTCGAACCGGTATGGGTGGTACGAAAGTCTCGTTTAGTGGGATGTTTGTGGTACCTGTTCTACATAAGCTCGAAATTATGGATATCACGCTGAAGACCATTATGATATCGAGAACGGCAAATGAGGGATTGGTATGTAAGGATAATATGCGAGCAGATATAAAGGTTACCTTTTTTGTTAGAGTCAACCAAACTCACGAGGATGTTAAGCAAGTGGCACAGTCGATAGGTTCTATGCGTGC
>JBCCOE010000116.1:0-10058 GCA_039025475.1 Bacteroidota bacterium | reverse complement strand
CGTTAATCGCTACTTTAGTCATTATTTTTGGTTTAAAATTTACTGTTTGTTATGCGGGCAAAACTACATTACCGCTACGCTAAAACCAATTAATAAAATGGCTAAAAAAGACACCCTAGTCATTTTTACGAGTGACTTTTGTCAGTGCTGAAGATCAAGAATAAGTTTCAATCGATTGCGTCTTGTGTTGGGTGTGTGGTGTTTCATACGCCTTAGCTGAGCGGCATCGCTGCAGGTAATGAGGTAGTACATTTGATCTAGTAAAACTTAGATATTTTCACCTAGATAACGGGTCTAAAAAAGAATAAAAAATTTCAGTTCAAGTTTTGCAAAATTGAATGCTCCTGATAAATTTGCACTTCCTTAAAACAAGGCCCGTTCGTCTAGGGGTTAGGACGCCAGGTTTTCATCCTGGTAACAGGGGTTCGATTCCCCTACGGGCTACAGAAAGGAGCTGTCTCGAAAGGGTCAGCTTCTTTTCATTTAAGGGGCTGATGAATGAATTAGGTTAAAAAGGAGCAAAGCAAAGTGAGTTGAAAATCTTCCCTTGATCTAAGCGGCTTTCTTCGCTAGATTATGTGCAATGGCGAGTAATCCGGTTTCGACAGCCACTTTATCAAGCCCTCTGAGATTGAACCTTCTAAACCCTTTGTTGTGTTTGATTGCCCCAAAGACGGCTTCTACATCAGCCGGCCGTTTGGACCGGTGTTTTTTACCTTCTTCAGAAAGTAGTTTTTCCCTTGCTTTCTTCTTGTAGTTTCTCAATTTGTGGTTGATCTCTACTATCCGGTTACCCTTGGCTTTATGGCAGGAAGGTTTTAATGGGCATCCCTCACAGTTTTTGGCTTGGTACCGGGTATATTGCTGTTTAAACCCGCTAGTGGTCACCCTTTCTTTGTCACCAATATTCTCCATTTGTTGTCCTATGGGGCAAGTGACGGTGTCATTGGATTTGTTGTAGTGGAGGTTATCATTTTTAAAGGGGTCTTCTTTCCATTTCTTGGTTTGCCCTTTATGGAAATAATTGTACTTCACATAGTGGTCAATGTGCTGTTCTTCAAGGTAACCATAGTTTTCTTCGCTTCCATAGCCTGCATCTGCACAGATGCAAGTGGGCATATTCCCATAAAGGTCTTGGTACTGTTGTAAATGAGGTTTTAAGGTAAGGGTATCAGTAGGGTTTGGGTGAAGGGAGTAATTGACAATGAACTGGTCTGAGGTGCTTATTTGAAGGTTGTAGCCCGGTTTAAGCTGCCCATTGAGCATATGGTCTTCCTTCATTCTCATGAAGGTAGCATCAGGATCGGTTTTAGAAAAGCTGTTCCTTTTCCCTAATGTGGCCTCTTTTCTTTCATAATCATCCAGCTTATCAGGCCAGTTCTTGCGAGCGTAATGGAGTTTCTGCTTCACTTTCTTGTCGACCTGTTTGCCTTCCAGTGCTTGGTCGATCGTATCAATGGTTTGCTTTACCTTTTGACTATCGATCTCACTAAAATCAACCGGCTTCTGATCTTTCAACTCCTCTTCAGCTACCTGCTGCGTGTAGCTCCATAACTCATCAAGCTGTTTGATCATTCGTTGCTTGCTAGTCTTAATGGCCCGGCCCCAGACAAAGGAGTATTTATTGGCATTCGCCTCAATCTTCGTTCCGTCAGTGTAGAGTTGCTTGATACTTACCAGGCCTTCCTCAACCAATAGTCCTACAATCTGACCAAAGATTTGACGAAGGCTATCCTTCAATCGCTCACTGCGAAAACGAGCTAACGTATTGTGATCGGGTTTGCTCATGCCACTGAGCCACATTAGGGGAATGTTTTCTTTCAGTCCTGCTTCCATCTTTCGAGAAGAGAAGATATTGGTCAAATAACAATACACCATCACTTTCAACAGCATCCGGGGATGATATACTGAGGTACCTCCAGGTTTATACTGCTTTAGTAATATATCTATATTGATTTGATCAATCACTTGGCTCACGACCCGCACTGGGTGATGGGGCGCTATCAATTCCTCTAGGGAGGGAGGAAGAAGCATGGGCTGCTTCTGGTCATAGGTCTTAAAAACCAGATTGTTGGATGTTTCTTTCACATCCATAAGATAATAAATTACTGCTAGTCGATAGGAGGTTCAAAACAAAAAAAAGAGAGCGCTTTTTGAGACACCCTCTTTTTTATTGATGTTTTCTTAACGTACGTCTCTTCACATCTTGTTAATTACTGATTACCTTAACTAGACCTCAATGGAGAATAAATTTTTTAATTATCAATTAGTTCAAAAATATTCTAGCTTAGAATTGAATGTGCATATAAAATAGTTGGCCATTGGATACGTATGGGGTAATAAAAAAGGCAGTATTATCTGTAATATTTCTGATAGTATGTATTATTTATTCGTATAGTGAAAATTTAACTCCACAAGACGTGGACTTCCTACCTTTAATTGGACAGTTAAGAAGAGCCTGTAAGCCTTGTCACGGGCAAGTGGAGTAAAAAGCAAGGGCGATCTCGGCTTAGCCGAGGCAGTTTATTATACCCTTGCTTTTAACGGAGCGCAGTCCCGGCCGAGTAACACAGGCACATCGATGAACCGCTCCGAGATAGTACGAGGAGCTTGGTTTTGTAAAAGCTCGATGCCAATCAAAACAAATCTACACTTGTCTAAAGGGCTAGCAGACCAAGCCACGGTTAAAGTTAAATACTCCTCTTTGAGATCTCCGCGTCATCTTTTTCTGTCGGGAAAAAGTCTGTAATATATACCGTAGATGAATCCTGATCAATATAATAAATCACCTTTATATCTGCTCGGGAAGTACGTTTGTATAAAATGTACCGATAGTTTTTTGAACGATGGGCTAGTTTGTCTTCTGGAGCTCCTCTTTCTGGCTGATAGTGTAATTTTTTGGCAGTATCTCTTAATTCATCTGCTATCTGTTCAGCTCTTTCTACAGGATAATTATCATATAGGTAATCAAGGACTTAATAAAAACTGATCTCTCCTGGGTCAGTTATAATTACTTTATAGCTACTCTCTTCTTTGCTTTCCAATTTTCAAAATCGGTATTAAATTGATCAAAAGTTTTCACTCTACCCTCAGAAATAGCCTGTTCTGATGCTTCTGCTCGGAGGTTCATTTCTTCACTGGTCAGCAAACCTTTGATATAGGTTAATACTTTTTCCTGTTGATCTCTTTCTAGCATCAGTAAATGACTGATCAATTCTTCATCTATAACTTTTTCTATTTTGACTGCTTTCATTATAATCATAAAAGTAACGATTTATTTCATTGATTTAGTTTCATGGATCAGGGTTCGTAATCTTCTGGGGGTGTTAGTTCTTCTAGCAGTTTTGTTAATTTCTGATGTCTTTTCATTCTTCGCTTACTATGCGCTCTGTGAAAGTATTCACCTAATTTATGCAAGGCAAAACATAAGTCTTGGACTTCATTTCGTGGGATTTCATCTTTTTTCAGGAAGTGCAAACAGTAAATAGCTTTGTTTAAATCACGGCTGACACTGGCATCATTACCAGCATAACAGCAATGAAGGTTAAGAGTTGTGTGGAGTTCCCAACCTTTATATCAAGTATGCCTAAGGTGGTTATAGGTGATGTCGATGATATCTTTGTTAAAGTCTTGGATTATATTGCCGTTATCATGGTAAAGATAGTTATCTCCAACACGCGTCTAAATTAATTTTGACTGTTTGTAATGAATAATCCTAGCGTCCCAATATTGGGACTCGTTATTTCAGAATTTATAAAGAATTTGCATGGCCGACTGCGCCTATAGTAGCTTTATCGAAGGCGGGTAAAGGAGGTTGTACAGCCTTGCTTTTACTGGAACGCAGCTTGACCAAGGACACGGAGCAACACCGAGAACCGCTCCGAGATAGTACGAGGAGCTTGGTTTTGTGAAGCTCCAATGCCGAACAAAACTAATTTAATTCATCTTTTCTTCCTTAATCGATTTTCTTCTCTAAGCAAAGTTTCTGCTCTCTCAAGGGATAAACAACATATATTCCCGTAGGAATGCTCACCCTTTTGACTCAAATTGTAGGCGTTAACAAAATTATAGTAAGCAGAAATTGCACGAGGACTATTTTTTGCTCTTTTGAAGGTATAATAAGCCGAATCCCTCAAATCCTTCCTGAAAATGTCATCAACATACTCTCTTAGTCTTTCATCCGGTATTATTATTTCAGGATCAAGCTTGGCTGCTTGGCGTCTTGCTCCTTCTTTCAATTTCTTAGAATCCATGAGATTCCTGAGAATACCTTCTTTCATCGCATCATAATCCTTCTGACATCTTCTGGGGCTGGCCATCAAAGAATTTCCATTGTCATCTGCCGGATATAACCAGAAGCCTCTCCTTAATGATTTTTTTCTTTTCTTGGAAGTCTGAATTTTTTCATAGTGATTTTCTGTTTCGTTGATCATTACGATTTCTGCACCCTTATTTGAATTGCTTCTGCCACAAAACTATTCAATGAAGTCTTAGCTTCCATTGCCAGCAATGCCGCCTTTTGATGTAATTTAGCTGGTATTCTAACATTAAAGCTTCCTTTAAAAGGCTTCTCCGGTGTTTTACCTGATGCCTTGCAATCAGCTAAATACGTATCGACAGATTCTTTAAAGTCCTGTTCCAATGATTTTCCAGTATCTCCTTCATATGAGATTAAACCTCTAATACCTAAAACTTTTCCATAGAGTAAATTATCCTCGGGACTGTACTCTATACTGCCTGAATAACCTTTATATTCCAGATATTTCATAACTCTAATATTTCCTTGACTTGTTTCATTTGATACTTCTTCATTATGCCTGTAGGATGTGGTTTATGTAACATAATTGGTACCCTTTCTTCATTTTCAAACTTCACACGGGAACCAGATGTCTTTCCGATTTTAATTTCATAAAAACCAAAATATCCTAATAGCTTAACCATCTCATCATAATGAAAATCAGACGGTATACTTAAAAACCTTGATATTAGTTTTTTCTTTTTAGACATAACTCAAAGTAACTATATTTAGTTGCAATCATCAAGATTATTTGAAACATCTGGGTTCTTCTCTTGCTATGCGCCTTATGAAAACATTCACCAATGGACTTCCTACCTTTAATTGGACAGTTTAAGAAGAGCCTGTAAGCCTTATCAATTATATTAGAGCTTATGCAAAAGAGATACTATGACTTTGCGCCTAGCTCACTAGATTAATATCTAAAAAAGCTAGTCATCGTTAACTTATTATTAAGCTCTTCTATCTCTTATGCTCAGATCACTAAAATCGTTAGAATATCCAATCAATCTACAGGACATAGCAAGTTGAGCGCCTTATACCATTACGATCAAAATAATAGCTTGCAAGATATCGAGCTACTCTAACTTGGAACCGATGACCGATATTTACATTCGGATATTTTTAAATACGATACGATCTACGTTGCATCACCGGCCAATTTTGTAAGTCATTTGAACAGTATTATCTCTTCCTTTGAGCCCAATGAGCCCGAAGTCTCGATTGAGATTAATAATCATCAAGTGGTTTTTGCGAAGCATCTAGGAATGAAAGTCTTATACCTTTTTAGTGAGGCAGGGCAAGGGTTTAATATCGTAAAAGTCAATCGGATTAAACGAATGAGAGATGAGGCTATCAAGTGGGCTAACGATGCAGGAGTTTCTTTGAGTACTTCGGGAACTTAATCCTACTTTTTTTTGGGCGGGTTATCCAAGGATATATTTAGCAACTTGAAGGGTACTTCCATCGCAGAGTTGCTGAATACACTTGATGAGAGGCTATTTTTCTATATTTCTAATATTTTCTTTTAAGGTATCCAGATAAGATTTAAAATCCACATAGTGCGTTATTTTCATAAGCAAATAGGCAGCTACGGGTGCCAGGACAAAAGCTGTAAAATAGATCAACAAATCGTTTGTATTGTTTCCAGAAAAGCGGCCTGTCGTTATCTCCCTTACTAAAAAGGCACTGACTACATAGAACCCCGTTATAGCGCCAATAACTTCCTGATATAAGAGCACAGACTTTATGCTCTTGTAACACTGAGTCAAACTCTCTTTAATATTTGTGGATAGATTGAGGCCTTTTCGAAAAATTCGATATCCCATATACGAGACATAGGCGCTTACTAGTAAGATGACGGTATTAATAATATTTGAAGTCTGTACAAGCACATCCCGGACATCATAAAACAGAATTATAATTGAGATCAGGGCGACTGCGGTAGCTATTATATTTAGTAGTAGCTTTTTCTTTATTCGGTTTATTACATGTTTGGAATTCATATTGATAGATTTTGTGATTAGTTCTTCCTGTATTTCGCTTCGCGGAATTTGATTTTTCTCCATATCCCATGTTCTTTTTAGTAAATCTTCCATTATTCAGTTTTTACGGTTAAGTTTTTTAGCCAATGATTCTTTAATTCGATGTAGTTTAACTGCCACATTATTTTTCGTGATTCCAGTAATATGCGCTATTTCAGAATTGGAATAGTCTTCAAGATGAAGAGTGATCAGAACTTTATTAATATCTTCCAACTCCTTTATGGCTCGAAGTAGTTTAGTCGAATTTTCGTTTTCAACCAGTACTTCTTCTTCATGTATTTCCGATAACTCATATATTTCTTTTCGTTTCGTCTCCTTTCGTTTGAAAGTGAGTACTGTATTTAAGCTTACTCTGTATAACCAGGTGGAGAAGGTGGATTGCCCTTTAAATCCGTGAATTGATTTCCAGGCCTGAAACAATATCTCTTGATATAGGTCTTTCTTGTCCTGAGCATCTTCTACATAGAGATAAATAACTTTATGAATAATCCCAGAGTGTTTTTTTACGCTTTTAAGAAATTCTGTTTCTTCCAAGTATATCTGATTTTATGGGTTAGTGACATAACCTTCAACTTGATTACACTTTGATCTATTATTTTTAAGATTAGTTTTAGTCTTCCAGATTTAATATTCTTTGTGTTCAACGGACTAAACGATTGGACTCTTGAAGACATACGAATCTGTAAATCACTTTATCAGTGCTAATAGTGATCGAGAAGCTGAGTTATACTTACTTCGCAAGGCTATATTGGCTACCGGATTAAAAGGACATCTTAAATGGGGAGCACCTTGCTATAGTTTAAAGAATAAAAATGTAGTAGGAATTGGGGCTTTCAAAACCTATGTGGGCTTGTGGTTTCATCAAGGCATATTCCTTAAGGATAAGAAGAAAAAGCTACTGAATGCTCAAGAGGGAAAAACCAAGGGACTTCGTCAGTGGCGTTTTGATAATGAAGCAGAAATAATAGCCGAAATGGAAACTATTCGAGAGTATCTGGAAGAAGCTATTATCAACCAGGAGCAAGGCAAGGAAATAAAAGTAGAACGAGGTAAGCCAGTAGTCATTCCCGATGAACTGAAGATGGCGTTGAAGTTAAATAGTGAAGCTGATCAACTTTTTGCCATTTTAACACCTGGCAAGCAAAGGGAGTTTGCCGATTACATAACAGAAGCCAAGCGCCCAGATACTAAAGCGAAACGCATTGAAAAGATTATTCCGTTAATCCTCGATGGAGTAGGACTAAAAGATAAATACAAAAATTAACCTACACTGGAATATTGAGCCTTTTTAAAGGCTCAATATTCCAGTATGAAGTTCCTGTTTTTCGAATGATGTCAAATCGAAGTGAGGAATTCTACTATAGTCCTATTGGCACTCTCACCATAGTATCATCCCAGGCAATGATCATATGTGCACCCGGATCCGCTTGCTCAAATACGATACTCATATTTTCAACTGTACTTTCTGTCTTTTGCTTAGGTACCTTGATCGTAGCAACCATGGTCTCCTCTGGTTTATAGGCATAATGGCCCCATCGATCATTGTCGTTACTGAAGTGGATCGTCCAGTCGGCTTCTCCCAATTGGGCATACATTGTATAACGCCCAGCCGCTACTTTCTTACCATCTATAGTTACATCTTGATAAAACATAACTTCGGTAGCTTCATTGGCTCCGACTCTCCAAATGTTACCAGGCTTTTCAAGGTCAGTGAATACTTTTCGTCCTTTAGCCTGAGGTCTTGAATAGGTCACACGAATAATGGGTTTTACGTTTTTTTCTTCATCAGTTTTGGCAAAGGCCCTGAACGCTACTCTGGGAGGATAATATGACATATCCATTGGACTTCCATCCATTTTAGGAAATTCCTGAGCATTAGCATCCAACAGTAAACATACTGTTACCATCAAACTGAAAAGTAAAGTCTTTTTCATAATGAGTTATAAGTTGGTTATTTGATATAGCATATTTAATGGTTTTCAGCAGAAAAGGTTTGGGTAATTCGGAGGAAATTAGAAAATGTCGCCGTTAAGTCACGAACTTTTGGGTTGAGTTGCATCTTTTCTACTTCTCTGTGCGTTATTCATTTCACAAAACAAGGGGCTGAAATCATGGAAAAAAATATTGTTGTTTTTGGAGCAAGTAATAGCCGTGAATCCATCAACAGAAGATTTGCAATTTTTGTGGCTAATCAAATCGAGAATGGAATTTTAAATGTGCTGGATCTTAATGATTTTGAAATGCCTATATATAGTATCGATTTAGAGAAAAAATACGGAATTCCAGAACCTGCCAAAAAATTTAAAGAGCATTTAAAAAAGGCCGATGGTATCATAATTTCCTTCGCTGAGCATAATGGTAGTTATTCAACGGCTTTCAAGAATATTTTTGATTGGATCTCAAGAATTGAAAAAGACGTCTGGTATCAAAAGCCGATGTTTCTCTTATCCACATCACCTGGTCCGGGTGGGGCCAGGATCGTATTACAAACGGCAGTGGGAAAATTCAAGCGAATGAACAAAAACACAATTGTATATTTCTCTTTGCCGTCTTTTCACGAAAACTTAACAGAACTTGAAGGTGTAAAAGATCCTGAACTTAACGCCGCTTTCAGGATACAACTTGCCGTATTCGAACGAACCTTGCAAGAAGCGAAAGACACAAGAAATTTCTAATTGATAATTCTGTAATTGTTGGTTTTGCCCAGCTGCGTTATCCGTAAAACAAGGTTTTTATTCTGAAAACCGCTTAGATCAATCCGGCCCAGATCTTTAATGCTAGTTTTTACGAGAGATTGACCTGTTTCACTGATCAACTCAACGTACATTTTTCCCGTGCCTTTTATGTAAAGTGTGTCCTTGGTCGGGTTAGGATATACCTTAACGCCGTCCAGGGTTCCTTCGATGCTGGTGATAGTACGCTCCCTGAACATCCAGGAAAAAGCTTCTTCAAATTCTAAGGACCAAAAGGACTCACTATGCGAGCCATTTGGATCTATCTTAATTTTTAATTCATCTTCATCAAAGCCCTTTCTACGAACAGATTATACATTTTTAGGGTGTTGGCTGCAATGTCTCCACCTTCTGGTTGACCTGCGGAAAAACACAAGTGTGGGGATCCCACTTTTTCTATGCTTTGAATCTCATCGAAATAGCTTTCAGAAAACCAATAGGATGGCGAGAAGATACCTATTTTACCGAAAACATCGGGATGTCTTACAAAGGCCGAATGCGATATTAAACCACCCATGCTTGATCATAAAATCCCTGTATTCTCATAGCCGTCAAGGGTGCGAAACGTTGCATCCACTTCGGGTTTTAGGGTATTAACAATAAAATCCAAATAAGCCTCGCCTTCACCGCCGCCATAGGTAGGATTTACGTAAGTAGCATATTCGTTTATTCTACTAGACCCACCGTTGTCAATGGCTATTACTATGGCCGAAGGACCGCCCTTTTCTTCCAGATCAGTTAAAGTTTCGTCAACTCTCACATTCTCGTTAGCCGTTGATGCTTCAATTGCCTCTAAGTTTTCCCAACTCAAAATGGTCAAATGAAGTGTGTCGGGTATACCGAACGTGAATTTACGATTGGGACGAAAACCACCACTTTCATTACCTTCAGCTATATTACAGGATCCAGGGTAAACTTAAACTCAAGCTCACCTGTTCCCTGCGGGTTTAACCAATATCCTTCATTGATCAACTCAAAATGATAATT
>JBCCOE010000115.1:0-10447 GCA_039025475.1 Bacteroidota bacterium | reverse complement strand
GTTGGATGAACTGACAGTCTTATCGTACAAGATTCCGGAAATTGTACTTTTCTAAGTGTCCGTTAATCCTGTTGTCAGATTAAATAGTGGCTATTATACATTAAATATTTATAAGGGGCAAGTCCCCTTTTTTGATTAATAGCGTTGACAGCGCCCCTTAACCCCCACAAGGGGAACCCAGTGGTGTCCGCAGTGCTATGAGCGCATGTAGGCACTTAAGCCAGTGAAGGGTGGTCAATTTGTTTTTCCGATATAAGCACAGTGTACCTTTTCTTATCCTCCATTCGCCCGACAAAACCCTCCATCCCTACCCTATGGTTCCCGATGGTTACGCCCGACATTTGTCAGCCATTCCGTCTGAAGGCTCTTCGTTGCTTTCCTGCTGTTTAGTGAATAGGTGGCCGTTTAATTGCTCGTTTTCCGAATTAATTCTATTAAGAAGGAGGATTTAAACCGTTTTATAATTTCAATTTCAACAGTTCACAGAAGTTCTTAGGAAATGATTTTACTGTCGAAATTCAGCTATCCAATTGCTCTCGCACCCAATTGATGTATGACTGTTTCTTGAAGTCGAACCAGTTCTCTCTGTATTCTGAGTTGTCAATGGCCCACTTAAATTTACTGAAAGGTTTGCGTTGGGAAAGCTGTTCGAATAACTGAGTTTGAAAGGTTTCATCCGTAAGCGTGTTGGCAAAGCTCTCCATGACTAGAAATGCCTGGTTAGAATGCATCTTCACAAATCTTTGATAATTGTCCCTATCTTCATCTATCTTATCCATGGTTTCTTGCCACGGTTCCAGGTCGAGATAGAAGTCGTTTGGGTCAGGGTGATGTTCAATCGTTCCAGTTGGTTTGTGAAAGAAACAAAGTTCACCACAATCCAAAAGTTCTGCTATTTCCTCTATTTGTTCTTCGGTTGGATTCATCTATTTTCTGATGGATAATCGTGTTCAATCCTAGCTCTAATATAGTTGCACGATTGTTCAATTAAACTTTTTTCTTATTTGCTAACTGGTTCAAAATTTCAAGATCGTGATTTGGGAAAGCTTTTGCATCCGGATAAATGATCTTCATTACTTCCAGCCTGTCTTTTACCAACTCTTCAGGAATAAGAGTATCAACAGGTGTGCCATCAGGAAGTTTTATGTCGTATTTCATTCGCGTTCTTATCCTAAATATTTCAATAGAGTAGCAACTAATCCATTGGCAATTACTCCACCTACAATCCATTTAACCAGATCATACTTAGCTTTTAATATTTGTACTTCTACTGCATCTTTAGTAGCCATATTCTTTACATCATCATTAGTTGCACTCTTGCTTATATCTTCTCTAATTGATTTTACATCTTCTTTTGAGGCCAATTGATGATGATGTTCCTCAAGTAGTTCAGTGATCGTTCTTGCTTGCTCAGTGGTAAAATTTACTTGTTCAAGCTTTCTAATGATTTCTACTAATTTCATGCCTTTAATTTAAACTAGTTATTCAAGTTAGTCTCAATTTTGGTTACGGGGGTTTTAAGATCAATCTTGTGTTTGGAGTTAGGGAGTCAACATGCTCCGGTACATTAATCTACCGTCTTAATAAGGGGGTCAATATCTGCCGGAATGTCAATGAAAAATCACACTAAACTGAAATATGCTAGAAGCACGTTGGCATATGCAACTTTAGCGACTGTTGTAGTCCGTTTTTACCACTTTATTCCTTCATAATCTATATGGTCATCATCAATTTCTAGTTCAGAAGGTTTGCAGTTCAGTCTCTCAGCATCTGCTTCTAAGCGTTTATGGTACTCTTTATACTCATCAGTGTAGAAAATCCCACGTTTCAATATTTCAGGTAACTTCCTGAAAGCCTTCTTTCCACCTGCTAGCAGAAAATATTCAAGGTTAGTTGTTCGCATACATTGGTAGATGTACTCATTAGCTCCATACAGGGCATCATCAATGAAGGGAATTAGTTCGTTGCCTCCAAGTTCGTCATATGAGTTCATCGCTTTTTCCAACCAAAATTCGATCTGTAGAATTGTTGAGATATCGAGTTTATTAGTTTCATAAAACCGCATATTGTATTTGATAGCAGTCAATGAGAATAGAAAATGAACCCATGAAATTTGTGTTCCTAGATATACAACCTCTTCGTGTGGATAAAGATGATTTTCATTCGTTCTTAAGCGTTGTGAGTCTTTAGCCTTTCTTATTTCATAAGAAAATCCACTTATAAGTTTGTCTCTGTTTTCAAATCCGGATTTGTTAAGATAGTTTTCATCGTTCCAGAATTTTCCTATGACTTCATAGAAGTTGTTGAGGTCTCCATACGTTCCCCAAATCTCGACTCCCATTCCTTTTTTAGTTGGAATTATATAGATCACTGTTTTTTGTTATTTATGTTCTGGCGCAGATGGACTACAACAATTATGTAAATGTATGTACCAGGTGGCTGTTATATTGCCACGGTTCCAGGTCGAGATAGAAGTCGTTTGGGTCAGGGTGATATTCAATCGTTCCAGTTGGTTTGTGAAAAAAACAAAGTTCACCACAGTCCAAAAGTTCTGCTATTTCCTTTATTTGTTCTTCAGTTGGATTCATCTATTTCGATCACCTAAAACTATTTATTGCTTAACACTTCAATTCTATTGTACCCCCAAAGTCGGTCCAACTCTGTATGTATAGGAACGGTGACCATATAGCTTACCCTTGAGAAGGTCTTATCCTCCATGCTGTTAAATTCAACTTTTACTTCGAGCCAGCCACCTTCCTGATCAACACCCAGGATCTCACCTTCGATGAAACAATGCTTTCTATTTACGCCCGGGAAATCGTAGCTCCTTATCATTTGCCCTGGCTCAAAATTGATGACTTCCATTTCAATCTGTTTCGTTTTAAGAGACTATAAAAACCATTGTCCTTTACGCATGAGCGTTTGATCCTTACTACATGTTATTCTAGTCATATTTGATATAGCACCATTAGCACTTCCATGATCTTTTTCAGTTAAGAACTTTTCAACTTCAGCCTTTGGTGCATGTAGTATAACATCTAAATAATTGCGTTGCTGTTTGGTGCTGAGGGAGGTTTCTTTTAGTTGGAATGGATGATGTAAGGCAGCCTGAAGAAAAGCAGCTCGTTCAGCATCAACTTGAATAACATTGAAATCTTTCTCTGCCAAAGGAATGGTTATCTCGAAGTCCACGAATCCACTTGCAATGGACAATGAGAGTGTATGATTACCATTATCTGAATTGATACTCATGCGTAAATTATGGAAGACAGTAGTCGAAGTTTTGGAAGAGCTTTTCCTCATTTCTACTTTTCTTCGTTTACTTACACTTTTTCAGTTTTCCCCTTTCTCCTGGAACCACGGTTCCATCCGTTAGCTTCACTCCTACCTTTGGAGAGAATAAACCTGCCAGTTCCTTTGCAACTTCTCTCTGTTCCTCAAGAGAAGGTTTGAATAATTTAGGTTTTGAATATTCACTCATATCTGGTTCGTTTTTATACGCTTTGAGGTTTTAGCATTTCCTCAAGTTGATAATTAATTTGTTCAGCCTGTTCTCCTATCACCCTAATCTGATCGGAGGTGAGCTCTAAGCCAGATAAACATTTATCCATGATGGCTCTAGCGTAGCCTGAACATCGTTGTATTGTTTCTTTTTGAGTATTCCTATCCATTATTCCATTCGTTTAGTTACACTTTTCAATATTGTAAGCAAGCGATTCGAACCCCGACATCAAACCTTTATGTTCCCACATTTCGAAGATTGAAATATCTTGCTTTTCATAATCTTCTTGATCCACAAATCCCTTACTCATTGATTCAGGTTTAAGCTTTTCAATAATTACATCTTGATCCTCCATTTTTTTGAAGACTTCATGGTCTATTAAATAGAACAATTCACGATTAACATACATAAGTTTGACACCCATAACATTTGTCTTTGCGTTTGCCTCTTTTTCAGTGGAGAAATCTTCTACATGAACTGTAATCGACCACTCAGGATCTGCCTGAAATATGTGTGACGCTTTGTACATAAATATTCGTTTTTTTATACTATTTCTTCAACATTTCGATTAGACTATTAACTACTCTATCCTGTTCATCTTCCGATAATCGTCCAGATTTGTTTACTAGTCTTTTCTTATCAATTGATCGGATGTGATCTAATGCTATCATACCTTCTTTACCTTCGAAACTCACAGATATTCTTGTTGGATAGCTTTTGCTGGTTGTAGTAAGAGGGCATACTAGAACTGTATTTAAGTTTCTGTTCATTACATCTGGAGATACAATTACAACAGGTCTTGTTTTTTTCATTTCGCTTCCGATGGTTGGGTCAAGATTAGCCCAATAAATATCGAACCTTACCATTCCCATTCTTTGTTATCGAAATCCTCAGTTACCGCAAGGAAGTCCGAAAAATCATCATCCTGATCTTTCTCAGAGTTTGCTTTACTAAAAGCTCCCTCCCAACCTAATCTTGATTCTGAAACGGGCTTGATGAGTAATCCATCATCTGTATCAATTAACTCTAAGTCACCGCTTAAATCGTGCCTTTCTATTACTGCTTTTGGTAGTCTTACTCCTTTTGAGTTTCCTATCTGTACTAGCTTAACTATCATAGTACAAAGATAAGTAATTACAATGTAATTACAAAAGATAAATCAACTATTCGTTTATTTACACTCACATACCCATTGACATGCCTTTATTTTTCCCATGATTTTTTTTGTCCTCTTCCAGAAGTTTTAGAAAATGTCTTTTTACATCGATGTGTGGATTTTTCTCCTTGAAAAATTTCATGTTACCGTCAAGTTCATCAACGATGTACTTGCCTATGCTTCCACTTCGCGATATTCCTACAGAACAATGAATAAAACACTGTCTCTTTTTTCGGTTCTTATTTAGAAAAGCATTCAACTTTTTAGCATCCTCCCTGGTCATAGCTTTTGCCTGTCCGGGAATATCTCTTTCAACATCGTCAAAGATCAGATTCAGATAATTATTAGAATCAGGAAGGATCGTTGCTTTACCGCTATCCATGATAGAAATGAACATAACATTAGACCTTTTTCCAACATTTTCCTTGGTAATCGAATTGTTTTTTAGCAAAAAAATGAATTCTGGCTTGTTTAAGACCGTAACCTCAATTCCACTGTTATTTTTGTTCTCCAGATGCTTAATATCATCTAGATCTTTAGGTCTTGAATTTGCCCTCTTTTCAATAATCAAGTCTTCAAGATTAATGACCTGCAACTTAATACCATTGATGTCTGCCTCAATCGATCGGTCGTATACCTTATCAAAGTCTTCCTCTTTGTATGCTTTCATGTAGGCCATTAGGTCAGCTTCAAACCCTTCCTCTCCTATTTTGATACTACTCCAGCCTGGTATCATATCTACGTTCAGATAATTTTCGGCTCCTGGGACATCGATATCATTAAGGGAGGCCACAAGCAGTTTTTTGTTTTCTGGTGTATCCTTAATCCACAAGTCAAGGTCCATTGTGCTTCTCACATGTCCATGATATATCGTGGCCATGCCACCAACGATGATGTACTTTACTTCGTTAGCATTTAGAGACTTTAAAAAATGTTGTATGCTTATACTTCTTAAATCCATAAATGTCCTGCTTTTGGCGTTATTATTGGATGACCGTATTATCACAAGCAGATCATTGAGACTATGTAGCCTTTCAAAATTCGATATCGTACTTGTGTTATTCATTTAACGGTTCGTTTTACGATACTTTTTTCAAATCTTGTTCCAAGTTTCTCATTCTCGATGAGTACATGCTAATGATTTCTTTTGCTGAAGAACCAGATCCGGAAAGAGGTTTATGAGCTTTAACACAGATCGTCTCGAACTCAACCACAAATTGCATGAATGAAGCAATGATGTTCTTTCGAACTTTGAAGCTTACCTTGTCTGCCTCCAGTGCTTCTTTTATCTCACCATAATAGGCTTTATAGATAATCAAATGCTTGGCCAGCTCTTCGCCTTTAACCTCAGCTCCTTCCAGGAAGGACTTAGCCCAATCATCCATTTTTCTATCTATTATTTTCCCCATTAATTCTGTTCGTTTGTTTACACTTTTTCAATAATGTCACCTGAATTACCTCCATACTCCTTATTTATACTTCTCTAGGTATTTCCTTTGGGCTTCTTTCAGCCATCTATTATCCTCTATCTGCCCTTTTGAATTTTCTAGAACCCAATCAATTAATAGTTTTTTCCCTTCATCATCCATGTTCAGTACTACTTCGGTCATTGCTTGTAAGGCATTTACTCCTTCTTTACGCTTTCCCAAATACTTATCCCGATGATAATCAGGACCACAATGGTATTTTGCATGTGCAGATTGAAGATCATCTTTATGGAAATTGTAGATCCATCTAAGTGAATAATGCAATATTTCTTCTGGTGTATATTCCATTTCTATTCTTCGTTTGTTTACACTAATTCCTTTTTCTGATTACGATACATCCGGTTACTTACTACCTCATTGAATTTGCCATCATGATCGACAAAATATGAGTGTGTCTTCGAAGTGTAAACTACAATTAAAGAGTCAGAATAATTGAAAACCATTTCAGGTTCACCGTAGCAATCAATCAAAGACTCCAGGTAATCATAACATTCGAAGTGGCCTTCATTATAGGTAAGTACGGGGTAATCAAGTTTCCATTTATTCATAGCTTTCATTTCTAGGTTCAGAACGAGCAACAATATACCTCTAAAGTAGTCAAACGTTCCCACTTAACAAAATAAAAAGGGAACATTATTTTTTGTTTTTTTTCAGTGGATCTCCATACATTTCTAACGCCTGGTAAATCATTCGTGTACTACCCATTTCCATTTCTTCCTTAATGGATCTGATAGACATACCCTGACCTCTCAACGTGATAATAGCCAAGTATTTTTGTTTCGTCTCATCGGTAATACCTCGTTTACGCCTGGTGTTCTCTCCGGCTTCGGGAAGTGAGGCTTTGGATCGTTCCGATCGGGAACGGCTATGATACGCATTGAGTATTCCATAGGATGCATCATTGCCCAACTTCTCTTCCAGACAAAGCACCTCGATCCCATTTTTTCGTAACCCATCAAACAGATCGATCAGTTTCAATAGGGTTAAAGGAAAAACATAGATACTTGATACCACAAGCTTGTCCCCTTCTCTCAATTGATCAACGATTTTATCAAGCGTTGCATTTGCTATTTTCCCCTTCCCTATTCGTTCCATAAGGATTGAGTCACAACCGTAATCATCTAAAACTGCTTTCTGTTTTGCCTTGTCCTGTTGATCCTTTGGCCGACCATAACCATACACGTGACGTGTTCCCATTTAACCTATTTCTGTTAAAAAAGGGAAAGATACTAAAAGGGAACGAGAAGTGGGAACAGTCAAAGACTGTTTTATTCCTTCTTTCCATTGTTCCCAAATCAGCAAAGAGTGGAGAATAAAAGTAACTGCGTTACATAATTCTCAGTTATGTTAAATAGACCTACAAATAATACAACCTGATAAAAGAAAATTGAACTATCCCACGAAATACCTGGCAGATATCCCCCCTATTTGTTGAACTATTCATAGAGGCTTGTTTGCTAAGATCCGCTCATTGGGAAACTGTTTTCTACCATAGGGAAAAAATCTTTCCAAATTCCAGGTCGCATACCTACCTTACTTCCATCATGAGAAATTGGACTCCAAAAGAAATACACCAGTTGATCAAATCGGAAAAACTCGCCCTTCGAGGATCTTCACCAGTGGTGAATTTCGAGCTTCTAAAGCAAGCCGAACAACTGGACCAGGAGCTTCGAATGAACCAGGAGCTTTATATCATCCCCTACCATAAAGAAAATAATCAATGGGTAAGAAAAGAACCCATGACCTTTTACGAATACAGCGAACTAATTGCTTATGCTCCTTCTCAATGGGCCTGCCATCCGGTCAACTTTAAAAGTTTGCGGGAATTCGATACGATCGCCACACAACAATATTAAATAAATACAATTATCATTGGCCAACCTGGTCCACCCGGCACTGCCGGCAGCTCCGGATCCAGGGCCTCAGCTGCTGCAGCTCTCGAAAGTACGATTCCATCACGTATTCAATGTTTTTGAAACTGAGCACATTTCGTTCTTGAATGACTTTGATAAAAAATACCAATTTTTTAAGAATTACAGAATCTTATTTAAGTACTATTTAAAGGATCGTTTTTCCGAAACGATTAATGCTTCAATCTTAATTGGCAGATAGTGCTTGCTTCACTTTTCGCACCGTGTTTATTGAACATCCAGTTTTTCTTTCTACTTCCCTGAGCTTTAGTCCCGATTTCAATAATGTAGCAATCTCCTGATTTTTTGGCTTGGCCATGAAGCGTTGCATTTTTTCTAATCCTTTCGGCCTGCCAACATGAACACCGTTAGCCTTTGCGCGAGCCATTCCCTTTTTGATTTTTTCCCGGCGCTCTGAAGTATGATACTTTAATTGCTCCAACTCTTTGATAACAATCTCATGTTGATCGGTAGTCAACTCAAAATATTCAGTGAAACACTTATAATCAAATTGCCATTCCTGGTACTTGTGTTTAAAAAAGGTTTCTAAATGTCCAAGTCCCTTCAACACGAACAAAACTTCAAAATCTAAGGTGTTCATTTCTTTAAGGTCAGATTGGATTTCTGATAACCGTTTTTCCATATCCCTGGCCGTAATCCCAATCTTATAAATAGGTGCTGCACCTTGTCTTGATACCTTTATATAGTATAAGTGAAACTCATCAAGTAAGCTTTTTTGATCCCGCAAATTTTTTAATGTGGCCAAGCTTCCTTCTTTTTCCTTCAGCTCCAATTGATTCTTTGAATAATGATAGAGATAATACAAGCACTTTTCGAAAGACCCAGGAAATATATAAGGACCGAAAGTCCGATTGGTTTCATCCTTCACATCGTAATATTGCCAAACGCTTCCAGTATAGATCCTTTCGGTGGATCGTTTTTCGAACCGCATATCTGCGGGATATTGGATCAAGCTATAATGCTCAATTTTAGAGAAACGCACCCTTGAAAAAGTATTCAAAAGTTCTATAAAATTCCCCTTGTAGTGAACTAATGCATCAAGCGCCTTTTGGTTCAATTCTCTATTCTTAGGAAGCTTACCATTCAATGGAGTCGACATCAATTTTAGCGTTGCTACGGTTTGTTCTATTTCCTCATTTGCCAGGCTATTCCATTCCCGCAGACTACTGACTTGATCTTTCAATTCGTTGTAATCATTTTCAATTCGCTGATAATACCATTGATGATATTGTAATAACGATAAATGACTCGGCCACTCTTTAGGTTCATACGGTTTGGATAAGGCTAAACAGCTATCTTTCACATGCGCAAAATGATGTTGCTTCACTAAGCCTTTCTTAGCTAAGAGTTCACCGGAACAAAAAGGGCATTGCAGGCCTCGATCCCCTGTCGAAACCTCAGAAATATGTATCAACTCCTTATCTCGGTTGCGTGCGTATTCTAATTCAATCATACCCTTTTTTTGATACAATTTAGAAAATTAAAAATAACTAAACAACCTTTTTTTGATACAATTCAATCTCACGTTTTAGTAGCCTTCGGCTGACAACCTTTTTGAAACTTTTTCATTGCTTTTATGTATTTGTTTGTTGGATAAGTTCCAGTGGCAATAAGGTAATCCAGGAAGATGATGAATTGATGAAATCAATTGGGTTACCTATAGATCAAAAAACATTGCTCCCCGATATTGTTCTTGTGGACCAGCGTAGCACGCTCCTACTGATCTTTGTTGAAGTAATTGCATTTGATGGTCCCATTACAGAGCAGCGCACTAGACAGCTATCTTTCACATGCGCAAAATGATGTTGCTTCACTAAGCCTTTCTTAGGAAAGAGCTCACCGGAACAAAAAGGGCATCGCAGACCTCGATCCCCTGTCGAAACCTTTTCCCCTTAAGGGGAAATTTATCAGTCAATCATGCTACAAAGTTCCCAGTTTCAGATCACACGGACTTAGGTGTTTTGAAAACTGAGGCTTTCACCTGGCATTCGTTCCTCATTGCCATGCGAACCTTCCAAAGTTTTCAAACTCCACCTGTCCTTAGTGATTCCATGAAACTGGGAACCTTGTAGCATAATTATTTTAATCATTAAATTTTATCAATTATGAGTACTTTAATAGTTAAAAACAAGGATTCACAAGAGGAGCTAATTTGTATTTCTATTACTCCAGCAGAAATTTATTCTGGAGGAAATTGGTTGTACACTCAAGGGGATCTTCCCCTTTTTTGATTGATAACCTGGGAGATATATTCCGTTGTAAGGCAAATTTATTGGTTTCACTCCATTGAAAGCCCACGCCACGACTGTCATCGTCTATCGGAAGATAACACGTCTTAAATCCAGTCAACAACCTCTATGACGAATGCATC
>JBCCOE010000114.1:0-10515 GCA_039025475.1 Bacteroidota bacterium | reverse complement strand
GTATACGGCGGAGGCAGGATTTGCCAGCTCGTCAGTTTCAGCTACAGGCGGATCAGCGAGTGTAACTACTGATGGAACGGCTGGTGAAACAAGTGGAACGATCCAAGTTACTTTTTCTGCAGGATCTACAGCAGGAGTTGGTAGTGTTATTTTAACTGTTGTGGATAGTGAAGGTGATGAAGCTACGGCTACAGCTCCTGTGACCATTTCAATAAGTCCCGTGCCTACAATTGCGGGCATACCTACTGCGGCTTCTATTGTAGAGGGTCAGACTCTTACTGTTCCGGGCCCTATTACTTTAACATCTGAAGATGGTTTCGCTGCTTCAAACGCTTTTGTACTGCAAGTAGATGGCGGCACGGCTGTAGATTTAGGTGTTATGGCTTCAGCTACTTCTCCCGTGGAATTAACGGATGTAGCATTGCCTACTGAAGCTTTAACTCCAGGGACCTACGAAATACTGTTTACTCTTACTGACGGTGACGGCGATCAGGCGACTTTCCTTCATATTTTGAATGTAGAGGCAATTTCTTTTTTCTTGGCGGATGAAATGGATGATGATGATCAATTGTTTTTAGAGATTAATGGTAGTATAAATGCAGATTTTACATTACCTACTCAAAATGACGATAGTGATCCTTATTCATACTATGTGCTTGGGGGAAGAGTAAAGGTTACTAATGGTGCCACACTAACTATTCCGGCTGGATCAGTATTGAAAGGACGAACTGGTTCTGGATCAAATGCAACAGCATTGTTGATAGCGAGAGGCTCAAAATTGATAGCTGACGGCACGGCCAGTGCTCCAATTATATTTACTGCATTTGCAGATGATCTTACTAATCAAGATGTGGCCGCGGATATTTTTGTAGGTACCACTTTGAACGCTGTTGACAATGGTTTATGGGGAGGTCTAATCATTTTAGGTGACGCTCCGGTTGCTGCTCCTGATGATGACCCAGGTATAGAAGGTATACCTAATACGGATCTTGACGGACGATATGGTGGATCTACGGCTGACGATAATTCGGGAATAATAGATTATGTGTCAGTTCGACACGGAGGTTCGCTAATTGGATCAGGTAACGAAATCAATGGTATCTCACTAGGTGGGGTTGGTAGCGGTACTACTATAACCAATGTAGAGGTTGTAGGTAATAATGATGACGGTATCGAGTGGTTCGGTGGAACTGTTGATGTAACCAATGCTGTAGTATGGAACGCTTTTGATGATGCACTTGACACGGATCAGGATTGGACTGGCACGTGTTCAAACTTTATTGTAGTAACCCCTGATGGAAGTGCTTTCGAATTGGATGGACCAGAGCCTTCCGGCACAGCTGCTACAGGTTGTCACTCTTTTGATGACGGTCTAGTGTTCGCTGGATCTAACATTGATCACTTGGTAGATTGGGATCCAGATACTAATGCAGAATTAACAAACATTTATTTCTATGGATGGGATGATACTTACTCGTCTATAGATGATAACCCAGCTACTATGGAGGATGAAGAATTTGATCCAATCGAAACTTTCGGAGGTGATGGTGCTTGTACTTCAGCAACTTGGGAATACACACTTGCTACCGGCGGAGCTGCTGTTGGTGATATCTTTGTAGGGGTTCCTGGAGCTGCTTTAACTCCGGTTGCGCAAAACGCAAACACTGTGGGTCCTACTGATCAGACTGGTTTTGAATGGACTTATGCCGCTAAAGCAGGTGGATTAACTTCAATAGGTCTTTAGGATTAGGATTAAAATATGATGATAAAAAGCCCGGGTTCTCTCGGGCTTTTTTATTCTTTGTTAACACATCCGTAACACACTGGTAACATACCATAAACTATAATTGGTTATTATTCTTACTAGGTTAGCAGCTATTTTAATCAAACGGCATATGAGAAATTTTAAGACTATCAGTCTAATCATTGTAGGACTTGTCCTTTCAGGTTTTTATGTCAAGGCCCAACAAGGAACGGTGAGAGGTACTGTAATTGAGGATGCCTCGGGTGAACCTATGTTTGGAGTAACCGTGGCAGTAGATGGTACGACCAAAGGAGCGGTTTCTGATTTTGAAGGAACTTTTAACTTAAAACTGGATCCTGGCACTTATAATTTGATGGTATCTTTTATTTCTTACAAAGCTATCAACATAACCGGTGTAACTATCGCTTCCGGTGAAATAACGACTTTGGGTACAATCAGGATGAAAGAGGATGTAGAAACTCTGGAGGATGTGATAGTTGTAACTGCTGAAGTCATCAAGAATAATGAAGCAGCACTTTTAACAGTTAAAAGAAAGTCAGCTAATTTATTAGATGGTATTAGTGCAGCTAATTTTGCTAAAATTGGAGATTCAGATGCTGGCGCAGCCATTAAGCGTGTTACAGGTGTATCAGTGGAAGGAGGAAAATATGTTTATGTAAGAGGTCTTGGTGATCGATACACCAAAACTATGTTAAATACAGTGGATATACCCGGCTTAGATCCTGATCGTAATAGCCTACAAATCGATATATTTCCGACCAACCTAATTCAAAATATGATTGTGCTAAAGTCTGCTGTGGCCGAGATGCCAGCCGATTTTACAGGAGGCGTTGTAAATATTGAAACAAAAGACTTCCCTGAAGAAAGAATTTTGGATGTATCATTTGGTGTATCCTATAATCCGAATATGCATTTTAACAATGAGTTTTTAGAATATGATGGGGGGGATACAGACTGGTTGGGATTTGACGATGGCACGCGCGATCTTCCGGCAGGGGCAGCCACCGGAGTTCCATTACCTGATGAAGACTCTGAGCAGGCAGTTTTTGATTTCAACAATAGTTTGAATCCCAATTTTGCGGCAAATACAACCACAAGTTTATTGGATTACAACTTGGGCTTGACTTATGGTGATCAAATATCCGTAGGTATCGATAATAATCTAGGATTTATTTTGTCAGGTACTTATAGAAGTACTTATCAGCACTTTGATGACCGACTTTTTGGTGAGTATCAAATTGCTAGCCCCAGCGATGAATTCGATCTTGTCACTGCAGTGACAAGAGATGGAGTTGAAAGTGCAAGAAATATACTCTTAGGAGGTTTAGCAGGTCTAGCATTTAAAACTAAACAGTCAAAATATAAATTTACGACCATGCGTTTACAGAACGGGCAGAGCAAGGCAGGGCAGTTTTTTATCGTTGATGATCCTGAGGAAAGAGCCGCCGGTAAGTCGGGATTTAGCGCTACTAATGATGTTTTGACTTATGACCAACGGTCGTTAACTAATTACTTTTTAGGAGGAGAACATAGTTTGAAAAACAATCTGTTTTTGGTTGACTGGCGATTGGCGCTAACCAATTCGGAATTAGAACAACCAGATATCAGAGAGGCTGCTTTTACTTTGGATCAGGGCCGTGCTACACTAAGTGCTGGACAAGCAGGTTTACCGTTTCGTTCATGGCGTTTTTTAGATGAAGATAATTATGTAGCAAAGGTAGATTTCACATATAGCCCTCAAGTATTTCAAAGAGATTCGAAAATAAAAGCAGGCGCAAGCTTTGTATATAAAGAGCGTGATTATGCTTTGTTGAATTACAATATGTTATTTTCTGGTTCGCAGCCGACCTGGACAGGCAATCCGAATGAGATCATGCAAGATCAAAACATATTTCCACGTTTTGATGATGGAGATGGAGCAGGTGGTCTGTATTTCCAAGCTGAGATTTTACCTCCGAATTCCAATGCCTATAATTCTTCAGTGCAAAATGCTTCAGGTTATGTTTCTGCAGAGTTCTCTCCATTAAATAAACTGAAGGCAGTTGTTGGTTTAAGAATGGAAAATTATGTACAAAAACATACGGGGAGAAGTCAAGAAGCTGCCTCAATAATTAGATCTAGAGCTCGCGCAGATGAGATTACAGTGGAGGAGGCTGCATTTATTGTTCGGGATGGTGATTTACCAGAAAGCGATCAGGTACTCATTGAAGACGAGGTGTTAAACGAGCTTGGTCTTTTTCCATCTCTTAATTTGATTTATAATTTGAAGGAGACTCATAACTTACGATTAGGTTATTCAAGAACTATTGCCAGACCTACTTTTAAAGAATTATCGTTCGCTCAAATTATTGATCCAATTAGCGATCGAATTTACAACGGTGGATTACTACCTGTAGAGGGAGAATGGGATGGTAATTTGACTACTACAGATATCAATAACTTTGACCTGCGCTACGAGATCTTTCCCAGAAGAGGCGAATTGATATCAGCGAGTTTATTTTACAAGACTTTTGATAGGCCTATTGAGCTGGTAAGACTATATTCTGCACAAACCAATAATGAATTTCAAACTAGAAATGTGGGAAATGGAAGAGTTTACGGTTTTGAATTGGAATTTAGAAAGAAGTTAGATTTTTTGATACCTTCTTTAAATAACTGGGGTATCAATGGTAACCTTACGTTGACGGAATCTCAGATCGATATGTTTTCTAATGAGTTAGAAGCAAGACGTGAATTTCTGAAAGAGGGTGAAGATTTTGAAGATACGAGAGAAATGGCCGGACAAGCACCTTACGTGATCAATGCGGGAATAACTTATGAAAACATAGACAACGGCTTAGACGCAGGCATCTTCTATAATGTACAAGGCCCTACCTTGTTAGTTGTCGGAGGCTCCTTATTTCCAGATGTATTTACCGAACCGTTCCATAGTCTGAACTTTAATTTGAACAAAAGATTCGGGGAGAGTTTGGGCGTTAATCTTAGTGTCTCTAATGTCTTGAACGATGTAAGAGAACAATTTTTTCAAAATTTTGAAGCAGAAGATCAGTATTTTGAGAGGTGGTCGCCTGGAACGTCAATAGGGGTTGGGATTTCTTATTCTTTTTAATGTATTAGTAGGAATCATTATTAAAAATAGCTTTAAAGCCGGGTAATCCCGGCTTTTTTATTTGTTCCACTCGCTAGGACAATCGGCTTGATCTTTGGGCCCACCATCTACAAACATTTTGAGTTGCTCAATTCTGATTCTTGTCATTCGTATTAATTCCTGACATTTACAGTTATTGAATTCTTCTCTTCCGTACACCTTTCTATAGTCTCGATCCATATCTTTAGGATAAATGGCTCTTATGTGACGATCACGATACTGAATCCAAGATACTTGAGCTAAATCAAACTTCTTTTTGAATGATCGATCTGTGAAATTTTGTTTTATTTCCTCAATTAAATTTAACATTTCTAGATCAATGGCATCAAAAGAGGTACATGGTTCAACTTCGTTATGGTTTCCGGAGCATGACGTAATAATTAAGATGACGAAGATAAAGTATAGGTATCTCATGGCTTTATTAGAATGCTAGTTTCGGATTTGATCGATTATTGAATTTTGGAAGGACAAGAAATTTAGATCTGGCTTCCCAAAAATCGAATAAGTAAAACTACTAATTTGATTTTTCTTCATCCATTAGTCCGGATAATTTGGAGGGCGATACACGCTTAATTCTGACTTCATTTTTAGAATTTAAGAATTTAAGCACAACTTTCGAACCATCAACCCCAAGTACTTTAGCCTTCTTGAATTCACCCCAAAATAGAAACTGAACATTCATACCCGGTTCAATATCATTTAAAACTGTAGCAAATGAAGGTCTGGGGCCGACAAAATCGTTCAGCGCATCCTGAGAAATTTCAGCATTCCCCGACTTGTCTGAAAAATCAATAATTTCCGCTGATACAACAACTCTTGTGGTCATGACAGGAAAGAAAAAAGTTCTCTTAAAATCTACAGTTGTTTGACCGATCGCCTGACCAGCTTGTAATTGACTATTTTGATAAAGATTTCTTTTTGCCTCAAGAACTAATCCATTGTTACGATTACCTCCGATACCGAAAATATTAGTCGTTTTTGCCGTGCCATAGGCGAAGTCGATGCGCGAAAATTGATTGTTGGTGATTACGGCACTTCCACCACCTATAGTTCCTATATGAAAGGAGCAGGAACACAGACATATTGTTACAATACATAAGAGATAAATGTTTTTAATTGTCTTCATCAATAAATAGGAGTTTTATTTAGAAGATTAAATTAATTGTTAAAAAATAGTTTCAGTCTTGAGTGAGTTTAAGTTTGTGTTAAGGAACAACAATGGCTTGTTTGATAATTAGGTTAAAAGACCTTAGTAATTAGAAATTACCTTGTTGTGTTTTTACTTGCTTCAATACTTTATGGTCGGTTCAAAATCCTTAATACTTAATAGCATCAATTGACTTGTCCGACAGTGGAAATATTTTTGAAAATGTGTTTGATATAATTTATTCCAGTCTTAGTGTTTGAGAGGGATTAGTTTTATCCACCTTGACAAGTTGGCTAGAAATTGTGATTAGAATCACCAGTAACAGCACTGTGAGTGCCAAGATAATTGGAACCGTACCTACACCTGGGTGAAAAGAATAAACCGAGCTCAAGAGTGACGAAATAGCCACACTCCCAAGGTATCCGCCTATTAGACTTGCCAAAACCCACATCAGCAAATATTTTTTAAGAATACTCTTAGATAGATGAGTTAACGAGGCACCCAAAATCTTCTTTATACTGTAATCTTTAATCTTAGCGCTGATGTTTAATGAAACCAACCCAAACAATCCCATGGCTGAGAGTAGTATAGCAAAAGAGGCAGTGAATAAAAAGGTGTTTCTTAAACCCCTCATCTCTTCAAAATAAAAATCAAAGACTTCAGCCTGTATGTACCCTTGATAAATATCATTGTCGACCAGTTTATGCCAGCGGTTTTTAATGATTTGATAAGTATCGGATAACTCATTTGAGTTGACCTTCACGACCATATAGCGAGAAAGACTATCTGGATAGGCTCTAATAATCGTGGGCTCGATATCATCGCTAAAGTTAGAATAATGAAAGTCTTCAACTACCCCAACGATGTTATAGTCAATACTATCAATAGTCACCAGCGAAATTGCGGGGTCTGAAATGTCTAGCTCGGAAACAAAGCGGTTGTTTACTATGATTGATTCATGAAGATCTGAAACAAGCTTATTATCGAAAAACCTTCCCCAGGTTAACCTCAGATCCATAGTTTCAGGGTAATCAATGCTGCCTCGGATAATATTTGCATTGAATGATTCATCACGAATAGACACTTGATATTCTGAATTGTGATTACCAATTAAATCAATAGCCCCGGCAGTGGCGGTCACTTGGCTGAGTTGATTGAGTTCATTAGCTAACGTTTTAAAAACTGGTGGATCTGGAGTGTTAAATATTATTTTTGAAGACCTATCGTACCCCCAGTCACGGGTCTCGTTTATTCCTTCTGTCCTTAAAAATGAGATGGCAGCTACAATAGTAATTATTGATAGCGTGAACTAAAATGTGACTAGTACATTAGTGAATCTCCCTTTTGCGCCTATATTTTGCTTATTTGAAAATATTTGAACTGGCTGGAGTGATGATATATAGAATGCGGGATAGGCACCTGAGCAAAATGTTATAAATATTAACAGGCCGCCTATAAATAAATACACGTAGGGATCATTAATCAAATTTTAAACCTAGGTTTGTGTTCGCCATATTGTTAAACCATGGAATAAACAACGTATGAGCAATGATTAAACCCATGACTAGAGAAATAAAGCAGGTGATCAGATTTTCACTTAAAAACTGAATTACTAACTGCCTTTTTCTACCACCAATGACTTTTCTTACTCCGATTTCCTTAACACGTTTGGTGGCCATTAGAATTGCGATATTAATGTAATTAAAGACTGCCAGAAGTAGTAAGAAAAGTCCAATACAGCTTAGAACAATTTGTGGCGCCAGCCCAGCACCATTACCGGCTCCACCTTCAATCTCATCCGAGCGTTGAGTAAGCTCCATAAAGGGTACTAGTTCTAGGGAAGTATATTTTTCTTCTGGCCGGTTTTCATTCTGAGTCGCTATCAGATTTTGAAATTTGCCTGATATTTCTGTCACATCTAATCCATCCTTGAGTTGTAGAAATGTCCAGGAGTTCACTTTCCAATTCTCATCAATATTTAAGTTGGATTTGCTCAGATGATAATTGTTCATTAAAAGTTCAAAATGAAACATGGCCACTGAGGTATGATCTTCTATTACTGCTCCAATGGTAAATTCGACTAATTCACCGTTTAGATTAATCTGTAATGGTTCACCTATCGGATAGGAATCCTTGAAGAAAAGATTGGAAGTTGATTCGGTAATTACAACCTGATATGGATCATTAAGAGCGGATTTATTTCCAAGAATAACGTTATGGGTAAAAATATTCAGGTAGGCAGGGTCTACCTGAAAAGTATTAACTGAAAAATTATCATTCTTATATTTTATTACCAATTGTGCGGTATTCACCCTGGTAACGTCTTCTATTTCATGATAATCTTCCATCCATTTGGCAATAGGCGAGGCCATGTTACCTGCATGAATTTCCTCACTATTTACTTTCTTATGATGGGTGAGTTCGTAGATGTTGTCTTTATTCTCGTGATGCATGCCTCGGAGCCATACACTTTCAATAAATAAGTAGGCATTCATGCAGCAGGCTATAGCTAGCGCCAAACCTGAAATATTGATGAATGATGGTAGTTTTTGATTCAATAGGTTTCTCCAACCTAGTTTAAAGTAATTTCTAAGCATGGTTGTGTTGTTATGTTGTTGTTGAGTTGTTGTCCTTTTAATATTCCTCCATCTAAAGAATCTGATAACATCCCACCAGAATGACCGCTTGGCGGATTTGTCTCCTTTTTCTTGAAGTCGCCAGTAATATAATTCATGAAGATCTCCCTAGATCTGTTCTATCAAGGCAGGGTTACAATAGAATTCCAGAAACCGATCTGCCCATTTAGGAGGTCTTAAATTGGTTTTCATCTTTAGACGCTGAAGTTATAGGCTAGGGGCGGTAATTGATTATGAAGCTTGTCGCGCATCTGTTTCATCTCATCTATGGCCCGCCTTCCCGTTGATGAAAGAATATAAAAACGCTTGCGCCTACCGCCACGTTCATTCGTGGAGCCACCCATATGAGATTTAAGTAATCCCTTTTCTTCTAGGCGATTTAAAACAGCATGAATAGCGCTAATATTTACCGCTCTTCCAGTCTGATCTAGCAATTCTTGGTATACTGTTACCCCGTAAGCCTCGTTTGACCGGATTCCTACCGTAAGAAGTACAAGCTCTTCGAGTTCACCTATGTGGTTGCCTTTCATTGCTTCATATTTAATTTACAAACATTGATCAAATATATATAATCTATATTTGTAAATCAAATAAATCTGAAAAACGAGGTAGACCAAGTATTGAGATACTTGTGCTAGTTATTTCCTCTTAGTCCAAAAAATAATTGTCATATTTACTTCTAGTTCTTAAGTCATGTCGTAACATGGTGGAGACATCTTTACCATTCAGAAAATAAATAATGTACTTTCTCTATGGCAAAGATTCCTCCGTTTTACGGAATGACTAAGCACAGATTTTATTTCTTATTTTCGCATTTATTAGTGACGATGTGCGACAATATGAAACGCATCCTCCTTCGTCAGAATGACTTATTAAGCGTAAAAGTACTCTTTTCAGACATTCACTTTTCAACACTGCTGAGGTTCAACAAACTATTCATTTAATCAATAACCTCGTCCAATAGTCGTAAGCTGATTTAGCTACGTTAGCGATAATCATATTTCTCTCTTCCTGTGAGTGATGAGCATCTGATAGAAATACAGATACAATCATATGGTCACCATTTGGCAGGATAACTATCCCAGAGTCATTCGTGGCTCTGGTAAGCTCGCCATAGGTTCCAGACGATCCTGTTTTATGTGCTACCATTGTTTCTCTTGGTAAAAGCCCCTTAATTCTCTTGTCTCCCCATGGAGTAGAAACAGATAAGTATTCGTCTAAAACAGCCTTACTCGCATCAGTCAAATATTCATCGTTATGATAGGCCAGAAAAAAGTCCATCATAGCTTTTGGTGTACTCCAGTTTTGATATTGGATGGTATCATTCGCTACTTGAATCATTTCTGTAGTAGCAATTTTCATATTCTTTATACCTAAGGCTTCTAAATCTTGCTGGACTCGCTGGGTGCCGCCCATAAGTTCTAGCAAGATGTCACAGGCAGTACCATCACTTTGAGCTACATTATACTTTATGAGTTCGTTAATAGTGAGCGTAACTCCATCCGGATAATTCTCTCTCAATGGGCTACGACCAGTTTTAGGTATAAATTTGGAAGGGGAGACCCAAACTGTATCTTCTAGGTTGAATTTTCCCTCAGCCCCTGTTGGTGTTGTCACCAACAAGATGTTAAGCCTGTGCAAATCGATCACGTCCCATTCTTTACCGCGATCATTCTAAATTGGATTCCTGTTCCTCAAAATGATTCCTCCAAGGAAATTGTCATTGACTCGCTCGATTATTTGACTTCAAAGAACAAATGTGAACTGCATGCCTTCGTTTTTATGCATAGGCACTACAGTTATTCTCCAAGAATTGGAG
>JBCCOE010000113.1:0-10582 GCA_039025475.1 Bacteroidota bacterium | reverse complement strand
TGCCCTTTCGACTATTAGGAATAGCCGTAGGGGGAGTTTTTAAGCTCATTGAAGCTATTTTTATGCTGCCGTTTAGGCTACTAGGTGCAAAATAACCTGATTAAAATATCAGGTTTCGTTGGATTGATTTGAGGCACTAGGTTAACCTATCTGTTCTGTTATCCATAATAACATCTGACGGATTATCCCCCGGACAAAGCCTGCAGAATATACACTTCATCCTTGGGAGTGAGTTGATCTGATAAATTGACCTTATCTTTCACCATTTCATTACCAATAAAAATATTAACATGTTTTCTGATCTCCCCGTGTTCTGTAACGAGATAATCCTTGATACCCTTGTGCTTTAATTCAATTTTATCCAATAGCTCTGCGACAGTCTTAGCTTCAAATTCAGCCGTGTCCAACAAAGGATAGAACCGCTTTAAATTGGGAGTAAACTTCACTCTAGCCATTAAATTAAAGTTAATGATTTTCTACCATGAGACTTTAGTGCTTGGGAATTGAAAACCTTATCAAGGTTCCATAATCAGAATCACATACTTTAATTTCTCCTTTCAATTCTTCAATAATCTTTTGTACAATGGATAAGCCAATACCGGTACTTTCCTGCTCATCTTTAGGTTTCAATGTCTGAAATATTTTAAATACCTTTTCTCGTAGCGATGGATGGATGCCCGGACCATTGTCTTGAATATAAATATCATATTCTTCGGCCTTCTCTCTACAGCCTAGCTCAATAATACAAGATTCTTTGTCGTTATGCTTAATGGAATTTGATATTAGGTTCTGAAAAAGTTGCTGTATGAGCACGCGATATCCATTAAAAACTGGAAACTCACTTTTTTTGTTAAAAGTAACATTCTGACTTTCAAAGGATCTAATAACTTCATTTACAGTAGCTTCCAGATCAACAGGTTCCAGGGCTAACTCCATGCGCCCTACTCTTGAATACTCGAGTAAACCATCGATGAAGTTATCCAGACGTTCCGCACGTGATTTCAGCATTCGCAAGTTATCCCGAGCTTCTGCGGAGTTTTCCGGAATATCGTCTTCGACCCAGGCCGCTAGATTGTTGATAGCGCGAAGTGGTGCCTTTAGATCGTGTGATACCACATAGGCAAATTGATCTAGATCTCTATTTTTAGATTCGATCTGTTTCAACTGCGACTCTATTTTTTCCAGATAAATGCTCTTTTCCATTTCAGCCTCCAAAAGCGTGGCATTTATCCTTTCCAACTCCTTATTCCTGTGTTCAAGTTCGAATTGCACGTTTTTGCGATCCTGTATATCAATAAAAAGACCCAGCATCTTCAAAATCTTACCCGATTCATCTCTTATGACTTCACCAAGCGATTGAACCCATTGATATTCTCCATCCTCACGTTTGGGATCCTTAACCCGCAATTCCGCACTGTAGATCTTCCGGCTTTCGAGGGTGTCAAGAAAAGCTCGATTGTGAAGGTCCTGATCATCAGGATGGATAAAATTAATCGTTTCATCATCAGGACAGCTTGTGGCCGAGCTGTTAAGAAACCTCCTGGTTTTGTCCGACCATTCAAAAGTTCTTTCCATACTGTTCCATTTCCAGGTTCCCTGGGTAGCATTTTCAACCATAAAATTCAGCTGTTCGGCATTTTCAGAGGTCCTGGTCAATATATCCTGCATATGTTGAATACTTTCAGCAGTTTTTCTTTTCAGATACAATAAAGAAAGTATTAACACCACCGTGGTTATCAAGGCATAAAGGTTAAGGTCAAAAAAATACATCGATGTCGATAAACCCGTTTTTTCATAGCCAACGTCAAAAAAAATATGAATTGGATCAAATAGGATAATTAGTAAAGCCGACGGGAAAATGTTAATCCAAAACCTCAGTGCTGGCTTTAAAGGACTGATCATTATAGGAAATATCAGTGAGCAGACAAGAATGAACCTTACATCAAGAAAATTCACCGGATCCAAATCACCTGCCGCAAGTTGGGCGTGCTTGTCTATGATAGATACGGTGCAAATTAAAAGGGGCAGTGCATACGATATTAAAACTCGGGCAGATTTTAACTTCCCTTTTTGGATGAGGTAATAAGGTAAAATGAAAAAGAGCGCTACTCCATAAATGTAATAATATACCTGATACGAATTTCCTTGTGCCAGGAACATGGTACCTATGAATGATCCGGACACAATAATGCAGAGACAGACCCATTTTGCTATCTCCAAGCCTTCGAATTCGAAGTGAGCTCCGCCTTCATTATTATTGTACTTGGACTCTTCTCGCCGCATATTACTCATTGATTACACCGTTAGTATGTAATTTATATGACTCCTGTTAGAATAAATTTACAATTATAATAATCTAAAGATCACGCTATTCAGAGGTGCTACCAAAAAGTTGGATAGCCTCAAATAAAAAATAAGTGAAAAACAGGATCAAGGGTATACCAGATTTTACCTAGAAAGAGGGTACAAGAGTTTGAAGCCGAAAACGACACTAAAAATGAGTAATTCCCTTCAAGTTTCTATATTTGCCGACGCTTGGGGAATTAGCTCAGTTGGCTAGAGCGCTACACTGGCAGTGTAGAGGTCACCGGTTCGAATCCGGTATTCTCCACAACTTGGAGCCTCGCTTGTGCAGGGCTTTTTAATCTCAGAGGGTATAGGCTTTAATCATCGAATGGACTGGTGACATTTAAAAGAGTTACATCAGCCACTTGAGTATATATCATCGTAGTTCTGATTGAATTGTGTCCAAGAAGTTTCTGGATTACCCTAATATCCGTACCCTTTTCTAAAAGATGTGTAGCAAAACTATGGCGCAAGGTATGTGCCGTTATCTTTTTATTAATTTTTGCCTTTTTTGCCGCAGTCTTCAACAGCTTATTAAAACTTGACGACGTATATTTACTTTCTTTTTGACCTTCAAACATATAGTCCTTAGGTTGATACATACGATAATATTCACGCATCATACGTAATATATTTTTTGAAAGAGGTACTAACCTGTCCTTATTTCCTTTAGCCTCCTTAATATGGATAAACATTCTGGACGAATCTATGTCCGATATTTTCAGGCTCATTAACTCTCCGACTCTTAATCCTGCACTGTAGGCTAGTGCAATCATTGTCTTATGCTTTAAATTATTTGCTTTCGAAATAATACTATCAATGTTGCTTCTGGAAAGAATAACCGGAAGCTTAGACGGCTTGTTTTGAGGAAATAAAAATTCCAAATTAATTTTCCTGGCATAAACTTCATAATAGTATAATTTCAATCCCAGTGCTATTTGCTTTTGATAGGAATAAGAGGCTTTTTTGGAATGTACCATATGGTACATATAGGTGCGTAATTCCCTTTCAATTACTTGATCTAATGGCCTTTTGAAATATTGCTTAGCCATCTGTACTACAGACGAATACATTTTTATGGTATTCTCGCTGTACCGTTTAACCCTCAATATTTGTACAAAATCAGGAATAGACATTTAAATATAAAACTAGCTGAAAACCTCAGAAAAGTATTATTTTTAAACTTGTTTTGTAGGGATATACGGAAAATTCCGTATATCCAGTAGTTATGCACCAAGCAAAGACGCATTACGCTAATCATCTTTGATATCCCGATCAACAAAATAATAGAACAATCAAAAAATCTATGCGAAGTTTCTATTCTTCAGCAATCTTTTTTTCAGGGACATACGTCTTAATCGCTTTTTTGGGGAGCATTGTTTCTTTCCAATTTGGAGAACGTGTGCTTGAACTACCATCGTTTACCAACTTATTTGTTTTGGAGTTCCTGATTTCGTTCATCTGGTCATTGGTGCTCCTGTATTATTTTTACTACAAGCAGTATTGGATTACATTCTGGGTATTGACAGTTTCTGTCATAGCATCACTATTTCAAGCTTTCACAACATACAATTTCCTGAATACACTTGAATACACAGATTATTTTGTTACAGCTATATTGCTTTTTTATGGAACTAGTTTCCTGTACGGTATTAGTCTCATTTTTTCTGAGGCGGGAAAAAGACGATGGTTAAAAATTGCAGGCATTTTCACATGTAGCCTTGGACTCATATGGTTTTCCGCCAGTATTTGGAGGTTCATGTTACCGGTTAATGGCATGATAGATGATATGACTAAATGGTCTACAATAGTTGGTAGCCTTGTTCCAGTCTTATTTATTCTGAATTTCCGATTGGAAAGGATAACCGCAAGCAAATCGCATTCCGATTGCTCTGATACTTTGGTTCGCGCGATGAATGTCTTTGTGATTGTCGCTTTGGTATTTTCACTGTTTTTCGGTTATAAAATAACCAATGAAAGCATATCCCTATATAGCAACCCTACAGCAAATCTGACCGACCATCAAAGAGAGTTAGCCAAACCATTTGAGGCAAGGACTTATGTGAACAGTTCCAATGAAAAATTACCCTACCGATTGCTGAAGCCATTGAATTATGATTCTACAAGGAAGTATCCCTTAATCATATGGCTACATGGCAGTACGGCACGGGGAACTGATAATGTGAAACAGATTCCCGGATCATTGTTGGCTAAATTGATTTTGGAAGAGAAGAACAGAGCAAAATATCCAGCATTTGTTCTAGTGCCCCAGTGCCCCCCTGAGTCAAGCTGGGGAGGCGCGGCTAATTTTCCTGCAGTAGATTCATTGGTTGTTGAAAACATCCTGGCATTGGAGATGGAGTTTAACATAGATACCGACAGTCGGTATGTAGCAGGTTATTCCATGGGAGGATATGGTACGTGGCACTTAATCTGCACACGACCTAATATGTTTGCTGCTGCCATCCCAATTGCCGGAGAAGGCAATCCTGTTCTCGCCCAAAATATTGTTGATTTACCAATATGGGTTTTCCACGGAGCAAAGGATAGAAACGCGCGGGTAAAAGGCTCACGGGATATGATTCAAGCGATTAAAAATGCTGGGGGTAATCCACGTTATACAGAGTATCCAGATAAAGGTCATAATATTTGGAAGAATATTTATGAAACACAGGGTTTGTTGGACTGGCTTTTTGCTCAAAAAAGAGATTAACCAACTCATGCATTATTAAGAAAGTACTTATCTCTATCGGATGTAGATACAGTGCATAACAAACACTCCCATGAATGATCTTTCGGAGGAGAATATTCTGTAATTCTAATAAAAATCAGCCTATTTTCATCTTCTAAGCTCGTTTTCTTCAAACAGGCAATCGACAAAAAGTAAACAATATCGGCAAGGAAAGGGCGTAGCTCGGCCATGAGCGACGGATCGCCCGCTTGACGTATTTGAGTACTTTTTGCACCTTTGAGAGAAGAAAATAGCTTGCAAGACTCCCATTAGTGATCCAGGCCAGTTGCAAGGTCACAGTTATTTATCAGTAAGCTTTTTAAAAAGCCTGCCACAGACTAAGCATAAGAGTTCAGGACTCAGCGTTTGTTGAGTGGTCAAGGCTTATTGTTTTTTTGACAGGCAAGCCGATCTAAATTCCTCAAAACCTTTGTTTAGGCTACCAACCCTATCGCATAAGGCTCCTCATGTTTGAGTACATGATAAATCCTTGAAAGCAGTTTCCTCGCGATCACCACGATGGCCCTTTTCTTGGTCATCCGCTTCAATAGTCCCTCATACTTGATCAACAGTGCCGGATCCTTCTGCACAGCTTGCCACGAACACTCGATCAATGCGCTGCGCAAGGCATTGTGCCTTCGAATAGTCATATGCCCTTTCCAGTCATGTTCTCCACTACTATAGGTCGTCGGTTTGAAGCCAATGAAGCTATTGAGCGATTTAAAGGTAGGAAAGCGGTCAATGGCCCCAAGCTCCACTAAAAGTTGGATACTGGTCAGAGGGCCTATCCCAGGAATTCCTTTTAACAACTTGCCCCGCTCTTTGTATCTGACCGTTTTCAGTAGCCCTCTTACTTCCCTGGATACCTTCAAGTGATGGGCATATAACTGGTCGTACTGATACAACAGCGAATCTACCGTGATACGGGTACTCTTCGAAGGTAGTGATACTTCATTGAGCCATCTCAAAAACGCCTTCGTCCAATAAGCATTGTCGTGCTCTTCGGGAAGATCAACTCCTGAAAACCTCAACGTACCCTTGATCCTATTCTTTATGCGAACCAAGTCAGACCACACACGTTTTCGGTACCGGACCAACTGACGATCCCCTTCTAACTGCTCATCGGGGACATAACTACCTTTCAACAATCCCGCCTGAAGCGTCTTTGCTATCTTCCTGCTGTCTATTTTGTCCGTCTTGTTCTGGATCTCACTACTGGTCGTCGGTATATCCGACGGATTCACTACTAGGCACTCATAGCCATAGCTCTCCAATTTCCGGGCTATCCACCAGCCAAAACAGGTAGCTTCATACGCACATTTCACCTTAGCACCGGAAAAATGAGATTCAATGTAGCACCGCAATACCTCAGGTGAGGGCAACTGACTAAAGGTACGATGATGAATCTGACTGGTGTATATACTCACTGACCACTGTTTCTTGTGTACATCTATTCCTATAAATAGCTCTACTCTTGTGTAAACTGTTTCTTCTTTTTTCATGATCTTTTAAAGGTTAATTTTATTCATTATCCTCCTTAAATCATTTCATGGATACTATCATCCATAAGCTTACTGAGCCATTTGCAAAGGCTGGTGCAATCCGATACTTTAGTAGAAATTCGAAAAGTCCAGCTTACGGATGATAGTTGGACGTTGCCTTGAATTTCGCACTTCGAACTGTTTTCCTGCCAATTTCGTAATTTTGAATATGAGCAGAGAAGAAGTAAAAGTAGCGATCAATCAACTTTTGGACAACTCATCTGAACAGGTGCTTCAAGAGGTCTTCGACTATTTGAAGTCTATTGATAATAAATCAGAACATTCTGTAACTCTATCCCATAACCTCAGAACCATTTTAACAGAAGACAA
The DNA here is from genome assembly GCA_039025475.1 of Bacteroidota bacterium. Taxonomy (GTDB): domain Bacteria; phylum Bacteroidota; class Bacteroidia; order Cytophagales; family Cyclobacteriaceae; genus Fulvivirga. The sequence continues at coordinate 3,634 of JBCCOE010000113.1, read as the reverse complement.
GGAACTCCTTGAACGACTTGCTCAATGATTTCTGAGAAAGAGGTTCTAGAAATTCATGCGATACTAATTGAGCGTTTTGGAGGCTCCGATGGAATTAGAGATCAAGAACTTTTGGATTCTGCTTTAAACCGACCTTATCAAACGTTTGACGGAAACGAACTCTACCCTAAACCAATTGACAAAGCCGCTGCTATTCTTGAAAGTATTGTTAAGAACCACCCCTTTGTAGATGGAAACAAACGAACTGGATATGTCCTAGCTAGACTACTAATGATGAGTAAACAACTTGACATCCAAGCCGACCAAGAGCAGAAATATCGACTTGTAATCTCAATATCAAAGGGAGAACTCAGCTTCGATCAAATTAAAGAATGGCTTGAAAAGAACTCAAGGTAACAATCGCTAGCACGAATGCGCCTAAGTGCTTTCTACATATTTCATCTGATCCTCACCGTTCCGCTACCCATTCTGAAACATCTTCTCTCCTATCATCATTCGTGCTTCTGGACTTTTCTCTTCTCAACGCAGTGCTTCGTAGATACTGTTGTGGGTGTTGGCTAGCAGAGCTATCTTAGTGCTTTCTGCCAAGCTCGGGGCGCACTCCTGCTAGCTAGGCGTAAGCACCGCTTCGATATAAATGAACATCACAGAAACATTTAAGGACTTTCAATCTAAGGGATACGTTCGAGCATTTTTTGAATGGACGATCGGATTCTCAATTCTATTGATTGTCCTAATGCTAATTTCTGGCAACTCCTTGTTGACTAGCTTAACTGTAGGAGGAACCCTTGGAATATTGTCCGTAATGATTATTGTTCCTTTGGGGTTTTGGTATGAAGAAATCCAATTGAAACGTATGATGTCGAAACGTCTTGACTCACCAACGTTTAAGCCACTGTTAAAAGCTGGGTTTGTGAAGCGAGGAACAATAATCGAAGGAATTTACAATGGCTATTACGGTTATGCATATTGGACTGAAGGAAACCCTTTTGAACCTGAAGGTAGACTTTCATATGCCGTCCGAGTCTTATTCGAATTTGAAGGCGAGATCAAATTAACCAGGGACTTACTTGAACAACTGGAAAGTCAACAAATCATACTTGGTGAAGGCTCTATTGAAGGAGTTTTGAATTCTGGGAGAAACAAACTCCCAACTCAAAAGGAACTGAACAACATGACGTTTAAACTAATGAGAATTTTAACTGACAATGACCTTGAACCGACAATAGAACTATATGAATAAGCCTACACCTAACATACACTATTGGTTATGTGCCAAACTGCCTTTTCGCAAGCTTCATCAGGGACTTGCCCGCTCCAGTGCACCTTCTGAGATTTCATCAATTTTGGCCGCTTCTGTGGTTCTAGATTTTGACTTTTACAACGCGGTGCCCTGTAGCTGCCGTTGTGCTTCTGGTGCACTTCCGCTATTTTAGTGCTATCTGCTAACCGTGGGCACACAAACCGATAGTTAGGCGTTGGGCTTCATGTGAGCCTATATCAACTCTCATCTGAACTCTTTCAATTTGCGATAAGTTACCTAATTAGCTAACTTTACCTATACGAACGAAAGTGGTGATTTCAGAAAGGTAGTTTTCTTTGGTGAACATTTTTGGGAATTCTACAATGCACAAACTACCAAAATTAAAGAACGAATCAACTGGACAATTAAACTGATTAAGACAGTTGAACGTGCACCGACTAAGTATCTCAAAAACATCACAGGAACTACCCTGTATGAAATGCGTATGATTTCGGGAACTAACATCTACCGAATTTTCTGCTTTTTTGACAAGGGTAAATTGGTAGTTGTGTTGAACGGCTTTCAAAAGAAAACTCAGAAAACACCTAAAAACGAAATTAAACTAGCTGAAAAGCTACAAAAACAGTATTACAATGAGCAAAACTAAAATTGTTGATTTTGACGATCACCTGAACTCAGAGTATGGTGAACGAGGAACTGAATCTAGAGAAACCTTTGAAGAAGGATTCGAGGCTTTTAGACTGGGAGTCATGCTTCAAGAGTTGCGTAAAAATCAAGGGATGACGCAGGAACAATTGGCTCAAAAATGCGGAACAACTAAGACGTATATTTCGCGAATTGAGAACAATGCAAGTGATATCCGTCTATCAACTCTTATGCGAATAATAAGAGAAGGACTTGGTGGACATCTGAAACTTAGTGTAGAGGTATAAACACGAAAGCCCAACAAACACTCATCCATAAGCTAACTGAGCTATTTGCAAAGGCTAATTCTATTGCGATACTTTTAAAGAAATTTGAAAAGTCCAGCTTACCGATGATCGTTGGACGATATCTAATAAATCATCATTCCTCACCTTTAACCTGATATTGTCAACTTAACGTGAAAATAACTCCAAAAGCGAAAAGAAACATTTTAAGGATTACTCCCTTCGCGATAATCTGGGTATTGAGTGGATGGATAACGGACATAACAGAGATCGGTATAACACGTAACCAAAACCTCAATCCAGATACCGATATTTCTTTCACCGTTCCGGTACTGATTTTTGCTAGCCTTGCGAATGCCTTGGTTGGACTTATAGTAGGAGCTTTAGAAGTGATTTATTTAGAAAAAAGATTCTCAAACCGAACACTATGGGCCAAGATTTTTTACAAGTTCTTAACCTACCTCACTTTAATTATTATCATTATCCTCATTTTTTATCCAGTGGCCGTTTCCCTGGACACGGGCATAAGCATACTCGAAGCTGATGCTTGGCAAAAATTGGGCAGATTTCTCGTAAGTATCTCTTTCCTTATCACCTTATTTCATTTGTCCGTAAGGGTTATTTTTAGTTTGCTCTATTCTGCCATAAGTGAAAATTTAGGTCATCATCTGTTTTTAAATTTTTTTTCTGGGAAATACCATCAACCCAAAATTGAAAAGCGGGTTTTCATGTTCTTGGACATGAAATCTTCCACTACAATAGCCGAATCTCTAGGACACATAAAATACTTCAAATTGCTGGGCACCTATTATAAAATTATGTCAGACCCCATCATCAATTCATTCGGTGAAGTTTACCAGTACATAGGAGATGAAATCGTGATTTCATGGAAGCCTGACAAGGGGATTAAACAGGCAAACTGCATTAAATGCTTTTTTGACATACAGGATCAGCTCAATCAACAAAAAGAAGTTTTCTTTAATGAATTTGGCTTTGAAATTGGTTTCAAAGCAGGGGTTCATTTCGGTGAAGTCACTATTGGAGAAATTGGAGACTTAAAAAAAGAAATCGTATTTACGGGGGATGTATTAAATACGACTGCCAGAATCCAAAGTCTTTGTAAGGAATTAGAATCTGACTTACTGATCTCCGGTGCAATTAAAGAATTATTACCCCATTCTAACTATCAATATAGCTCTAAAGGAGAGATAGAGCTGAAAGGAAGAAATAAGAAAGAAGAACTGTTTAGCGTAACTTTAGAAAAAGAAGCCGACCATCGCTAATAATACACTAAAAATAAATATGCGAACCGGGTCAAAACATCAAACTTAATTTGTTCTGGCTACTGGATCGTATACTCGTCTTTGCTTGGCGTTGTAGTGAATAGAATATAAGAGAGAAAACAGTTTTAACTTAAACAAATCATATTGTTTAAATAAGG
>JBCCOE010000112.1:0-10705 GCA_039025475.1 Bacteroidota bacterium | reverse complement strand
TTCACATACGACACCAGGCCAATCATTGTCGAGGCTGATCCCAATGCAGAACCTTTCTATAGGAGTCAGGGCTTTATAACTTTTGAAAAAATTGAAAGTTTCCCGCCAGGTCGGTTTTTACCCGTTATGAAAAGAGACCCGAAAGAGCGTGGTAAATAACTTCGAATTCATAAAGCCAAATCAACATGTTCTTGACTATGTGAAGTACTTCTGGATTCTTGAGGGGACAGCATCCGAAGAAGTACCCTATCGCCATTCTACGATTCCTGATGGAACCGGACAGTTGCTTTTCTTTATTAAAGGTAGCACTGAAGGGCAAAATACCGTTTATTATGGGCCTAGTATAGAAGCTGGAGAGTATATATTATCTGAAGATTTCTGCATTTTCGGTGTTTGCTTTTATCCGTTCTCGATTCCCTTCTTATGTTGCACGTCTGCAGAGAAACTACTGAATAAAGCTTTAAGTTTGAACGAGATCAAACCTCTCGGGGAAACTGTCGTAGTTGATAAAATTCTTACGGCCGAAAGGCATCAAGAAAGATCTCACTATTTCGAAGATGTCATAGCCAAATTAATCATGCAACGCAAAGCAAAGCCATCGCAAATATTCGCTAAAATCAGGCATATGCTAACGAGCAACGACGATACTATGCTCGTTAACCCAACGCGCCAACTGCAGCGTTTAATGAAAAGACATACCGGGTTTACACCTAAGCAATTTTCTAAAATCCTAAGGTTACAAAATGCTATCGATGAAAAGCAAGCACGTAACCTGACTGAGCTTGCGGGTCTGTCGGGATATTATGACCAGTCGCACTTCTCGAATGATTTTAAGCAACTCACTGGGAAAGCACCTAAAGAGTACTTTGTAAAACGCCATCCTAGCCTTGATTGGAGAGCAATCGGTAAAGAGGTCGCCTTTTTCCAATTATAGAGGTCTTATTACACTTAATTTCGTAAAAACTATTTTATGAAATCTGTAGATCGAATGATGACCAATATTTGCTCAGATCGGCTAGAGGAGAGCAAAGTTTTTTACACTAAGCTATTTGACTTTAAAGTGGATTTTGAGAGTGACTGGTTTATACATCTTATTTCCGAGCATAAACATTTTGAATTAGGTATCATCCAAAAGACAAATGAGATCGTACCGGAAGAAGCGCAGGTGAATCCAGCTGGCTTTTACATCACTTTTGTAGTTGACCAAGTGGATGATCTATACGAACTGGCACAAAAAGAGGAAATGGAAGTCATAACCCCACCTGAAAATACCTTTTACGGTCAGCGTAGAATTGTGCTCAAAGATCCTGATGGTGTATTTGTGGATATTTCATCACCTATACCGGATTTTAAGTTCTAATTCACGTTAAAGTGAATATCCTTAATCGAAAGTCGACTCCAAATCATTTTTTTGTAACTTAATACAAGCGTTGCTTAGGTTAAAAATAAGTAGGTGAAGGTACTGGAAATGGCCATAAGGCAAATGATCAACATCTCTGAAAAAGAGATGGAGGAATTTCTATCACGTTGTTTCAAAAAAAAATTCAAAAGAAAGGAAATACTGTCGTTTCCAGGGGTAGTGCCCAATGAAGTATTCTTTATTTCATCGGGGTTGATAAGAGTATGTGTGGTTGATCAAAATGGCAACGAGCATACCATCCATTTTGCCCTCGAAAATCAATTTATCTGCGACTATTCGGCTTTTATGAGGAAAGATAAAAGTCTATACCACTTAGAGGCTCTTGAGGAAACCCAAGTAGTAGTGCTACCCAGAAATGCTGTAGAATGGGGCTACCAGAATTTGAATGAAGGGGATAGAATGGGAAGGTTAATTGCTGAATTCTATTTCATCTATCAAGACAACCGCATTAAAAACGAATACACACGGACGGCGAAAGAACGTTATGACTCTATTAATGAGGTATTTCCGAATATTCACAACAGAGTGCCCCAACATATGATTGCCTCCTACCTTGGCATAACCCCAATACACCTGAGCCGGTTGAAAAAGGCGGACTACTCCAAATCACAATAAACCTCTTGAAAAAATGCTGAAAAAATTCAGCGACTGGTAGGGTGCAATGGGTCGGTAAGTATCTAGAATAAACCACCCGATATGATATTTGCCCGAAACGAAGCCAAATTTATATTCAACCCTTTCTGCTGGTTTCTAATATTAGTCATTTCATGTTCTGCAGAAGAGGAAGAAATCGATGACTATGTAGTAAGTGAACAGTTTTCAGAAGGTGATATGAGTATTTTGGAAGACGTTCTGAACTTAAAAGAAAAGCCATTCAACTATGCTAATCTGGAACTGCCTCCGCACTATCAATCAGATGACGCCTACGAATCGGATAACACGCCTGAAGAAAACAGGGTTACTAATATGGGAGCTACTCTTGGCAGAGTTTTGTTTTACGATTTGAACTTGTCTGCAAACAATACAATTTCGTGTGCTTCCTGTCATAAACAAAGCGAGGGATTCTCCGACAATCGGAAGTTTAGCGTTGGCCTAAATGGAGAAACCACGAAAAGAAATTCCATGACTTTAATCAATAGTCGTTACTATGAAAACGGAAGATTCATGTGGGATGAGAGTGCAGCAACACTCGAGGAGCAGGTACTTCTACCTATTCAACATCATCAAGAAATGGGGATGCACCTCTCCGTTTTGGAGGGAAAGCTTCAACAATTAGACTATTACAATGTGATGTTTGAAAAAGCTTTTGGAAGCCCGCAGGTCACTACAGATCGTATTTCAATGGCTCTCGCACAGTTTGTTAGGTCAATCATTTCTCACAATTCAAAATTCGATAAAGGCCTTGAGCTAATTGGTCCTGTGGAAGATGAAGAAGAAATGCCAAACTTGCCGAATTTTAGCGATTTAGAGAACCTGGGAATCGACATCTTCTACAGAGGTCGAAAAGGTGGCACGTGTCTATATTGTCACGGATCAGCACAGAGCATAAATGATGAAGCCAAAAACAATGGCCTCTCATTAAACTATAAGGATAAAGGCAAAGGCGCTTTCACCGGAAGGGATTCGGATAATGCCTTGTTTAAGGTACCTTCCCTACGAAACGTCGCCTTGACAGCCCCTTACATGCACGATGGCAGATTTAAAACTCTTATGGATGTGGTCAACCATTACAGCGATAGCGTTCAGTCGCATGCCAATCTCAATTTTCGATTGACCACGCTGGATGACGGTGAATCAGGAGAAGAAGAAGTATTACGCTTAAGATTGACCCAAAGAGAAAAAGAGGCCCTAGTGGCCTATCTAGAAACCTTAACTGACGAAAAGATAACCAAAGATGAAAAGTATAGCAATCCGTTCAAGCAATAAAGTGAAGTTTAAAAAGGAACGGTTAAGCCATATTGGTCAAATCCTAAACATTTGTTAACGTCTTGGGTGAACACGTTGACAGAAATTTGTCAGAAAATGGCAAACTTCAGATACTGGATTTTAGTTTTCCTGTTTTCTAGCGGATGTTACTCACACAAAAAGTCAATAGAATCATCTTTACCCTATTCAAAAGAAATAGCATGGCCTGTTGATTATGAACCATCAACGACTAGATTTTTCGTCCACAACGAAATAGATATCAAAGCCAAACCTGAACGCGTCTGGAAAATCCTGATCCAGGCTGAAGAATGGCCTCAATGGTACGTAGGAGACCAGAACGTATCCATTAAAGATTCGAAATCTGATCGGTTAAAAGCGGGAACAATATTTACCTGGAAAACCATGGGGCTGAATTTTACTTCCGAAGTCAAGGAATTTGAAGCGCCATACCGACTAAGTTGGGAGTCTAGGAAGAACAGTATAAAAGGTTATCATGCCTGGTTAATCGTTCCTACGGAAGCAGGTTGTAAACTCATCACCGACGAATCGCAATATGGTTGGCTTACATTTATGCAAAAGACCTTTATCCCTAATAAGCTATGGAAGCAGCATAATAAATGGCTCATGGAGATCAAGAAAAAAGCAGAAGTAAATAATTAGAAAATGAACATCTCATCAAAACTTCAGAGGAGAACAAGTGCAAAATACGGCGAATGGGCGGTCATTACCGGTGCTTCTTCTGGTATTGGCAAAGAGCTCTCTTATGCAGTAGCTGCATGCGGTTTGAATATCGTTTTAATTGCTCGTGACCAAGTAAGGCTTGAGCTAGTTAAAGAAGAAGTTGAAAATTCATATCATACAAAGGTAGAGGTGGTCAAGGCAGATCTCGCTGAGAATTATATGGATCTCTTATTTGACAGTTTTAAGGATAAAACTATTGGTTTGTTTGTGGCGTCGGCTGGTTTCGGAACGTCAGGCAATTTTATAGATAACTCCGTGCATGAAGAACTAAATATGTTGGATGTGAACTGTAGGGCATTACTCAGGCTAACACATCATTTTGCTCAACTTTTTGCCGGCCAAAACAGGGGAGGTATCATATTATTGAGTTCAATTGTAGGCTTTCAAGGTGTCCCTTATTCAGCCAACTATGCGGCTACCAAAGCCTACGTACAAAGCCTGGCTGAAGGGCTATACCACGAACTCAAACCTCATAGCGTTGACGTCTTATCCGCTGCTCCAGGACCTGTAGAAACAGGTTTTGGTACAAGGGCCAATATGAATATGGGCAACGCTATGAAACCCGATCAAATCGCCATCCCCATCCTCAAAGCTTTGGGCAAGAAAAGCACGGTTCTCCCAGGTTTACTTTCCAAAGTTTTGGTTTATTCATTGAGAACCGTTCCCAGATGGGGCAAGATCAGGATAATGAAATTAGTCATGAAAGGCATGACTAGACATGAACATTAAAAAAATGATTTATTGAAAGTGGCTGATACTATCAATTTAATTAACGATCCTCAATCAATTAATACTAAAGAATTGGAGTATAGATTTTTACCACTTAACTTGATGCCAGGCAAAGTTAATTTTGATGAAATCATTAATAATACTTGTTGCATTCGTAGTAACGGTTATAACTCCGCACTATGCCCAGGACGTAGCCGATTTTTCTACCTTAAAAATAAATAACGTCGGAAATGACGGTAAGATGTTGGACTTTGCTTTTAGTTCGGATCAGAGTTCATTCGCCATTGCTAATGAAAACAAGGTCCTTAAAATTTTTGACGGTCGTACAGGCAAGTTCATAAAACAAATTAAGGGACACCAGGATAATGTAGTCGAAATTCGCCTCACTCATGACGGCTCAAAACTTATATCCTTAGGATTTGACAATACTCTAGCCCTAATTGATGTAAAAACCGGTAGTATTCTCCAAACCATTAAGTTTGGCACTAAGCTGAGGTGCCTCGATATTGATCCTGGCGGACGACTAGCGGTTATAGGAGATAAAAAAGGTTTTATTCATTACGTTAATCTCGAAAAAGGGGAAGTAATAAAAAAAGTCAGTTCCGGCGCTCCCCAGGTCAGCTCTATTTCATTTAGCCCGGACTACTCCATGATTGCCGCGGGCACAGGCGTAGCCGTTGGTTACATGATCAAGAAAAACCCGATACTCTTGCTAAGTTTAGATGGAAAAGTAATAAAATCATTTATTGGATCACAGGGGGCAACCACCTCAATGAAATTTTCCAATGATGGCAGATGGTTGTACTCCGGACATAAGGCAAACACCAGGTCAATACTAAAATGGAACCTGGAAACCGGGGAGAATGGCTCACTCACTGAAACCGTAAACTTTATATCTAATTCGGGATACAATTCCATAGAAGTGGATGCCAAAAGTAGTCTTTTGATTGCCACAACGGATGACAATGCCATCGAAATTTATGATTTAGCTACCAATCAACGGGCTTCATCCATTAAAGGTAAAGGCAGGACAAAAATTCGTTTAGCCAGAAAGTTGGATCATTTTCCCAAGCGTATTTTCCCCGTGAACGGGGGTAAAAACTTTGTCATTGGCGGCTTCAACCAAAACTTACTTTATATTTTCAATTCCCTTCAGAGAGGAGTAGTAGGCTATATTCATTCATTCAACGACCAATGGGCGGTCATCGCAGCTGACGGAAGAATGGATGGCTCTTTAGAAGCTATACGAAATCTATCCTGGAAAGTCGGTTTTGATGAAATACCATTGGAAGATACCTTTGACCGCAATTTCTACCCGTTACTATTATCTCAACTGATTAAAGAAGAGGAAGCCCGTGCCGAGTTCAAGGTAGAAAACTTTGTTTCCAAAGTACCCAAGATTTCCATTTCGTCAGTGAATGGAGAACGTCCAACCTCAAAAAATGAAGTCCTAAGAGCAAGTTCAACAAAGAGATCCGTAAACCTTGAAATCAATATAGATGATCACAAGAATGAAGTAAAAGAGGTGCGAGTCTATAATAATTCCAAGTTGGTAGCCACCTTGCCAGGGGATCCTACCCAGAACAAGTACCCATTCAACCTTAATCTTACTGATGCCAACGGATCGGAAAATTATATTTATGCCGTTGCCAGCAGTAAGTCAGGAATTGATTCCGAAAAGAAAAAACTTGTGATCAACTATGAAGGGAGCTCAGATGCTAAGCCAAAACTGTACTTAGTCACGGTAGGCATTAATAAATACAGAAACCCCAAGTACAATCTTAATTATGCTTTAGCAGATGCTAACTCCATCCATGAAACGGTGCGGAAAGGCGCCGATGCCCTCTTTGATAAAGTGGTTCAATACAATATCAGGGATTCCAAGGCTACCAGAACAACCATCATGAAAACTTTTCAAGAAATAGAAAGTGAGGCCCTGGAACAGGACATGTTATTGTTTTATTATGCCGGTCATGGTGTGATGTCTGATGGAGGTGCCCAAGACTTTTATCTCGTTCCCTATGACGTTACTCAGCTCTATGGCAGAAATGATCTTTTGCAACAAAAAGCAGTTTCCGCCAGTGAGCTTAAAGAGCTTTCAAAAAAAATCAATGCCCAAAAACAGGTCTTTATTCTCGATGCTTGTCAGTCGGCAGGTGCTCTCGACGCGGTGGTTCGAGGAGCGGCCGAAGAACGTGCTATAGCGCAGTTAGCAAGAAGTACCGGTACCTTCTGGATTACAGCAACCGGTTCCGATCAGTTTGCTACCGAATTTGAAGCATTGGGACATGGCGTTTTCACTTATTCCATTTTGGAAGGACTCACCGGTAAAGCTGACAATGGTGATAAGAAGCTGACGGTAAAAGAGTTAAGCGCCTATATTGAAAGCCGGGTCCCTGAACTATCAGAAAAGTATAAGGGAACCCCACAGTTCCCTTCAGGCTATTCCTTTGGCAACGATTTCCCGTTAGCCATTATTGGTAACTAACCTTAGAACTTAAAAACTGTACCAAGCTCAACAAAACCGGTAAAGTAGTCTCTAAAACCAATAGCTTCAAGATTAGGGCTATTGCTCTCTCTATTCACAAATTTACCTTTCAAGAATACAGTAGCATTATCTTTTACATTGAAACTGGCGCCTAGTCCTGCCCGCACGTAATTATACTTAAGTAGTGTATCGTTATCACGACCGGGGGAGAGCTCTGAAAACTTACGCAGCGAATATTTGAATTCGGCATCTAGTGTTAATCTTGCCATGTTGTATTTTACCTGAACAGCAGGTGAAATCTGGCTGTATCCGTTCGGACCGTCTACATCCGTACGCCGAAGGTGGTAAATACCAAACAGGACACGGTACTTGTCATTTTCATCTATGAGCTCGAACTCAGTATCCAATCGCCTGTAGTTCCACTGACGTTCCTCATTTTCAAATACAGGATCTTCATTTGCTTCGGACGATAGTTCAATATCGGTATACGTTCTCCATTGATTACTAGCTGTTACTGTTAGCTTTTTAGTAGTTAATACCCCACGCCATTTTTTACTTAAAGCGATTTGGGCAAATGGAGAGCTATATTTTAATTCTTCCCCTTCTAACCTGTCGTAATCTTTAAGTAGATATCCAACTTGCGTTTTTAACCAGGAACGCGCACCCAGGTAGTAATCAAAGTGTAGAGGTATAACCCATTGTCGGAAAGTAAAAGGGGTTCGTAACACAGCATCTGCTTCATTTACTCCGTCTCGCTGCCTACGGTTATATTCAGGTGCTATTTCTACGTATTTTCGTTTACCGATCTTTCTTCTGTAAGCAAAACCTAAATCATAAGTATGACGATTGGCCTCAACCTCTGTCTGATATAACGATAAACTACCGTTAGCTTTAATTTTAAGGCGGTACAATAATGTATCATATACAAAACTCGTGTTTAAAAATAGCTTTTGAAAAGTACCACTCTGCCATAGTTCATCTCTACCTATTTCTTCACCCTCTACAATTAACAAAGATGGATTAAGGAACACATTGGACTCATAACCTGTACTAACGCCCAACTTTGACTTGCGCTCCCACTGGGAAAAGGTTGACTGCGAAATTACTAGGAGTATGATTCCAAAAGTTATTTTTTTCATGATAGGTCAGTTTTTTTTCGTAAGATTTTTCAATGGTTGAATATGAGGACAGTGAAATACGTACTTGCAATTCACCTCTTGGACTGACCCTTTCTTTAAGCGATATGGTCAACAAAATAATGAGCAACACCAAATAGACTTTCTTTGACTTTAACTTTTTCATTTCTTATTCTGTATAGCATTATTAATAGCTTGTTTTAACCCTTGTTTATTCGCCAATTGTATCCCAAGACCAGGCCGCACATTTACTTCCATCACCATGGGGCCTTTGGCTTTGTCGATCACTAGATCCACACCTATAAATTCTAAGGGGAAGCATTTTGAAGTTTCTGTAGATAGGTCCAATAACTCTTCCCAAAATGGAATAATACGACCACTGATTCGCTGCATACTATCAGGATGATAACTTAGGTGCTTATTACCATCATATGCCTCCTTAAGACGGCCTGAATCCAATTCAATACCTATACCCAACCCTCCCTGATGTAGATTTGCCTTACCATTTGACCGGTCGGTGGGCATCCGTAACATACCAAGAATGGGGGTTGACTTCAATAAAATAATTCTGATGTCCGGCACCCCTTTTGGATACAGCTCGTGATAGAAGGGATGCGGGTGAATGCGCTCCTCCACTAAAACCGTATCGGTGTCCCCGAAAGAGTATATGCCGAAAATAATATTGGCAAAATGGGTAAATATCTGTTCTTCCGTGACCCTCTTGTACCCTTCAAACCACCCACCATTTTCCTGTCTGAGAATCATTATTCCTTTTCCACCAGCACCCTTAGCCGGTTTTATTACCAATTCTTGCCATTCCTTAACAGTGTTCCAGGCCATTTCAATCTGACCTATTTGATCGATAACTGCATAGGTTTTCGGACAGGAAATACCGTGCTTGTGCATAATGGACTTGGCTTGGTGCTTGTCATCAGCGTACCTATAATTTGATCTTGCATTATGTGGATAAATCAAGTTGATATTTCTCTCGTTGATACCTACTACGGTCTCTCGTATCCTTTTGATTTTTTTAAAAAAGTTCATAAATGGCGATATTAAGATCTGACGACGTTTTGAAAACGATGGTATTCTGAAAGCCTGAGTCCTATCCATTTTCCGAGAAGCAAATTGAATCCTGCCAAGGAGAATATGATCTCCGGAAATGTGATAATAAAGTTCTGTATAACCGTAGTCGATAAAATAAAGTGCAGGATCAGAGTCACGACCAATGTGGCCATGTAGAGTTTCAAAGCTTCAAAAAGGCCCTCTTCATCGATCTTTTTTGCAAAGCGTTCACAGACGATGCTGACCATAATAATGGGAAAGAATAAGGCGGACTTCGAGCTATACCAATGTGTTTCATATAGTAGTTTGATGGAAAATAGGCATATAACAACTACAGCAGTGAGTATCAAGGCAATTTTGGCATTGTACTGAATCCCCCATTTTTCCAAGGGAAAATGGATTAAGGCCACAATAAGAACAATTGACGTAAATAATATCAAACCCGGTAACAGTCCGGTATTTATGAAAGCCAAGCCGATTAAAATGGGTAAAAACACACCAAAGGTTTGAAGGCCAATTATGTTTTTGAATATACCCATTAGAAGAGTTCCCAGTGGTAAGAGTAGAAGTACCATGATCATTCCCACCGGAACCTCCCCGTTATCAATGATATCCCAAACATTAAGTAAAGCCCCTTTTGGAAAATCATTGACTCGTTTTTTTCTGATCTGAAATTGGTAATTAAAGGGAACTCCAGCCGTCCTTCGGATAAGAAATTCATCCCCTTTATAGAGCTCCATATAATGAGCGGGTAAGCTCGCAAAATGTCCGTTTAGCGCGTCAAAAGGTACCCACTCATCTCCTATATACACCTCTGCCCATAAATGCGAAGTCTTCTTGGTAGTATCTTCAAGGATCAACCCACCGCTCAGTCGTGCTGGAATCCCCATGTTTCTGCAAAGGGCAACAAAGAGCCTACTCTTACCATTACAAGAGGCTTCATTATCCTCCAAAGCCATAACAGCATCTGTCAATTCGCTAGTATTTGCAGAGGGCATGGCCAATACATAATTGTAGAAGCTCTCCAGCATATCCAAGGTCTTGGTATGTGACATACTTAGCCGAAGCGCCAGCGATCGAATTTTGGGATGGTCTGATTGCACATAGGTTGTAGGTCTGAGATATTGGATTAATCCTGAATCTGAGTTAGGAGAGTAATTAATTAGTGAGTCGATATGATAGGTAATTGATCGGCCTTTA
>JBCCOE010000111.1:0-11222 GCA_039025475.1 Bacteroidota bacterium | reverse complement strand
CTATTGGACACCTGATGATAAAGTAAAGCAAAAGCTTTTGTCGGAGTTTTTAGAGACGGTAGATAAAGTGGGTCTGTCTTGTAACCTCAATGTGTGTAACAATTCAAAGCTGGCAGACTTTCTGAATCGAGAATTCGAGGATATAGAAGGCCTTTCCTCTGAAAAGATCGAAAACTATCGTAATCAATTGCAAGAAATTCGTGAACGATTAACCGCAGATGGGCTACCGAGCGATGCACAGTTGGCCATGGAAGCGGGATACTCCACCGATTACATTCCCAAAAAGGAGGTGAAAGGCTATAAAATTGAGGAGGTGAATGCCGCTGGAAGATCACAGCTTCCAATAGATATCTCTATCTGGAGATGGGTCATATTCTCGTTGCTAGTATCGTATTCTATTTTTTATTTTTTTCGGAGGCGTTTGAAAAACTTGAAAGATTAGGTTCTTGTTTCTTCTAGTCTGTTAAAATAAAGGTAAGATCTCGGATTAACAATTAAATTTTTTAGGTGTTGTTTTTTTAATGAAAGGAATTATCGACTTCGGGTTGGTTATACTTATCTGGCTGGTTCAGCTAATTATATACCCCAGTTTTCAATATATCGACAAGGCTCAAATATCGGAATGGCACAGTAAGTATACCGTGCTGATTACCATTGTGGTTATGCCGCTAATGTTTGGACAAGTCGCATTTCATATACTATCTCTTTTCAAAAAAGTGGATACTTTAGGAGTTGTTCAGGCAGCGCTTATTGCTGTGGTATGGGCTATTACCTTTCTTAAAGCAGTTCCTTTGCATAATCGAATCCAGTCTGGTGTGAATTTTGAGGAAAGTGTTTCAAGCCTCATTCAATGGAACTGGCCTCGCACAATCATTTGGACTTTGATTTTTTGCATCTCATTCTGGCAATATAAAGTGACCAATTCTAGTTTGTATTGATCAACAAATTAAGCCCCTGCCTGTTTTAAAGTTATGGAAAATAAGAGATGGATGGGGATAACCCTTAAGGTGGCTGCCGTTTATAATGTATTATGGGGTGCCTGGGTTGTTTTGTTCCCCAATCACTTTTTTGAACTCACTGGAATGGAGCCGTTGAACCATCCTATGATTTGGCAGGGCATGGGTATGGTAATAGGCGTATATGGCCTCGGATACTGGTGGGGCAGCTATAATCCGATAACACATTGGCCTATTGTAGCCGTTGGGATGTTGGGTAAATTATTCGGTCCCATGGGTTATGTTATGAATTATTTTACTGGAGCCGCTCCGGCAGAATTTGGTTATACACTGATTACCAATGATTTAATATGGTGGATACCTTTTGGCCTTATCCTTAGGGAGGTTCATCTTCAGACCAGATGGCAGTTATCATGGTCAAAAAAATAAGTTTTTACGCCTTAGTTGTATTTTATTTATTCGCGGGCACGAATCATTTTATTGACCCGGAATTTTACTATCCCTTAATACCGCCTTACCTTCCGCTTCCAGAGACTATTAACGTGATTAGTGGCGTAATTGAAATAGCATTTGGTTTGCTCCTTTTGACCCACAGGTTTAGAAATTATGCCATATATGGCATAATTCTAATGCTGATTGCCTTCATCCCTTCGCACGTTTATTTCATTCAACTGGGTAGTTGTATACCTGAAGGATTATGTGTTCCGGAATGGATAGGATGGGGCAGACTGATTATCATCCATCCTATTCTGATCTACTGGGCTTGGGTGCATAGGTCTATAGGTTCAAATCAACCAGTCGCCTAATTGTGTTTTAAAGTCTTTAGGGTCATCAAGCTCTTTGTCGGCAAAGTGATCGATTACTGCAGGTTTGAAACCTAATCGCAATGCCATATTTCGGCAGAAACTCAGTTCTTTATGGGCTATTTGATTGTCAACCTGGATTAGCTTCAGCGCTAAATAAAGAAACTCCGATTTATTGTTGACTTTGTTGATTAAGGAATTGTAGGATTCTTTCCCCAAATGTTGAAAGGCGGACGCGTTAATTCTATATTCGTTTATAATGGCCATTATAAACGCCAACTCGGAGGGGTGAAGGTTCCCATCCGCACGAGCTATTTTCATGAGCAACTGGATATTACTTTTGATAGACACTAGTTTAAATAAATCGTAAAATCTCGTATTTGTTCCGTCACCGCAGGGGTAAAGTCTTCTTTTTTAATCACGGCCAATTCAGGGAGCAGATAATCCTGGGTCCAGATTGGTTGATCCAATAACAGCAACTTACTTCCCCTGTTGAATTGTTCCGAGAGTTGCGCAAATACGTTTTCACAATTACTGATTAGTTGCGCTTTTTGCTGCATTATTTCTTCACAGCCCAACAAGTGTATCGCCGCGCCGGTTTCTTTGGGATTTTGCTCGGAAAATGTAGGTAAAAGAGCTATATCGCAGGCAGTGAGGGCGTTTAACGTCAAAAACGACAGTGAGGAATCACAATCTATAATGATAGTATCGAATTCAATTTCCAAACGATCGAGAGCTCTTTGCAACCACCTGTTTCTTTCACGGGTCCAGGCAAGGGAAATGTCAATGAGTTTTAACGCACAGTTAGCTGAGGCGAAAGCAAAGTTCCCATGTCTTAAGATGATATCATCCAGTTTGATACTACCGTCCATTACATCAGTGATAGTTCTTGTGAGGTTTTGATATCCAAGCTCTCGCGTAATAAAACAATCAGAGGCCAAATCTATTAACAAAACGCTGTTACCATTTTCAGCAAGTTTTCTAGCTAAATAAAGAGAGGTTTTAGATTTAGTTTTTTTATCAAAAGGATGTGTGACGGCGATCACCATAATCTCATACTATTATGGTTCAAAGTAAACAGCAGAATGTTCACTTGTCAATCGGTCAATTCGCGTAAATAATTAACACATTGCCTAGGTATTTTTACTCATGAGCTTTTCGTCGGGCTTATATCAGAGGAGTGCCGTTGAGGTCTGTCGTTAGAATATCGCTCATATAATCCAGAAAAGGCCTCATATTTTTAAATCCCTGACTTACTAAGTAAATAAAGTCTTTTTTTTGAACTTCTTTATCCGTGAAAGAATGGGTAAGTATTAGCTGTTTATATCGCAGTAGGTCAATTGCCGGATCATCTTTGGAAAAACCTTTGGGCGCCGTTTTCACCTGTTCCCCTTCAATACCGCCGAAATAATTCTGGAATGATTGATCTCTCAACAGGTCCCGCAGCGGTTGGTCATCGGCCTGGATCTGTGAACGTATGTGTTTGATATCTTCGGGGCTTGGTCCCCAAAAACCTCCGGCTATTATTGAGTTACCCCCCGGCTGAATCCTAAAGTAGTACCCACCTCGCAAATGTGCTGTTGCACGTCTGAATCCTCCTGAAAAATGGGTTTGGTAAGGTGTTTTATCTTTTGAAAACCTCACGTCACGATAAATTCTAAAAAGGCTTTTCTTCCCGGTAGCCGTTTCTATTTGGTCATGTGCATTGAGCAGACTTAAAAGTTCATCGGCAAACTCAATCAGATTGGAGTGGGCCTTTAAGTAAAGATTCTTGTTGCTATTAAACCACTCACGATTATTATTTGCCTTGAGTGTTTTCAGAAAGTCGAGGCAGTTTTTTATATCCATATGAATTAGGGATCTGATCGATGACTAATATCGACCTTTTTTAATCAATTTACTTAGTTCTTAAGTAAGTCAACTATTTGCGGCTTATCTAATTGAAATCTCTGACAATGCGTTGAATTAGCAACGTAATAATCTAATACTTAAGACTACGGGGCTAATACCGATCATAAGTGATCAGCTTCAAAGTGAATTAAGCCGATGTAAAGAAGTAAATCAGCAATTGAGACAGTTTGTTGAACGGATTGTGACCGAACGAGCTCGAAAAGGGTATATTAAGCATCAGTTCAACCAAGGTGCGAAGTAAGTGATTCGGACCCCATCAGATTATCTCTTAATGCGAAGTTTCCCGAAGAGTCAAGGGCCGGAGTGGATTGTTTTTAATTTCATGCACAAAGTACCAGCCACTGATAAGTGTTGATACAAAAAAGACCATAGCCAAGATATATTGGCCATAGCTAAGTTTATCGCTGAGCAAAAACCAGTCACCGGTAAAAATAATTATGCCGATGGCAATTACCGTTTTGACCACTTCAAAATAGATCGCCATTGGATGCTTGTCCATCATCATAGAGTTACTGAATACGGCAAATATTAAAAAACCTCCATATATAAAGATCTCAGGAGATCCAATGGTTGCTAGATTTGCGAACATATACATCATTAGTCCAAAGATCATCACGAGTTGGATCCAGCACCAACCTTGGAGCCCTGTAGACAAGCTTGGGTAGTATTTTTGATATTTATATACATTTTGAATGGAGGCTACCGGATATTTATTTTGAACATCTTGAGGTCTCCAGCCGGTCGGCATGAACCAGATTCTTATTTTATCCCAATATGTTCGGGCATGCCACGCATCTTTTACCAGTTGCCATAAATGTATAAAGTTTATGATAATTGGGTTCCAGGTTCTTACAGGTCGCTTTACACCATAAACCGGAGGTACTTCGTCCAATTCTTCCTGAAAGGTTCCAAAAAGCTTGTCCCAAATAATAAAGATTTGGGAAAGATTCTTGTCCAGGTACTCGTCGTTAATGGCGTGGTGTACACGGTGGTGTGAAGGTGTTACCAAGATTTTTTCAAGCAGGCCCATTTTACCGATCAGGCGGGTATGATACCAATATTGAGCAAATAAATGCAGTGGTGCGATTATGGCAATTACCTGCGGAGGTACACCTAACAGTGCCGTTGGGATTAAAAAGAAGGGTATAGTTGAAAAAATCCCTGAAATAGATTGTCTTAGCGCACACGCCAGGTTGAACTCTTCAGAACTGTGATGTATGATATGTACATTCCAGAAGTAGTTTACTTCATGAGATAATCGGTGATTCCAGTAACCTGCAAAATCAAGTCCTATAAAAGCTAAGATATAAACGTACCATGTAGGGTTAAGAGAGAATACGGCTATGTTTAACACAAACCACTCGTAAGAGACAATTATTAGGGTCAAACCCAGTACGTCCTTAATAACGTTAGTTACTCCGGAACTCAGGGATGATAACGTATCTATACTACGGATAACCTTTTTTTTCATTCTCCAAGCTACAAATGCCTCTATAAGTAGAAGTAGAAGAAAGAAAGGTATGGCATAATTTAGTATCGCCGCGTACCGTTCCATACACTAAATATACATGAATGTTTCAACCCTCGCTTAAAAGGGATTGTAGAATTTCGTTTAGCTCTTTATATGCTCCAGATGGCTCCAGAATTCTATCTTTTAACTCAGGCTCGGTACAAATATTGAATTGATTGCCACCAAAATTACCAAGAAGTAATATCGGTTGGTATTTTCTTGTTTGAACCAGTTTCGCAATTATTTCGCTTCCACTCAACATGTTTTTGATCCCACTATTAACTTCTGGGTCCAAAATGACAAGGTCCGGTTGCAAGTGTAAATCCTTTAGCAAGCTTCTGCCCGTTGCATAATTTTTAATGACAAGTTGTAATGGTTTCGAATTTTCATACAATGAAATTTCGGAAAGCTGAATATTGATAGCCTGTAATAAATAAGGATTATCGTCGACTACAAAAACTAAAAACTTACCCGCCTTGGCTTTTTCTGCAGCCAGCTCAGAGGGAAGCATAATGTCCACTAAATCATCCGGACGGAATGATTCGGGCTTGCGATAGTATTTCAGTTTTTTAAGATCAAATGCCATATTTATAAAGGCAACCTTACTCCACTACAAGTGTGAAGATTGCTTTGATTTTAATCCTGCTACTCTTCACTCAGGAATGGATATCTATAATCAATGGGAGAGACAAAAGTCTCCTTAATGGTTCTTGGAGATACCCATCTTAGAAGGTTTAGCATAGAACCTGCTTTATCGTTTGTACCTGATCCTCTGGCACCACCAAATGGCTGCTGGCCTACCACCGCTCCGGTAGGTTTGTCATTGATATAGAAGTTACCAGCTGCATGCTCTAACTTCTTCATTGCCAATTCTATGGCATATCGATCTTTCGAAAATATGGATCCAGTTAGCGCATATTCTGACGTAGAGTCAACCAATTCAATTGTCTCCTCAAATCTTTCCGGCTGATATATGTAAATGGTAACTACGGGGCCAAAAATTTCCTCACACATTGTTAAGGACATTGGATCCTGTGTAACTATCACCGTAGGCTCTATGAAATAACCTTTCGATTTATCATATCCACCACCGGCAATAATCTCGTTCATGTTATTCGACTTGGCTTTTTCAATATAGCCAGTAATCTTATCAAAAGAGCGTTCATCAATTACCGCATTAAAGAAATTACTAAAGTCTTCAGTGCCACCCATTTTGATGCTTTTGACATCTTCCAGTAAGAATTTTTTGACGTCTTCCCATATATTGGCAGGGACATAAACCCTTGATGCCGCAGAACACTTTTGGCCTTGATACTCAAAAGCACCACGAGTTATCCCAGTAGCCACTTCTTTAGCATTGGCAGATTTATGCGCTACGATAAAATCTTTTCCCCCGGTTTCACCGACTATTCTCGGGTAGCTTTTATACTCATTGATATTTTCACCAATCGTTTTCCATAGATGCTTAAATACCGCAGTACTACCTGTAAAATGTAGTCCCGCAAACTCAGGATGTTTAAAAACTACGTCTCCTGCTACCGGACCATCGGCATAAACCAGATTTATGACTCCATCTGGTAATCCTGCTTCCTTGAATACCTGCATGATCACATTTGCCGAATATATCTGTGTATAAGCAGGTTTCCATACTACGGTATTACCCATCATGGCGGCCGACGCAGGTAGGTTTCCGGCTATTGCCGTAAAATTAAAAGGTGTGATAGCGAATATAAAACCCTCCAGCGGTCGGTATTCTAAGCGATTCCAAATACCAGGAGCAGATTCCGGTTGATCCTCGTAGATCTGCTGCATGAAAGCCGCGTTAAATCTTAAAAAATCTATGAATTCACAAGCTGAATCAATCTCAGCTTGGAAGATACTTTTCGATTGCCCTAACATGGTAGCTGCATTAATCTTAGCCCTGTATGGACCAGCAACTAGGTCTGCAGCTTTAAGAAAAATACTTGCTCGATGCTCCCAAGACAAATTTGCCCAAGCTTCTTTGGCGCCAAGCGCAGCATTAATTGCCTGTTCAACGTGCGACGCATCACCCTCATGAAAGTAACCTAAAATGTGCTGATGGTCGTGTGGAGGTGATAAAGGAATTTTATTTCCGGTCAATATTTCTTCATCGCCAATGTACATCGGAATATCTATAACCTCGCTTCTGGCAGCCTCCAATTCTTTTTTCACGGCAATTTTTTCAGGGGTACCGGAAGTGTAGTTAAGAATGGGCTCGTTTTCTGGCAGAGGAATCTGGTATACTCCCTTAGGCATTTTCTTTAAAATTTAGGTTCTAAAACGTTTTCGGACTGCAAATTTAGACAATAGCGTCTAACTAACTAAAAGCCGGGTCAAAGTATCTGGGAAAGTTGACTTAGACAATCAATTTCATGTGTGACAGGTTGATTATGCCCCTCTTTAGAAGGGTTGAAATATACCTGATCAATTTCTGCCCGTTTTGCCCCGTAAATGTCTGCGTTCAGGTTATCACCGATCATTATTGTCCTTTTTGCTGAAGCTTTTGTTAATGCTAAGCTATATTGAAATATTTCCCTGGAGGGCTTCCGATGTCCGGATGATTCGGACGTTATAACGTATTTAAAATAGGTTTTAAGTCCTGATGAGCTCAGCTTAACGCTTTGCACATCATTAAAGCCATTGGTTAACAAACAAAGTGTATAGTTCGGTTTAAGATAATCCAGGATGGAGAGTGCGTGGGGCATAAGATTTGTTTTGGTTGGGCATCTCTTTATGTACTCATCAGAAATATCAAGAGCGAGAGGGTCGTGTCTTATCCCAAATTTTTTAAAGATCTTCTTGAACCTTTGATTCCTTATATCTTCTCGGTTTATATGTCCTTTGTTATAATTTGCCCAAAGCTTTTGGTTCACTTCATTGAATGTATTCAAAAATCCCTGTAGCGAGACTTTTTTGCGACTGTCAAATCCGTATTCATAGTAGAGCTCGGTAAGAGTTTCGCTTGAGTTTTTATCATAATCCCATAGGGTATGATCAAGATCAAAAAAAACCGTACTATACTTCCTCATTTAAACTTGCCAGTTCCTATTTCCGAATTTATTTAACGCGAGTTCTCTGTTTGAATACATGGTTTTAAAAGTTTCGGCATCCTGTTTTAGGATCTGGTCTTTAGAAAGGAATTCAAAAATCTGCCCTATGATCTCAAGGACTTCTTCTTTGAGCGAATAAAAGACCCATTGATCCATTTTTCGTGTTACTAAAATACCTGAGTTCTTCAAGTAAATAAGATGTCTTGATGTCTTTGTTTGGGTAAAATCTAATATCTGCTCGAGGTCAGAAATACACATTTCTTTGTTTTGGAAAATTAGATTAAGAATTCGTAGTCTGGATTCATCTGAGCATGCTTTGAAAATTTGCGAACCTATAGACAGACTGAAATTTTTTAGTCTCATGCGTAGTTCAAATTTATGAGAAATGAAGAACATTGTAAGGATTATTGCCGTTGTATTGATAATTTCGATCTTCGAAATAGAAGGGCGTTGCGGCAGCATTTCAAATCCATATCAGTTTTAGCGGTGTTGCTACTGTTATTCAGTAGTACATTTCATTCTATACATGCTCAAGGTGAAAAGAAGGTGATCCAATTGTCAGGAATTGTTCTTGGTCAGGACAGCGTTTCCGGAATTCCTGGGGTTCACATTTATGTTCCAAAAGCAGGTAGGGGTACAACGACCAATAGGGTAGGTTATTTTAGCTTACCAGTGCTTCCGGGTGACGAAATGATGGTAAGTGCGGTAGGGTATGAGAGACAGTATTTCGAGGTTCCGGATTCTGATAAGGATAATTTGACTATTATAATCGAGCTAGTTTCTGATACCACCTTTTTGGAAACAGTAGAAATAATGCCCTTCCCTACCGAGGAGATCTTCAAAGAAGCGGTGGTTGCGTTGAATTTACCTGTAGACAGTAGAGGTGTCACTAGCGATAGTTATAATGAAGATTTGTTGGCGCTCATGTTGAGAACAACACCTTACGACGGCGCTTTAAATTACCGATACTCTCAAGACCTGTGGCAACAGAATCAGGGTAATCGTTTTGGGCCAGCCGCCAACCCGTATTTAAACCCTTTCAATTGGGCTCAGTTTTTTAAATCTCTCAGGAAAAAAAAGAAAAACTAGCGTCTTCATAATACAAAGACCAAAATCATCATGGTGATTAAAATCACGTAAATCACTCCAATAAACCACTTAAAAATCTTTAACTCTTTTCCTTCCATCTCATATCGTTTTCTTGATTATGACATTATACATGCCAAATCATGAAAAGTGCTGTACAGGACATTTTAAGGGATATTAGATGTAGTAATGCAATTTATTCTTTCCAAAATTGGGACTAATTCCAATTTTTAGAAAAAATAATGCCATTTAATTACCCCAATCTTGTCTTTTATTAAAGCTGTCCGATGCCTATATCAAGCAATTCGAGGAAAGCTAAGTCTATATTCAACATAGCCGAAGAGTAGAGCAAGATCAGTTCAATTTAAGGCGTTTGATGAGCTTTTCTACGGTCAAACCTTGAACTACAATGGAAAAAATGACGATGACGTAGGTGATAACAAGAAAAAGATCTCTTTCCATAGAATCTGTCAGTCCCAAAGCCAGTGCTATGGAGATAGCTCCACGTAGTCCACCCCAAGTCATGATTAGGGAAGTATTGGGCACAAAATCAAGTTTTTTCTTGAATATGCCAACCGGCATAAGCAGTGACAGATAACGACACAAAAGAGTAATTGGAATTATTATGAAACCTGCGATTATGTATATGGCTTTGAATTCAATGACTAGTAACTCCATACCGATGAGCACGAAAAGAATAGCGTTCAAAAGCATATCAATAAGTTCCCAGAATTTGTCCACATACTCTTCAGTAGTCTGAGACATGGCAATCTCTCTTGTCTTATTTCCTCCCACAATAAGGCCTGCCACTACCATAGCCAAAGGTGCTGAAACATGTAGGTAGGTTGCGGCAACTGTACCTGACATTACGGTGGCCAATGTTATAATTACTTCAATGTTGTAATCATCTATTCGTTTCATAAGACGATACGTACCCCAACCTAAAAAAGCACCTAACGCCAAGCCTCCAAAAACCTCGACGGCAAAAAGTTCAGCGATATTAGTCAGAGAGAAATCAGATTCCCCGCTGGCCAAACCAAAAATGGTTAGAAAAATTACCACGCCAACACCATCATTGAATAATGATTCACCAACAATTTTAATTTCCAGTTTTTTCGGAGCCCCGGCTTTCTTAAGAATTCCCAAAACAGCAATCGGATCTGTCGGGGATACAAGAGCCCCGAAGAGTAGGCAATAGATAAACTTTACTTCGAGTCCAAGTGCTAATAGTGCATAATGTGTAGCTATTCCTATTAAAAGCGTGGACACAAGCACACCAAACGTTGCAAAAGCGAGTACAGGCCAGCGTTGTTCATTTAGTTTTTGCACATCGGTGTGAAGCGCTCCTGCAAAAAGTAAGAAGCTCAGCATGATATCCAGTAAAACAACTTTGAAATCAATTTTCGAAATTATGAATCGCTCGGCCGTCAGCAGGGTATCATCAATATAGCTTAGTGCAAACACCCCGATCGTGAATAAAATGGTAATTACCGTGAGTCCGATTGTGTTGGGCAATCGGAAGAATCGGACATTCCAATAGCCAAATACAGCCGATAGTAAAATTAATATACTGGTAATTACAAAATAGTCCATGGTGCGAGGCTAGTAAATAAGTTCTGAATGTACTGATTATTTTGCATATCTATGCCACCTAATTTCCACTTATTAAGCACTCATTTTCGCACTTTTGATAATCACTGAGAGCTTATTTTACACGGATTTTAACATTAATTAATTGTTAACTTAACCCGTTGTGCTAGTTAAATCAAAGCTACTTTCAAGTTATTGATTGATCTTTGAAAGTGGAATTTATTGATGAATTGCACTATGGTTAGCGAGGTGATTTTGGAGAGTATCCTGGTTTTAAATCCATCAAAGGACTTTG
>JBCCOE010000110.1:0-11300 GCA_039025475.1 Bacteroidota bacterium | reverse complement strand
TGCAAAGTTAATGCTATTTATTGTTTTTGCAAACTCAAATTAAACAAGGGTTGAAAAAATAAGATATGGCTAACCATAAATCAGCTTTAAAAAGAATTCGGTCTAACAACGCCAAGCGATTAAGAAACAGGTATCAACATAAGACTACCCGTACCTTTATCAAAAGGTTAAAAGAAACTACTGATAAAGCAGAAGCCTCAGAATTATTAACCAAGGTCGTATCTATGATCGATAAATTGGCGAAAAGAAATATTATACATAAAAACAAAGCGGCTAATAACAAGTCAAAACTGACGCGTTACGTAAATAGCTTGTCTTAAATCTTAGAAAATTACACGAACTCAGAGGCCTTGGTTGAAATTTCGACCAAGGCTTTTTAGTATTATGTTATCTCTATTTTTCTACCTCACTGTAACCAATTCGAAACAAGGTGTAACTGGCAAACCCTAAAACAGTTGTTAAAAGAGTTATCCCGAAAAAAATCCCCCAGCTAAAGGCACTCTGATTAGTAAATACTTTAAACAACCAAACAATAGTTCCTATTAATCCTGCAAGTGCACTCAAGCCACTTCCAAAGCCGAAATAAAGCGCTATAGCTCCATTGAATTTGTTTAACTTGCTCATTCTTAACTAATCTAATACATTTTTATCTTTATCCTTTCTATGAAAACACATACATGTATAAATCCCTAAATATTAAAAACTGGGCCGAAGAAGACCGACCACGAGAAAAGCTATCCTTAAAAGGGAAATCGGTTCTCTCTGAAGCCGAGTTAATCGCCATCCTAATTAGGTCGGGTACAGCGTCCATAAGTGCTGTTGACGTAGCTAAGGGCATCCTTAACTCGGCCGGTAATGACCTAAATCAACTAGCTAAACTCACGGTGAAAGATCTTACGAAGTTCAAAGGCATCGGAGAAGCCAAAGCAATCAGTATAGTAGCGGCACTGGAGTTAGGCAGAAGAAGAAAAGAAACGGATAGCATAAAAAAACCAAAAATCCGATCAAGCAAAGATGCATACAATCTGATGAGGTCTGATCTACTAGACCTCTCACATGAAGAATTTTGGTGCCTGTTACTCAATCGCAGTAATTTGGTTATCAAAAAGCATTTGGTCAGCAGTGGTGGTGTTTCAGGTACCGTGGCAGACCCTAAGCTGATCTTTAAGGCGGCTTTAGATGTGCTTGCTTCGGGAATTATCCTTGTTCATAACCACCCGTCCGGAAATCTTGAGCCTAGTCAGTCAGATATTAATCTGACTAAAAAAATGAAAACTGCCGCCATGGCTTTAGACATTTCATTGCACGATCACCTTATCTTTACCGAGCAAGGCTATTTTAGCTTTGCCGACGAAAATTTTTTATAGTTCATGAACAGAAATCGGCTCTTTTTACTGCTTGGCTTTATTATCCTGGTGATCATATTCATCTACAGCCTGGGTGGTGATTATTCGCCGGAAGAATACAAAGAATACATCCAAAAAGAACGTGAAGAACAGGAACGCTTCATGCGCTACAATGAAGAATCCCCTTTTGTATTGAGCGATGTAGAATTTAAACCATTAAAGCATTATCCGGCGGATTTGAAATACAGGATAAAGGGCAGATTTGAAGCCGTGGAAACGCCAAATATTCGTAGCCTAGGAACAAATGACGGTAAACAAGAGCAGTACATGGAATACGGATATGCAATATTTGAACTGGATGGAGAAGAAAATAGACTATTGATCTTTGAAAATGTGGTGGAAGAAAAGCTTTTCCTCGCCTTTGGCGATGCCACCAGTGCCATGGAAACTTATGGTGCAGGCAGATATCTTGATATAGAACACTCAGGAGGTAAAACTATTAAGTTAGATTTTAATTTAGCTTATAATCCTTATTGCGCTTATGTTGATGACTTTAGCTGTCCACTACCGCCACGTGAAAATCTATTGGTGGTGCCGATAGAAGCAGGCGAAAAAGAATATCATTGATCCAACGATTTTGTACGATCATTTAATGATCCCTTTTTTCCTCACCTCCTCCTAAAATCCATACCTTTGTCGGCTGTAAAATGAATGGACCAACTGCCATTGAACTCCGGAATTAACAATGAAAATATCTTACAACTGGTTGAAGCAATATATAGAGATAGATGAGCCCGCAGAGACCATCGGTCAACGGCTAACCGACACTGGCCTGGAAGTCGAAGGGATCGAAAAGATCGAACCTGTTGAAGGAGGACTTAAAGGAATTGTTATTGGAGAGATATTGACTTGTGAAAAACACCCAAATGCCGACAAGCTCAAAGTAACCACTGTAGATATAGGTAATGAAGAACCCTCTCCTATCGTTTGTGGGGCTCCCAATGTCGCGGCGGGACAGAAAGTGATGGTAGCCACCGTGGGCGCTACACTCTACCCTACAGGTCATGAATCTTTTAAAATAAAAAAAGCTAAAATACGTGGTGAGGTATCCCAGGGTATGATCTGTGCAGAAGATGAGATCGGCATTGGTACTAGCCACGACGGTATTATGGTTCTGACAACTGATCTGGCCAATGGCACGCCCGCTATAGAATATTTCGATTTTGAAGATGACTATGTTTTTGAGATCGGCCTGACTCCGAACCGGGCCGATGCGGCATCACACCTAGGGACTGCCAGAGATCTAAAGGCCGTATTACACAAGGAAATTCAATGGCCATTAGTAGATGTCTTTAAAATAGATTCAAATAAAAAACCCATTGAGGTCATTATAGAAAATGCTGAAGCCTGTCCGCGATATAGTGGATTAACTCTTGAAAATGTTATAGTAAAAGAATCTCCGGAGTGGCTACAGCAGCGATTAAGGTCTATTGGACTAAGTCCAGTTAATAATGTGGTGGATATCACGAATTTCGTACTTCACGAAACCGGGCAGCCGCTGCATGCTTTTGATTTGAATGAGATTAAAGGAAACAAGATCATTGTTAAGACCCTTGCCGAGGACAGTGTATTCGTAACTCTTGATGAAAAAGAGCGAAAACTGAAGTCCAATGATCTAATGATTTGCAATGGAGAATCCGAGGGCATGTGTATCGCCGGTGTTTTTGGCGGCGTACATTCTGGAGTTAAAGAATCTACAAGAGATATATTCTTGGAAAGTGCGTACTTCTCGGCAGACTACATCAGAAAAACAGCTCAACATCATCAATTAAAAACGGATGCTTCTTTCAGATATGAACGGGGCACAGATCCACGTATGACCTTATACGCTCTTAAGCGGGCAGCCAACCTGATAAAGGAAATTGCCGGAGCAAGCATTGCTTCTGAAGTCATAGATATCTACCCTAAGGAAATTCTCGATTTTGAGATCAATATAAAATATAAGCACATCTCGCGATTGCTGGGAATAAACCTAAATAAAAAGAGGGTTTTTGAAATATTGCATTCTTTAGATATAAGAACCAAAGAATTAAATGAGGAAGAATTTAAGGCATATGTTCCACCTTATCGGGTTGATGTCACCAGGGAAGCGGACGTTATTGAGGAAATACTTCGTATTTATGGTTTCAACAATATTGATTTGCCAAAAAGTTTCAGCAGTGATTATCTCGCTGAGTTCCCAAGCATAGATCTCGATAAAGCTCAGCATAAGATCTCGGAATTATTGGCTGCCAAAGGGTTTTATGAGATCATTACCAACTCGTTAACTAAACCCGGATATGCCGAAAAGGCTGAAAATCTTGATGCCACTGCAAGTGTGGAGATCTTAAATAAGCTAAGTGAAGATCTTGGCGTGCTGCGCCAAACCCTACTCTACAATGGGCTGGAGACCGTGGCGCATAACATTAACCGCAGACAGTCGGACCTTAAACTTTTTGAATTCGGCAAAACCTATTTCAAGAACGAGCAGGGCTATGAAGAAAGGAAAAAGCTTAGCCTTTACATAACCGGGAGTATTACCCCTGAGACCTGGAAAACCCAGTCGCAGCGTGTTGATTTTTATCATTTATCAGAAACCATACAAATCCTTTTCAAGAGATTTGACATTGACAGCAGTGACTCCGTTCCTATTCATAACTATCCATTTGAATTTGGTATAGAGTTCAAAAAAAATGCGCAAACATTGGCTACATTAGGTAAGGTAAGAAGCTCCGTACTGAAAGATTTTGGCATCAAGCAAGAATTATTTTACGCTGACCTTGATTGGGACTTGCTTTTGAGCCTAACAAACAATAATATAGAGTATCAAGAAGTATCGAAATACCCAGAGGTGAGAAGAGATTTGTCGTTGGTGATTGACAAATCTGTATCGTATAGTGAAATTGAAGAGCTTGCGCTTAAAAGCGAGAGATATCTTTTAAGACGTGTCAACGTATTTGACGTCTATGAGGGTAAGGAGATTGGTGAAAATAAAAAGGCATATGCCCTTAGTTTCACGCTTCAGGATAATCAAAAAACATTAACTGATAAGGTAATTGACAAGGCTATGAGCAAAATGATGAATCTATTTGAATCACATCTCGGCGCCGTAATCAGGCAATAGTTATGAGTAATGATCTGCTAAAGTCGCAACTAGGTACACTCGAAAGGAAATTGAGTTTATTGCTAAATGAGTTCGGATCCATACGTAAAGAAAAGACCCAACTTGAGGCGGAAAATGAGGAACTTAAGACACTTCTGAAGGCAAAAGACGAACAAATTAGCAGCTTTCAAAATAAGATTAAAATCAGTAAGATTGTAGAGGGGATAGATACTGAAGGAGAAGATTCTTCGGAGTTAAAGAAGAAGATTGACGTTTATATTAAAGAGATTGACAGATGCATTGCGCATCTGAGCAAATAATACAGCTGAATGGAAGTTCTCTCCATTAAAATTAAGATTGCCGACCGGGAATACCCGATGAAAGTGAAACCTGAAGACGAGGAAAGGGTAAGAATGGCAGGTAAAAAGATTAACGAGAGGCTCAAATCGTACCGTGACCAATTCGGCATCAATGACAACCAAGATCTATTAGCGATGGTTGCCTTTGATAGCTTGGTGGATAAAATGGCGATGGAAGAAAAACAATTTGATGCAGACGATTCAGTACTGATAGAAAAAGTTGAACATCTAAATAAGCTGATCAGCGACTCTCTGTAAGGTTACATTCTACTTCACCTTGTTGTGTTCCTATCCTTAATGTAGAAGCGCAAAACGCGTTCTAATAGACTATAAATAAAGGAGAATGGAACTAATGATCTATATAATCATTGCTGCGGTGGTCGCCCTTGGTTTAGGTGTTTTCATTGGGCGTACACTAGTCGCCAAAGCTAATAAAACCAAGGAATTAGAGATTGAAGAAAAGGCCAAACTGATTATCAAGGAAGCAGAGGTTTCGGCTGAAAGTATCAAAAAGGATAAGATTCTCGAGGCTAAGGAAAGATTCATTAAACTCAAAGCCGAATTCGAAGAGGAGGCTGCGAGAAAAAAAAATCAGATTATTTCCAACGAAAATAAGCTGAAACAGAAGGAACAGCACCTGTCTAAAGAATTTGAGAAAATCAACAGAAAAGAAAACGAGATTTCTGATCTCAAGGAAAAGCTTTCTACCCAACTCGAAGTTGTGAACAAAAAGAAAGTGGAACTAGATAAGTTCAATGAGCAGAAAGTAACCATTTTAGAAAAGGTATCTAATCTTAGCGCCGAAGAAGCCCGAGAACAACTGGTTGAATCTATGAAGGTAGAAGCAGAATCTAAGTCGTCATCGATGATAAAGGATATCATAGAAGAAGCCAAACTAACTGCAACCAAGCAAGCCAAGAAAATCGTTTTGGATACTATCCAAAGAACTGCCACTGAGCATGCCATTGAGAATTGCGTATCCATCTTTAACATAGAAAGTGACGATATTAAAGGAAAGGTAATCGGACGTGAAGGACGTAACATACGAGCACTTGAAGCAGCTACGGGAGTCGAGATAATAGTGGATGATACTCCAGAAGCTATAATAATATCCGGTTTTGATCCGGTACGGCGCGAAATTGCCAGACTATCACTGCATAGGTTGGTTGTGGATGGTAGAATTCACCCTGCGCGGATTGAAGAAATAGTGGCTAAGACCAAGAAAAATATTGAAGATGAGATTGTGGAGATTGGCGAGCGTACGGTTATTGATCTGGGTATTCACGGCTTACATCCGGAATTGATTAAGATGGTAGGTAGGATGCGCTTCAGATCATCTTACGGGCAAAACCTTTTGCAACACTCCCGTGAGGTGGCCAATCTCTGCGCTACTATGGCCTCCGAACTCGGTCTCAATCCAAAGCAAGCTAAAAGGGCCGGTTTACTGCACGATATTGGTAAGGTCTGGCCGGAGGAGGCGGAAAAACCTCATGCCATCCTGGGAATGGAACTGGCTCAAAAATACAAAGAGCATCCTATCGTCTGTAACGCTATCGGGGCACATCACGATGAGATTGAAATGACACATCTCATATCCCCCATCGTACAAGCCTGTGATGCCGTTTCAGGGGCACGGCCTGGTGCAAGACGGGAAGTAATGGAGAGCTACATTAAACGGCTTAAAGATTTAGAGGCACTTGCCCTCAACTTCGATGGTGTTAACAAATGCTACGCCATCCAAGCCGGCCGTGAGTTGCGTGTTATGGTGGACGCTGAAAAGGTGGCCGATGATAAGGCCGGACAACTATCTTTTGATATATCCCAAAAAATAGAAAAAGACATGCAGTATCCGGGACAAATAAAGGTAACCGTAATAAGGGAAATGAGAGCGGTTGCTTACGCTAAATAATTCAGCACGCCCTCTTAAAAAAGCACCGTAAGTGGCCCCTGGTATTTACTATTACTGTAAAGAATAGTGTAATAATAAATACCTGCAGAAACATTATTTGCGAACCATTTGAAGTCCCGATCGGTACTACTGAACACTGTCTGTCCCCAACGATTATGAATAATCACTTCCTCAAATCGACCTGCACAATTATCTATAGGTAAGTAGATCAAACGATCATCTTCGGAAGGGTTTTCAATTGTGTAATAGCCAAAATAATCGTTTTGATCGGGACTAGTCTTGGGTGTGATTACGTTGGTTATCGCAAATTCATCACGTTGCGGAATATCTTCTATGGTAACCATCAAGGAGATTGTATCTGATTTAGGCAAGTAGCAATTCTTATCTAAAAGCACGAAAGAAAAAATAAACTCCTCCGAAAAATCGGAATCTGTAAAAACGGAACAATCGGGACTCCAAATAAAATCGGAACTTACATTTCTAACGCCAAATGCAGGCTCAAATTCTAACCCACTTAACTCAGGGGCATCTAATAGAAAGAGTTCGAGACTATCTCCTTCAAAATCTCTGCCTTCAACACTTATTTCCAGCTGATCGCCGATTAATAGCTCAACACCCTCGTTCTGAATTTGTAAAGAGTTTACGCTTCGATATGTCAACAGAGGATCAGAACTTGCCGTAGGCTCCAAAACAAAGTCCACGGTCAACGTATCGGTATTCGTGATCTGACATTTATCGAAATCTTCAACAAAGAATTGAGCCCTAAACGTATCCTGTTCAGCTAAATTAATAGAACACGGAATATCCCATAAGAAATTATTTGTAACCATATCTGCACCGCTTCCCCGCACTTCCTCAAAATCGATGCCGAAAGAAGTAAAATCAAAATTGATTCCTTGCCCGGTTATGGCAATCTGATCATTGTCAAGGTCGATACCGAAGATATCCATATCCACGGTTTCCAGCAGCTTATAATTTAAAATAAGGTAGTCCTGGTTTTGAGCAGAAAATTCAGAAAAAATTACGGGTTCAGTATTAGGTGGCAGTATAACTTCAAGGTCTAATATAAACAGTATTGGATCCTCGTATAAACAATCGTCACGATCCTCTGCGGTGATCTCAAACCTGAATTCATTGGCTTCATCGAAATTGGTCTGCTCACAATCATAATTCCACTCCAGCCAGGTTTCATTTCTACCCTCCCTGTTTTCCTTTTCAATAATAGAAAATCCGAATGGCCCTAATTCAAAACCGATGGGTTCAAAAAGGAAATCTATACTATCATTATTGGCATCTAAACCTACTATTTCGGTAACCTTAACACCGCCCGCCTCTTCCTGTACGGTTACTTTTCTATAGCTTGTCGTGGAGTAGCTTGACTGTATATCTTCCTTATGGCTTATCACTGGTAATTCGTTTGGAGGGGGTGTTATGGCTACGGTAAGACGCACGGTATCTTGAAGGGGTTGTGGACATGTATTATCTAAACCAATAAAATCTACTTGAAAGGGAAGATCCCGTGTGGGTGGACAATCCGTAAAGCACACCTCCGCCGTCAAACGGTCACCTGTCGGTGAAGTATCAATAATTTGAATGGTAAAATTCTCCTCATCATAACCAATTGGGTTTAGATTTAAGTTTACTCTGCCCCCCTCGCTATCTTCAACATCAAAAGTAACGCACTTGGTATCGTCGGTAGCGAATCGTAAAACGTCACCTTCACTATAACTGCTACCGTCCTCCAGAGTAACTTCCAGGTCAGGTTGATTACCCGCCGGAGGACAGTCAATCACAACCATTTGAAAATCCCGCCTTACCTCTCCTATCTTCACTCCGTCCCTATACTCATCACATTTGACGCCAAATACAAAAAGCCCACTTACTTGTGGGGTTACCGTAAGTAGACCATCATCGCTAATAGCAATATCAGGACTCCCCCCGATAATATTCGATTCTGAGAAACCTCCTTTCCACCGCACCAAGTTGTACGGGGCCGTTGACGGTGGTTGAGGGTGAGGTGTAGCGTCAGGTGTGTTTAATGGCGTTACAATGGAATAAACCAAAGAGTCCCCATCAGGATCCGTACCCGTAAAATCTGCATAATAGAAACGATTGACACAGCCATAATCACTTAATGGAGGAAACAACTGAGGTGAAGAATTAATGAATTGCTCACCATTTTGTACAACTGCTGGAAATTCCAGATAGAAGGTCTGACCGGCACCCTCACCTCCGATAGTGGGGTCCTCACTTATAATGTTGTCAATATTGTAGTTTCGGCAACATCTTTGCCATGAAATGTAATAACCGCCAGGATCGCTGAATTGTGAGGGTTCCAGCTCTATTAAAGCACTCCAAACCTGACGGTCTGTTCTTACAATATTATCATTCGTACATTCCGGAATGCTATAAAGAACATCGTCTTCCGAGGTCAAAGGTAAATTTACCGTGCGCATCGGCATGTTATCCGACTTTCTATAGATCCATGCCACCGGTTGCGGAGCATACCTGGCTCCAGGATTCCCGTTGATCTCATCATAATAAATAATTAAGTTCAACCGATAGGTATTACCTGATTGATATATCAGTTCAAACTCCCCTCCTACGATATGCGATCCTAACGCACTAAATGTGGCAACTATAAAACTTACAAGACTTAAAACAACTCGTTTCATTCAGAGCACTTTTCCTTCAGCTAGCTGTTAAATATAAGTTTGATTGATTGGATTATGTACCTTGAATTTAAAAAATAAAGTCCAAAAGACATCCCGGTTACAAAAATAGCTTCCGCGCCAGGTCTTGAATGTGACATATTCCACCAGGTTTCAGCCAAACTTGACCTGTTTGCGACCCTTAGAAACGGAATACCCATGGTGGTAATGTACTCCTATAGTTTGTATTTTATGCAGTTTGTATTTTATGGTTATTTAATTTTGATCGTTTAAAGCGATTGTTACCAATCAAACTGATTATGCCTAAAGGAGCACAAAATAAATTTGCGAATCGTGGAGAAATCCTGGAAATACAAATTCAGGATTATGCTTTCGGCGGAAAAGGCATAGGTAGATTAAGTAGTGACAATGGTGAGTTTGTAGTATTTGTTCCGAATACACTTCCGGGTCAATACATCAAAGCCCAGGTAAAAAAAGTAAGTAAAACCTACGCAGAGTGTAAGTTATTAGAGGTGATAAGCTCCTCAGAAGATGAAGTGGAAGTGCCTTATCAACAAATTCCAGGAGCACCTTACATCAAATTACCTATCGAAAAACAGCACATTTATAAAAAGCAAAGTACGCTAGAGCTATTTAAGCGAATAGGTAAAGTTGCAAATATCGAATCCTTGTTTGATGAATTTATCGTATCGCCACGTACTTTTCATTACCGTAATAAAATGGAGTACGCGTTTTCAGCTATTGGGTACGATCACGAGCTTAAAACAGATGTTGATGAATTTACATTGGGGTTTAAGAAAAGAGGTACCTGGTGGTGCGGGGATGATTTAAAGCAGGATTCAGGCCTGTTTGATGAGGAGGTAGAGAACAACCTGAAGCTCATTAAAGCGTACTGTAAAGAGACGGGTCTTCCTCCCTGGCACGGGCCTAAGAGAAAGGGCTTTTTCAGGTATTTAGTAGTGCGTAAGTCGTTTAAAACCAACCAACTACTATTCAATTTGGTTACTACTTCAGATGGGCTGGAAAAATTTGATTTACGAAAATTCTCAAAATTATTGATCACTCATTTCGGCGACCGAGTTGCTGGATTCTTGCATACCATTAATGATGAAACCGGAGATAGAACCATTGCGACCACCGGTGATATACGACTTATTGATGGAGAAGACAAAATCGTAGAGCAGTTGCTCGGTTTGAACTTTGAAATTAGTATGAAAAGCTTTTTTCAAACCAATCCAAGGTCAGCAGAGAAGCTATATGAGAAAGTAGTGGAGTATGCCCTTGAAAAACAGGAGACGGTAGACAATAACATCGTTCTCGACTTATTCTGTGGTACCGGTACCATTGGGCAAATCGTGGCTTCAAAAAGTGCAAATGCGCGAATTGTAGGTGTGGATATCGTTGAATCAGCTATTGAAGATGCACGGGAAAATGCATCACGCAATGGAATACAGGGCGTAAAATTTCATGCAGCAGATGTGGGTAAATTTTTGTATGAACATCCGGAATATAAGGGAAAGATCCGGACGATCATTTTAGATCCTGCCAGAGCCGGGATAGCTCCTAAAACTTTAAAAAAGATCATCGCCCTGGATGCTGAGCGCATGGTCTATGTGTCTTGTAATCCGGCTACTCAAGCCAGGGATATGGAACAGCTCGCCCAGGCTGGCTATTCGATTAAAAAGTTTAGCTTGGTGGATCAATTTCCGCATACAGCACACGTGGAATGCGTGGTCTTGTTGGAGTCAACAAGGCAGATTGGAAACTTCCAGTTAATGTAAAAAATGTATCCTGATAATGAAAAATCTGATTTAAGGGTTTCATATAATCACGTTTGTCCACAAAAACTGCTTGAAAACAGTTCTCAGTATA
>JBCCOE010000109.1:0-11732 GCA_039025475.1 Bacteroidota bacterium | reverse complement strand
GAGAATTCGGGATAATACATTGTATCACCAGAGGATTCTTTCCAGGCTTCAATAACAGCTTTTTTTGAAAATGCAAACTCTATCCCTTGTTTCCAATTATGCCATATTCTGTCATGAACATATCCCGCCCTCCATAAATCATATTCTTCGCTGCACAAGTCAAAATAGGCTCTCATGTATCTCATGGTTTTACTTCTTTCTTCATTACGTAGTTTGGCATAGTCAAAGTCGGGTTGACTTATGTTATCAGGAAGGTTTAGTATTATTTCTTGATATCTTTTAGTGTAATCTGAAAAAAAGTTCAGCTTAAGTTGATCATTAAAAATTTGTAGTTGCCTGCGATTATGCATAACCACTATTATCAGACTTGTTAATGTGATTAATATTCCAATCGATTGAATCCAATTAGCTATGTCCATTTTCTTGTGATTAGCTTTCAAGCTATTATAATAAATATCTGTGTTGAAAATATGCGGATATGAAAATACTTAAAAAGTAAAATTTTTCGACTATTTTTTTGATCTATGAATATCAAAAAAAAGCTGTTATTTCAAGTCGCCATTACTTTCTGGTGGGCTATGTTTTAGGCAATGTCGTAGGATTCATCTCTCCAACACCCGCCAACAGACGGACAGGGATACTGACTATCACAGTTTTCATAATTGAACTTTACGATAACCAACCGTCTGCTCATACTCGCTGCCATGCCTAACAACCCCTCGCGAATCCAGCCTTTTTTGGGTTTGACTTCAGTGGCAAAGGCCGGATTTCAGCCACACTCTTCGGTATCCGCCAGCGGGCGGACAAAGAATACTCACCTTCTTCAATGAATAATTAAGAATGAGCAATAATCCTTCAGGTGAAAACCAACTCCTAATTCTTAATTGCTAATTGTCTCACTCCTCTTTAGTAGATACTCACTTTAAGTATTTAAGGCATACAAGACGGTCCTGTATTAGTCTAAGTCACCTCTTCGGTGGATACTCACTTCAAGGTGTGGTATACACCGTGGGAGGTACATGAAAAAGTCTCAGTCACCTCTTCTATAGATACTCACTTTCTTCAATGAATAATTAAGAATGAAGAATAAGCAATAATCCTTCAGTGATAACCAACTCTCAACTCTCAATTCTTAATTACTAATTGCCAATTGCCAATTGTCCAACACCTCTTTGGTAGATGCTCACTTCAAGTATGGATAGACATATTTCACTACGACCAATGGTGTTTTCTGTCACCTCTTGGGTAGATACTCACCTTCTTCAATGAACAATTAAGAATGAAGAATGAACAATAATGCTTCAGTGAAAACCAACTCCTAATTCATAATTCTTAATTGCTAATTGTCTAACACCTCTTAGGTAGATACTCACTTTTGTCAGTTCCGAGTTTTTAGTCCTTAGTTAACAGTTTCTCCACCACTAAAATATTATTCATTAAAAGATGACGCAGTAAGACAAAGGCTTTCATTTATGCTCAAGCTCAGCTTGTCCGCCGCAGCAAGGCGTAGGCGGATCACCTCTTCGGTAGATAAATACTTCAAGTCGAGATGGGCGGTTCTTCCGGCTTCCGGTATTACGAGTCTCAGTCATCCTCTGTAGATACTCACTTCAAGAATACGCCAAAAATGGTAGGTATTTCATTAAAGAATCTCAGCCACACTCTTCGGTAGATACTTGCTTCAAGACGACAGTGTAGCAGACGAGATTAGCTTTAACACGTCTCAGTCACCCCTCCAGTAGATACTCACTTCAAGCAGCCCAGGTTTGCCTATGAGAGGCAGGCGTTTGTCTCAGTCATCTCTTCGGTATCTGCCAATGGTCGGACAGGGATACTCACTTCTTTAATAGTCCCGTTATTAGTCTTTAGTAAATAGTAGGCCCAGCAAAACCAACTCTCTAAAACCAATGACTCACTCGCCTATGGTCACTAACAACTCAGCTTGCCCGTCCGGAGCAAAGCAAAGGCAGGTCACCTCTTCGGTAGATACTCACTTCAAGAAGAAATCAAAAGTATATCGCTGATCTACAAAGTCTCAGTCACCTCTTCGGTATCCGCCAGCGGGCGGACAAAGGATACTCACTTCAAGATAATTATGATTTTCTCAATATTTTCCTACTATCGTCTCAGTCACCTCTTCGGTAGATACTCACTTCAAGGAGAACAGCGACTTTCTTAGGGCGGTAAGTACAAAGTCTCAGTCACCTCTTCGGTAGATACTCACTTCAAGAAGAAATTCGTGCGCAGCAAAAAAAAGTAAATGTCTCAGTCACCTCTTCGGTAGATACTCACTTCAAGAGAAAGAGTAAACGTTTCTGGACTCTCAATTCAAGTCTCAGTCACCTCTTCAGTAGATACTCACTTCAACATTTGTTTAACCATTAAAAAAATATTAAGGACTGTTTAAGTCACCCCTTCAGTAGATACTCACTTCAACCTAAATATAATTTTTATTCACATTTTAATTTAAGTTTAAGTCACCCCTTCAGTAAATACTCACTTCAAGAGCAGAAATGTTTTACCACAGTGACCAGCACAAGGTCTCAGTCACCTCTTTGGTAGATACTCACC
Source organism: Bacteroidota bacterium (assembly GCA_039025475.1). GTDB lineage: Bacteria > Bacteroidota > Bacteroidia > Cytophagales > Cyclobacteriaceae > Fulvivirga. The sequence goes on along the minus strand of JBCCOE010000109.1, from coordinate 9,161 downwards.
TTTTTCAATGAACAATTAAGAATGAAGAATGAGCAATAATGCTTAAGTGATAACCAACTCTGAATTCATAATTCTTAATTGCTAATTGTCTAACACCTCTTCGGTAGATACTCACTTATAGACTCATAGATCAAAACAAAGCAATAGCAAAATGGTCTCAATCAACTCTTTGGTAGATACTCACTTCCAGACTAAGAAACTTCGAAATTAACGAAGATGACACCGTCTCAGTCACCTCTTCGGTATTCGCCAGTAGTCGGACAGGGATACTCACTTCAAGTTCAAACTATCGGTTAACGGTATGTATATAACGTCTCGGTCACCTCTTCGGTAGATACTCACTTCAAGGGGATCAGTTTGATTATATCCCACACCCTAAGTGTCTCAGTCACCTCTTCGGATAGATACTCACCTTCTTCAATGAAGAATTAGCAATAATGCTTAAGTGAAAACTAATTCATAATTGCTAATTGATAATTACCAATTGTCCAACACCTCTTCGGTAGATACTTACTTCTAGTCAGTACCAAATCTTTATGCCTTTAATGGAAAAGTCTCAGTCAACTTTCCGGTAGATACTTACTTCTAGATATGATATGTTTCAATCATGCGGGCAATTATTGTCTCAGTCACCTCTTCGGTACCCGCCAACCGGACAGGGATGTTCACTTCAAGAATGACAACCCCAACTAACCCAGAAACACAAGTCTTAGTCACCTCTTCAATTAGTGATTAAACATTTGCTCTCAACACGTCAAAGAACATGGCATGCAGATTATGATTTCCTTTTGTTGGCGATCTTTTGCACTTCGCCAAAGCCAATGGTGGTGCCCTGTCCGAGGCCTATTTCGCCCGGAAGGTTGAGATTGGTGCAGAAAGTGATGTCCAGGGCCAGCTTTTTGATGTTATAGCAGTCCTTAAAGGTTTGCATGTCTATGGTGCTCACGTACACTTGCAGGGCTTCTTTGTTAAGGTGTATATTCAGCCCTTCGGCCAAATGAAAAAGGTGCCCCCAAATCAGTTTGTCAAGCAGCTTGACTTTTTCCGTGAGTCGAGCCGTACTCCTCCATAGATCGTAGTTCTTGGGATTAAAGGGCAGCCATTTGTTGATACGGTAGGTGGTGACCTCATCCAAAAGGGCGGGTATCCAATGCAAGTGTTGGTGCTGGTGAACCGTTAAGGATAGGGGTTTACCTTCGGCGGTAATTTCATCACCTACCAGTGACAGCCAGAGCTGTAATGCTTGTGCACCCCTGCCTATACCGGTTATCCCTGCTTTTTTATGCCGCACCTGGTATTGGATCAAGGGATAATGGTAATACCGGTCGGCACCGGTTTGGGGAGTCTCCACCTCTTCGGGCAAAGCGGGTACGGCTACTTTCTCCAGATGGTTGTGAAATACTTCAGTGACCACATTGGCGATCTCGAAAATGGGCTTAAAACTCATCACACTTTCTATAATGGCTCCTCTTATTCTTCTAAGCTGACCGGGATGAATAGGTTGGTCAAAAGTAACCGTAGTGATGGGGATGGATTTCTGTGTCATTTGTTCGTTAGTTTTACACTGCAATTCAAAATATCACCGATTTGATAGTCTTTATTGATATTGATGTTCACGGGATCGCCTTCAGCCAGTTCGCTCGGTGAAGCAACTTTAGTCTTATCCATTTTCTTCAAAGCGGTATGATTTTTTCTGATCACGCATTGTTTTTTGTCCACGTCAAAAGCGATGAAGGCATAATCACCCTCGATTCCTATAATTTCTCCGGGAAAACTCTTGCCCGACACCAGCTCTTTTTTACACTCCGCAGGAATGGTAGGTTCGAACTGTCTTCTAGGTGGGCGTGGTTCTACTATTGCAGGTTGATTATAGACAGTCTCAGAAGGGTCGATGTGCTGTCGAATGTTCAGATCCGTTGAGAATTGCCCGTACCCTACATTGGTTTTAGCCCCAATGCCGAATTCCATTAAGATCTCCTTGAATAGTTGCAGTTTCTTTTCCGCTGTGAGTTCGGGAATGACCTTACTGTCCTGCAGTGAAAAGTGAAATTTAAAAATGACCTCTGGTCTCACCTTAAGAAACATCAGGGGAATGGGATTTTCCAACGGTTTCTTATGCGGGGTCACATAATCACTCGCCAGTATCGGGCGTTGTTCGGTTGGAGGGTTAAGTTCAGATAGTAAGCCGTCGTAAAATTTATCTCTCTGATAATGACTGATCCTTGCAGGCTCCTCACCTGAGTGGCCCACTCCTTTAAAAATTTCTTCTTCCAGCTTCCTGATCGCTTCAGCTCCCGGTGTGGTTTCTGTTATTTTTTCCAATAAGCTTTGTAGGAACTGGATACGGGGTGTGGTGAAATTTTCTCCAAAATCTTTTTTATGAAAGGGAAATACACTTCTTAAGGTCCCTTTAACCGAAGGTCCGGGTAACTGGGGTAAACCCGTGGTATAGTCAAAAAAGAATCCGATTTTAAACTCCCCATCACCGCCCGTTTCATGCGGATAGCCACTGCCTAATAATAATCCCGGATAGGTGGTTTTTAATTCAAAGCTATGAGGTATATCAAGCTGTGCAATAGCTCCTTCAGATAAACCTTGCCTGGCAATTCGTTGGCTCTTAACCTCGTAATTGAGTGTATCACTTTGTTCCAGTCCTTCGAAGTAATCCCGGTAGAATAGCCAGCCTATGTTCGGTGTTTTCATAGTCAGTTGGAGTTAGTACTTACTGTGGATTCTTCTACCAGCTTAAAAGTGCGTATTACCAGTTTAATGGCGGCCGCGGCATCCATTATATTCAGCTTCAACCTGCGTTTGTCAGTGAGCTTGTTCCTGTAAAAATCTAACAAGCTAGGCTCAATTACTTGATGCTCTTCCAATGACTTGGTCACTTCAAATATGGCATCCATTAAAGCCTTTCGGTCTTGTTCCGACCTGCTCTCCTCCCGGTGATTGAACACCAGGGCGGCCATCATTCCCGATTGCACTACGGAAGCTCCAAAAGAGGCGATGTATCCGTTGTATTGCCGGCTTACCTGTCCATTGGTTGCCAGCTTATCTTCTACGGCCCTGAAAGCAATAGGTATGAGATTGTCAATTTTCTGATTCATAGCTTAGGCCGTTGTAACTAAAGAAGAGGTATTGGTCAATTGGCACAATCCGTAACCAATAGAGGCATTAGCGCCAATTTGAATATGACGTTCAAGCGCTTTATCAAAGGCTTGTGTATGATTTTCCGATTGTAGAATAAAAACTCCAAAGCGCGCGTCGTAAGGCACCACCTCTTCATACCAGAGATTCTTGCTCTCTCCGTTTTCCAAATAGTTTCTGGCTATCACCGGAAGCTCCAGCTTTCTGAAATCACTGTCATGCACTAATACCAGGTTTTCACCCAATACATTGTTAATCCAGTCCATTGAAGCGTCTGTCGACATATGTTTAGCCTGCCAATCGAGCTCTTCAATAATCGCTTCTTCATAAGCAGACTCGAATACCACGGGCTTGTTCCTGGTTACTTCAATTTGAGCTAATTCCAAAAGCCCGGGAGGCACTTCAAGTCCCATATTTTTAAACTTTTGTGCCAGTCCATTCAGCACTTCCGGCGATGTGGCATGGAAGTAAGGGATTTTATCACTTCGTAATGGCCTTGATAGCAGATCGGCCGAAAGAAACTGCCATTGACCTGCATTGTCACTGTCGCCGAAAACGGTGGAGATAATGGAGTTATCTGTGTAGGCAAAGAACTCTTTCAAAGCCCCTTTTAAACTGGAAGCGTGGATGGTGGGTAATGTCGTGTTGACATCCCGTTGCACCAGGTTATCTACAACGCCGTAGTTATTATCACCACTTCCAACGTGCAGGTTAGTAAGTGCTCGAATGCTATAAAAATTAATGGTCTTGATCATGACTTAAAGATTTGATTTGAAATAATGGTTAAAGCCTATGTTTCGGAAATTTTTATTTTGCCGAAGGGCTGATTCGAGATCTCCCATCTGGTCAGCTTTAGGAATTAGAATACTTCCTCTTTTTAGGAGATTATGCTTAACGCTGTCCTTCCTGAACTTTGCTCCCTCAAAACCTATTTGAACCGTTCGGAAACCGACCGTGTCAGAAAGAGAAAAACGACAATGCTCGTAGATGGAGCTGTCGACTATTGCATCGCTCAATAAGGTGAGTTTTTCAGACCCTTCGGTCGGATTTAAAAAAGAAGGCAGGTTCTGACTTTTGATGGATTTTATTCGTACAAAGAATTGCTTCTGTTCGGCCCCAAAGCTCACCTTAGCCTCTTCCGGCAAAACAAATCTGCCCTCCAGGTGCACGTAAAAACTGAAATACCAGTCTTTGGATAAATGATAGGATGCCTGCTTGAAAAAGCCCTCTTTTTCAGACTGTTTTAGAATGCCAATCTGCTCCTTTTTAAGGAAGACATCTGAGTGAACACTACGGTCACCTTGATCGCCCACCAGCAGTTCAGGATAATAGGTTTTCGTGTCAAACTGTTCCAGTTTCATAAAAGGCTCTGTTTGCCCATTGGCGCTAAGCACTTCCACCTTTTCCTCCGTACTTAGCCGCAACTGATCAAGCGGATGAGCAAAACGAAAGACCTTCTCAACCTTTTTCATAAAGAGTGGAGAGAGCGATTGGATCACACCAAAGTCCTGCGTTGCTTCCAGCTTAACATCAAAGGATCGATCACCGATAGCCTTACTAGCCTCCGTTTTATGGTCTTTCAGAGGTAACCATTGATTATGCTCCAACAATAAATACCTGAGCAATCCGAGCAACGCCGTTTGTTGAGGGTATTTATTGGAGACCGCAAAGTAGTTACTCTGCTCGTCCTGGGCTTGTCCGAAAGTACGCTCCCCGCCAAAGAAGTAGTTTTCAACCGGTCGCAAGCGTATCTCATAGTTGTAATTACTCATTGTCATCGCGGTTTAGAAATTTGACAAGCCTTAGTCCACCGTAAAGCGCTACGGCGCGTTGATCCTGTTCGGTATCTTTGATCGGTGCAGGGTATGCCTGATATACTCTTGGAATAAAATCTTTAAGACCTTTCAAAAAGACACTAAAGGGCGGGACATCATGAACCGGTTCATTAAATTGATTATTGATAAAATTGCCAATCTTTAAAAGGTCAGTGCCCGCCACATTAAGCAATACCTGGTGTCGCTGCATCTGTTGAATCACCGAATTCAGGAAAATGCCATCATCAATATGCGCAGTGAGCATGGCTTTAAACTGGTGGTAGGGTGAATCCTGTGCTTTTGACTTACTAAACACAGCGTTGAACTTCAAGCCGCTGTGCTTTTGTACCTCAATGGCGATGGCATTTTTTAGTTCACCTTCCTGGGTCTTGAAGTCTTTTGCCACCTCAAAGAGTAACTCCCGCGACCTTTCTAGTGTCTCCGTAAGCGGATGTTTATAATAGTGAATAGCAACGCCGGCAGAAAGCGTAGGGATTGATCTGTCCTCAGTTTTAAAAGCTGCGAACTCTTCTTTGAAAATATAATCTATCTCGTCCAATAGAGAAATAATGTTCTGATTCCCATTTCTAACCGGGGCAAAGAATAAAGCATCATCACCGCCCAAATAGACAGGCTGACCTCCGTATTCCTGAATAAGCTTATTGGCTTTTAATGAAAAGCGGGCTAATGATTTAGTAAATGCCGTGTACGTGTCGTTATCCAGTGATTTTATAAACGCTCCGAAATTGTCACCGTCTATATGTACTATGGCTATGTATTTATGATGCGTGCGATAGTCGTCTTTGTTTTCTTCTTTTAAATTGTCAATGAGACTTTCTTCTATAGTGTCGTCATTGATTTTCATTGTTTTATAGAATGCCTCTTTTCTTTCTTCCGTGATCAGTTCTTTAGCGGCAATCTCAATGACCGACTCAAACCGCTCAGCGCTAAGTCCGGCATCCTTCTTTAGAAATGAAAGTCGCCCTCCCGCCCTAAAACTGGATGTAGTCATAAATTGGTAAATGTAAGACTGGGTTTCTTTAGGGATGACCTTAGATTGAAGCTCCAGTATATCAAGCGCATCGAAAAGCTTTTTTACTACATCACGAAAAAGAATTCCCTCATCAAAAGACTCGCTGACCGCATATACTTGAAAGTAATTGTTAAAGTAGTCTTGGGCCTCACTTTTGAAAACAGTGACTTTTCCGGTGTTGTCCAAATGCCGGATCATTTTTGCAATGAGTTCTTCAATTACGGATTCGATAAGTGGCTTCAGGTCTTTAAGTGATTCTCCGTTTTGCATTTTGATCACACAACGATCGGGAAAAAGCCCGGCTTCCAGTGGATCGTGAAGCAGGTTGACTTTTTTATCTCCCGTAGCAATGACACCAGCATAGGGAAGAATGATATCATCCTGATTATTGATCAATTGCATTAGCAGATGCTTCATGAGATAGGAAAACAGGTAGCTACCCGACCATAACTCGCGGGTCTTGCGGGCCATGCTTAGTGTTTTATAGATCGGGCCAATGGTTATGGCGTAATAGGTTTTCATCATTTGATAATTTTGACTTGATAGGAAGGTCGGCCCGTGTAAATAGAGGCTTTAAACGTACTCCCTAAATGATTGTGATAAGCCGCTATCAAATCATCGATATCCAGTGTTTCAGAAGGAGTGTTTAAATGATAAGCATTACCGTGACCATCTGAAAACTTAAACCTTCTATTCTTCATTTCATCCGAAACCGATTCGGAGAAAATGTAGATCTTCCAATGTGTTTTGTATGCGATAGGCTTGAACGTAATAGGTGATTTGAACCTGGCGATCTCTTCATGAGTCGATTCTACGGTAACATCAACATTTTGTCTGGGGTAAACTTGTCCACGTCTCCTATCCCTGTTCTTGGGCTTAAAAGAAAATGATCCGCCAAGCCCTAACATGGCGCGGGCAAATCGCTCTTCGTCATCCGAAGGCTCCAAACCGCCAACGAACTTCTCCTTGAGCCAGCGCTTCTCCCACCTGTACCCCCTGTCTTCCAAGTACATCTTCAGGAAAGCATGCTGATACTCATTCCTATAGTTAATGCCAGATTTTAGCCGTTGATAATAGTAGTTGATGATGTTTGTCACATCGATAAAATCTCTTATTTCCCGTTTGTCTATGATCAAGTGGGGAACTTCCCTGAATGGCCTATCTTCCGATGGTTGTTCAAGGTAGTAAGACCCATACCCTTTTGATTGGCGTGTACCAAAATTGGTACGGGCAATAAAATCAGGGAAATGCTTTTTAATGGTGATCAAAAGCTCGTGGTTGAAAGATGAAAACTGTAAAGTGACCGGAGCTTTTGTCATGGACAAGTATTTAGGGCTACTATCATAGTCAGCCCCCATGTTGCCAAAAAAGCAAGGTACCTGATCCCCCTTCTTTATCGGTTTCAACTGCACTTCGTAGGAGGAGATTTTAAGTTTATAATCGAGCGCGATGTGCTGCCCGTTAATGTTCCACTGTTTTTTGACCTCAGTGTTGGCATGAAGGAAATTATCCAACTTGGGTTTCAATTCGGTAGCTCTGAGGCTGGCATCCACTTCGCTATGAAAGTGAATAAGCGGGGTATGCTGTTTGAGCGTGAAGGTGAGTTTGTGCATGGGTCAGGTGTTTTGAAGTTCTTCGTCCGTGTAAGACAGGTTTCCATTTTGGATCTTCTTCTTGGCATCTAGATAATCTTCATATTCCATCGGTAAGGGATTGGTGTACAGGATCTTAGATTTGTTCTCAATCTCATCTAAATAAGTACCCAGATCACAATCGTTTTCTATACAACCATCAGCGATCCTCGCCTCAAGTGTTTTTATATGCTTGTATAAAATGAGAAACCCCTCCGCTCTTTCCAGATAGGCAGAAGGTTCTTTCAGCTCCGGTAGTGTTGACAAATAGATACTCAGCACAATAGCAGTTATGGAAAAAAATGTGGATAACATCAGAGCGGCTTTTAGGTCATTATCCGTCAAGTGAACCAATAGTCCGGATAAAGTGACAATACCTATGGCAATGGATACATTAAATAGTACCCTTCTTTGCCGGAGCTTCTTTTTATAAGACTTTAAAAGACGGTAATAGGCGTTGAAATATTGTTCTTTCGTGTAAGCAATATTTACCCTGTGTTCGTGTATTCTCTTAAGGATATTTGATGCGCCCATGTTATTGAATTGTGGTTATTTAAATTGCTTCTAGTAAAGTGTGGTTTTAAAAATTTCTCAATTTTGGAATTGATCAATCAGCAAGATCATGATCTAAATATTCTATGATCTCCTCATATATGGCGCTGATCCGATACCCCTGATTTCTGTACCAACTGCCCTTAGCGTTAGGATCCTCTACTCTTCTGCTATGGATTGCGATCAAGTTGAAATGATCATCCAACACAGGAGATCCGGAACTGCCATAATCAGTATCGGTTAAATACTGAATGACAGTGGGTTCTATAGCCATTAATTGGTTATCTCTGAACACGATCTCTTGCCGCCTGCCGGCAGGGTGCTGAATGATATTTACATGTTGATTATCTATTAAATGCGGTTCCGCACTAAGGTCGAAGTATCCCCATTTTTGTCCTGGTTTTAGCCCTGACTGAGGCTTTAACCTGACAATCGCATAGTCTAAGGACTTGTTGGATTTGAAAAGGTTTGCGGCGTCGCAAACCCATTCATCCGGTTTGTTCGCTGAACCGTCTTTATTGGCCTTAAAATCGAATTGAATTTTAGCCGAATAAGTATCTTCTTTTTCCCCGAAAACATGATGGTTAGTCATAAACAGATCCTCCGATATCATAAAGCCGGTAGCAGTTCCTCGATTTTTTTTAATTCTGGCTACTTTTTTTGCCGCCTTTAAGGCCTCCTCTAACCACCAGATTTCCGCAAAATTTTCTTGACCTATAATGGCTTCATAAGGAGTATTTGTTTTTGGATTTATAGTTTTACCACCTTTCCACTTAAACTTTCTTGAGAAACCAGAGACTAAATCATCCATACCTACAGACTTTAATTAGGCTTACTATTCGGAAATTCTATATCAACAAAATTTGAAAAGGTGAGACGGAGTAAAAACCTGTTTCATATAGGAAAAACCCCTGTTTATTAAGAGTGCCTAAGGATTATTCCTGTATTGAAGATTCTCACTCGAAAGAACGTAAGATTTTACCT
>JBCCOE010000108.1:0-11971 GCA_039025475.1 Bacteroidota bacterium | reverse complement strand
CTTACATAACGTAGATTGGGACGGTTATAAGAGAGATTACGCACGTTTCCTGCCGCACATTTCCAATAACCACGATTTTGCAGAAATGATGAGTGAGCTTTTGGGAGAATTAAATGCCAGTCATACCGGATGTTTTTACCGACCCTCCAATAGTGCCGCGGATAGGACCAGTTCCATAGGTTTATTTTTCGACAATGGCCATAAAAGTAAAGGACTCAAGATTGAAGAGGTCTTGAAAGACGGGCCTTGCGATAAAGAATCGATAAATATTAGAGCCGGTATGGTCATTGAAAAGATTGATGGGGTTGCACTTGAGCCTACCGTAAATCACCATGATATATTAAACCGTAAGCAAGGTGATCGTATCCGTCTTTCCCTTTTCGATCCATCGACCAAAAAGCGATTCGATGAGGTCATAAAACCGATAAGCAGAGGAGCTGAAAACAACTTAATGTATGAGCGATGGGTGCAAAACCGCAAAAAAGAAGTGGAAAAAGCTTCCAATGGCAAAGTCGGATACGTTCATGTAAGAGGCATGAACAACCCGAGTTTTAAAACAGTCTACGAAGAAGTGTTAGGAGAAAATTATGATAAAGAATCTCTTATCGTAGATACCCGCTCCAATGGCGGTGGATGGCTCCATGATGATCTGGCCACCTTTCTGAGTGGTAAAGAATATATCCGTATGATGCCCAGGGGACAAGATTTAGGAACTGAACCCCAGTTTAAATGGCGACGGTCTACTGTTGTGCTTACCGGCGAGAGCAACTATTCGGACGCTCACATGTTCCCCTATGCCTATAAGGCATTGAATATTGGAACCACTGTGGGAATGCCCGTGCCCGGGACCGGAACGGCGGTATGGTGGGAACGACAGATTAATCCATCATTAGTCTTCGGAATACCTCAGGTCGGTATGATTGATGTAAATGGTGATTACCTGGAAAATAAGCAGTTGGAACCGGATGTTATGGTTAAAAACAGCTACGAAATGCTGGTACAAGGAAAAGATGAACAGCTCTTAAAAGCGGTTGAAATCTTACTTAGTAGCCAAACCGAGAAGCCAGAGGACACAAAGGTTAAATCCGTAGAAAGCGGGAAATAAGTGTCATCAACAAATTTTGTACTTTCATGACCCAATAAGCTTAAGGTAATATCTGTGAACATTAGGTGGTTGATTGCACTTATGGCCTTGGCTGCAATGATCTTATGTGCTTGTGGCGAAAAAGAACGCGTACTTAAGTCGGAAGTCATTGTTTTAGAGAATACGGATCAAATCGTTCCCCTGGGGGATTCTCTGGCCAAACCTCTCCTTTACCGTAACATTCCGGCTTTAAACTCTCACCATATTGATGAGACTAAAAATCGTTTTATTGCTATCATACTACCTGCTATTCTTATTGCTAAATACCAGTTGGCTCAGGATCAGAAAAATATAAGAGCACTGTTCGGTAAAGTAAATTGGGAGGTGGAAGATTCCACTTTTTATTTGCACCAAAAAGAGCGTTTCAAGGCTAATGATTTGGAAGATCTAGTCGGTAGAATGATGACTCACCCAAACAGTATTATTTTGGCTCAAGCAGCGGTGGAAAGCGGTTGGGGCTCTTCGCGTTTTTTTAGAGAAGGAAATAATTTATTTGGGATATGGGCTTACAGAAATGATGAACCAAGGATACCGGCTAATGAAGATAATGTTCATCTTAGGAAGTATTCGGACATCTCTGAATCGATAGAGGACTATTTTGAGACCCTTGGTCGTGCCAGGCCTTATCGTGAGTTTAGAAAAGCACGGACCGCGTATAATAATATCTACGATCTCTTACCCCATTTGAAGTATTACTCCGAAAGAGGAAAAGACTATACCGATCAACTCGCCGCAATTATTCGCCAAAATAATTTGACCCAATACGATCACTACCAGATTGATCCGTCGTACTTCTTTGAGGAATGAATAATCGTCATTCCTGCGAAAGCAAGAATCTCGTGATAATTTGTGAAGCTCTAACATCGCAAGATCACTGTTTATGAGATCCCTGACTTCCGCTTCGCTGCATCAGGAATGACGGTCTTATGGGTGCTATTAAAAAGTTTTTAGGTTATTCTTCCAATTTTATAGTTGAGATAAGAATGCCGAGGTCCCGGCCTGTCTGCCAGGCAGGATCAAGCCCGGGAACCTCGCATCTGGCTGACGAAAGTCCCTAGTTCTCCGCCTCGCTATACTCTTTAATTAGCCTATCCTGAATATTGGCAGGTACGGGGGCGTATTCTGCAAACTTCTTAGTAAAGCTGGCTCTACCTTGGGTTAAAGACCGCAAGGAAGTAGTATACCGGTCTAATTCAGCTAAGGGTGTTTTGGCTTTTATCAGCTGATACTGACCCTGTGTTTCTATGCCTGTGATCGTAGATCTACGAGTCTGCAAGTCGGTCATCACATCTCCCATAAGTTCCTCAGGCACCAAAATATCCACCTCTCCTACGGGCTCCAGTATTTTTGGATTGGCCTGAATAAACGCCTGCTTAAAGGCTTTCATCCCTGCAATCTTAAAAGCAATGTCATTGGAATCCACGGCATGCATTTTACCGTCATAAACGATGACCCGAACGTCGCGCACATAAGAGCCTGTTAAAGGCCCTTCCTCCATTTTTTCCATGACGCCTTTAAGAATGGACGGCAGGAAGCGTGCGTCAATCACCCCACCAACAATACAGTTGTAGAATATCAGCTTTCCGCCCCAGGGTAAGTCAATTTCTTCTTTGTTCCGAATATGTACCCCTTCTGGCTCAGGCATACCCTCATAGTAAGGTTCAACCTTCATATTCACTTCTCCGAACTGTCCGGCCCCACCGGATTGTTTTTTATGGCGGTAAGACGTATCCACGAGCTTTTGTATGGTCTCGCGGTAAGGTATCCTAGGCTGCGAAAATTCCACCTGGAGATGGTATACATTTTCGATCACCCACTTTACCATGGATAAATGCAATTCACCTTGCGTGGATATCAGTAATTGCTTCAGTTCGGATGAGAATTCATAGGTCACGGTGGGGTCCTCCTGATGTATTTTATGCAATACCTCTCCAAGCTTTTCATCATCTGAATTATTCTGAGCCACTATGGCCATCTGCATTTTAGGTTCAGGGAATTTTATCGGATCAACCTCAAAATTCCGCTCTTTGCTGCATAGGGTGTGATTAGTCTCCGTGGATTTTAATTTTAGTACCACACCAAGATCCCCTACCACTAATCGATTAATAGGGTTACGCTTATGCCCATCCACGATAAACAACTGATTAATCCGCTCGGTCTCTCCGGTTTGATGGTTGTATAACTCATCTCCTGCGTTCACCTGTCCTGAAATCACCTTGAAGTAGGACATCTTGCCTAAATTGGGTTCAATGGCGGTCTTGTATACAAAAAGTACTTCAGGACCATCCAGCTTGTGCGACAATTCACTGCCATCTACTAAATGCTCAGGCTGAATATCTACAGAACTGGGCACTACATTGTCAATGAATCCCATCATACGCCCGCTACCCATATCCTTTTTCGCTGAAAGGCAGAAAACAGGAAATACCTCGTGGTTTCTCATACCAATTTTAAGTCCCTGCCGCATTTCATTTTCACTCAACGTACCCTTCTCAAAATACATCTCCATAAGGCTCTCGTCATTTTCTGCTGCTTTCTCCACCAGTTCGTTATGAAGTAGATTGGCCTTTTCTATTTCACCCTCCGGAATAGGTAGCTTTTCTGGTTTTCCCCCTTCAGGACCGAACTTGTAATACTTCATTTTTAGCAGGTCAATAATGCCGTCGAAGCCCTCACCTTCATTTAGTGGGTATTGCATCAAGGTGACTGCATTACCAATTTGGTCTTTAACGGATTCTAAAGACGCATTAAAGTCTGATTTTGGATGATCCAACTGGTTGAAAGCAAACAAAGTGGGTTTTCTAAATTGGTCTACATAATTCCAGGTGAGTTCAGTACCAACTTCAACACCGTGTTGTGAGTTAACAACAAATACACAGGTATCTGCCACACGAACGGAAGAAGCGACTTCTCCCACAAAGTCATCTAAACCAGGGGTATCAATAATATTTATTTTGTAATTACGCCACTCGGTGTGTAGCACTGTGGCATATACCGAACCTTCTCTTTGATGTTCTATTTCGTGCCAGTCCGAAACGGTGTTTTTATTTTCTACGGTGCCTCTCCGATTAATTATTCCGGCTTCAAATAACATGGTTTCCGCCAGTGTAGTTTTACCAGCTTTTGGGCTGCCCAAAAAGACAATATTCTTTATGTGCTTTTCATCGAATACTTGCATAGTTGTGGAGATAAGGGTGATACATGAAATGAAAAAGTAGATATTTTCATCACCTTAAAAGTAGGCCTTAAAGAAGGTGTAAAAACTGTCATTTGTCAGGAATCTAGTTGAGATTTTCCCGCTATTTCTTAAATATGGAATCACCTTTAATGTTCTTTTCATGAGTACCTACCACCACCTTTCGGGCTTAATTTTAAAGTGAATACTATTAATTTTATATATCCTATGTTCCCACTACGACGCATTTGTGCTTTGCTCTTATTCACCGCTTGTACAGGTAGAGGTGATCAGTCGCTAAAGTCAGACCTCATCACTGTAGTGGAAAACAAAAAGGAAGTGGTTTGCTTTGTCTATCATCGGTTTGGAGACGGGCGCTACCCTTCTACCAACATTCAATTAGCTGACTTCGAAGCACAATTAAGCTTCTTAAAAAAGAACGCATATACTGTGCTTACCTTTTCTGAAGCTATTGATTATATGAAGTCTGATGCACCTGCCTCCCGAGTAGCGGTGCTCACCATCGATGATGGCTTTAAAAGCTTTTACAAAAAAGCATTGCCTCTACTTACTAAATATGGTTTTCCAGCTACCTTATTCATCAACACCGAGACTGTAGGCGGCAGCGATTATATGGAGTGGAATAACATCAAGGACGCCCGAAGACAAGGGATTGAAATCGGAAATCATACGCATTCTCACGATTATTTCTTAAACCTTCCGGATTCTATAAGGTATGCTAAATTTGAGAACGAACTTCAACTAACCCAAGAGCTTATCCAACAAAATACAGGTCAAAAACCTTCGACTTTTGCCTATCCGTATGGTGAGCTAGACCCCAAAATGAGAGATATTGTTCAAAAAACAGGTTTTAAAGGTGCGGCAGCTCAAAACTCGGGAGTGATCTACAATGGCACGGATCTCTGGCAATGCCCTCGGTTCCCCATGTCCGAGAACTATGCCTCACTAGACAAGTTTACCATGAAGGTCGCAACTAAAGCCCTCAGGATAACCACAAAAACACCTCAGTCATTTATGTTACCTAATGGGGAAGATAGACCTAAACTAGAGCTTAGCTTCGAATCCTCAGAGCTCAACATGGATCAGCTACAGTGTTTTGTACAAGGCTCCGAATGTGAAATGATCAAAAATACTGATAATGATGGGGTTGTCACGTTATCCATTAGAGCTTCTCAATCCATCGCTTATAGACGACGAACCTTGTATACGATAACCGTTCCCGACAAACAAGGCAATTGGCACTGGTTTAGTCACCTGTGGATCAATACCAAAAATTAAGTAGTTATCCACTCGCAGAGCTAAACCAGGTCGAAAGCAAGTGCATAGTAGAATAACTGTCCGTAAGACTTAATTCCTAATTTGCGGTTAATATTTTTCCTGTGCTGAGCCACTGTGGCCCTGCTAATAGATAGCAAATGAGCAATTTTGGGATTGTTATAGTCTTTAGCCAATAATTGAATAACCTGTTTTTCTCGATTGGTAAGGCTATCGAATTGCGCTTGATTCACTTTTTTAAACAGTTCCTGATTTCGAATTCTTCGGATCTTATGGCCGATAAAAGGATCTCTAGAGAACTGATTCAAAGCCTCTTGGTGGTATATAGACATAAACTAGACAACGGTTAATTAATATTAACCATTTTTTGTCTAAAATAATATTTAACCATTTCAAAATATTATTTTGTCAATATAATAATCTAATTATCAGGTTTTTACAATCTATAAAATTATTCGATATGTAATGTAACAGCTTGACCTTTTTGAAATTGACCTACGGGAACTTTGGCATTTATACGCTTCTTATTGCTCAGCGCAATAGTCAACTGTTCGTAACTACCGAAGTACTCCACGTTTTCAATGGACATCGAATTCTCGTCATCAGAATTTTCTAAAACCCGTACATCTTCAGGCCGGAGGATGTATTGGTTGGTGTCTGATACCGATGGTCTACCCTTGAAAAGTTTAAAATCCTGAAATTCAAGTAAGTTATAATTCCCAAATAAACCAGCAACGTATTCATTGATCGGTTGCCGGTATACATAGTCAGGTGCTCCTATTTGTACTATTTCACCCTGCTTGAGCACCGCAATACGATCAGCCCAGGGAAGTACATCCAGCGGCTCATGGGACACCATTATTATCGTAATTGATAATTCTTTTCCAAGTAAGTTCACAACTTGCTTGATGATCCGTTTGTGGATAGGATCGAGATTTGAATAAGGTTCGTCCAAAAGCAGTATCTGCGGCTTGGCCAGAATTAGTTTGGCTAGCGCTACACGCTGTTTTTCACCGCCACTTAAAAATCGTGTATCAGAAGTTAAAAGGTTCTCTATTTGACAGGCATTATATATTTTTTGAGCCTCCTCTTCCGTCATTTCGTAAGGGTCGAAAAGATGTTGTTCTACGGTAATGAATTTGGGTAATTCGAAATGCTGCGATAGATAGGCCATATCTGGATGTCCCGGTATCAGTTGATCTTTAGGGTTTTCGATTTCCTGACCATTATACATTACCTTCCCGGAATCAGCGTATAAAAGACCCGAAGCTATTTTAAGCAAGGTAGACTTACCCGAACCGGTCTCTCCAACTAGTGCTAGTCTTTCATGCTGCTCAACCCGAAGGTTTACACCATTTACAGCAGGATTACCGTCATTATATTTTCTTGATAGGTTTTGAAGTTCTAAAATTGTATGTGACATCTCTATTCGCTTGGAATTCAAACATAGGATGACCTTTTTAGTTCATCTTTTACATGTAGTTTTAGAGTGTTCATTTGTCATAACCAATACCTGTTAAATGAATCCATCTATCAAAAAAGCATTTAAAATCTTTGGAATCAGTTTAGGGGTAATCATTTTGATCTTTTCAGTTGCCACTGGTATTGCCTATCTCAAACAAGGGCAAATTGTGCAAAGCCTGGTTAAATCCATCAATACAGGGTTTGATGGTCGCCTGGCCATCGGGGGCAGTCATATTTCACCTTTTGAGAATTTTCCATATATCTCCATTGATTTCGAGGATATCGAAGTATTCGAGTCAAAAGGCAACAAGGGCCAGCAGCTACTCTATGTACATGACGCTTACGTTGGTTTTGATTTTTGGAAGCTCATCGGAGGTTCTTTTGAGATTAAATCGATTAAGCTAGATAGTGGCTACCTTCGATTAGTGCAACATCCTGATGGTTCATTCAATATTGTAAATGCCCTGTCGTCGGCAAAGAGTTCTACAGAATCACAGGATTCAAACTTCAAGTTAGACTTGAAAACAGTCAGATTGATCAATATCGATCTATTAAAGCTAAATGAGGAAACCAATATACTGGTAGAGGCTTTTATTGAAGATGCCCAATCCAGCATTAGCACCTCTAGCAAACACACTTATATTTCTTTAGATAGCCGTTTTATATTTAACCTGATCAATGACGGGGACACCACATTTCTTCACCACAAAAATGTAAACCTTTTGACCCAGTTAGATTTTGATGCGACAGAAAATAAGTTAAAGGTCAGTCCGTCAGAGGTGGTCATTCAAAACGCGTTATTCCTTATGGAAGGAGATATCGATGTAGATAACGATATGTACCTGGACCTTAAATTTAGTGGGAATAAACCTGACTTTGATCTATTCATATCATTTGCACCACCGGAACTGGCTCCAGCTTTGCGACGCTATGAAAACGGAGGAAGAATATATTTTGATGCTTCAGTCAATGGCAAATCCATTAACGGATTTAACCCGGCTGTCAATATCGATTTCGGCTGTGCTGAAGCCTTTGTCAGTAACGTGGAAGTAGATAAATCTGTAGACGACCTGTACTTTAAAGGGCAGTTCACCAATGGAGAAAAACAAGATATCAGTACTATGTCTTTATCTATTGAAGACTTCACCGCCCGTCCGGAAGCTGGAACATTCAAAGGCGACCTTAAGGTAACTAACTTTGCATCTCCCGACATTGAAATGTCCATAGATTCGGAATTTGACCTCAACTTCCTGGCGGGTTTTCTAAATCTCAATGACCTAAAAGATGTAGAGGGAAAAATATCACTTAGCATGAATTTTCATGACATAATCGACCTGGAAGATCCGGAGAAAAGTTTAGAAAAACTGAATGAAGCTTACTATGCCACCCTTAAAGTAGAAGGTTTAAACTTCAATACCAGTTCCTACCCCCTTCCAGTACGCGACGTTAATATTGACGCTGTAATGGATGCCAGTGCAGCTAAAATAAACCGGTTCGACATGAAGCTTGGAAAGTCTGACCTTTCTATAAAAGCGAGCCTATCGGATGTACCTGCGATACTGCACCACACTAACATTCCAGTAGAAGCTGTTTTGGAGATCCGATCGTCATTAATCGATTTTAGCGAACTTACCTCGGTAAAAGCCGATTCAATCGACCCAAAAATCTATAACGAACAGGTAAAAGATCTGAGCTTGGGACTGAAATTCAAAGCGTCGGCACAAGCGTTTACCGAGTCCAGAAATTTACCGATTGGTGAATTTTTTATAGAAAGACTTAACGCCACACTCACCAACTATCCGCATCGTCTACATGACTTTAATGCCGATGTTTATGTAAATGACGACAACTTTCGAGTTATAGATTTTACGGGTATGATCGACGACAGCGATTTCCATTTTAACGGTCAGCTAGATAATTACGATCTATGGTTCCAAAAAGATCCCGTTGGACATACCCGAATTGATTTTCATTTGATTTCTGACCTGCTGCAGTTGGACGATGTATTTGCTTATGGTGGTGAAAATTATGTACCTAAAGACTACAGACATGAAGAATTCAGGAACTTAAAAATCGATGGCTTAGCTGACCTTACTTTCAACAAAAAGCTGGCGTCTTCCAATCTACGCATCGATAACATAGCCGCTACTATGAAAGTACACCCTATGCGGTTTGAAGATTTTAGCGGAAACATTTACATGGATAGTCTCATTTTGAAAGTAGATAGCCTGGGCGGTAAATTGGGGAGGTCTGAGTTCAAAGCGAATTTCTTGCATCATCGCAAAAAATCCGGAACAGAAAAAAGACACTCTTTTGAGTTGGTATCTCCAAGATTAGATTTTGACGAGCTTTTTGCCTATACTCCACCTCCTGTTACCGACACCGTAGACCATACCGCCGCATTCAATATTTTTGAAGTGCCCTTCTCCGATATGAACTTCAGCGTTTCTATAGACGATCTTAATTATCACAGGTATGAACTTCAAGATTTCTTGCTGGAAGGAAGAATGCAAGAGGATCACTATCTATACGTAGATCAGATGTCTACAAAAGTTGCAGGCGGCGAAATGAAAATTAAGGGATACTTCAATGGCTCCGACCCAGAAAATATTTATTTTGATCCCGATATTGAAGTTTCAAACCTAAACCTAGATCAAATTCTATTTAAGTTTGAGAACTTTGGACAGGATCACCTGGTATCCGAAAATTTAAATGGGCGACTCAGTGGAACGTTAGCCGGTAAGGTTCGGGTTCATGCCGACTTGATACCAATCATTGATGACTCTGACATTCAAACTGAATTTAAGGTTGTGGATGGGAGTCTGGTAGATTATTCAGCCTTCGACGCATTATCCAGCTATTTTGCCGATAAAAATCTTAACAACGTCCGTTTTGATACACTTCGAAACGTACTAAATCTTAAAAACGGAAGCCTGGATATTCCATCCATGAACATTAACTCTTCTTTGGGCTACTTTGAGCTTTCCGGAACTCAGGATGTGGACCTCAACATGGAGTACTATCTGCGAGTGCCCTGGAAAGTAGTTACTCGGGCAGGTGCGCAGAAACTTTTCGGAAAAAAAGATAGAGATACGTCCGACCAGATAGATGAGATCCAGTTTAGAGACGAATCCAAACGAACCCGGTTCCTTAATTTAAAGATCGAAGGCACTCCGGAAGATTATAAGATCTCTTTAGGCAAGGATAAAAATTCACGTTGATCTATTTGACTGAGGCGAATATAATTTATGATCTGTACGGCTACTGGCGACGATCATCTAATTAAACTAACTTGGTAGAACTCAAGAATTGAAGCATGTCAAAAATATTCCAGAATGAATTGGTGTCTTGCGAGCTAGACGAGACTATACCGGTTTTAATCCATACCTGGCACCGTGAACCACCTGAAGGTGAGTTCAAAAAGAATCTACTTAAAGTACTAGACCATTACAACACTTTCAAAAAGACGTACGGTAGCCTAAAGTGGTTGGCAGATACACAACTACTTGGAGAACTATCGGAAGAAGACGAAGATTGGTTGGTAACGGAATGGGATCATTTGCTTTTTGAAGAGGCTGACCTTAAAGTTCATGCAGTTATCCTGGGTGAAGATTTCTACGCGGATTATCCGATGGAAAAATTCAAACAATCATCGGAGAAAAAGTTTAACGATTACGGAGCAAAACTGGAAGTATTTCTGAATAAAGAGAATGCCTACAAATGGCTAAAAGCCCACTAGACGTTGACTTTTTTCTTGGGTAAGCGCTTAACTTCAGGTACCGACTCGATCAAGTCTTTTACAAGGCGATCTGATTCCGCACGCTCACGACGGTTTAATTTATCTTTTGCTGTTACACGCTCATCCATGTACACAAGAGTAAATAGAATAAAATGAGTCACAATTGGGAGAAAGGTACTTATCGTGAACCATAACCAGAATGATCTGCCGTAGCTGTACGCAAAATACCCTGCTATAAGTGGAATTGAAAAATAAAAGGCCGCAACGGCAAGTACAATATCAACCAGCATATCTCCTTCTCACACTGAACTCTTAACATCCGGATAAATGGAATGTTTTCATCTCCATCAATCCGTTATTAAACTTAAAATTACTTCTACCAACTGGTCTTTACTCAGCTTTTTTAATATTTCTTTTTTCTTACCCTTGGTAATTCCCTTGTCGAATAGTTTATCCGATTCTCCATCCAGTATCGATTTTAGTTTAGCCGCTCTGTGATGTTCTTTTACGCCAAAAAGCTCAAGCTCATCTTTAGCAATATCTAAGAGTTCTTTTCCTTTCTTCTTACAGGTTTCAATGGGTTTATAGTCTGACTTAGAATCACGCAACGCCCAGCTGCTGTAATCTATTTTCAAATTTTCCACCTCATTTACCTTGGCATCCTTTGGGCCAAAGATCAACGTAAGCACGTATTTAGTCGAACCTTTCCAGGCATCTAAATCAAAATCTTCATTTGAAAGCTTATCAATCTGATTATCAATGAGTTTTATATATTTTTCTTTCATAACTAGTCTTTAATTTGCTCTCCTGGCTGATAGATACTTTTAGCTTTGGTGTCAACCTCAGCTTTGTAAAAAAGTACATCCTTAAATTCCCCTTTAGTATACATCAACGCCTGATCATCAAAATGAGGTGAATTGGGGTCGCCACTTTGCCCTCCCGTAGAAATACTTTTGGCCTTCAATGAATCTCCAAATTCCACGATGGCCACAAAACTATTCCCCCCTGTTCCATACATTTTTTTTGTATCTGGATATTTACGACTTCCGAATGAAGCCAACGAGCCCCATCGCCCTGAAGCAAACGCAACCGGCAGACTTTCTTTCTCATCATTAAAAGGTTGTCTAATTTCTCCATCTAATCTTTGATAACG
>JBCCOE010000107.1:0-12281 GCA_039025475.1 Bacteroidota bacterium | reverse complement strand
ATTTTTTAAAGATAATTCACCGAATAGCGGTGGAGAACAGGTTATTCATATGGGAGGAAAATACGATTCGTACTTACAACTTCCTATAATACCCAAATGAAAACAAAACTTTCTTGTGGACTCCTCCAAAAATAACGGCTATCATGTCACCTTTAACCAGAAAAGGCAAAAACCAGGCGCTTTTCGTTCTATAAAACTGAACTTTGATAGATTTGATCTGTCTGTTGGTTGATTAAATCGCTTATTCGCAACATTGGTTATTATTCTTCTGTTTAACATCAATGAATTTTCACCTCAACCTTGGTTATCCGTCGTTAAGAACGTCATTCAATAAACTAAAAACTGACGTCAAAGAAATAAAAATCACTAGAATGCTATTGAAACCATATACATTGATTATAAATGCAGCTTAAAATCCTTTTTTAAAAATGAGAAGAAGTATCAGTATAGGTATTGGCATCATTATCATTATTGGAGGTATCTCAATTTTTTACCTTGCACGGGGCAGTAGAGCCAATAGTGAAACCCAAACTGTGTCATCAACTTCATATACGAAAGTAAAAGCTCAACAAGTAACACTCAAGTCATTGCCCTACTGGATAGAGGCTACGGGTACGTTGACCGCAAAACGTAAGGTGGAACTTTACAGCGAGGTGCAGGGGACTCTATTAGCTACCAAAACGGTGTTTAAAGAAGGTAGTAAATTTCGTAAAGGAGAGTTATTGTTGAGGATAAACGGTGCGGAACATCTGGCACAATTACAGTCGAATAAGAGCTCCCTGGTCAATCAAATTGCCGCTATGATGCCCGACATGGAAGTGGATTTTCCTGAGGCTTCTACTAAATGGGCTACTTACCTGCGTGATTTTAATATAGAGGGCCCACTTGAACCCCTGCCGAAAACCACATCTGATTCAGAAAAACTTTTTGTTACGGGAAAGAATATCGTTCAAACCTATTATACGGTGAAAAATCTCCAGGAAAGATTGGCGAAATATTACATATCAGCTCCTTTTACAGGTACGGTCACTGAATCTAATGTAGATGTAGGCACCCTGGTAAGGAGCGGACAGAAATTAGGGGAATTTATTGACCCTACGGTATATGAGTTGGAGCTCGCTATTGCCGCAGCGGACAGTAAATACCTAAAGGACGAGCAATCCATATCACTCAGTAGCTTGAATGGAGAAGATTTCTATTCAGGTAAAGTAAGCCGAATCAACCCGCGAATCGACCAGGAAACGCAAACCATAAACGTGATTGTGGAAGTCGCCGACAAAAGGCTTAGGGAGGGGCAATACTTAAAGGCCAAAATAGAAGGTGAAAGTCTTGAAGATGTTTTTATGGTAAGCAGTGAGCTATTAGTAGAAAATAATCATCTGTACGTTATCAAGGACAGTGCGCTGCACCTGCAGAAAATCATCCCCGTCAATTATCTGGCTGACAGTATTGTAGTAAGAGGTTTGGATAGCGGCATGATGATAGCTCAGGAAGTTATACCCAATGCGCACCCAGGCATGAAAATAAGCTATAAGTAACGTTTCTAAACATCAATCATGAAGCAATTCATTGCCTATTTTATTAAATACCCAGTAGCCGTTAACATATGCGTTATTGGCTTTGTGATCTTCGGTATTTTGGGGTATTTCAAACTTAACTCCTCCATTTTCCCACTCTCCGAATCAAAGACTATAAACATTACGATTAATTACCCCGGGGCATCACCGGAAGAAGTAGAGGAAGGTGTAATCGAAAAAATAGAAAAAAACCTCAAAGGCATTTCGGGTATTGACAGAGTAACATCAGTTTCAGAAGAAAATTTAGGTACTGTAACCATTGAATTACTGGAAGGATTTAATATTAATATCGTTTTAGATGACGTTAAAAATGCAGTAGACCGGATCCCTTCCTTCCCCACTACCATTGAACCTCCGATAGTTGAAAAAGTTGAAAACCGACGGGAGTCAATTGTATTTGTAGTCACCGGTGATGATGTACCTCTTAGTATTTTGAAAAAAACAGCAGAAGATATCGAAGAGGATTTACTGGCTTTCCCTGGGTTATCTCAAGTAACACTCTCCGGCTTTCCGGATGAAGAAATTGAAATAGCACTGCTTGAAGACAACCTGAGACGGTACAATCTGAGCTTTGAAGATGTAGCAAGCGCTGTTACTAACTCCAACATTATTATAACCGGCGGTTCTATAAAAACCAATAAAGAAGAGTATCTCATACGTGCCGATAATAAGGAATATTATTCCCGGGAGTTAAATAATATTGTCGTTAAGTCTACTTCTACAGGAACTCTTATTTATTTGAGGGATGTAGCCACTATCAGTGATACATTTAGCGAAACCCCGGACAGGATATATTACAATGGCAAACAATCCATTCAAGTTGGTATTACTAACACCAACAATGAAGACCTGATAAAAACAGCCGACAGGGTAAAGGAATACATAAGTCAATACAATCAAAAAGAAGACAATATAGAGCTGATAGTGACCTTTGATACTTCTTTGGTACTGAAAGGCAGGATATCCCTGCTTTTGGAAAACGCCGTAATCGGGATGTTCCTGGTGTTCCTCCTGTTATCCATCTTTTTGAGACCCAATCTGGCCATTTGGGTAGCGTTTGGATTGCCTATTTCCTTCCTGGGAATGTTTGTCGTCTTAAGTCAGTTTGGGGTAACTATCAATATGCTCTCGCTATTTGGGATGATCATTGTTATTGGTATTCTGGTGGATGATGGTATTGTCATTGCCGAGAACATTTACTCTAAGTACGAAGCTGGAAATTCGGCTGTCAAGTCGGCTATAATGGGCACTTTAGAAGTACTTACGCCCATCCTTTCGGCTATTACCACTACCGTATTGGCTTTTGCCGTTTTTTATTTTCTGGAAGGGAACATAGGCGCTTTTTTCAGTGATATCGCGACAGTAGTGACACTTACACTCGGCATTTCGTTAATAGAGGCACTGCTTATATTGCCTGCCCACCTCGCGCACTCTAAGGATCTTACGAATAAAGCCAAACTCTATAAAATAAATGTATATGGAGATAAAATCATGAACTACATGAAGGATAGGCTGTATAGTCCTGCGTTCAAATTTGCACTGCGGCATAAGTTTTTGACTTTTTCTATAGCCACCTTCTTTTTCGTCGTTACCATTGCTGCTTTTGCATCAGGCGTGGTAGTGGTAACTTTCTTTCCAGCTAATGCCAGTGATCAGCTTGTCATAAGTTTAGAGACACCCAAGGGTACGAATGAAGCTATTACAGACTCAGCAGCAGCATATGTTCAAAATAGCGCCTGGAAGGTAAATGAAGAGCTGGGTTCCAACCTGGAAGGCAACCCACATATTCTAAATGTGCTAAAACAGGTAGGCCCGGGTAGTTCCAAAGCCACGGTAATTGTCAATTTGTCTCCCGGAGAAACACGCGACCTCTCCTCACCGGAAATTACAGATCTTATCAGGCAACAGGTGGGGGAACTGTCCGGCATTGAAAAGCTGAGTTTCAACTCCGGGGCTAATATTGGTGGTAGCCCCGTATCTGTCTCACTCCAGGGCAAAGATATTGAGGAACTGAACGAAGCAAAGCAACTCGTGTATGAAGAGTTGAGGAGCAATCCTAAAGTCAAAGATATCGTCGACAGCAGTCCAAAAGGAATAAAAGAAATAAACCTGACACTTAAAGATAACGCCCAACTTCTCGGGCTCTCCCTTAACGATGTTATGAGGCAAGTGAGAAATGCCTTTTTTGGCAACGAAGCACAACGGCTACAACGAGGAGAAAATGAAGTTAAAGTTTGGGTGCGGTACGCGAAACAGAACAGATCCAGCCTGAATGATATTAACGATATAGAAATTGTAACACAAAACGGAAGAGTACCGCTGTCAGAAATAGCCACCTACAGCATAGAGCGTGGAGACGTAGCCATTAATCACTTGGATGGCATACGTGAGGTTACGGTGGACGCCGATATGGTTAACCCCAAGGAAAGCGCCACCAGCGTAATGCAGAAGTTGAGAACAGAGGTGGCACCGGAGATTGAAGCAAAATACCCTGGCATAACTGTCAGCTTTGAAGGTCAAAACCGGGAAGTCGGCAAGATTGCCCGCTCGGCTGGTAACGTGCTGCCTGCGGTAGTATTTCTTATTTATGTGGTCATAGTGTTTGCTTTTAGATCATATAGCCAACCTTTTCTTTTACTGGCTCTAATACCATTGGGCATCATTGGCGTAGCACTGGGCCATTGGATTCATGGCTTCCCTGTAAATGTACTTTCTATGCTGGGTATAGTAGCATTATTAGGTATTGTAGTTAACGACGGGTTGGTCTTTACCGGCAAGTTCAATAGTTTCCTTAAAGAGGGGCTCAAGTTTGAAGAAGCGCTTTATGAAACCGGCAGATCAAGGTTCAGGGCTATTTTCCTGACCTCAATTACCACCATAGCCGGTCTGGCACCATTGATACTAGAAAAAAGTTTCCAGGCTCAGTTTTTAATACCCATGGCCATATCCATCGCCTACGGCATTGCCATAGCTACATTTATGACACTCTTCATCTTGCCTATATTCCTTGCTTTTTCAAACAGCATCAAAGTTAATTTTAAGTACCTGATGACGGGCACCAAGCCAGAACGGGAATCTGTGGAGCGGGCGATCAAAGAACTTACAATAGACCATGAAAAAGTATAATTTATTACTTCTCATTCTTCTTTTTACTATGGTTTCGGATTTAGTAGCACAGAACCTGCTAAAGCTGGAAGAGGCCATCAATATTGCTCTTGAAAGTAATTATGATTTAAGAATATCGAAAAATGATGTGGAGATAGCCGCCATTGAAAATAGCACTTTAAATAGTGGCTACCTGCCAACGGTTACCGCAACAGGAGGCTTAAGTTATGCCAATGAAAATCAGAGTGTAGGCTTTAACGATGGGTCAGAAGCCTCAATTGACGGAGCTGAAACGGAATCTTACAACGCCTCAGTGACCGCAGAATACACCCTTTTCGACGGGTTTGAGCGAAAGTATACGGTGCAACAACAAGGTGAAAATCTTCAATTGGAGCAACTGAGAAACCGCCAGGAAATAGAAAATACGATTGTCTCCATTTATGAAACCTTTTACGATGTGGCCTTTCAAAGCCAAGTAGTCACTAATCTGTTGGTTAATATAGAAAACTCTGCCGATAGGCTGGACCGTGCCCAAAGAGGTCTGAAATATGGTCAGGGAACGAAGCTAGATGAACTCAACGCACAGGTAGACTTAAATAACGATAGTATCTCCTATGCGTCAGAGCTTAGTCAACTGCAAAACCTAAAACGGAGCCTTAATCTTTTACTGGGTCAGGCACCTAATACCAACATCGTTGTGGACACTACTATAGTATTTTCTACTTATTTAGACGAGCAGCAGATCCTGGATTTAGCCATGACCAACAACATCGAAATAATATTGTCCAATCAAAATATACTTTTGAGCGAGCTGGATATCCAAATTAACCGAGCTCAATTTTTACCCAAAGTAACTGGTAACGGCTCTTACGGTTGGAATGAAAATCAAAATCCACCCACGAGCTTTGCACTATCAAACCAAACCCGTGGTTACAACCTGGGCATAAATTTATCGTGGAATATTTTTGATGGAGGAGCCCGGCGAACCCGGACAGAAACGGGAAAGGTGAATGTATTGAACAGGCAGATTGAACTGGAAAAGGTAAATGCGCAAGTGAAAACAGATATTTACAACGCTCACGAACTATATAAAAACAACATCTTTACGTTACAGGCGGAGACTAAAAATGTGCTGACCAACCAAGCTAACTTTGACCGTACAAAACGGCAATATAGCCTGGGGCAGATCAATGCGATTGACTTTAGACAGGCTCAGGTAAATCTTATAAATGCCAAAAACAATCGCGACAGGGCTAAATATGATTTAAAAATCTCGGAGATAAATCTCAAACAACTAGCTGGTCTGCTGCTTGAAAAGTAATGCACTAGGACCCTAAAAATTGGCTGTACCAATCTTTCCCCTCAAACTGGTATTAATTAAAACCAGTTCATAGAGCTACTCTAAAATCGGAAAAATCATACAACTAATTCTACTCGACTAAGCTCATTCCACCTTCCAAAAGATAATGCCACCGGCTTGCTTACCCATATCTACAGAAGCCACTTTGGTGGCTTTCTTGATGTCAATTACGTCAACAGTACCCGGTTCACCACCAATACCCTCAACCGAAACAAAGCCATATTTACTATCAGACGAGATTGTGACACCGTGGCTTACTTTCCTTGAATTCTTCACTCTGGCAAGTTCCTTTCCCTTTTTAAGATCCCAAACACCAGTCTCAGCACTAGCCTTATACGTAGCCAACATGTAACGGCCATCTGGTGAAATATCCACGTTGTACGGCGCTTTGCCAGTAGACATACGGTTGGTGATTTCCCATTTCTCTAAGTCGACTTCCAGTATTTCATCCGATCCATTACCAGCTACATATACTTTGTTGTTCGTTGGGTGTGGAATCACCCAGGTAGGCTTCACTTTACTGTGGTACATCTTGTCGTGCCCCATCTTGGAGTGGTCCATTTGATTGTGTCCCATCTGCGAATGATCCATCTGGCTATGGTCCATAGCAGACATTGCATCCTTAGCAGACTCTTCTTTTTTTCCATCTAACTGTAATACCCTGCTCACCTTTAATCTTGTTGTATTGATCTCAAAAAGCTCGCCCGACATCATGCCGACTGAATAATGGAATAGTCCATCTGGCGAAATTCGAGAGCCATGAGGCATCACTCCGGTTTCAATACGCTGGATCTCAATCATATCTTCAGGATCCACTACGGATACAGTGCTTGGCACCATATCGCCGTGCAAATCAAAGTTCACACAATACAACAAACCCGTAGCTTCAGAAACCTGTAATGATGCCGGGAAAAGCCCCAATTCCACTTTACCAACCACTTGGTTAGTCTCTGTAGAATACTTATAAAGTGTGCCATAGGGATTACCATGCGCCAATGACAGGTACCAGTATTTGCCATCCGGGCTCACATTGATACCGTGAGGTCCTTCGATCTCTGCAGGCCAAACCCCTACCGCGATTGTTTCTTCTACTGTGGCTTCTTTACCGTTAAATTTGATCAGTGAAACCTCATCTTCGGATTCCGCGGTTACGTAGACATAATAGTTTTGTGCTACAGCTACCTGAGAAACGAGGACAAAACATACAATAATTATCCTTTTCATAACTATCTGCTTTCTACAGCTGCATTTTCGGGAACAACGGGTCTCAGTTTTGCCGACCACAAACCGCTATTCCAATCAGAATAAAAAATATGACCTTTATGCGGTTGAGCGCCCCAGGTAAATGGAGCGTTGGGTACATAACCCTCAGGATCTTCAGGTACAATCCAGGCAATTTCCCTGCCCTGCCGGTTCAAATCCCCTAGTAACTCACCACTAATATCAATCACTCTTACCCCTGCATTATAGAAAGCCGCATAAAGAATATCGTCCTCTATCCAAAAGTTATGTGAACCAGCAAAAGGTACCTGAAACCAGGCCACTTCCTTAGGATTTTTCAAATCTGTAAAATCAATGATATGTAAAAATCCGGCAGCTCGACTAGGTTTCTTACCTCCAGGATCAAGACCGTAGGGAAACTCCTCGTCTCCCAGGATCACGTAAAATTTCCCGGTTTTCTCATCACGGTAAGGAAAGGCGGCATGGTTTGACCCACTGGGGTAAGCATAACTGGCAAACTGAACCGGATTGGAAGGCGATCCCCCAGCTATTCCGTTTCCTACATCTACCAGTTGTACTCCATCATCCCAGTTAGACGAATAAGCAATACCATCTTCCACCCATACGTCATGTATCGCATGACCGGGGGTGTCCAATTCAAACTCCCCTACTATCTTAGGGTTGGCAGGATCTTCGATATTCACCGAATAATATTTTCGACCCGCACTCAGCGCATACACATGGTTTTTGGAAATAAATACGTTATGCACCCCCCCGGTCAGGTTTTCTGAGAATTCTGAAATAATAGATACATCCCGCGGGTTGGTTACATCAATGATCACCAGGCCGTTCTTTCGGTTAGATGCGCCTTCCCTAGAGATCACACAGACCTTACCGTCTTCAGATATTTTTACGTCGTTAACGGTTCGTGCATCTACCTGTACCGAATCGATTAACGTAATACTGGCCGGATCTGTAACATCCCAGAAATAAGCTTTACCATCGGCTCCCCAAGTTCCTGTTACGGCATAATCTTTACCATCTACACCTTCCCATATCCACAAATCAGAAGTGTGCTTGGTGTTGATAGAACCCCGACCTATAAGATCTATTTTTCGGGTAATATTGCGCTCACTGGCGCTTACAGTCACTGATGCCGCGGCCGAACCACAGGTGGCGTGAAGCACATATAGACCGGGTTCATCAGCAACAAATTTTCCTTCCGGTGTTATTAAACCAGAGGGCGCCGCTGAAATATCATATGATTCACCGGTAAAAGAGTAGTTTATGGGTGCGTTTTCGATCACTTCTCCATTTTTATCCAAAGCCCTTGCCTGAAGGGTAAATACATCTCCGGAACGACCATCAGTCATATCTGATTTCAAATCAATTTTAACAATTGGGTTCTCAACAATCTTGATATTCAATTTTGTTTCAACACCCCCAGCTTCCATGGTTATGGTTGACTTACCGGCTGAGTTGGCTACTAGCTTTTTAAATGGAGCAACTGAGACCACCTTGGTATTGCTGGAAGTAATATTCACATCCACCTCAGGGCGCTCAAAATTAGCCTCATCAATTACAGTAATGGAAAGAGGAATAATTACACCAGCGTAGATCTCGCCAGGTACTTCTGCAACTTCTACTTTGGCTATGGCCTCAGGTTCAATGATTACCTGAATATCAGCCCGTAATCGGCCTTTATCCTTATTCGGACTTATCACCACAATGGAGTATTCCCCGTGCTTTATGGCAGTGGCTAACCCGGTGGTATCTACCACGGATAAGGCACGCCTATCCCTGGAAAAATAAAGGTATTCTCTGTCTTCTACCTTGTTTCCTTGATCATCGACAACAGCTGCCTGAAGCTGTATAGATTGACCAATTTTCAAGTTGATAGGCTTTTCGCTGACCTTTAAAGTGAGTTCCTGGGCACTGACTACTCCCCAAGATAAACATAGAAATGTTGATATAAATTTAATCGTTTTCATAGGCTAAATTCTGATATGGAACCATGAAATTAACCAATACTAAAAACGGGAAGTAGCGATTCTCAAAAAACTTGATGGATGGTAAAAGATGCTACCCAAATCCAGAGATTTTTACTACATAGTCACCCTAATCTCCAAGAAGTCGATAAATTTGGACAAACCTCAATCGTTATGAATCGGATCAAAATAGTACTCGCGCTTGTCACGTTTCTAGTGGTAATTATACCGGCAGAAGCTCAATTCTTAAAAAAACTAAAAAACCAGGTTTCCAATAAGGTTGGAAATATGGTCAATGGTAAGGAGAGTTTTGGAACTGCTACTATCACGAATAGTAGTATTGGAACTACCTCAATTGACCAAGTAGATGAAGCAAAAATTACGCGCAATGCGACATCTACTCAAATCGATGGGGCATGGCGGACCAATGAGGCTGATATTTTCGATGGCTATGTGCTAGTAATAGGAGAAACAAAGAAAAATCTCAAGGGTACCTATACCATTGGCGAGACCCATACATTTAACATTGCTTATGACCCAAAAATGAGTATAACCGGTATAGGTAAAGCGGTTTCTAAAGACTATCTAAATCTTAATTTCTCTTCGGGGGAGGTTACCATCAATAGCGCTGATGAATCCTCGGTAAATATTAGTTTCAATGGTAAAGCAGAAATTGATGGGGAAACTGTTGACTTCAGCGGCAATCTTGAAACCAGCAAAGTACAATTGTTCAATCAGCAAGGTGGAACATTGGCAGAAAGTGAAGATGAAGACCAGCAGGAAGTCGAATATTCTACCTTTAGCTACCCTGGTGCTAATTCCGGCAAAGATGTAAAAGTGCGACCGCAATACACTTTCAGCCATAAAATAACGCATGAGGTAACTACTGATCAAAGTAAGGATAAGATGAAAATGGCCTTCCTATTTTCTGATGAAAATTACTATGGTATTAATGTAAACATGAGCGATTATGAAGAAGCCTCCCAAGACGGAGAATCTTTTATGGTAATGGAAAATGAAGAAACACACATTTTCGTAGAAACTTCAGGCATGAAAATGAGAATGAGCCAAGCTTTTGGCGGTCAAATGCCAATGCCGGATCAAGAGTTTGATAACCCTAACGGAGCTGAAATGAAAAAAACCGGAGCTACCAAGAAGATCCTAGGTTACACTTGCTACGAATATACGGTAAAAGACCAGGATATGGAGGCCCGTTTTTGGGTTACCCCCGACTTAAAAGTACGTAACTGGATGAGTTTTCCGGAAAATGAAATTAGTGGTCATATACTGGAGTATGATGTAAAGTCAAAAGACGGCATGATGAAAAGTGTAGCGATTGAGATTGATACCGGCGCGGATATTACCATAAATTCTTCGGAATATAGAAAGGGTTTTTAGCAAATTAAACCTGTACTTCCACCGCATTGATATAATACTTCATTTGCTCAAATGTACTGTAGCCGTTGGCTATTTGGTGTAGTTGGTCGTTATGCAGTAGCAAGACCGTAGGATATCCGCGTACTCCCCAACGGCGATTCAGGTTAAATTCATTTAAGGTCTCCTGCTTAACCGGTTCACTTTCAAAACGATTGAGAAAATCTCCATAATTGATATCAAACCCGTCACAAATACTGGCATAAAAAGTAGGTTTATTTGGGTCTTGGGATTCAACGTAAAACTTGTGTTGAATGGCCTCAAAAAATTCCAACTCTCTTTCTTTGATGAGTGGCCTTGCGGCTACTAAAGCCCGGCAAGAGGGTTCTGTGTCATAGTTGAATTCTGCAAGGTCAAAAAGGGCATATCCAAAAGGTTGTCCACTTCGCGCATTTACCTGTGCCCAGTGGTGCCTTAAAAAATCTTTCATTTGATCGTTCCAGGGATCACCTCCACCCGGTCGCAGGCCCCCCACCAAGACACGAAATGCCACCTTTTTTTCCCGATAGTAATCTCGAAGTTTTGTTAAATCCGGTGAAATACCCCAGCACCAGGAGCACATCGGGTCACCGACATAAATGATTTCTTTTTTGTCACCTTCAGGGTCTGTACCAATGGTGGATAGTTCCTGTAATGTGGACGGTGTGCATATTCCGGTTTCAGGATCACAGTGTGCTTTCATGCCAGATATAACATCATGAAATGAACATTAGTTCTGCACAAAAGAAAGACGCTTTTCGACACGCTAAGGCCTGGCCAGCGTCCCTGCAAAGTTAAAGTTAACTTTTAAATTTGCAGGGGCAATAGTTCGCTCTACGGGATTTCGTACAACCATTTTTGAAAAAACTCATCGAAGTTTCGTCTTGATTTGTGGTTGAAATACTCAATTACCTCACGTGTGGTTATGGATGAGTACTTGTAGTCTTTTTGGATGCCTTTCAAAATGGAAAACCACAAATCGTCATTGTCAATCACTTTACGAAGTTCATTTAGCATTATGGCACCCTTCAAGTACATATCTGTGATATCGTAGTGGATATGGTTTACGCCCATTCGACCTACAATTGGATTCCGGTTTAATACTTCTGCTTCCATACTATTAATATACTGCTGACCGGCTTCATAGCCGTAATGATCTTCTACGAACAACGATTCGGCGTAGGTGGCAAAAGCTTCATGGATCCACAGCTCGGCATTATCGGTACAACTGACACTATTTCCCCACCACTCATGAGCGGATTCATGAAGTACGATGGAATAATTAATATCCCCTTCAGGCATATCTGACCAAACACCGCTATCGTCAGCATCATAAAAATAGTCCGAGCCGATAGCCACACAACTTTGATGTTCCATCGGGTGTGGAGATTCGACCAACTTAAATCCATCCTCGGGAAATGGATACGGGCCAAAATATTTCTCAAAGGTCTTAAGCATGGGTTTCACGACAGCGGTAGTTACCGATACGTCCGTATCATTTTCTTCCAACAAATAATACCCAAGATCAAGTTTGGAGATGCCATTATCATAGACGTCGGTCGACTTTTTATACTTCCCGATGTTAAAGGTGACATTATAGTTATTGATAGGATAGCT
>JBCCOE010000106.1:0-12461 GCA_039025475.1 Bacteroidota bacterium | reverse complement strand
GGCATCACTAGCTAAAGATAATTTCCAACTGTATGAGGAGAACCAAAGGCTTACCTACAAGAAGTATGAAGAGGGGCTAGTGAGCCTGGATGCTTATCTCCGTGTTTTTGAAGACTATGTAAAGGCGGAGAATACGTTTCTCAACAACTTATCAAAAGTGTATAGTCTCTACAGTCAAATCATTCCAAGAATTTAGTTATGAAGAAGTTAATTATCAAATCCCTATCTGTTTTTGGGCTGATGAGTCTTTTATCATCGTGCAACCAGGTGGAAACCACCCAACCCGAGCAGAGAGATATTATTAATGCCGTTTTTGCTAGTGGTCATGTTATTAGTGATCATGAATATCAAGTCACTGCCAATGCAGAAGGTTATCTGGTCAGGCGATTTGTAGATGAAGGTGCGGTGGTACAGTCTAATATGCCATTGTTTCAGCTTTCAAATGATATTCAATCTGAAAACGTTTCTAGTGCAGAGATAAACTATCAGGATGCTTTAAGAAAGTTAGATATAAATTCTCCGGAGCGTGCTCAACTAGAGCTGCAAATCAGTCTGGCCCAAACGCAATTGGAACTCGACAAGAAGAATTATGAACGATACAAAAAACTGGTGGCGAAAAAGGCAGTATCTCAAGTGGAGTTCGAAAACGCCAGGTATCAATTCAAAAGCGCTCAAAATAATGCTCAATTGAAACAAAAAGCATTGGATGACTTTATCAAAACACTGGAAATCAACGAAAAAAATGCAAAGTCGCAGCTGATTATCCAAAAATCAACAAATGACGATTACTTCTTAACGTCAACGATCGATGGGATTGTTCTTAAAGTGTTTAAGCAGCCGGGGGAGTTGGTAAAAAGGGGAGAAGTTATTGCACTGATCGGCGGAGGACAAAAATTGGTTAAGTTATTTGTCGCTGAAGAAGATATTGAGGAGGTAGCCATTGACCAACAGGTATACATTAATCTAAATACTCAGAAGGATCAAAATTTCAAAGGTTCAATTACGAAGATCTACCCTTCTTTCGATGAAGTTGAACAATCTTTTATCGTCGAAGCCTCTTTCAATAAGGCACCTGAAAAGTTATACCATAATGCCCAACTCCAGGCCAATATCATTATCGATAAAATTGAAAATGCATGGGTTATACCCCCCGATTTTGTGTCGGAAGGAAATAAGGTGTACGTGAAAGGCGAAGGGAAGAAGCTGGTAAAACTAGGCATTCGAAATGATCAGTGGATACAAGTTCTAAGCGGCTTGGACGCGCAGCAAACACTACAAAAAGAGAAGAGACCATGATCCGGCCAACGAATTTTAAGATCGCTATCTCTCATCTGACTTCACGTGTCAAACAAGCGTCGGTGGCTATATTGAGTGTCGTTTTTGGTATTTCAATGTACATCTTTATGAATGGATTCATGACCGGAGTCAATGACATTCAGGCAGATTTAGCCTTTAGCACTTTGGCTCACGTTAAAATATACAACGATCTGCCAAAGGATCGCTCAAACCTTTTAGCACGAACCCAACTTCCAGATGCCACTTTGGTAAATATCAGAAGTGCAAAAGTGATTCAGTATACTGAGGGGATTAGAAATGCTGATGAATTACTGCATTCGGTCAATCATTTTCCTGAAATAAGTGGCATAACATCCCAAATTAACACCAACGTTTTTTTTAGAAACGGCTCTACTAAGGTCAATGGTCAATTGTCAGGCATAGATGCCCAAGCGGAAAACGAGCTATTCGGAACGGCTGAGTCTGTGATCAAAGGCTCCTGGGAAGAGTTGGATCGCCGAAATGATGGTATCATTCTGGGAGTCGGGCTTGCCAAGCGTTTGGGATTGGACATGAACGATATTGTCATGGCCAGCACAGCTGATGGAGTGGATCGCAACTTTAAAATCATAGGGATCATGGAAACAACGCTGGGCAGTGTGGATAATGCGAAGGGATACGTAAAAATTGGAAGTGCCCGACAGCTCATGGGGGAAAACAGAAGTTACGCCACGGAAATCCAGATCAATGTGGATGATTATAACCAGGCGGATGCTCTGGTTGATAAAATTCAACCCCTGACAGATCTAAAGGTAGAATCCTGGAATCAGGCAAACGGACAACTTCAGGCCGGTAATGACCTACGCAACTACCTGGCGATAGCCGTCTCGCTGACTATTTTGTTGGTAGCGGGTTTTGGTATTTACAATATCATGAACATGACCGTAAATGAAAAGATCAAAGATATAGCGATATTAAAAGCAATGGGTTTTGAGGGACAGGATATCGTCCAGATCTTTTTAGTACAATCCATTATAATAGGAATTGCGGGTGGGCTTGCCGGTCTGTGTTTTGGCTGGGCAGTTTCCCTTTTGGTAAATAGTATTCCGTTTGAGGTGGCTACTTTAGAAACCCTTCCAATGACATATAATGGTATTAATTATCTGTCTGCGTTTGGATTTGGTTTACTTACCACATTTATAGCGGGGTATCTCCCTGCAAAAAAGGCGTCAAAAGTAGATCCGGTTGAAATTATAAGAGGTTAGAGATGGAGAACAGTATTGCTTTATCAGCGAAATCGATCGATAAATATTTTCATGAACCTACTACTTTTCAGGTGCTTAAGGAGGTCTCGTTTGAGGTACAAAAAGGGGAGTTCCTGTCCCTGGTAGGAAAGTCAGGATCAGGAAAGTCTACGCTTTTGTATGTGTTGTCTACCATGGATACCGATTATGAAGGCGAGATAAGGATCAATGGAGAGGTGTTGACAGGTGGATCGCAAAATAAGCTCGCTGCCTTTCGCAATGCTAATATTGGATTTGTTTTTCAGTTTCATTATCTGCTTCCTGAGTTCACAGCACTTGATAACGTGATGCTGCCTGCCTTAAAATTGGGAAGAAAGCCTAAAGAAGAAATTCGCGAAGCTGCGTTAGAGAATTTAAAGTTGTTGGGGTTAGAAGATCAAGCACTTAAATCGGCTAGTAAGCTCTCAGGGGGTCAGCAGCAGAGGGTAGCCATTGCCAGGGCTTTGATCAATGACCCTGCTATCATCATGGGAGATGAACCCACTGGAAACCTGGATTCGAAAAATACGGATATTGTTTTTGATATCTTTCGTCAACTAGCGGTAGAAAGAGGGCAGACTATAATAGCCGTTACGCATGACGATGCGTTTGCTACAAAGAGTGATAGAGTGTTGGAGCTGAGTGATGGAAAGATGATTTGACATTGGTAGAAATCATAATTCTCCTGATCCGCACAATACATTTTTCTTTTGTCTAAAGATTCCAACCTTACTGCGCGCCGCTAACCAAGCCTTACTTCGGCGGTATACGCCTAGTTATCATTTTCGTAGATGAAACTAGAAAATAGAGAAATACTATCCGAGAAAATTTAGGTCATCCGATTATTATTCGCCGTATTTATTGAACCCAAAGCAGGTAGTCAGGGTGCATTTCAAATTGTCGCGTCTTCATCTAATAGCTAGTGTATAATACTTATCTTTTGAATTCGTGGCAAAAATCACAGCATAAATTAAAAATGAGCAAAATATTAACTTTTTAAGTCATTCCGTAGTGATAACGGAGGAATCTTGGCCATAAAGAAAGTTCATCACTTACTTTCTGAGGGGGCAAAGATATCTCCACTTCGTTGCGATATGACTTTAAGCGTTAAAAGCTAATCGCGCCAATTTGAAATGCACCCGGTAATCATGACATTGGTAGTCAATGATGCTTCAAGAAATATAATCAGCCAAAGCTACCTGGCATGAATAAAATATTGTGATAAAGCGAAATAAAATCGCATTTATATCTTGTTGATAATCAATAGTATACACCATTTCTGATAGCCTGTTATTAGAATAATCACGGGTTTTTTTAAACAAAAATGACCATTGGTCAGTTAAAGACCTATATTCATTTAATAATCTATGACATGAAACAAAAAAGTACCAGGCAAACCTCCAGGCTCGATCGTGGAGGTGAGCGTCTCGCTCACTGGATTATCAAAAAAAGGTGGTACGTATTGACAGGTACCTTCCTCCTGACCTTCGCCTTGGGATATGGATTTAAATTTTTAGGATTTAACTCCGATTCGAAGGCATTCTTTAGCGAGGAAAACCCGCAACTACAAGCCTATGAATTGCTGGAAAAAATCTACTCCGATGACGACAATGTACTCATTGCAGTAGAAGCTCAGGAGGGCAGTATTTTCACCAAAGAACGACTGCAAGCACTCAAGGTTTTAGTAGATAGTGCCTGGAGAACCCCTTATTCCTTTCGGGTAGATGCTTTGACTAATTATCAATACACCCGTGCCAATGGAGATGATCTTTATGTAACCGATCTTGTAGAAAACCCCTCATCCTTAACCCGGCAAAATCTAGAGGAGATTAAAAACATTGCAATAAATGATCCGATCTTAGCCAGGAGGCTCATTAACGAATCTGGTACGGTCACGGGAATTAATATTACAGCCAAACTCCCCAATGACCCTGTTGCATTGAACGAAGTCGTCAATGCCGTTCGTAACATGACCGCGCAGTGGGAGGCTGAGCACCCGGATTTAAAAACCTACCTCTCGGGTAATGTGATGTTATCGGCAGCTTTTAGTGAATCGGCCCAGGCTGACCAGATGATGTTAGTGCCCATGGTGTTTCTGATCTTTCTTATCATCATAGGTATTACCACTCGTTCGGTCTCCAGTACTGTAAGTTCATTCATTATTATATTCTTATCCATTTCTTGTGCCCTTGGCCTATCTGCCTTGCTGGGCATGGATCTGACCGCAGCATCTGCTAATGTTCCTATTGTTATCACCACACTAGCCATCGCTGATTGTATTCACATCCTGGTGACCATCATCCAAAATATGAGGGCTGGCATGGAAAAACGGGAGGCTATTGTTCAAAGTGTCCGTATCAATCTGCTTCCGGTCTTCCTGACCAGCATCACTACCATTATAGGATTTCTTTCTCTTAATACAGGAGATGTTCCTCCGTATGTTGATTTCGGAAATATGTCTGCCCTTGGAATGTTCTTCGCCTTACTGTTTTCCATTTTTACGCTTCCAGCTATTATGTCCATAATGCCGTTAAGGGTGAAATCAAGGCACGCAGAAGAAGCCAAAGATGGGTTTTATGATCAACTGGCAACCTGGGTAATTGGCAAGCGAACGGTCATCCTTATAGGTTCTACCATTTTTGTACTTGCTTCAGGCTATTTCACGCTTCAAAATGCTTTGGGCGATGAGGTGCTGGAATATTTTGACCAGAAAATACAATTCAGGAATGATTCTGACTTCATCAATGCCAACTTAACCGGTATTTACAATCTTGAATTTTCTATTGGTTCAGGAGAATCCGGGGGCATTAATAATCCTGAATATCTAAATAACCTTGAAGCGTTTAGAAAATATACGGAAGAACAGCCGGAGGTTATCCACGTCAGTTCGTTTTCAGAAATAGCCAAAAAGGTGAATAAGGCTATGCACGGTGATAGCGTTTCGTACTACAAAATCCCGTCAAGCAGGGAGGAAGCGGCTCAATATCTCTTAATCTATGAACTTTCATTGCCTTATGGGCTTGATCTCAACAATCAGGTGAATGTCGATAAGTCCGAAACCCGGTTCACCATTACATTGAAAGACATATCCTCGGCCGAAATGCTAGCTTTTACAGCTAGGCTTGAAGCGTGGTTAGATAACAATTCCCCCGAATACATGAACGCACTTGGTATTAGTTACCCGGTCATATTCGCTTACCTTTCTAAGCGTCAGATCGATAGCCTGATAGCCGGGGCTTTGATCTCTGCTATAGTCATTACGTTCATACTGATGCTTTCATTCCGAAGTTTCAAATATGGCTTAATTAGTATGATTCCCAATAGTGCCCCGGCCTTCATTGGTTTTGGAATATGGTATTTCCTTTTTGGAATGGTTAACCTGGGAATGACGGCTGTATTTGGAATGACCTTAGGGATCATCGTGGATGATACGGTTCATTTTCTTACTAAGTACTTAAGAGCACGAAGAGAACAGGGTTTATCAGCAGAACAGGCCGTTCGATACGCTTACGCCACAGTAGGCAAAGCTATTGTAGCGACCACGGTAGTACTATGTGCTGGATTCCTGGTGCTGGCACAATCGTCTTTTTTACTCAACTCTGCACTGGCGAGCATAACGGTGATCATTATGATTGCTGCCCTGGTTGTTGATTTTATTGCCCTGCCAGCCTTACTGGCGGTCTTGGATAAAGCAGGTAAAACCAAAGTTTTGGAGAAGGCTCCTGAAGTTTCACTCTCCTCATTAAAAACAACTTAATTAATTATCACTTATGAAAAATTTAGAAGTACTCATATTGTTCTTTCTGGCACTTTCTATCGACACAGTTTACGGTCAATCACAGGAAACCAAGGGATTGGAAATTGCTCAACAGGCTGATGAGGCTGATCAGGGTTTTGAAAGCGTTGAAGCTAATCTAAAAATGAAATTGACTAATACTCAGGGGCAGGTCAGTGAACGGTATATGAGTAATAAAATCCTTGAAGTAAAGGATGACGGCGACAAATCAATGATCGTGTTCGAAAGCCCTAAAGACGTAGCAGGCACTAAAACGCTTACCTATACGCACAAACAAGGGCCAGACGATCAATGGCTTTACCTTCCTGCATTAAGACGTGTGAAGCGCATTTCCTCAGACAATAAATCAGGGCCTTTTATGGGTAGCGAGTTTTCTTACGAAGATCTTTCTTCCAGCGAGGTGGAAAAATATACGTACAAATATGTGGAGGAAACCACCATGAGTGGTGCAAAAATAGCTGTGGTTGAACAGTATCCGGTGGATCCGAAAAGTGGCTACTCGAAGCGAATTGCCTATTATAACCTCAGTGTTGATCATAGAATGGAAAAGATTGAATACTACGATAGGAAAGGAGCAAAGCTTAAAACTCTTCTTTACGAGGACTATAAGCAATATCTCGATAAACATTGGCGTGCCGGTTTGCTGGTAATGACCAACCATCAAAACGGTAAGAAGACGGAGCTGATTTTCTCAGATTTTGCCTTTAAGACCGGGCTGTCTGATGCCAGTTTTACTCAAAATAGCCTGAGAAGGTAAGCTTAGAAACATGGCTCAGGGTCAGACTTTGTATGATTCTGAGCCAGCTATTTATATGAAGCATTTACTCATTATCGTACTAATAGGTTTAACGTGCAGAAGTCTGGCGCAGACGGAAGCCGAAGCCGATAGTAAATGGGAGAAGGATTTTAGCCTTGAAATACAGTTGGACAATCGGTTTTTTTTAAATGACGGATTGTATGAACGACAGGAGCGAAACTTTCTATCTGGTGCGATTACTCCTTCTTTCTCTGTAGAAAGTAAAGACGGAAAACACCTCTGGCAAGGTAAGTTTTTCGGGAGATTGGATCAATATGATGTCAATAGGACGCATTTTGATATCAGGGAGCTTTACTACCAACACATTTTTGGTAGCTCGGAGATCAGTATCGGCTTTAAAAAGGTATTCTGGGGCGTAACAGAATCCTCACATTTGGTCGATATTATTAATCAGGTGGATCAGGTAGAGACCTTTGATGGAGAATCGAAATTAGGACAGCCTATGATCCATTTTTCTACTTATACTAACTGGGGCACGTTTGATGTTTTTTACCTCGCCTATGCCAGGAGACGACAGTTTCCTGCAGCGCGCGGAAGGTTAAGGTTTCCCATGGTCATAGAGCGGGAAGATTTACCTGTGGACGCGGAATTAGAACAATGGCATCCTTCTTTTGCGGTACGATGGTCGCACTTCTTTGGCCCATTTGACGTAGGCTTGTCTCATTTCTATGGAGTGGGCAGGGAGCCGCTGTTCCTGGGTTTTGAACAAAATGGTGCGCTTCAGCTTTTCTACCCGATCATCCATCAATCCGGGCTGGACCTTCAGGCCACAACCGGACCATTACTTTGGAAACTGGAAGCCATTTACCGCTATGCCGATCTGCAGGAGTTTACGGCATTAGCGGCTGGGTTTGAATACACTTTTAGTAACGTATGGTCTTCCGGGCTGGATATTGGGCTGGTAGCGGAATACCTTTTCGATAGTCGTGATGAACTCACCTTAACCAGTTTAGATAACGATGTTTTTGTGGGAGGAAGATTTGCCTTCAATGACGTGAAAAGTACTGAATTCCTGACCGGAGGAATTTTTGATCTTACCCGAAGCACCTATTTCTATAGTTTCGAAGGGAGCAGGAGAATAGGTAAATCCTGGAAGCTGGAATTGGAAGCCAGGGTGTTTCGGCAGGTAAGTGCTGAAGAATTGGCCTTTGTTTTTCGACAGGACGATTTTATTGAAACCAGGATTATCAAGTATTTCTGACTGTATCAATGAAATCCGCAAAACTACTTGGGCCATTTTTACTCATGTATCTCACAGGTATCAACCTATATTATTGCCTGTGGTACCTGGGTAGTGAAATGAGTGCTGTCGAATGGACTTATAAACAACTCAGTTTTAAGCACCTATGGATAAATTCAAATGTATCTTCCGTGCTGCTGTTTGCCACGCTTGTACTTTATCGATGGTGTAATGTCAATCTGGTTAAGAGACAATTGAGCTTAAGGCGTTTAAGGATTTGGAAACAATGGGTAGCAGGAAATGCTTTGTTTTTGTTATTCACTATGATTGGCATCGGACTGGTGTTACCGAAGAGTCAAGTTTTAAATTATGCCACTACTTCAACCTTCTTATCCTTATCGATCTATCATTTTTGCTTATTCATGGTATTAGTTTCCATTCTGAACTTAAGTGAACGGGTTGGAGGTATTCATTGGGTTGTGAGTCATTTGTCCAAAGTGCTGGCTGGACCACGTCGGCAAGAACGTGGTTTCATATTTCTTGACTTGAATAATTCTACTGAAATAGCTGAGACACTTAAAAGTGAGAAATACAGCGCCTTTATCAGGTATTGTTTCAGGTTGTTGGACAGGGTGGTGGAAAAGAACAATGGAATTGAGATATACCAATACGTGGGTGATGAAGCCACCTTACATTGGAATTTCAATATTGAGGGCAATAGTGATAAAGCCATAAGGCTCTTTCAGGATTTCAAGTCATTACTGGATAGTTATGCTTATGTGTTCGAATCGGAATTTGGTATAAAACCATCGTTTAAAGCAGCTATACATGGAGGGGTAGTGGTGAAGTCAGAATTAGGAAGCAATGTGATTCATACGGTGTTCCATGGTGATGTGGTGAACACTACATCACGCATTTTAGATATGTGTCATCAATTCCAAACAGATTTGCTGGTAAGTGAAGCATGTTATAAAAATCTAAATAAGTCAAATTTAGGAGAGTCGTTTCAACGGATTGATGACGTAGTTCTAAACGGCAAATCTGAGACAATCGTTGTTTATCGTTCGCTAAGGACGCATCCAGGTGGTCATAACGTTACCGCCACTCTCCAAATGGCTTGACTAACTAGCTGTAAACAGACTTTGTGGAACTCCCATCATTACTAAATTTGTACCGGATCACCTTAGATGATATGAGTGTACAGGACCGTAGACAGCGAGAAAAGGAAGCCAGAAAGCAGTTAATTTTAGATGCTACTGAACGGTTAATAAAGTCAAAGGGTACCGATGCAATGACCATGACTGACGTTGCCCAAGAAGCTGAATTAGCTAAAGGCACTTTGTACCTGTATTTTAAAAACAAAGATCAACTTCTTGCGGCTTTAAGCTTAAGAGGGCTTAATATCCTTTTGGATCTCTTTCATGAGGCTGCTTCTACACAAACCAATAGCAAGGAAAAGATTGTCTCCATGATTCGAGCGAATTATGATTATTTCAAAAGATATCCTGCTTACTACGAGCTAAATGCGTCATTCGAATCTAAATTTAGTGCTGTGGCGGTTAAGGAATTACAACCGATCAGTGATAAGATATACCAAATATTCAATACGATTATTCTTGATGGAATTAAAGAGGGTAGTATCCGTGAAACCGTTAATCCAATTAACCTATCTCACATTCTTTGGTCGATGACAGTAGGTGTAATTCAATTTATAAGAATGCGTCAGATGGTTTTTGACGAAGCCCCTGGCAATTCACCAGATGACATGTTTGATCAATTTATGATGCTTCTAGATAATGGCATTGGTAAAAAATGATCTCCCATCAATGAATTTTTTTTCTAAGCTTCACTAGAATGGATCAAAGTACATCTGCATCAATATGACAAGGGATTATTGAAAATGAGAAACCCGTTCTAGGGTAAAGTCATTTTATTGTTTTCAAATAAAAATCAGATCCCTAAGTAGGGTATAGCGCGATATAAGGTATCTAATTACATACTCATCGAGAGTTTCATTAAAAAATTTAAATCTCTAATGATTAAGTTAATAAGATATTCTCCTGCCTATTTCGTACTGACTTTTTGTATTCTAAGCTGTGCCAATGACGAAGAACTCCAAACTAGTCAGGATACTGAAACTACTTACGAGTTGGTCAATGAAGCACCAACCATTAGCAATTACTCCTCATATTGTGGTGGCTGCCATGGTCGTAATCTGGAAACTTTTATCGAACGGCAATGGGTATACGGGAATAACGTTGAGGCCATTTCTGGTGTGATCAGGAGAGGTACGGAAAATGGCATGCCAGGCTATGAAAGCACATTTACGGCACAAGAAATATGTGATTTAGCCAACTACATTCTTCGCGAGACAGAAGGAAAGACTTTAGAAGATATTCGCAACGATAGACCGGGACTTTCTGGTGTGTTTACCTCAAATGATCTTAACTTTCAAACAGAGATAATTGCTACTGATATCGGTGGAAGCAGTGGACAACCTTTTGGATTAGCCCAATTGCCCGATGGGGACTTCCTGGTCACTGAGCG
The DNA here is from genome assembly GCA_039025475.1 of Bacteroidota bacterium. GTDB lineage: Bacteria > Bacteroidota > Bacteroidia > Cytophagales > Cyclobacteriaceae > Fulvivirga. The sequence goes on along the minus strand of JBCCOE010000106.1, from coordinate 1,563 downwards.
AAGGAGTAGAAGCTTATTCCGAGTTACGCCATCGGGTACAGTTACCTCCGTATCAGGTCTGCCTCAGGTAGTCTTTAATGAAAATTCGCAAGAAGGAATGCTTGATGTGGTTTTAGATCCGGACTTCGCCGGCACTAATCGTATTTATTTTTCCTACGCCAGACCCAATCCAGATGAGAGATATGAAAAATCCACTGCCGTGGCCAGCGCCGTGATAGCAGGTAATGTATTGAGCCAAGTGGAGGAAATATTTATCGCACAGCCCTATACAGAGGCTTCGGGGCACTATGGATCAAGACTACAGTTTGATAGAGCCGGATTTTTATACATTACCGTTGGGGATAGAAATAATCGGGAAGAATTTCCGCAGCAGTTCGGCAATTCGAACGGTAAAATACACCGCATTATGGCGAATGGTCAAATCCCAACCGATAACCCTTACTATGATCAAGGAGGTGTAAATCGCTCGATTTATGCCATTGGAATCAGAAATCCGCAAGGGTTGACCATACATCCATCCACTGGTGAAATCTGGTCTGGTGAGCACGGACCGCAGGGCGGTGACGAGATCAATGTCATTGGAGTGGGAAGAAACTATGGATGGCCCGTTATTACCTATGGAGAAGAATACGGAGGAGGTCAAATCGGGGTAGGAACGGCCCAAGAAGGAATGGAGCAGCCGGTTGTATATTGGACGCCATCCATCGCACCCTGCGGAATGACCTTTATCACAAGCAATTTTTACGGGGCATGGCAAAATGACCTTTTTGTAGGTACCCTGGCTGGGAATCATCTACGAAGACTTGTTATGAATGGAAGTGAAGTAGTAGGCCAGGAGGTTCTACTCGAGGGCGTAGGAAGAATAAGAGATGTTCATCAAGGGAGTGACGGGTTCATGTACATTCTCATAGATGCCCCGGGGAGGTTGATCAGAATATTACCCGTTCAATAGTGATGGATATATCTCGGGCTGCTCGACCATTTTCAGTGAATATGGTAGCTTACAAGCGATACGATTTGGAGGGCATCTTAAGATAAGCTGCAATATGGCCTATCTTTGCGGTTGCTTCGCCGAAAGGATCAATGATCTCTTTGAGATAATAAAAACGTTATTAAAGCCTGAAAGATGTTTGCTACAGCTTGGTATTTATCGCGAATCCCTGGTTCCCGTCAGTTGAAAGAAGAAGAAAAGAGAAAATACCGAATAGAACACCTTAACTCTATCTCGGGCACACTCATATGTATCGTGATCGTCATATTATTTTACCTGCTCGACTATCAAGTGCTGAGCCTAGCTTTTTTGCTTCCTACCGCCGTATGCTTCGCTAATATTTTTTTAAGTCTAAAGAAAAATTTGAGGGATTGGGTACCCACCGTAGGATCACTTTCCCTCGCCATTGCTTTTCTGATTTCAAAAGTATATTACCCTCACGTTCTGATTGAAATAGCGTTCCTCCCTGTGTTAGCGGGACATGTCACCAACCCTTCAAAATCCTTACATAAGAAGGTTATAGAGATTGGATTGATAGCAGGATACATAGTCTGTATTCTAGTTACGCGATT
>JBCCOE010000105.1:0-13097 GCA_039025475.1 Bacteroidota bacterium | reverse complement strand
TATTTAAGTAGATAAATTTTGGTCAAAATTTTTGTTGAAGTTATTTGGCAATTATCTAAACAAAAATGAACAAAATTTCTTATCATTACGTTAATAAATAATAGTAATACTATCAACTAAAAATGCCATGCTATGAATGCTACTATAACTACTACCAAGAGGGACGAGTACTTATCAGAATTCCTTGAGCATACGAACGCCCTATATCACTTTGCGGTAAAACTCACCTCAAACGACGAAGATGCGAATGACTTGGTGCAAGACACTTTCCTAAGGGCAGTAAAGTATTACCAACATTATGAATTGGGAACTAACGCCCGATCATGGCTTTTCAGAATGATGTACAACTTGTTCATCAATAATTATCGGCGTCAACAAAATAACCCAATCATTGATATTCCGGAGGATAGTACTGGAAATCCTTATTACGAAAGTTCTGTAAGACCAGAAGTTTTTCGAAACACATTCAGCGATGAGGTGATGAATTCGTTTAACAGCCTTAAACCAGAATTTAAGTCGGCTATTTTTCTCCGCGATTTTGAAGGACTGAAGTATGATGAAATCAGCAAAGTACTGGATATACCTGTTTGCACAGTAAAAACAAGACTTCATAGAGCACGAACTTTGATGCGTAAATCGTTGACTACTTCAGGATTCTACAGCAGAAACAACTAACAATGGTTCTTGTGTACCTAATTACCAAGGACTCTGCAGAGGCTAGAGACATTGGTAGAACACTTATACAGGAGCGTCTGGCAAATAGTGCTAATGTTATACCCAGTATACATACATTAAGGTGGTCAGGAGATGAAGTGATAAATACTACTGAAACTATCTTACTTGTCAAGACAAAGTCGCTACTCTATTCAAGAATAGAAAAAAGGGTTACAGAACTTTTGGATGATCATAAACCCAATATTTTCTCGATGCCGATTACCCAAATTAATCACAGTTATTTAGACATATTGAGAAACGGTGTTATCCAAGTCTGACACAAAGTAACCTCCCTTTATCTGAAAATAAGTTATTCTATCGAGTATAGCTACTGTATAACATCGTCTATTGTTAATCTCGGGTCAGAGAGTAACGATAAATTCAGACGTTATCAAAACTATTTGGCATTGCTATCTTTATTTTATGCTGCTTAGCTTCTCAAGCTCAAGAAAAGCCAAAGCAGTTTCGATTTTTCCAGTTATCGATAGCCCCTGCGCTAGGTTCAAACGGCTTGAACCCGGGTAGTTATGTCAACGGATTTTCAATTAATCTTACGTCAGGATTATCTGCTGCCAACCACGTTTTGGAGGTAGCATCTATTTCAAACTTAAATACTGATTATACTAAAGGCCTTCAGATAGCGGGGTTATTCAATGCAACCGGAGGTAATGCTTTTGCGGCAATGAATTATAAAGAGGTTAGCAAAAAAGTCAAGTCGGGCTTTGAGGCCAATCTTGAGGGAATTCAGGTTAGCGGATTGAGCAATGTAGTGATTACAAACGTCTATGGTGCACAATTTACTGGTGGTGCTAACTTGGTGAATGGAGCGATATTCGGACTACAAGTCGGTGGCTTGGCTAACGTGGTAAGAAAGTATGGTTTTGGGGTTCAGGTAGCCGGTGGCTACAACGCTGTAGTAAGCTCATTTGACGGAACCCAGGTTAGTTTGCTGTTCAACTACGTCGGTAAAACTCTACAGGGCCTTCAGGTAGGGGTTTTTAACCGAGTAGAGGTTATTCAAGGTAAGAACACGGTTAATGGCTCCAAGCAAACTGCTGTTCAGTTAGGTTTGGTAAATCGGGCAAAGAAAATGAATGGCTTTCAGTTAGGTTTGGTTAATGTTGGAGGACGCATGCAAGGTACTCAAATAGGATTGATTAATATATATAGGTGTGGAAAGGATGCTGGAACCAGGGATGGAACCTCTATTGGGTTACTAAATGTAGGGAATACGTTGGAGTTAATGGTGTATGCCGATGAGCTTTTTTTTACTAATTACCAGCTAGTGACAGGAACCCTTAAAAACGGAAGAAAGCAAGAAGCCAGGTTTACCTATATTCAAAACGGGATCATTTTTGGTTATAACCCCAACTTGCTGAAAGAAGATAATACCCAGTGGTCAATCGGCTACGGATTGTATAAACGTGCTTTTAACAGGACTACAACGCCAGGGATGAACGAGTTCCGTTTTCTAAGTGGAGGTCTTGAAGTTTTGCATTACAATGAAGGGGATGATTTGAGCGAGAAACTAAACCTAATATCGAGGGCAAAGGTATCGGTAGGTACCCGTCTTCACCCCAAGCTGACTGGAATTTATGTCTTTGGTGGCATTTCATACAGCCTAGCCTTGAGTGATAATCCTCTAAATATTCAACCTGGAGTTTTTAATGACTCACATACGTCAGATGGTTTGCACGTCAGCGTTGGGCAGGTGGTCACATGGGTATACTGATCCATTAACCAGGCAGCTGATCATCGTTTTTAATATTGAGGTCAAAGTTATCATAGAAACCCAAGTCCTGGTTTTTCCATAATTTGGTTAATAGCGCAATCTGTCCTGTGTGATAGGAGTAGTGCTCTGTTACATGAATGATAATGCCTGATCCCGAAAGATCAAAACCTTGTACAGAACGCTTTCTTAGCAGCTCTTTTTTTGATACCCGAAAGATTACCCCCTTCGCTTCTTTCACTGTATTCATTAGCTTACTCAGCAACTCTATTTTGGAGAAGTTTTGGCCCTCTTCAAATTCAACACCTCGGTTGCGAACGTCAGGACGATTTCCTAGCGATGAAATGGCATACTGACGTATGTTTCCACATAAATGTAATACGAGATTGCCAATGGAGTTACCTGATGAATTGGGTTTTTTCCACAGCTGGTCATCTGATAATTCATTGAAGCAGATATTGACCATTCTCGAACTTTCGTCAATACGGTACAAACAATTGTTAATGAAGTCCTCTTGAAGCACGTGACCAGACATTATCTCACCTTCATCTTCCGAAGTACCTTTCTAAAAAGCCAAGGGACATATCGCTTAAGATAGACACCCATTTTTTCCTGGCCACCTATGTAGGTTTCGTATTTCTGTGATCTGATGGCTTTTATTATTTTTTTAGCACACTTGTCCGCTGCCATGCCATTGGCCTGAGCCTGATCCATTTTGTTGAGCTTATCACCGTTTTCTGTCAATGCATTTATGGAAACATTAGTCTTTATAAACCCTGGGCAGATCATGCAAACGCGGACTCTATGCTTATAGAGTTCGGCCTGTAAAGAATCAAAAAAACCATGTAGTGCATGCTTGGAAGCGGCATAACCCGAACGGTAGGGAGTGCCGAATTTTCCAACAAGGCTGGATACCACCACAAACATACCCTGCTTTCTTGCTATGAAATGTGGAATTAGGTATTTTGTAATTGCAATGGTGCCAAAATAATTCACCTCCATAAGTCTACGATGTACGTCCAGGTCAGTATCTTTTATCAGCGATCGCTGACTAATACCACCATTATTAACAAGAATATCGACGTGGCCAAATAACTGGATGGCCGCTTCTGTGGTTAATTGCAATGAGTCAGGCGCATTCAGATCTAAAGGGAGCACCGCTATACTGGATTGAGCAGATTCCGGACATGAACTTTTTACCCGCTCTAACTCTGCCATTCTTCTCGCCGATAAAATGAGCTTACAGCCTTTTTTTGCAAGTTCGTAGGCTAAGGCTTCTCCTATGCCTGAGGAAGCGCCTGTGATCCAGATTACCTTGTTTTCCAGTTTAGCCAATCAGTTCTCAAGCTTTTCAAGACGTATGAGTATTTTATCCATGGCCAGATTAACTTTTTCTCCATGTTCAAGATGCATTTTATGCATTTTACTATGTTGGTCCAATAAAGCACCTTGCTGGTCAAGACGTTTGCTTACTTTCACCAATTCTACGGTATGTTCATCGATCTTTTTTAGTATTCCTGACATTTGCTCTAATAAATCACTAAACTGTTTATTTGTCATTTTTTCAATTTATTTAAAGATAAACAGTTTTTTTTATCGCTTGATTCGTTCATACGTGACAAAATCAAAGGGATAAGCATGGCGTTCATCGATAGGGTGGGAAATACGTCCTGCCTCTTCCCATTCGAACCGGTCATATTCAGGGAAAAAGGCATCTCCATCGAATGTCTCATGGATTTCTGTGATATACAACGTATCAACAATATCAAGGCCCATTTCATAGATCTGTCCGCCACCAATAATAAAGATCTCGTTGGGACGATCTTCCCGGGCAGATGCAATGGCTTCTTCCAATGAATGGACCACAAATGCACCCTCAGCTTTGTAACCCTGCTGGCGGGTGATGACAATATTTTTTCGTTTAGGTAACGGCCGGTACTTGGCCGGTATGGATTCGTAGTTTTTGCGTCCCATAATCACAGGGTACCCTGAGGTAGTGTGCATAAAAAACTTCATGTCGTCAGGTAAGCTCCATACCAGGTCATTGTCCTTGCCAATTACTCGATTCTTCGCTACGGCTGCAATTATTGAAATCTTCATGTCTGAAAATTAGGAGATTAGCGGGAGAATGTAGCGGAGGAAAGATAGATTTGATTAAAATGAATATAGCCAACTAGATGACTAATTCATTACCTTATTGTAAATATAAATCCCAATCCACATTACTGTAGCTGTCAATGGTATGATCCGTATTCGATAAATCAGTATTCCTGCCTTCATTTGTAAAGCCAATCACTGTCATGCCGGCTTGTTTAGCGGCCATTATGCCCGAATTTGAGTCTTCAATTGCGACACAGTGCTGGCTAAATTCTTCGAGCTTTCGTGAAGTAGTGAAGTAAACACTTGGATCCGGTTTACCATGGTTTTCGAATTCTGCTGATGTTATTGCATCAAATTGGCATGTAAATTGTGATTTGGAGAGCACTTCGGGTATGATTCGAAAGGGAGAGTTGGTAGCCAACCCTATTTTAAGATTACGGGCTTTAAGTTGGTGAACCGTATTTTGTATGCCGTCAATGACGCAATCTTCTTTTTGAATCAATTCAATTACTCGGTTGATAACCAACTGTTCTACTTCAACAAAACCTTTGCCTTGCCAAGGGTTTTTAGAAAACCAGAACCTGGTGACTTCATTTGTGGTCATCGACTGAGTTTGAGCGCAAGACTCTTTATCCATAATAACTCCTAACGTAGAAAAGACTTCTTTTTCGGCTGTTTGCCAAATACTTTCGGAGTTGATGATCACACCGTCCATATCGAATATTACAGCTTTTTTCATGACATTAATTCCGATATTGGTTTCCCAACTTCACCACAACCTTTGATCAAACGTAATTTCTTTCGTCTTAATAATCTTTACTTTTTGGAACAACAAATGTGTAGGATTAATCAAATAGTTACTGTTATCTTCATTTAATACGGATGGCACTTTCATTAGTAGGGTTTTGCCCTCATTGATCCATTGAGTGCCTAACCTACGGCTCTCCAAAGGATCCGTTTCCCAGTTATTCGGGAGCTTCTTAAGGACATGGATCGAATCTTGCGGCACCTCAATGGTAATCATATGGTAGGGTAACCGTCTTTTGAGGCCTTCGGTATGAGCCAGGTATTCGAGTAGAGCTAGGCTGGAATTTTCAGCCGAATAGAGAACACGATTGCCTTTGAAATGCCATCGCCCCGAGACTAAAAGTGAACCATAGCCTGAAAGATCCTGAGCATAGGAAGGGTGTGCTATCCGATAAACCAGCATTTAAGCTTAGGAAAGAATGCCAAGTTTGGTACGAATGATCTCTTCTTTTACTTGTTGAATGCCGGTAATGCTATGCATCATCTCATAAGGGTTTTTTCCCTGAAAGGTAACTTTGCTGGTGCCTAACCATTGCTTAAAAGTATCAATACTGTAAAAAGCGTCGAGACCTTCTTTGTAGAGATCCATTACCTGTAAAAACCGATCGGATAGCTCCTTACTAAGAAGTTTGCTGCTTAATTCCCTTTGTAAAGTACGTGTGGCTACTCCTAATAACTTAGCCGATGCATTTTGGCTGGCACCCACGGCGGCCATGAATTTTTTCAGGAATGAGCTTGGAATTTGCTCATTTTTGTAGAGAAAGCCGTTCAATAATTCATATATGGTTTCTCTTTCTAGTATGTGTGATGGGACTGCCATAGTTAAGTCTTCTTTAATTATACGACAAATTTAATACTTTAGTTATTAAAGTGGCGTAATTTTTTAAATCATCAAGCTACTGAAAATTAGCTCACGCGATTCATCATCAGGTTGACCGTCATATTCAAGCATTAATTCATTATTTTTTATTGGTTAATTCCGCAACAACGCTGCACCAATCATTAGCTCTAACTTTTAAATCATCCCCAGTCTCCAATCTTGAATTATAAGCTGAGGTGACAATTACATTATTTTCATTAGACACAAAATAGGTGGGAATAGTATCTCTTTCTTTTTTATCAATGATGATGATACATTCATAATTCTGATACTGTATAAGTTCTATAAAGCGATGGTTTAACGATATCTCCAAAGACTTCAATTCTTTATCGCTAACTATTCTTTTCGAAAGTGGTATTTGCTTACCCACACGTCTAACATAACTAACTACAGAATTAAAATTTTCCATAGTTAAGCACTTTTTATTTTCGTTAAATCCGTAATCGGGCTTATCGGTAGAAGGTCGGGACATTGATGTGCTTATGATGAGATATAAAAATAAAATTTTCATTGTGAATCATTCAACGGTTTTCCCAAGTTATAGTTGAGATAATACATTAAAACAACGCTTGAGCTAGAAAACCGAAAATTCAATTTTTTACTTGCTATTTGAGCTAACCTCTAATTCTCCGAATTCAGTTTATTCCCTCTAAAAAACTCGTCGATGGCCATTTTCTTTTTCCCTTGTAACTGAAGCTCGTGTACCTCAATAAGACCGTCCTCCGTCCTAAAATGGAGATAGGATTTGTTATCTGTATCGAACTTCCCCGGAGTAAGACTTGAATGATTGAATAAAGGCCTTACCTTAAAGAGCTTTAAGTTCTGGTTATTTACAGCCGTCCAGGCTGCAGGGTAGGGGCTTAATCCTCGGATAAAATTGTAAACTTTGTCTGTAGGTTTCGACCAGTCAATTTCGCAGGTTTCACGGAATATTTTGGGCGCTTTTTTTAGCAAGCCGCTTTCATCTTGCTCTATTTGAGGATAGTCTCCGCTTGAAATAGCTTGTACGGTTTTCAATACCAGATCTCCACCCTTTTCCATAAGTCGGCCGTATAGCTCACCTACCGTGTCATCCTTATGAATTGGCCCCTTCTTTTGGAAAATGATCTCACCGGTATCTATCTTGTGCTTCAGGAAAAAAGTGGTTACCCCGGTTTCTTTTTCTCCGTTGATAATGGCCCAGTTAATAGGGGCAGCACCACGATATTGCGGTAGTAAAGACGCGTGTAAATTGAATGTACCAATTGAAGGCATGTCCCAAACAACTTCGGGTAACATTCGAAAAGCTACAACTACCTGAAGATTAGCTTTGTACCCTTCCAACTTTTTAATAAAATCAGGGTTTTTAAGATTTGTAGGTTGCAATACAGTAATACCGTGCCTTAAAGCGGCCTCTTTCACCGGAGATGCTGCTAATTTTTGTCCGCGTCCTTTCGGTCGGTCCGGGGCTGTAATTACCGCGACTATATCAAATCCGTTTTCAACTAGAATATCCAGGCTGGGTACGGCAAAATCCGGCGTACCCATAAAAATAATCCGCAACTTATCCATCGCCTGCAAAGATGGTCAGCGGCTATTCAAAATCATCATAAAGCAGATACTTCTTACGAATGGTTTTATAGGCCGTTAATCCGTCTTGCCAGGTAGCTTTGATCTGGGCTTCTGAAAAGCCGTTTTTCACTTGTTCAATGGTCTGGTCATTTCCCATTAACTTGTTGAAATAGGGCTTGAAGAAGTCATCCTTACCTTCAAACTCTGAATAGGCCGAGAGCAAATAACTCAGATCAAAGCCCGGTTCTACGTCGGCATCACCGAGATACTTGCCAAAGCATTCTTCGCCTTCCAAAGGCGGGTATTTTGACATACCGGGAATAGAAACAGGAGTAAATGAATAATCGAAATTAAAACTCGGGTGACCATACTGTAAAAACGGCTCATGAGTTCCTCTCCCCACACTAACCTGAGTACCTTCAAAAAGAGCGAGTGAAGGATATAAAACTATCGATTTCTGGTTGGGTAGGTTGGGACTAGGTTTCACAGGAAGTTCGTAGGACAAACTATGATCATAATTTTTAACGGGAATAACTCTCAAGTTACATTTTACATCGTTTTCTAACCAGCCTTCATCATTGATCATTTTCGCAAGTTCTCCAACAGTAAGCCCGTGCAAGGTTGGGATAGGGTGCATCCCAATAAAGGATTTGAATTTTAGATCTAGAATCGGTCCGTCTACGATCATACCATTAGGGTTGGGACGATCCAGCACAATAAATTCTATCTTGTTTTCGGCACAGGCTTCCATAGCATAATGCATAGTGCTTATAAAAGTGAAAAACCTAACCCCTACATCTTGAATATCAAAGACAACGACATCTACATTTTCTAGCATCTTTTCAGTGGGTTTTTTAGTTTTCCCGTAAATGGAAATAATGGGTAATCCTGTTATAGCATCTTTTCCATCACTGATTTCTGCCCCATCTGATTTATCTCCTCTAAATCCATGCTCCGGTGCCATCACCTTCACAACATTTATCTTTTTTGCCACCAGCGTGTCTACTAAGTGCGTTTTATTCACAAGAGCGGAGTGATTAGCCACTATGGCGACTCGCTGGCCCTTCAGAAAAGGTAGGTATAGATCAAACCGTTGGGCTCCTACCGTGATAATAGTGTTATCGGATTCCTGGGATTGTCCACAAGAACTAAGGCACAAAATACATAATATGAAAATGAAACTCTTCACGGCTTAATTCTTTACTTTGGATATTTAAAAGTAACTATCTCTGTTGAACCTCGCCTATTTTATATCAAAAAGGACTAGTCAGGAAGAAAAAGGCACCTTTTCTGCTACTATTCACAAAATTGCAATTGCCAGTATTGGCATTGGCCTGGCCGTTATGATCGTTTCTTTTCTTATTCTTAAAGGCTTTCAAGATACCGTCACCAACAAGATCTATGGTTTTAGCTCCCACCTGCAAGTCACTAAGTACAGTTTAGGAAACAGTTTTGAGGAGATACCCATTTCCCTGGACAACGATTTTCTTGAGAATTATGACCAATATGATCTGATTGATCATGTACAGGAGTTCAGTTTAAAGGCGGGCTTGCTCAAGAGCGAAGAGACTCAGGGTGTCATTGTAAAAGGAGTTAGTGAGCGTTTTGACCAGAACCGATTTAATGAGAATCTAATTTCCGGTCGTTTTATCGACTTTTCAGACCCGAATTATGCCAAAGAAGTGGTGATCAGCCAGACCATTGCCGACAAGTTGATCCTTGAGGTAGATGATGATATCATTATCCATTTCTTTATGAACCCGCCAAGACCTCGAAAACTTAAGGTGGTAGGCATCTATGAAACAAATCTGGCAGATTATTATGATGATAAGTTCATTCTTGGGGATATACGCATGATCCAACGTTTGAACAACTGGGGGGATTCGCTGGCAGGCGGATTGGAGGTTTTTGTGAAAGACGTAAACCGGGTGGATGAAGCTGAAGCGCTTCTCGATGAAATTCTTGATTATCAGCTTTACGTTGAAAAAGTCAGCGATAAATATATCCAGGTTTTCGAATGGCTTTTTTTGATCAGTAGGCAGGTCAACATATTTCTGGGTATCATACTTTTTGTGGTTTGCGTTAACATGGTGTCTATTATCCTAATTCTAATCATGGAACGTACTCAAATGATAGGTTTGCTTAAAGGGCTGGGCGCGACGAATCATCAGATACGAAGGATCTTTTCGTACAACGGAATTCGACTGATTACGAAGGGGCTTATAGTTGGTAATCTGTTGGGTGTTGGTACCTGTTTGATTCAATATTATTTTAAGATCATTCCTCTGGAGGCTAAAGACTATTACATGAATTATGTGCCAATTGGTTGGGACTGGCAGATTATAATTTTTCTGAATGCCTTAACGTTGGCAGTTGTAGGCTTGATCATTATCCTACCCACCTTAGCTATTGTAAAAGTAGACCCGATTAAGGCTATTAAGTTTGATTAAGCCAATGAAGATTGCCTTGAAATTAATTATTTACTTCTGTTTAGGCGTAAGCTATTCGTACGTGTCTTCGCAGAGTTTACTCTATGATAGAACTCCTAATTCCGTCAACTTGCAATGGCTTAGGCCAACTATACCAGGAGGCAACCTAGATTTGGCTTTTGGTACTTCTCGAAATAGTATTACCGGCAGGTTCTCAGTAGGAAACAACGATAATTCCATCATTATTGAAGTGCCATTTGCTTATCTGGGTATAAAGAGTTTTGATGACTCAGAAATTGCCTTGGGGAATATTTATCTGGGCACTGAGCTTGTTTTTAACAATAAGAAAGTGTTCGCTGAGTTGGGTGTAGCTTTGCCTACGGTTTCTGAAAATCCGGCTTCGGCCGTTGGATTTGTATCGGATTTTGATCGGCCTCAGACGTTTGCCATTGATGCGACTACCATAAAGATCCGCTTAAATTATGCGCAGCTTGATGAAGAAGGTTTTATTTATAGATTTCGAGTGGGGCCGGATTATTTTATCATCTCAGATGAATTTAGAGACGGGAGTGAATTATTTTTGAATTATGCTGCGCAATTGGGTTTTAGAGCGACTAATATATACGGATTAGCAGGTGTATCGGCTTTCACGATTATTTCAGAAAGTGAACTTTCAGGGGCAGCAAGAAGTCAATATGCATTTAACGTTATGTTGGCAATTAGCAAATCCCGAGTTAAGCCGGGTATAGTGTTTAAAGTACCACTCGATAACGATTTTGAGGGCTTGGTGGATAACGTCTTGGGTTTGTTTGTAAATCTACAGATCTAATAGTCGATGTAGCATATACATTTTTTAGCCTAATAAAAAGTTTATAGTGTCTACGCAACCCCTTTCCTCTTAATATTGTAAGGAATTTAGATAGTGTTAATGGTTTCGGAACAGCAAAGTGTGGAAAGGCAACTTCTCTCCGAGTGTCAGGAAAAGGGGAGTATGGATAGTTATGAAAAGCTTTACAAGCATTTCTTTGGCTTTGCTATGCGTGTATGCTATCGATATCTAAAAAATGAACACGAAGCTATGGAAGTGGTCAATGATAGCTTTCTTGCGATTTTCAAAAAGATTGATAGTTATGACCTATCCCGACCGTTTGAACCATGGCTAAGACGCATACTGATTAACAATAGTATCAACTTCATCAAGAAGCATAGTAAACATGTACTTCTTGAAACCGATGATTCCGAATCCGTTCATACGGATCACGCTGAGAACGATGGCCTGCATGATCTTGCTTACCATGGGTTGTTAGATCTGATCCAACAACTATCTCCGACGTATCGCTCGGTATTCAATTTGTATGTAATTGACGGATTTACCCATGAGGAAATTTCTGAAAAACTCGGTATTTCAATGGGGAGTTCGAAGTCGAATTTATCGCGGGCCAGGGAAAACCTACGGCAGATGTTGATTAAGACTAGTCAGGAAACCTTGAATCTTGGAGAGCTATGAAGGAAAAGGACTTAGATAAACTATTTCAGGAGGCGGCAAAAAAGGCGAAGGTTGGCAATCAAGATGAAGGTTGGACTGCCATGAAGGCTAAGCTGAAAGGTGCGGGTATGGTGAAAGAAACAAAGCCAAAGTTCTGGTTTAACCTGAACAGCTTGCTTATTACTTTGCTATTTCTGATTACAGGTAGTGTCGGAACCATGTGGTATTGGTCTGGCTCTCAAAAAGACTCTGGTTTAGAGGTCACTGATCATGCTAATAATGCGTCAGAAAATGAAATCAAGGTCGAGTCAGCAAAAAATTCAAATGACTATCAAAAAATTCAGAAAGCGGATAACCGTGAAGTGTTAAACGAAGTATTTTCTACTAAAGCCGGTGTGGGGCAAAGTGATGCTTCCGAACTTGGCACAAGAGGCCCTGGTTCGGAAACTGGAGGTTTAAACCCGGAAGATTCACCCCTAAAAGCTTCGGATATAGAAAATGCCAGAAATCTTGGTTATCTTGACACGTCTGATGCTTCTACCGGAGTTTTACGGTATAATGATGGGACGCAGACTAATGGTGATAAGCTTGAAAGCGAAGAAAGGTTATCAAGATCTGGATTATCAAATGAGGTAAGTGGTGAGGTAAATACAGCTTCAACGGATGATAATGGTTTAGGTGAAACCGATACTGGGCTAAGTGCGGGTGACGATACAAGTACCAATAGGAGTTCAAGGGTTGATCTCGCCGCTTCAAGCATGACGGAGAATAATGATGCTGGTGCAAAAAATAAGATCAAGAACGAGCCAGAAAACGTAGTTCCGGTAATTGCAATAAGCAAAGAGGACACTCGGGAAAATAATCATGTGAAAATCCCTGAAAGCTTTAAATCAGATTCTGTATTTTTTGCGGCGCCGGTGCTATTACTCCCAATTTCCGAACCGCTTAATCCCGAATTAAGTTGGTCTGCGCCGGAAATAAAGCCGTTCGAAAATAACGAGGACATCACTGAACCCCGGGTAGACGAAGACACCACGTTTAAGCGATCACGGTGGAGTATTGGTTTAGAGTTCTCACCGGATCTGAGCACGGTAGGGCTCAGAGGAGCAGAAGATCCCGGATATACGATTGGATTGCATGGAGAGTACCATTTTTCTTCTAAATGGAGTTTGTCCGGAGGGCTGGGTTATTCAAAGAAAATATATTTTGCCGACCAAGGTATAGGGTCTTACCCTGGCACCAACCCGAACTGGACCTTGAATCGTGTAGATGCCAACTGTGATGTCATAGACATTCCCATAAATGTGAGTTACTACTTAAATGGTTATGAAGAGTCAGGTTTTGTTTTTGGTGCAGGTCTATCCACTTATTTTATGCTTACGGAAAATTACGATATCATAT
>JBCCOE010000104.1:0-13147 GCA_039025475.1 Bacteroidota bacterium | reverse complement strand
CCTCACCAGATGGCCGGCACTTGGTGTTCATGCACAGCAACGACACATCACCGCCCGAGCTTTACGTAGTAAGCAGCGAGGGTGGTGACGCTACACGAGTAACCCACTCGCCGTTGCCCGCCTTCACGGAGCGAACCTGGGCGGCTGCGGAATACGTTAGTTTCCCCAGCCTTGTAGATGACTACACACTGAATGCCCGGATTCTGAAACCAACCCACATGCAACCCGGTAAAAAGTATCCGGTACTGTTTGGGCCTGTATATTCGAATACGGCGAGGAACCGCTGGGCCGGTAACTACAGCCTCGTACAGCAGCTGTTGGTCAAGAAGGGATATATTATCGTGCAGGTGGATTCACGTGGTAGCAACGGTTATGGCCGGGCATTCCGCGAAGAGTTCCTACTGGGCTTTGCCGACCAGGACATTGAGGATTATGCGAGTGCCGTTGCCTACATGGAGTCATTGGATTATGTTGATCCCGATCGCATCGGCATCTGGGGTAGCAGTTACGGTGGCACACTCTCCGTTTATTCGCTATTGAAGAAGCCGGGGTTATTCCAGGTAGGTGTCGCCGCAGCGGCGGCCGTTGACCCTATGTTCTTTGGTACGGACGACGTCGCGATTGTTCGTCGCCCACAGACACACCCGGAAATTTTCGAAAGAAAAGCGCTCAACCATGCAGCGAACCTGGAGGATAAACTCCTGTTCATTCACGGCCTTCAGGACCATGTGGTACCATTCAAGACGACGGCCGTGTTAGCTGAAGAACTGATTAAACAGGGCAAGGACTTCGACTTTGCATTTGCACCGGGTGCCACGCATGGATGGAGCCGTGAGCAGAATTACAATCGCTACCTGTTTGGCAAGCTAATAGAATACTTTGACCGACACCTGGCCATGCCGTCCGAGTAGGATGTTTGTAGATGTCTTGTCAAGGAGTTGAGGAACGCCGAGCAGGTCTTTAGAACATCGCATAACAAACGATATAGCACATGCCTCTTCTGAGTCTCTGGAAGATCGAGAACCAGGTCATAAATCATCAAATTTGGAAGAGTTTAGAAATTGCATCACTCCCAACGGAGCCATCCTTGCGGATTGCCTGGTTGATAATTAAAAAACTAACTAGTCAACTGACAAGTTTTGGCTAAGTGCGAACTTGAAAGTATATTGTTTCAAAAACAGCCACGCTTTTTACTGTGGCGTTAGAGATAATTAAATATGGCACTCAAAATCAAAGCATTAATATCTATTATATTCCCAGTGTATTTCCTTATTTTTTTTGGTGGCTGTCAGAATAAAAAAGAACAACGCGTACAACCTGAGGAAGTAGATACGGTCTCGGTTGAAGAGGTTTCAGGTATCAACTTTGAAACTTTTATAGGTTTTTTTGAAAATGGAAATAGAAGTGAACCTATACCAGAACCCTATAGCCAATATTATCTCAATGGAACTAGCTACACCCCTTACGGGGTGATATCCAATAACGGTAATGTATATGCTGTTGTAATTTCAAATCTATACGCTTCTGAATATTATGCAGTACATACCTTTAGCCCTGAGGGGAAAAAGATTGATCATAAAGTTATACTAGAGTCTGAAGGTGGTCACCTTTACCATTACAAGTTCGAAATTATTGATGAAACAAATTTTGTGTTGTCTGGAAGGCTGGATTTATCCTTATATGATGGATTTGATGGCCCAATGAGTGAAGAAGAGATAAAAAGCTATAAAAAGGAATTAGTTGATCCATATATTATTGATGAAAACGGGATGATTCTTAAGAAAACTTCTAATTCTATGCCCATAATATCAGGAAATTATAATGATAATTTGCTATTTCTTGCTCATAATGGAGACTATTTAACTGGATATTATTCTAATGGAAGGTATCAAGGAAACCCTAATTTTGGATGTTCGTTTTACTTTTATGGAAGTAGTTCAACTCAAACAGATGAGAGAAAAACAGTGATAAAGACATTAAATCCATTTGACTTATTGGAAGAAGCAAAGCAAGGTACATTCAAACTGCACGGGGAAGAAGATAACATCTTTTCATTAATTGCCGACCTCAACGGGGAAGAATGCTGGGATAATGAGCTAGGCTTTGCAGAAATTGGTGAATCCCCGGGAATTAGTTTTGAACTAAATGAAGTAAAAGAATGGTCGGAAATCAGAATCGCATCTTCTGAAAAAGTATACTTTCACGATTCTAATAATGATAGTTCTATTACTAAGACTTACGTAATTGAAAATGACCCGTTATTAATTAGTAAAAATGAAGGGGAATGGTTAATGGCAACATATATAGGATCGAATTCAACAACAAGTGGTTGGATAAAGAAATCTTATACAAAAAGTCTTATAGAATTAGCTGAAAGGTAGTTCAAAATATCTGTAACAATACCTTATGAATGAATGGGGGGTGATAGGTGAGGATACTCTCCTTGCCAGCAGACAGGTTTTCGTGGGGATCCTAATATCCACCACAAGTTTTAAATTTAAATCAAAGCGTGTCTATGTGCGAGACGAAGGGTTAGTGCTCCCGATAGCTATCGGGACTAATCCCCACTCATCGTAGCTAGGCGTTAGCAGGAATATTATGAGGATATCCTTACTTATTGGTCTAATCCTTTTATCGACTAATGTCTTATCGCAGAAAAAGCAAATAGACTTTGTTGATTTTCTGTATGAATGTATCACCAATAAACAATCTATAGACCCATCAGACTATACAGGTTATCTGGATGAACTTGGAATCATAGAAGGCTACACACTAGAAGAGGCAGAAATCGTTCTAGGTGATTTAAACTGGACAGACCTTACTTTTGATGAAGAAGGGAAAGAGGGATATGTTAAGTACACATTAGAACATCCAATACTACGAGCTCTAAAAAAGAAGCATCCGGATGCTCCCATTGAAATAAATGAAGAGGGCCGCCTTATCATTCGGAACAACATCTTACTCTATGAGGTATCCTTTGAATATTTTGATTTTGAAAATCTTCACATAGAGGGTCTTTTAGGAATTATCGATTACTCTGACTGGAAAGACGAGGACTATATAGCTTACATCCTCAATTGTGATATAGACCACTTGTTTCTACAGAATGATCAGGGGTTACTAGCAAAGAAGCCAGAGCTTTACGTTAACGATAATACGTTAAACAAGCTTTTTTTGGGAGGTCCTTTAGGTCGCATCGTATTTGTTGACGACAATAAGATCAACCGGTTCATAAGTAGATCAGTTCACGCCGATAACTTTTCAATCCATTACAATACGTTTTTTGGGATTGAAGAGGAACTTGTGCGACTAGATTCGAACTTTTTAGACAATTTTGGCCAGAACCAACACATTGTTCGAATCAGAAGTGCCAAATCTGAGATATTTCATTTCGGCTACAATGAAGTGAATGGTTCCAATGAATCACTCGTTTCCTTTCAGGTCACGTCTGACGAGCTGAATTTCCATGATAATAAGATCAAAGGAAGCCTACTGATTAATTATTCTAAAGCAGCTGATAGGTTTTACTTTACTAATACAAAAGTATCTGGTGTTGTTGGTATTCATGAACTGATCTTCTCAGAAACGTACAACGCCGTAGATTGGAATGACCTTAACGGAAAGCTGGTCTCGTTGTCCACTGAAGCAGCCTTGGAAAGGTTTCAAGACGAATTCCCATATGACTTTAGTGCCATGCAAACCAGAAAGCAGTTGCAAGATACTACGGCTTCAGATCAGCTGATTCGTACCTACTACAATCTATACCGGATCTATAAGGAAAATGGAAATCTGAGATATGCCAACAGCTCCTATTCACAAATGAAGGACCTAGAAACTAATCGATTGAGATATTTTTATGAGGAGTCAGGCGATATTAAGAGTTGGTTTAGATGGAAACTAGGACAGCTTTTGAAATTCTACACCGATAATGGCACTGACCCTGCCAGATCTTTACAGGTATCTGCTTATTTGATTCTAATATTCGCAGTGTTTTATATGTTTTTTCCCTCTGACTGGGACACAAAAAGCAAGAAACAACTGGTTGATAATTTAAAAGCCTTTTTTGACAAAAGTGTAAAAACTACTCACATGTCCGTATTAGCCATTTTTTCAGCACTAACCATGACTATTTTAAATGCCATTACCCTTAGCATTAACTCCTTCGTAACGCTGGGTTTTGGAAAGATCCCAACGTATGGACTGGCGCGATATGTCTGCATTATTCAAGGCTTTTTAGGATGGTTCTTGCTGAGTCTATTTACCGTTGCTTTGATCAATCAAGTTCTATTCTAACCCCTGCTAACAATCACTATCGGCCATAAGCTTACTGAGCTACCAGCCTGCCGGCTGGTTTGCAAAGGCTGGTGCTAACCGATACTTTTATAAAAATTTAAAAAGTCCAGCTTACGGATGATCGTTGGACGTTAGCATTTATTTCTCTCCGCAACTTTTATTAAAGCAATTTTGTTGGTACATTGTAGCAATATTGCTTTAAATATGAAATCATCTTCACAAGTATTAACAAAATACGATACTAAAAAAAGTATTAAGCGAGCTAAAACTGCCAGAAAAAAAAGGACAGGTTGGGTTATTAAAGTTCCGAATGGAGAATACACTTGGTCTAATAAAATTGAAAGAGTAGGCATTATTAGAAGAAGACTTCCTTATGAATCAATTGACGTAATTAGCAAAAGAACTGATCTTCCGGTAAAACAAGTTCTAACCATTTTTAGCTTGCCTCAAACCACTTACAACAAAAAGAAAAGAGAAAACGAATTACTAAGTGGTAGAGACAGTGAGGTTGTGCTATTATTAACAGAGCTTCTTGATTTTGGATCAGATGTCTTTAATAATGAATCTGAGAAATTTCAAAGATGGCTCAAGAAACCCAATGTATCATTAGGTGGAGTAAAACCAGAAAGCTTATTTGATTCGGTAACGGGTATTCAAGAAGTGAAAAATGCTCTTAATAGACTTGAATACGGCAATATGGCGTAATGAGAGTCTACCGAGTCGAGCGAAATAAATATCTAAAATCCACCCTAAAGGGAATTGGAGCGGCCTCAACGGAAGGATATAGATGGAATAGTCTTAACACCTACCTTGTTTATTCCGCAGAATCTCGTGCCTTAGCAACTTTAGAAGTTTCAGTTCATCTGGACTTAAGTGAAGATTTACCGACAGATAGGTCATATGTTGAAATTGACATACCGGATGACATTCAAATTCTTGAAATTGATCCAGCAGACTTGCCAGAAAATTGGGATTCTAGGCCTCCAATATTAGAAACTCAATTTATAGGAGATGATTTTGTAAGAGATAGTGAAGCGGCAGTCTTGAAAGTACCAAGTTGTATTGTACCTCAAGAATATAATTACTTGGTTAACCCTAACCACCCCGACTCTTCCCGAATTAAAGTGATTTCTGAAACATCTATGAATTTTGATCCAAGAATAAAACAAAATGCTAACATATGATATAGCACATGCTTCTACTGAGTTACTTGAAAGTGCAGAGCAAAACAGATACCTTATTAGATATTTAAAAGGTTCAGAGGCACGTGCCATATCTGGACATTGGCACATCCGGGCCCCTGGCCGTCTTTAATCCCTACTCTCGCTCCGCTCGTTCCCGGCCTTAAAGTCAAATGTGCTTCAATGACGCGCTAAACCCTGTCCGCCAAGGCTTGGCCAGGCGGGCAAATAGCCAAGTGCAGTCATATCTAACTGGTTAATAATCAAGGCCTCAAAGTACTCAAGCACGTCCCAGCAAATCAATGGACTTAAGCATTATTGAAAAAATTCGGGATACGCTCGCACTGTTTTCTAGCCTGCATATCCTGCTAAGTGTGCATTCTCGCAGAGCCAGAACCTCAGAAGCAAGTTCAACCCACTTTTTCTATACTCGCCCAAACGGCCGGCCCCACACTGTACCCGAATAGACGTGCTTCAACAAAACCCTAAACCGTAATTTGGCCATGCCGCTTCGCGCTTTACTTCCGAATCAAAAACACTACGTATTTTTATCGGAAACGCGATACGCAGCAGAACTGCGTTTAGCGCGTCATTAGCATCAATTGGGAGTAGGAAACCTTTTCGGGTTTAGGACGTCTTTAAACGAAATAATCAATACTCATCATGAATAGAATCGGAACAATTCTAATAATTGCCTTTTCAACCCTAAGTCTTAGCTTCAACAGCTTTGGACAATCAGTTTTCAAGAAGGCAGAAAAAGTTCCAGACAGTGTAAAAGTTGGAGATGTAACGATTTACAACCTTTTCAAGTATCAAATTCTGGCACATCAAAACAACTCTTATGACAGTATCATGATTATCGACAAGGTCTATAAAAGGCATAAGAAAATTTGGACAGAACTTTATGGAGTACTTTTTGACAAGTCAATGTTTTCTAGTGAGTCTGGTATGATCAACTGGAACAGGCACATCTACAAGGAAAACAAAGATTCCATAGAGTCAAGGGTGATACGGCTAATCGAACTAGACTTTAGTAAAAAACTAGAATTGGCAATCCAAGGGATCGAAAAATTAACTGAACGCTCTCCCGAAAACATTAAGCTCAGCATCATTCTTTCACCTTTCGAAGGGATTGGGTTTGGTGGCATAGAAAATGACGCCTTTGTACTAGATCTTTTGGACAACAACTTTGACGTAGTGAACATGGTTGAAGAAGGCATCCCTCATGAGTTGAACCATTTTATTTATGATCCAACCCGAATGAATGATCCAAACAAGGACACTCCACTACGACTTACGATAGATGAAGGGTTTGCTTGTTTTTATACTTACAAATATTTTGATGGATCTATTTCCAAACCTCAAGCGGTTGAACAAATGAACAATAAAGAATGGCAATGGTATCTTGACCATGAGAAAGAGGTTTATCAAAAGTGTGAACCATTCTTTTTCTATCAAGGAAATGACGATCCATTAAGACAACTGAATCAAGACTTGAATGCACCAAAAACTCTATTTTATTGGCTCGGATTTAGGATTATAGAGTTCTACACTCAAAAATACGGAGAAAATTCTTGGTTAGATATTTATGAACTTCCGGTAAATGAGGTTTTGGAAAAGAGTGGGTATAAGCAGTATATCGAAAAACTATAGTCGAGTAGGCCAAGAGACTGATTAATCAGTCTCTAGCCTCTCACAGAACCGTACGTGACAGTCTCCCGTCATACGGCTCTTCATAATCAGACCTAGGGCATAAAACTTCGCTCTTTCCTGCTTTCACAGGACATCTCCGCCATGACAGCTTATAGGATACATTTACATGGCTTATCCCTTCGGGTCTCTGACCCCTCCGGTTTTGAACTACAGCAGAGTTAGTTACGACACCTCTACGATGGTTCATTCTCATCTCATTCATCTCCTTAGACCTCACCTGATAGCAATTGAAAAAAAATCAACCGCTTTCTTTTCCACAACGCTCAGCACCGACTCGTGAAAAGCAAGTACCTTGTGGTGGTTTGATAAGTGAGCCTATCCTCTACTTGTCGAAAGGCCGTACTGACAGAAAAAAATCAGTCCTCTTTCATCTCAACTACAGCATTGTCGATCTTCAAAGAATTAACTATCTTGTACCTTTGATCGACATTCAGAGCACACAAAGCAGGTAACATCATGTTGAATGAATGAGGTTTTATATTAAAATCAAAGCTTGGCTATCGACGAAAGGTTAGTGCTTTATAATCCGCACTCATCATAGGTCAGACGTTGGGGTGCATCAGGGCTTGATTAATGTTAAATTTCATATTGAAAACATATGAGTAAAATACTTCTGCAATTAATTCTTTTTTTTACAGCGATTTGTCGGTTGGATGCTCAGGATAGACTGGTGACAATCACTGGTAAACTTCTGGATTCAAAAAGTAGTGAACCTTTACCCTTTGCTTCTATTTACCTAGAAGGCAACACTATTGGAACGGTTTCCAATGTGGAAGGTTCCTTTACATTTCATGTTCCTGCGAAGTTCAAAAGGGACACCATCATCATCTCAATGATTGGTTACACCTCTATACGAAAAGTAGTCACAGATTTTGAAGAAAATGAACGTATCGCTCTTGAGGAAAACATTTTTGAGCTCAATGAAGTGGTCGTTACCGATGAAAAACCACCTACCGCAAAAGAAATTGTTAAAAGGGCGTATCAGTCAATAGCTACAAATTATCCGTCCGAACCCTATATTCTGGAAGGATTCATTCGCGACCTTCAGAACGAAGACAGTGTCTATGTGGAATTGCTGGAATGTGCCATCAAGATGCGCTATCAGTCCAATGCTGTGAAACGAGTACCTCAAATTGAATTAGTGGAACTAAAGCAAAGTTATGTAACGGAGAAGCATCCCTGGAACGGTCAATGGGAACGCAAGAACTCAATCATCGACCTGGTGGAAGATGATTTTATACGATTCGATTATGGGCCTATCAAAGCGAAAAATGGATGGAAATATGAAATTGAATCCATCGTAGCATTTGGCGAAAAGCTGGTTTATAAAATCAATGCGGTAAATAAACCCTTCTACACCGCTCAGTTTTTCATAGATATTGAAAGTTATGCCTTCGTGAGAATTGACTATTCGAGAGCAGCTCGCAACAAAAGGTACTACAAACGGAGGCTAGCGAATGGCCAGCAGGAGAAGTTTTACAATATTGTTTTTGAATATCAGGAATACAACGGGAAATGGTACTTAAAGTATCAAAAAGAGGAAGATGTGTGGGAGATATTTAAAGGGCCGCAAAGTAATGAATTGATTTTCACTAAGTATCCAAAGAAAGAATTATTCATCAATAAAGTCATCACGGAGGCCATAGACGAGCATCTATTTACCAACAACTTGAGTCATGATAAAAGTGTAGAAAGTCAAGCTAAGCCCTATAATCCAAGTTTTTGGAAGTATTACAACTTTCCCATACAAACAAAGGAACAAAGTAAGATTGAGGAATATCTAAGAGAAGCTGAAATCGAATTGAGAGAATGATACACCCCAACAAAACGATATAGCACATGCCTCCATTTAGTCATTTGATACTGAAATGCAAAACCAATACGTTAGCGGATATTTAAAAAGTTCAGAGGCAGGTGCCGTATCTTGACATTGAAGTACATCCGGCCCTGACCGGCTTTAATCCCTACGTGCTACCGAGCAATCTGTCTTATAGAGTCTATCGAAACATTAACCATATTTAAAAGTTCAGAGGTATGTGCTGTATCTGGGTGTTGGTAACCTTTATCATCGTCTTGTTAGTAATAATAGAAGCAAGCCATAGCCGGATCATACCATAGTAAGCCCAAAAGATCGGTCGATTTTAGTTTATCTATTGCTTGGGCAACAAATGAATAATAAACTCTGTTGTCCATATTACCGTATCATTAAGATCAACTCAAAAAAATATTTCAACAATGAAACAAACTGTTTTACTAATTACATTATTATTTTTCGCAAGCATGCTAAAAGCACAAACTATCGAAGGGGACTGGAGTGGGAAACTCAGCACCGCAGGGCAAGAAGTCCCACTTATATTTCACTTTTCTGGCGCTGATGATGCTCTTAATGCCACAATGGACAGTCCTGCCCAAGGTGCTAGCGGTATCCCCGTTGAAGAGGTCAGCTATGTAGATGGTCAGCTAAGTTTATCGTTAATGCAAGGGCAAATTTCTTATGTTGCCCAAGTGAAAGGTGAAACCATGGAAGGAACGTTTAAACAAGCCGGTGCAGAAATTCCATTGAACTTAACCAAAGGTGAAATTGAAAAACCAGGTAATGCTTCACTACCCACTTCGGATGATGAGTTATCGGCACTGGCTGCTAAAGAAATAGGTAACTATACGTATTCTGTTTCCGATTATTTCGCCAGGCCTGCATCTTCATCATTCCAGTTATCCCCTCAAGGAACCTTTATGAGCTACCGTGAAAAAGATGAAAGCCTCAAAAATCACGTCTATGTAAAAAACATAGAAACCAATGAAGTAAAACGTGTCATTACTGAAGGAGAAGAATTAGTTCGAGGCTACGCATGGGCCAACGATAACCGGTTAATCTATATAATGGATAAAGGAGGAAATGAAGATTATCACCTCTTTGCCGTAGATGTTGATGGATCGAATGAAAAAGAACTCACACCTTACGAAGGTGTTAGAGTGGAAATCCTGGCCTTACTCAAAGAGGATAAAGATCATATGATCATTTCTATGAATAAGAACAACGCACAAGTGTTTGATCCTTATAAAATAAATATCGTTTCCGGGGACATAGAGCAACTGTATGAGAATACAGACCTTGCCAACCCGATCATGAGTTATGAATTTGATAAAGATGGCAATCTTCGTGGTTTCGCAAGGCTTAAAGACGGCATCAACTCGGAAATGTACTATGCGGCAACACCAGGGGAATATAAATTAATGAAAACCACAAAGTGGGATGATACTTTTAGCATACTAAGTTTCAACTATGCCACCGATGACCCACATGATGCCTATGTGGTGTCGAATCTCGACTCAGATAAGTCCAGAATATATCTTTATGATTTGGCAAAAGATGAAGTAATCAAGGAGTTATTCTCTAATGAGAATTATGATGTTTCAGGAATGGACATCTCGCGAAAAAGAAACTGGGAACTCGATTACTTTAGCTATGAGGGAGAAAAGTATGAAATAACTCCAGTTAGTGATTACTACAAAAAGCTTCATGCTAGGTTGCAGAAAGAGTTCCCTAACTATGATTTTTATCTTTCGGACCAAACCGATGACGAAAGTCAATACTTAATTTATGTAACCAGTGATAGACTGTACGGCAAATACTACTCTTATGATGTAGCCAAAGATGAAATCAAATTATTATTTGACCTGATGCCACAATTGAATGAGAAGGATATGGCTGAAATGCGTCCCATTTCTTTCAAGAGTCGAGATGGCATTCAAATACACGGATATATCACTTTACCAAAACAGGCATTAGAAGGTAAAAAAGTACCTGTAATCGTAAATCCTCATGGTGGACCGCAAGGCATTCGCGATTCCTGGGGATTTAATCCTGAAGCACAGCTATTTGCCAGCCGTGGTTATGCCACTTTGCACGTCAATTTCAGAATAAGCGGAGGGTATGGCAAAGAGTTCTTCCGTAGCGGATTCAAGCAAATTGGTCGTAAAGCAATGGATGATGTAGAAGATGGCTTGAAGTATGTGATTGAGCAGGGATGGGTAGATAAAGACAAGGCGGCCATTTATGGAGGTAGTCATGGAGGTTATGCTGTTCTGCGAGGTCTGACTAAAACCCCAGATCTGTATGCATGCGGGGTGGATTATGTTGGAGTTTCCAATTTATTTACTTTCATGGAAACCATTCCGGCATATTGGGCTCCATATTTACCTATTCTAAAAGCCGTATGGTATGATCCTGAAGTTCCGGAAGAAAAAGAGATCATGGAGGAAGTTTCTCCGGTTTATCACATAGACAAAATCAAAAAACCTCTTTTCGTGGTTCAGGGTGCTAATGACCCTCGGGTAAACATTGATGAAAGCGACCAAATTGTACAAGCCCTTCGTACTAAAGGAATGGAAGTTCCTTATATGGTGAAATATGATGAAGGACATGGCTTCGGAAAAGAAGAGAATAGAATGGATCTATATGAGGCTATGATGGGATTCTTCGCCGTTCATTTAAAAGAAACGATCAGTCTGAAGACCGAATAAAATAGATCAAACTAGAAGTACTGCTGGCTAATTCAGGGATAAATCTGCCTTAGCAGTACTTCTAGTGATTGTTCGTTGCCGTTTAGTCCCCGAAACTGTTTTTCTCGTTGGAAGCCCATGCTATAGCTATGGAAGTATCTCAACAAGCCAATCGAAGCCATTTACATCTACACCTCACGATTAATTTCCCATTACAAATTATTCGTTTCTTTCCTGGAATCGTTAACAACTAAAAAACCGGGTTTAGGGTATCAGTTTCCATGACCATATCTAATTCTATAGAATAAGGAAGTGAACATTGAAGAACTAAAGAGAATCGGAATTTGTGCCCACAGTTATGAAGGTGGAGCTTTATGCTTTTTAACTGCCTGTAGGGAAGGTGCTAGATTGCTTGGTCCTCATATGCACCCTAATATTGTATTAAGTGCAATACCTATGGGCCTAAGTATGCCCGCATGGGAATCTGACAACCACGAGGAAATTGCAAGACATTTGACTAATGGGGTTAAAGAACTAGAAAAAAGTGGCGCTGATTTTTTTATTTGTCCCGATAATACGGGTCATATCGTGCTTGAGAAAATCATTAATTCATTGCCTTTACCTGGGCTTCATATTGCCGATGTAGTCTGCCAGAAAATTTTAGATAATAAATGGAGAAAGGTTGGCCTGCTCGGGACTAAGTGGACGATGACCGGAACGGTATACTCCAGTGCTTTCAAGAAAAATGGATTAGATAGACTAGTACCCAATAAGGATGTACGTACCAAAATAAACCAGGCAATCTTTGATGAACTTTGTCAAGGTATTTTTAAGCCCAATACGATTGACTATTTCATTAGGACTATTGAAGATTTAAAAAATATGGGAGCCGAATGTGTTGTATTAGGATGTACGGAGATCCCTTTAATCATAAATAAGGAGAACTCACCACTCCCAATACTCGATTCAACAAGGTTACTTGCTCAAAAAGCCGTTCAAATTGTCCTAGAAAAAACTGAACTAGATCATAAGGGATGGATTAATCTTTAAGCTAATTATATAGGCTGATATACGCTCAATAAATCCCTTTTAACGCGAAATAGTAAATTTGAAAAATATGCTCTCCGGGGCTTATCAGGATTTTACCT
This sequence comes from Bacteroidota bacterium, assembly GCA_039025475.1. Taxonomy (GTDB): domain Bacteria; phylum Bacteroidota; class Bacteroidia; order Cytophagales; family Cyclobacteriaceae; genus Fulvivirga. The sequence continues at coordinate 309 of JBCCOE010000104.1, read as the reverse complement.
CTTATTTCACATCATGAAAAAGCTGCTTATTATTCTCTTACTTGTTTTTGTAATCGTGCTTACGGGTTACTTCTCTTACCTAAAACCCAACCTTCAGGTAGTGAATGGTTATGCCGCTAAGAACTTGTGTTCCTGTGTCTTTGTCGCAGGTATAGATGAAGAGGTGGCTAAAGAGATTGATCTGGGTCTGTCCTTTATCAACATGGCAACGGTAAAGGTAGACTATGAGGATAAATCGGCCTTATCTCATTTCTGGGGACTAGTTCCTCGCAAGGCAGTCTATCGTGAGGGATTAGGATGTGCTTTAAT
>JBCCOE010000103.1:0-13434 GCA_039025475.1 Bacteroidota bacterium | reverse complement strand
TGACATCACTTAGGTCTAAGTGTTTCCTTTAAACTTTTCCATCGTAACGCTTCCCTCGGCAGAAATACCCTCTGCTTTAAAGACCTTCAATGCGGTCAAGAAAAGAATTTTTAAATCTAGTAAAAAGGATTGGTTTTCGACGTAATATACATCCAATTCGAACCGCTTTTCCCAGGATATAGCATTTCTACCATTTATCTGGGCCCAACCTGTAATACCTGGTTTCACATGATGACGTTTTCTTTGATAGTCATCGTATAAAGGCAAATATTCAATGAGCCAAGGTCTCGGACCTATAAAAGACATATCACCCTTTAATACATTAATCAACTGCGGCAGTTCATCGAGCGAAGTTTTCCTTATACACTTCCCAACGGCAGTAAGCCTTAAAGCATCGGGAAGTGGCTCCCCATCCTGATCGAATGCATCTTTCATGGTTTTAAACTTAACCAATGTAAATATTCTTTCGTCCTTTCCAGGTCTTGGCTGTGTAAAAAAAATTTGTCCTTGTTGAAAAATGAACAAAAGAATTATAATAAGTAGCGTCAGGGGTATGGTAGCTAATAGTACCAATAAGGCGACCAGCCTATCAAAAAAGGGTTTCAAAATACTTTTATACATCCAATATATTTCTATATTCGGCTAAAAGCGCATTCCAATATTCCTGTTGGTCATATTTCAATGCTACCTGCCTGGCTCGTTTACTAAGTTGCGATCTAAGCTCTACATCCTTGATCAGTCTGAGCAATTGTTTTTCTAAAGAAATGATATCCTTAGGCGTAACAATCAATCCGTTAAACTCATTCTTAATTATTTCATTACAGCCGTTAATATCCGTTACCACACATGGAAGCTCCATGGCACAGGCCTGAAGCACTACATTAGGAAAACCTTCTCTATATGATGGAAAAACGAAAATATCACCCACACATAAATACGCTCTAATATCCGGTTGAAAACCTACATAATGTATATTTCTAGTATCCGCTATCTTTTGCTTCGTGACCTTTTCAAGGGGCTCCCTTTGGTTTTCAAATTCTCCAACAAGTATTAAATGGGTTTCTTCCTTTATTTTATCAAACACACTGACTAGTTCATTAACTCCTTTATCTCTTACCAAACGTCCAACAAAAACTAATACTGTGGCAGAATCAGAAATACCTAACTCCTTTCTAATGATCAGAGCCTGGCTTAAAATTGGTGTTGATCTTTCAAAAAACGAAGTGTCTATTCCATTTGAACTTCCGGCACCAATCACCTTGATTTTTGTCTTTTTTGGCTTTAATTGATTTTCAATCCACTTTTTAAGATTGTATGAATTAGGATAAACTCCAGTTGCCATCTGATAGGTGACCTTTTCTGCTAACCGCAAGATAGTTCGATTCGCGCCTCGGGCCTCCATTAAAGGCATTCCGGCAACTGTATGCAAGCGGTGTGGGACATCGGCTAATTTAGCGGCTATCATGCCTAACAAACCGGCCTTAGGGGTGTGTGTATGTACGATATCCGGGTTAAGTCTCTTTATCAGTCTAAAAGTTAACATTAAAGCCTTCAAATCTGCAAAAGGGCTCATAATTCGGGTATAGGGAACCACGAAATGAGTTATCTTCTCACGTTCCTTAATGTCTTCGATTTCCTTACCGTCTGCGCTTGCCGCATACACCTTAAACCCATTTTCATTAAAAAACTTCAACTGGCCCTTCAAGAGCAGATTCAGGGAAATTGGTACCGTTGTAATCCTTAACAATTTAGGCATTATCTAATTTTGAAGCAATTTCTCCCATATTCAGGCTCATAATTCCATACTCACTCTTTAAATAAGCATAATGCCTAAGTATTTTATCCAGCCCATTCATATTTTTAGTTGGATTAAATCCAAAATTATGAGGATGCCACCACAGGTGATAGCATTCTTTGTTCTTGGCGGCCAAAGTCATCTCATTTTTTATTCGGTCAATTTTTTTAGCATTAAAAAAAAACTCTCGAGCAGCATATGGACGTAAAAGCCTACTCGCGGGTAAATGCCAGATCCCCTCCTCCTTCTTGATCAAGCTGATTGGATATGAAGTCTTTCCCCCGATCGAAAAATAAGCATCTAAGCCACGATTCAACCTTTTCCATTTTGATTCGTTCTGAGTACTCTCAATCTGCCACCACCAATCCACAGGATTTGTACGTATGATCTTAATACCAACCTCGCGGCATACTTTAAGATAGTCACGATTAAACTGATTCCTTGGAAAAACAAGACTTATAGCTTTCAGACCATAAGCTTCAGCTGCCCTGTTCCAAGCTAAGGCATCAGCCTTGAACTGTTGAGGAGTTTGACCTGGTTCATTGCAATAGTAGTGAGCATAGGAATGGCTTGCCAGCTCTTGACCCTCCGTGTCTAAAATTTTTTTAATGAGTGAAGGTGCAAAGTGGAAAGGATCATTCCTTTCATCACAGCCCACTTGGTTCTGTGAAATGTAACTTGCGGCACCTAACAACCAATTTTGATAAGTAGGTTTTTCTTTAGGAAATGTAGATTGAAGTTCTTCTATGTTACGATGAAGTAACAAACCAACCGTAGCCCAGGTCCCATGTACTTGGTATTGTTCAAAGGCATTCAAAATCCTTGGAATAACTTCGCGGGTTTTTAAAAAATAGTCACTATAGTGATTTAGAGGCCACTTTTCGAAACCACCCCAATGTAATTCGAAATCAAGTGAAATAGTGAAGAAAAAATCCATATCAACGGCTTTTAGGAGAAAGTCGTTGCCTACTTTTTAACTTTAACCAATTGTAGGTGATACGTTGAACATTTTTTTCATCTAAATAACGTATTATCACAAATAGAAATAGCAACATCACCTGACTTTTTTGTCGAATTGCGAGTCCCAAATTACCTGCTATTTGTGCTAATGCAATGGTAGTCGAAAGGAAACTTAAAAAAGCAGTCTTAACGAGAAAATCACCCATAAAAAGAAATTTTAAACCACCCTCATAGACAAAGTAAATTGTCAGTATTAGCAAAAAAGCATTTTCAAAAGATACAATAAGACCCAATATTCCTGGCGCATCAAAAAAAAGTGGCCGATATAAGAATGTAAACAGCTGGAGGGGTAATGAATAATTAGTTATGTCAACTCCTGATGTTGCCTTGGACAGTTCTGAAGCTCTATGAGTTAAGTTAAAACTATCCGTAATCAGCAATTCCTGCTCAAGACCTACCAGACTTAACACATCCTGATAAACAAAATATAGCGCAATGCCAGCCAAAACCGATACCACAAGGCGTGTTGGTATATTAAGATTTTTCCAGCTAAATGTATAAGCAATAATGATTGCTATCAGAATAACCATCATGATGTGTGGGCGTATATGATAGACCAGTAACCCTCCAAAGACGACCAGGACAAATCTATCCTTCAAACTATTGAGGCTGTAGAAGATAAGGCTTATACCTAAAAAAATCAAAGCACCCTTACCGAAGGAAGATGACCAGAAGTGTAGATTAGGAAGTAAAAAAACAAGGTGCAATAATGGAAAGCTCATAAAGTAGACATTTGAACGTTTTTTTTCAAGGAAAAAGAGAAAAAAGTAAAACATTCCTAGGAATCCAAAAAGAGAAAAAAGAGCCATGATTGCTTCATATGAAAAGCCAAAAAACTTAATAAACGGATATCCAACCCATTCTATAAAAGTAGTGCTGGTACCATAAAAATCCATCCAGTTTTGACCTCTCAGGTTTGTTAAGACCTTATTATAGTAAGCGATTGAATCCGATGGGTTGAAGCGTGCATAAACGTAATATGCTAGCGCCAAAACGAGATGATAAAAAAAAAGTTTTTGAATAAAACTTCTTTCAGCCTTTAACCTTCTTAATACTAGGTTTCTTTGGATAATCGAATTTGCCAAAAACCAAGAAAAAACGATAACTATTAGTCCATATAGCATCTAGAACAGTTCTAAATCTCCTAACGATGGTTTCCAACTTTCGAAGTTAGAAAAATCATGGCAACGTTCTGATTTCAAACAGTTAATCGTCACCAAGGGGCCCATCCTAAATTTAAAATCAACCAAGCCGGGGAGCTTAATATCATCAAGACCTACGATAGTCATATAATCAAAGCTCACCTCTCGCCATATTTTGACAAGTCCCGCTATTTTATCCTTATTATCACCGAAGGCATCCACAACACGCGCTTCTGTTCCTAGGGAACCTTTTTTGAGTCTAAATATGATAAAAGCAGATTTGTGAATTAGGCTATAATAATGTACTATCGGTACTTCTTTATACCTCCATAGGATAAATTCCTTAGACCTTTGAGTAGTCCATATTGACTTTGAATTCACATCCCCAGAAAAGTTACGTAAATCCAGAGCAAATTTTGGATTGCTGAGGGACACGAACTCTATTGTTCCCCTGTTCTTGATTCTGTTACCTATAATATTGAATGGTTTCTTAAAGGATATATGCACCGGCAACTTACCTGCTGTACTCCATCCCATTTTTAAATAACCCGGTGCACTCTTGTCATTCGGCGTATTAAAAACCAATGAAATATCTGCCTTACGGCACTCATCTAAAAGTTGAAGTGTTAATTTTTTAAAAACCCCACGACCTTGATATTCTGGGTGAGTTACCGTATCCACGGCTCGCACAGATTTCAATTCAGAACCAGATTTACACCAAGTCCAGTTCATAAATGCCCTCACTCCTACCAATACATTGTCGTCGTAAGCCAGTAACACATCGGATTCACCAAAAGGATTCCTTAAATGCTTCCATTTCCAATATTCAATTGTTTTAGGCATTAAAGATTCTCCTAAGCTAAGCTTCAACAGCTTCACAATCTCAGGGATATCGCCGTGTGTACCTTTCCTTATCTTCACAATCAACTCAAAATCTGGTATACTCGCTGTAAAGGTCCTCCAGTCGGGCTACCATACGGTTGAGACTGAACTTAGCGACAACTCGTTTTCTTGCTTTTTTACCCATTTCTTTTAGTTGCGGTTGGTCAGAGGTCAAGGTGAGCAAATCCTGAGATAATAGCCGAAAATCATCCACGCCTCGTAATAGTCCTCCGCATTCACGATCCGGTATTACCTCTTTAATTCCACCGGCATCCGTAGAAACCACGGCACATTTACAACTCATTGCTTCCAGTAAGGCAATGGGTAGTCCTTCAAATCGTGAGGTCATCATAAAAATATCCATACTCGAAAGCCACTCGACTGTATTTACTTGTAGGCCGGGGAGCAAAATTTTCTGCTGGAGTTTCAGCTTACTTATTTCATCAATAACCTCATTTTTAAGAAGGCCATCACCTACAATGATACCGAACAAGTTAGGGTTACTTTCCAAAGCCGTATAGAAAACATTTACCCACTCTTTCAGCCGTTTCTGAGACCTAAAAACAGATATAGTTCCCACGACTATAGCATCTAACGGTATATCATTCTCTTGCCGAATCCTCTGTCCTGATTTAACATCTCTTGAAAACTTAATTGTATTAACCCCATTAAGAAGGAGCCTAACGAGGACAGATGGTGAGATGTTTTTTTGGATTGATTTCTGAACATCAGCCGATACAGCTATTGCCAACGACTGGCGGTTAAAAGTATAACGGTTCAACAACGCCGTTAACCAATGATAACGCTCTTGCTTATTGTGTTCCGTATAAAAAAGTATTCGATTTCCTTTATTAACTGCATACCTAGCTAAAAACCCTGCCCATGGCAAATGAGCATGAATCAAATTAATGTCATGCTCTCGAATATAACTAACAACCTTATTTCGCCTGGTCATCAGTTGAAGGTTATTGTTAGCATTAAAACAGGTAACCTTCCCACCATGAGTCTTAATATGTTCCACCAATTGATCTTTCCATGGTAAGAAGTATATATAATGAAATTCGAATTTATCTTTATCATGTAGTAATAAAGTTTCTGGGAGTAGCATTTCTGCACCACCCCGTCCAAGAGACTTTATGATATGGAGTACCTTGATCTTTGTCATGAACGACTGATGGTTAACTGTTGGTAGAAACGCTCAAACCTTTTTGCAATGATGCTGTTGAGGTATTCTGAATTAACAAGATCATACGCCTGCCATACCAGTTTTTGGGCATATTCAGGCTTGGTTAGCAGTGATTTGCAGGAATCAATAAACCCCTCTATATCATCAGGTTCTATCAGTCGGCCGGTTAGATCATCTTTTACCACCTCAGATATACCACCTACATTATTAGCCACTACAGGTGTTTTCATCATAAAGGATTCCAGGATCACTCCGGGCAGTCCTTCTATAAGGCTGGGCAACATAAATAGATCTGCATTCTGCACAATAGGTAAAACATCTTTTCTGTATCCCAACAGGTAGACCTCTCCTTCCAATCCGATGGATTTGATATGCTTCTGCAATACCAATTTTAAACGACCATCACCTAAGATAAACAGCTTGGCTGTTAGAAAAGACTTCTTGAGTTCTGCAAAAATCTCCAGTAAAGCTATGTGATTTTTTTCTGGTACCAGACTGGCTACATTTACTAGCAAAGGTCCTTCTCCCTTTAGCTCCTTAAGATCTTCGGGCAATTCATATTGCTCATAGTCCATGTTCACCCCTACAGGCAAAGTCTTGGTCCTTTCTTCCTGAAATTGAAAGGTTTCCAAAAAATCGTGCCTGCAAAGCTCACTTACAGAAGCTACTCCGTGGCAGCGATTAATCAGGAACTGATTAAACACTTTTTTGGAATAGGAGTTTACAAAATCGCTTATTTTGTTGGCATTTCTAAAAACAATGGGAGTCTTCCAACCGTAAATAAACTTAGAGAAGGCAGAAAACTTTAAGGTGTCCGCTGCATTGGCTTGTACAATATCGGGCTTCTCTTCCCTAATCAGTTGGTTCAGTTGCTTCCAACCTGCCAAGTCATAAAAACGCTTGCTCAGAGGCCTATTGAGCCTAGAAACACGCCCTTCGAACTTTGCTGTATCTTGTCCGTCAAATAAAATAAGCATATCACAGTCATGCCCCATCTTTAGCAACTCTGCACTGAGTTGTGACGCGAAAATCTCTGCCCCTCTAAGTTGGGGCCTTTGAAGTAATTGAATGATCTTCATTTTCAAGAAATGAGGTATTCTTTTTCAATCAGCCCTTCTCCTTCGCTTAAGACGTTGAAATCTAAGTAGCCCAACTCTTTCAGCAGGTTAATGCACTGAGTGTGCAAGGTGTCTCCATGGGTAGAGAGAAACAAGGCAGGGCGCATGGTTTTAAGATAATCAGATATATGTTTCAATACATTAAACTCATGTCCTTCAATATCCATTTTGATAAGGTCTGGTTCAATGCCTTTTTCTGCAATCCATTTCTTCAGGGAAACGCACTGCACTTCCACATTGCCCTCTTCACTTAGCTTGCCGGCTACAGAAGACTTACCTATATCGAACTTCAAAATAGTAGATACGTCAGATACTGCAGCGTTGACCACATTGATATCGGACATACCATTCATTTCTATGTGTTTATTTAGGTAAACTATATTATCAGGAAGTGGCTCAAAAGCGTAGATAGTACCCTTGGAGTTCAATTGGCGATAAAGCATACTATAATAGCCTACATGAGCTCCCAAGTCAAGAAAGCAGGCTGATTTCTTAGCTATTTTTACAAATGCGTTCGTTTGATTCTTTTCATAAATACCAAGAATAACGCTGAAATTATGCGAACCTTTAATCCACTTTAGTGATTTCAACGGTCCCTTCCTTATCTTCATCACAGCGTTACTGGGTATCATTCGAATAGGAATCCTAAGTAACCTACCGATGACACTCTGGGTGCGAAAAATTCTATAATTTCTGATATTCATAATTAAATAATCCTCTTTACTTGCTGACAGACACATTATATACGTCAAGAAACCGGCCCGTATTTAGCTTTCTACCCTCCCCGTTTAGGTGGTAATAAGTGTCAAAGAACAAATCGTTATTATAACGCTGATCAGTCGGTGTATTTAAGAGAATTGTGATCAATTTATTTTTTAATTCGCTATCCATTTGAGCTACTCCGACATCGTCGGTATACTCAATAGATGCCAGCGGTGGATAGCTAATATACAACTCTACCCCCCGTTCTGCCAAATGAGAATGGAGTTCGTTAATCAAATGTATGACCTCTTCTGGTATTTCCTCCGGCACACTGGAAAAAGCGTGGATTCGCGACTTAGGCTTCTGTCCATCATTATTTAGAATATCACCTTTTTCACTGACACTCGCCCTCGTCAGTTCCTGATCTTCTACTCCCAGAACTTCAAGTATCAGTCTTCTCACCTTTAGGTTGTTGATGATCACAAATACCTTTACCCGATTGATCCATCCACGACCCTCTGGTTTATAGGCCAGCACTTCTGGGGCTAACTCTCCCGCCAGATAAAACACACGATTAGCTCTTGGCTTTCTAACCAGTAAGTTATACTCGGGTATCAATACCACTTTGTCACCGGTACGCACATGGGCCTTGATGAAATTCGAATAAAAATCAAGTCCAAGACCCGCATGTAGGCCTGCATTAATCACTGGTATACCAGTTGCTTCTTCTATCCTATTACTTTCATAGCCATAAACCACACTCGAGCCCCCTACTAAAATGAGTCTCTGACCTTCCATATTTCGTAGTAATTCTTTCTTAGACAAAAGAGCTGATAAATTACCATCGTTGTCTGGCCCTATTCCAATATGTATAAGGACGTTGATGGCTATCAGTCCTAATAGAGCAATGGCAGTATGTATCAAAAACTTCTTCATATTAGAACTGGAAATAGATAAAGGCGCTTTGGTTTTCAAAGGCACCAAACAGCAAAACTAGCTGCAGTAACAAGTGGTAGAACAGAGCATTAAACCGTCTGAATTTAGGTATTATAGTATCTTGTCTGAAAGAGCGGAACTCTACCAGAAACAGGAACACGATAAAGCCTGAACTGATCAGTAAGTCGAGGCTATTTCCTCCTGTAGCCTTAAGGCTATAAGGTTGTGACAGAGCATTATTAAAAGTGGGCAGAGTCTGCCCCATATTTTCAATCCTAAAAAAAAACCAAGCAAAGAAGACCATAAGGTTCACACCGAACCAACCTAACAAAGTATTAAACAGAGAAGGCCTTGGTTTAAAGATACGGTGAATACTTACTTCCATGAAATAAACCAGGGAATGTAACATTCCCCAAATTACAAAAGTCCAATTGGCCCCATGCCATAAGCCGCTAACTGTAAAAGTAATGAAGATATTAAAGGACCAAAGATATCCGGAGCTACGGTTACCTCCCAAGGGTATATAAACATAATCACGAAACCAGGTAGATAAGGAAATGTGCCAACGCTGCCAAAAATCACCAATGGATTTGGCGAAGTAAGGGAAACGAAAATTCTCCATGAGTTCAAAACCAAGCAATTTAGACGTACCCAGAGCGATGTGCGAATAGCCTGAAAAATCGCAATAGATCTGAATGCCAAAGAAAAATAGTGCAATAGCCAGATTGGGTAATGTCAATTCCTCCACATTGCTAAATATGCGATTAACAAAAACAGCAATGTTGTCGGCCACTACTAGTTTTACGAAAAAGCCATATATGATGCGTTTTACGCCGTCAATACATTGATTATACGAAAACTCTCGCTGCTTGAGAAATTGCGGAAGCAGGTTGGAAGCACGTTCGATAGGTCCAGCCACCAATTGGGGAAAGAAGCTTACAAATGTCAGAAATGCCACAAAGTCGTTCGCAGGTTCCAGATTCTTTTTATAAATATCGATAGTATAGCTCAATGTTTGAAAAGTATAAAAGCTGATACCTACGGGTAAAATTACATTGAGATTAGGAATGTCTAGGGTCATTCCAAGTAGGGTAAACGACTCAATAAAGCTACTGATGAAAAAGTCGTAGTATTTGAAAAAGCCAAGAGAACCCAAGTTGACACCCAAGCTTAAAATCAATAACGACTTTCGTAATTTTTGGCTTTTGACCTTGGCGATTTTACGACCTACAATAAAGTCAAGGCATGAGCTAATGAAAACTAGGAAAAGAAATCGCCAATCCCACCAACCATAAAAGACATAAGAAGCTACCAGAATCAATACATTTTGATAGTGATATCTAGACCTAGCTAGCAACCAATAGAGTGCAAATACTATTGGAAAGAAAATAGCAAAATCCATGGAATTAAAAAGCATAGCCAGTTAGAGCTCACTCTTATATTCATAGCAACAACAAGGAATATTCAAGATTTTTAATATTTAGATTTAAATTCTTATGCATTCAGGCTCTCAATCACTTTTTCAAATTGTACACCCCAAGTACTCGTATCCAGCACGAATTGTTTACCATAACGGGCCATTTTATTGCGTTTGGTATCATCTTGAAGTAAGCTTGCGATAGCCTCGCTGAGGCTTTCAATATCTCCTGCTTTATAAAGTACAATATGTTCTCCCTCGTTAAATATATTTGGTATTTCCCCAGCATCAGGTGCAATGGAGGCCACTCCCATGGCCATGTATTCCCTAAGTTTGTGTGGGGAATAATGAAAATTCTTTGATGTACGCGCACTTACTAAGGCAATGTCAAAAAGAGAAATATACCTTGATATTTCTTTGTTAGCCACCCTACCAGTAAACACTACATAATCAGAAAGGCCTTCTTCCTTTACCAGGATTTTGGTTTCTTCAAAAACCTGACCTTCACCTACAAATAGTAGCGCTAGGTTGGTAAATTGAGTCCGTAATTTTTTTAGTGCAAATATAATAGTATCTACTCCATGAAAGTCACGGAAGGTACCTATCCAACCCACTACTTTCTTTCCCGGCAAACCCAATTCTTGTCTAAGCACTTCATTAGGTTCTGGTTGAAAGTCATCTGGGTCAATGGACATAGGGGTTACCAATACTTTGTCAGCTTCAAGTCCGAGCTCAACCAGCTTTTGTCTCACACTTTCTGACACGCAGGCCACCCTATCGGCCTTTTTCAGGTTCTTTATTTCTTGATAGCGTTGCACCCAGAGACCCCAAAGGTAGCGCTTCACTCCCCATTTTTCGGCTTCCCATATATTAGGCGCATGAACAAAGCTGACCAGAGGGGCATTTAGCTCATTTGCCAGCTTTGAACCAGGTCCGGGAAACATATCGTGTTGCTCCCAGATGTAAGCCACCTTCTCATTTCCCCAGGGTGGGTTATCCAGTATAGACCATTCTCTTGACCTTTTCCAGAGCATCAAATCTTTTAATAGAAGTTTGAAAAAGGATGGTATAAGTTTCTTTAGACCTCCTGTACTTTTTTCTACTTTAAAGCTGCCTACTGGGTAATTCTGGGCTCCCTGTAGGTTGGTTATCTTATCGCGGCTTACAAAATATAACTTATCATAGTGCGGCAGAGCAGCTTTGGCCCAGCCTCGAGCAGTTACCCAAAGACCTTCTGCGCTGGTCCAGGCAGAACTCTCTCTTGGCATAATAAAAATAGCGCAGACAGGTTTACTCATGTGTTGTGCCTTTTGACCTTACTCTTCAATGCTTCATTCTTTTTGTTTGCTATTTAATGCCTCCAGTACTTTATGCTCAAAATCCGAATTATCATCCCCCAAATAAAAGATACCTTCGCTGGATGAAGCGAAACAATCCAAATAATTGCCAATTTTTCTATAATGATTATCCAATAAAACCTGGTGTTTTCCAATAAGGGTGGACAAAATATGGCCGTGCAATCTGTCTGTAACGACAATCTTACCTCGACTTAAAGTTCGAATACCGCGTTTAAATCTACTTCGTGCTAATAGGTCAAAAAAAGCCACGTTGGATCTCCAAAGATGATCACGAAAGAATTTTGAATTGCGAAAAATTCTTTGGACTAACCGCCTGATTCTTACAGTAAACCTTGCTATAAATTTAGAATAGAATACTCCCGGTTCGCCAACGAGCCAATCTAGTTTTTCTACTGAGACACTGGTATCCAGTCGTTGATCTCCAACGGTTTCATGATCTGATCTCGATAGCCATACTACATCTACCAATGATTTCCCCTGTTCTTCAACCGGTCCTAAAGCCAAAGCCATATCTGGACATAGCTTCACATTCAAATCAAGCTCTTTTAAGATCTGAAAACTCTGACGGTCACGCAGTAAAATATGGAAATTCGAATGCGTTTTCGCAATCTGGCTAAATCTGTATTTCGCAGAGTCATTTTTGAAATAAACACTTTGTGGGAGTTGAATAAGCCTATAGTCAGGTAACGACTCGATCATTCTTTCTCTGAACATCTGGTGCTCTGGCCAAACCGTTCCCAGATTGCCACCACCATGAAGCAGTACAACTCCTCTCTCATCTAGACGACTTCGTAATGCTTTTTCGGAAAAACTATATAGGTCGCATTGATACACAATCTCAACGCCCATTTTTTTCAGAGCTGCTTTTTCACCTAGCCATATAGCATTATCACCTACATTATTATGATTTGGAAAATCAAGCAATGCCACCTTTTCCCCTTTGTTCAATAACTGATTAAGACAGTCAAATAACAGTATTTGCTGCCTCGTAATCTCTTCAACAAAGATATTTGTTGTAATCATATACGTTTTAGACTTTATAATTCCAGATATAGGGTCACCAACCGGTGCGCTCCTCTCTGACGATCTTGTAACATCTTGCGACGCATGGCCTTTATGTGACCGATTTTACCACAGTAGAAGCATTTTACAGGCCTTTTCTCCGGGAGATTGCCTAGAGAAGGTCTATCCTTTTCCTACTCTGGTGACGTGTCCGTTCAAAACACTCTCCTCTATTGTAATTCAATGCGATACCCTATATATCCTCGATCGAGCTTATCGCTTCCTGTCTCAACTTCCCCCACTCTGATTCTGATATGATTGTTCAGCCTGTACTTCAACACATTTTTCAGGGATTACTCTTCTATATCGCCGCCTACTTGGCTTACCGTCACTTCAAATCCCCTGACATGGTCTCTGATAGATCCTACTTGTCGCTACTGGTACACCTTTGCTAGCGCCCTCTTCCTCGCATCTCTGTTCTCAATCTTCGATCAATTTTCTTCTCAAAATTCTCGAAGCTATTCAATCTGGCTCCGTTGGTTCGAAATCAAAAAGAGGCTTCTCCTCTTAGGGATCGGGTAATTGACAGCTCCTGTATGCGCTAATCCTCTATCTGCTCCATTTCGAAGGTAACTTTTGCCACTGTCATATAGCTTTGCATATATAGTCCCTTGTTGTTCCCAGAGAAAACCACATCTAGGTCTGGCTCTGCGACGGGACTCCTCGCATTAGACCTCTGATGGGTCTTTTCCTCGCGGCCTTTGTCCAATTTCACACGAATTGCTGATGACGGCATGGTTCCCTGTAACATCTTGGGTCCGTCTAACCAAGAACATCTGAGGCTTTGATAGCCTTGCCCTTAGCAAAGAATCCAGA
>JBCCOE010000102.1:0-13577 GCA_039025475.1 Bacteroidota bacterium | reverse complement strand
CCTTTTCATCGTCATCCCTGCGGAGGCAGGGATCCCTTGGTTTTGAAGGAGGTTCTTGACTCGCGGTACTCCGGACAACTATCTACGCAGCCCCGATAATAGCAATTGTTTGAGCCCGAAGTGGCCTTAGGGGTAGGCAGGCGAGTGCGGATAGCGGGATAGAGCTGCCCTAAAATCAAAAAGTCTTCAAATAAGAAAGAAATTTGTAATTTCATGTAACCATTTAAGAAACATATAGTCTTTAATACTCGGAACAGTTATGAAGGGTACCTACTTAGGAGAATTTCAAGAGATCGTTTTACTGGCCATTTTGATATTGGGAGAAGAGGCGTATGGTGTGCGTATCCAGGAGGAAATACAAGATCAGATGAAGCGTGAAGTGAGCCGGGGCGCTTTGCACACTGCCTTAATGCGCTTAATTGATAAAGGTTTTCTGACTTCTGAGATGGGAGAGGCCTTACCTGAACGTGGTGGCCGCAGAAAACGCATTTACACGGTGACGAACATCGGCCGGCAAGCGCTTAAAGAGGCCAGGGCCTTACGTGAACAGTTATGGAGCCAGGTACCTGACTGGGCAATGAATATGAATTATACTATATGAAAAAAGGTGTTGAACCGCCAAAATTTTATACACGACTGTTTGCGTGGTTCTGCAATGAAGAATACTACGAAGAGCTACAAGGAGATTTAGAACAGTCGTTTTATGAAAACTTAAAAGAACAAGGAATCAGGAAAGCCATCCGAAAATATCGCAAAGAGGTTTTTCTGATGGTTCGACCCTCAGTAATAAAAAGAATTAAAGGTCACACAAACTCAAATAACATCGACATGGTACGTAACTACTTGAAAATTGGCATGAGGAATATGCTAAGCCAGAAGCTGTATTCCGCAATTAACATCTTTGGATTGGCAGTGGGTATGGCAGCAACTATTTTAATATCGCTGTATGTGCAGCACGAGCTCAGCTATGACCAATACCACGAAAAGGCCGATCGGATCTACCGAATATCCAGGGAATGGTTGAACCAAGACGGTGAATCGAGCTTGCATTTGGGTCATATAGCCCCGCCCTTCGCTCCATTGATAGAAAATGATTTCGAAGGAATTGTGGAGCAAGCGGTTCGTTTAATGAGCGGGTATGGCCCCATAATGAGTGCCGGGGATAAAAAGTTTGAAGAATCCGGTTTCTTCTTTGCTGATGCTGACGTGTTCAAGGTATTTTCCTGGAAGTTTATACAAGGAGACCGAAAAACAGCGCTGCTGGAGCCGAATACCCTGGTAATCTCCGAAACGGTGGCGAAACGCTTTTTTGGAGATGAAGACGCCATGGGAAAGTCGCTCACATTTGAAAATTTCGGTATTACCCAGGATATGAAAGTGACCGGAGTAATAGAGGATACACCGAAAAACTCTCATTTTGAATACGGTATGTTTTGTTCGTTCCTGTCTTATGAAAATGTAGTAGGAACAGAGGAACTTATGCAAAGTTGGGGCAGTAACAACTTTTCAACATACGTGCTATTCCCTCAAGGCGTGAGTGCGCTACAATTGGAAGAGGGTATTCCGGATTTCATAGATAAACATCTGGGTCAAAATCGAAATGGCGAGGGCGCGTCGAAAACGAATAAGCTACACCTTATGCCGCTTACCGATATCCATTTACATTCTCACCTCGACAGTGAGATTGAAGCCAATGGTGACATCAAATACATTTACACATACATCATCATTGCCTTATTCATATTGGTAATCGCTTGCATCAATTTTATGAATCTTTCTACAGCCAGGTCCATGAAACGGGCCAAGGAGGTAGGCGTAAGGAAAGTAATGGGTGCATTCCGGAGCTCCCTCATCCGACAATTCATCACAGAATCTGTTTTGATGGCCATGATTTCAGCGTTACTGGCCGTAGGTTTTGTTATACTCGTACTCCCATGGTTCAATAATTTTGCAAGTAAAGAACTTTCACTCACGACCGTTGATCCATTCTTTTTTGGAGGACTTATACTCTTAGTAGTGTTATCGGTTGGTCTGCTGGCAGGAAGTTACCCGGCTTTTTTTCTATCCTCTTTTATACCGGTCAAAGTGCTGAAAGGGTCAAAACAGTCTCATAACAAAAAGTTCAATTTGAGATCTGTGCTGGTTATATTTCAGTTTTTTATTTCCATCTGCCTGATCATTGGCGTGGGCGTAATTGGCGATCAAATTCATTATATGAAGACCAAAGAACTAGGTTTTGCCAAAGACAATATGATCGTGTTGCCCTCCAGCGGTGAAGTACAATCCAACTTTAAGTTGGTGAGAGAGCGCTTGCTAAAGGAACCTTATATTGAGCAAGTTACGATAACCAGTAGAGTGCCTTCAGGTAGATTATTGGATTCCCAGGGTAGCCAGGTGGAGATTGACGGAGAAATGAAAAATGTAGATTTCCGGATTGCCGACGTGCACGTGGACCATAGCTACTTAACGGCTCTTGACGTTAAATTCCTGGCCGGACGGAATTTTGATTATGAATTGGCCAGTGATTCCTCAGAGGCCTTTATTCTGAACAAAGTAGCCATCGACCGATTGGGATTCGCGTCCGTAGAAGAAGCCATAAATAAGAAATTCAACTACGGAAGGCGGAGCGGTTATATCACGGGTGTGGTAGAAGATTTTCACTTTGAGTCACTGCATCAACCTATTGCTCCCATTGTATTTCTGGTTACCCAAGGTCGTGCCCGTAGTGTAGTAGTAAAAATTAAAGAAGGCAGTGAGCAGGCCGCCCTGGATTATCTTAAAAGGGAATGGCAGGAATTACGTCCTGATAATCCATGGGATTACTTCACTATCGGGGAAAGCTTTAATGAACAGTATGAGGCGGAGGAAAAGCTGAGTGAACTCGTTTCCTACTTTTCTGCTTTAACCATATTCATTGCTATCCTCGGATTATTTGGTTTGTCATCCTTTAGTATCGAACAAAATTTAAAGGAAATTGGCATTCGCAAAGTACTGGGTGCTTCAGTGAGCAGCGTGATGTACATGTTCACACGAAGGTTTGCCATTCTGGTGATTATCGGGATTAGTGCAGCAGCACCTGCCAGCTACTATGGCATGGAAATATGGCTGGACCAATTTCCGTACGCTACTTCGTTACAGCCGCTCACCTTTCTCCTGGGAGGTGTAGCCGCCTTGCTCTTCGCTATAGCCACAGTGAGCTACGAAGTCATAAAAGCTGCATTAAGTAATCCCGTGGATACGCTCAGAAGTGAGTAGTAGTTGATCAGCTACGGTTTGTAATGTTTTTAAATTCGTCAAATACAAACCTGGATTACCTTAGTTCTACAGGTAAGATAGTTGATCTTTTGCCGCATCCTTTCCGGGTGAATTTGAGGATGCCAAAGTCTGTAGGAACCCTCATTCCCTAAAGGGATGCCTTACATTGTTCATCGAGCGTTGGTTTCCCATTTAGGGGTCAAGGGGTAGCGTGGGCATTTTACCGTATCTTGAGAAGCGTAGAGCAACCCATTTTGGTAGCGGTGAATAAGTATATCAATTTTTAGAGGTTTTTTGGCTAAATTTCAATTATGTTATTTCACCATGAATTGAAAAACGAACTCTTATGAAACTTTTATGCTCACTTTGCTTTTTATTGGTTCCTGTTGTTTTATGTGCTCAAACTCCCTTGGAGCGTTTGGAAAATTCACCACGCCATCACGAATGGGTTGATATTACGCATGGAGACCGCACTGTAAAGTCATTCCTGGTTTTCCCAGAGGTATCGGAAAAAGTCCCGGTGGTGCTGGTAATTCATGAGAATAGGGGATTGAACGACTGGGCAAGAGGTTTGGCGGATCAAATCGCGGAAGCAGGTTACATAGCCTTAGCGCCGGATTTATTGAGTGGCACTGCCCCGAATGGAGGTGGAACCAGCAACTATGAGAGCTCAGATGCTGCAAGAACCGGTATTTATGGATTGGATCCGGACCAGGTCACGGCCGATCTGAAGGCGAATATTGCCTATGCCAAGGAAATAGCGGCCGGTAACGGCAAGGTAGCGGTTATTGGATTTTGTTGGGGTGGAAGTCAAACCTTCCGACTGAGTACCAATACAGATGAGATAGAAGCTGCCTTTGTCTGCTACGGCACGGGACCAAAATCAGAAGATGCTTATGAAAAAATTAGCATTCCAGTTTATGGCTTTTACGGAGGCAACGATAATCGGGTAAACGCCACCATAGAGCGCAGTGAGACTGCCATGTCTAAATTCAAGAAAACCTATGAGCCGGTGATCTATGAAGGGGCAGGCCACGGATTTTTTCGGTCGGGAGAACGCCCTGATGCCTCTGAAGCGAATAAAAAAGCAAGGGAAGACGGGTGGAAGCGTTTGAAAGCGCTTCTGGCTGAGTTGTAGCGTCTTTTTTATCATAAAATCAAAGCATATTCTTTTGATCCTGGGAGATAAAGTATGTCTTTTTTGTTACACCGGGCGCATTTCAAATTGTACAATTGTAGATGGAGCGTAGAACATTCATTCTTAATCATTCCTTGAAGTAACATCGACCATTACCGTAATTTCAAGCAGGGGAAAGCGCCACGAGAAATCTTATCTTATTTAGAACACTAAGATTTCTCACCCTTCGGGATTCTAAATAACTTAATAGAATAAAAACTAATCGTGATAATTTGAAATGTACTCGTCATGACAGAGGTAGTCCTCCTTTCTGAGTGGTAAAGATGCCTCCGGCATGACTTCGGAAATAATAGGCCGCTAAATATCATATCATGTACACACAGAAGAATCAAAGTACTCTGCAGGGAAAGGAGGGTCTTTTCAGATGGCGGTGGTAGTCGCCCAAATGGATAGAGAATTAACAATAATCCGTTAATTCATTCTCGTTAGGCTTCTCAAGAGTTTCCAAATAGAGTGAAAGATCATTTTGTCTCTACGATTTTCTTGAGATCCGACATAAATATTTCAAATGAATCATTAAAAGACGGAAGGTATTTGGCGTACAATGGATACATAAGTCCACCAATTTTCTCGGTCATGGTAATCGATGTTCCACCGTTTTTTTCTTTTAGAACAAACGTCCGGATACCCTTGCTATTACACCACTTTAAAAGAGCATTCGGCTGAAATTCTTTTATTTTAAGTGTAAAGGTTCGGCTTGAGTCTAGTGTTGTTCTTAGTTTGATCTTCTGATCAAGAGCAATGTTACCAGCTATTGAGATGATGTTAGAATTCCAATTTGGATAATTTTCAGCCTCTGTAAGAACACGCCACACTTCCATTGGGCTTGCATTAACCCATCTCGAAATTGTGGTTTTTCTATTAAAGGATTTTTCAATAGTTTCTGCCTTACCATCTTTTGTTTGTGCAGCCACTGTTTGGCCTCCAAGTACCGTTATCAATGTAACTATGAGACAATGCCTAATTTCAACAACAAAATTCATTTTAAGGTTTTTTACCTTTCTTTTTGGTATTTCGTTTCGATTTATAGTTTTATAAAACTCCCATAATTGAATTTGGGACAAATCAACTCCGATATGAATACCACTTTTCGCGACCGAGAACGTTGCAGCTATTGAATTTACCACTATTGGAAACCATTATTATGAGAAAAGAAATCTTCATATCTACTATACTTCTAAGTTTTGTTAATCTTTTATTTGGTCAAGAGCATCTATCTATCTTTCGGGTTCCAAATACTGACATCGGACTAGAAAGCTCACAATGGGCAAGCCTTGAAAAGTATTCATTTGACGGCATCGCCAATGACTTTTTTTCAACATCTTCTACGTTTGAATTAAACGATTTAATGATCGATCTGAAGATCGGTTGGAACGATAAGGGCTTGCTATTTAACGTACTATGGAAAGATGATGTGGTGGACTATACCCGAATCACCAAGGGAAACGCAATCATCAAAGATGCTGATGGCAACCGGAGAGATAAAATGTACTTTTACGATAACATGGAAATTAAGCTTGTTAACGATGATTTTATATATGAGAGTTGGTGGTCAATTAGTGATTTAATCTATCAGTGGCATTCATTACGTGTAAAGGAGAATGATCAATGGCAAAGTGAATTAACCCCAAGGCCAAACTTCGAAAAGGATATTGATGAAAAAGAAGTCAGATTATTCGTCCAAATTGAATGGGAAGTGCTTGGATTTGAAGCGCCTGCTAATAAAGGAATCAATCTAATTTTCGTCGTATCAGACAGTGATCAACCAGAACAATCGATCGATAATAAAATGAGTGAGCGGACACCCTACGTGTCGATGACTAAAAAGCTACTGCTTGAAGAGTAATCCATGAAACTGTCAACTTGTAAGTCAGGTCTTTTCTAATTTTATGAACGAATATGAGGTACTATGATTACAATTTATGTCTTTGAAAAAGAAAATACTCTCAGCACTTACTGATTGTCTTGACCACAAAGCTAAACAGGTGTCTATGCACTACCAATTTACTTTTGCTTTTGTTTTAATCAGTACGATACTTTCGGGTCAGACTTTTAAAATAGGGTTGGCGCATACATCCGAGGCTGAACGAATAACCAAGAAAAAATTGGTGAATGCACTAGCCTCTTACGATACGAGAAAATGGTGGTTCACAGACACATTAGTTATCTCTGATAATCAAATACCTCATAGCCATCCGGTACTTACATTAAACACAAGACCACAATCGGAATTATCACTTATTTCAGTCTTTATTCATGAGAATATACACTGGTTTTTAGTCGATAAGTCTGGTGCTATTGATCAGGCACTCGATGAGCTTAAGAAAAAATACAAGGAGGTTCCAGTGGGTTATCCTCAAGGTGCCATGAACGAATATTCAACTTACCTACACTTAATTGTTAACTATCTTGAATATGACGGGATTCGACAGTTAGCGGGAGCAGATAAGGCAAGAGATGTAATCCAATCAAAAGACTATTACCAATGGATATACCAACGCATTATTGAAGAGTCAGTTTATTTTGATGACTTAATTAAGATGTACAAATTGGAAATTTGATTTTATCTAAAAATGATTTTTTAGGATTTGGTTCAATACAAGCCCTATTCAGCATAACCTTGTGTAAGGTGATAAGAGCGGGAATTGACCGCTATAGCAGACAAAAAGATTAAAAAGTTAAAGCCCATTATCTTACCGTTATAAATTGGGTTCCTGGCAATATTGTCTTTCATAAAGCAGTAGTAAATGCTAATTAACTATTTATTTAATTCAATATTAATCTTTAATTGTAAGTCGGATACTTTTCTCGCAATCTTCTGATAATAACTTATCATAAAAGTGCGACTAACCTGTATTCTTAATAGATAAAGAAGCAGAATATTCTTTTCTTGGTTTGAAACATTTAAGGGGGTATTAATACCAGTAAGATTACTATTAACTCCGAACTCAAAGTTCGATGCTAAAATTTTGTTAATATCCTTGAAGTAATTTTCTTGAAATTGCATTTCAGCATATTCTTCCTCTAATTTCCTTAGGATTTGATAATCAACCTCATAGAGAGAAATAATCGCTTGTCTAAGCGCATCATTTTTGATTAATTCTAACCCTTGGGAGCGCAGGGTTTCATATCCAGCCTTATTTTGAATAGAGGTAAAATCTTTAGTTAAATGCACGTAATGTGTCAGTACAGAGGAGTCTTTACTAACAGTCTGTGCTGCCGCAATGCTTTTAAAATATTTGCAAGCATAAATACCTTGTTGATGACCCATCTTATTTTCCTCAATATCCTGTAAGTCTTTTACTAAACCATTGGCAATTTCAATCAGAATCTTATTTTCAGTTTCCCTCGCCTGCCTTGCGCTATTCCAATTATTTAAAGCAAATGCTGAAAGAACCGCAACGAAAATGGAGAAAAAATCAAAACCATATTTTCTCCAGTTTTTCTTTCTTATTTTCTTGAGGGTTTTCATCCAAATCGGGGTTGGAAACAAATTGATTTTATGATTGGCATTATCTATTTTTTAATTTTAATAGTTAAATCCATCTTTTATACTTATACATACGAACTTAATATCATTTGTATCCTCCGACGGATTTTTATTAAAACCCAAAAACTTACTTCAAAACGTTCTTTAATCGCACCGATTCTTCGATCTGGAAAATGGCTTTTAGGGATTGGATAAGATACATGCATTGGGTAATGACATTCTGCAATTTTTTCTTTTACCGGTCTAGATGCCTTATTCACAATTCTCTTTGATCTGATACTCTTTCGGGGTAACACCCTCGATCGATTTGAAAACTCTAAAAAAAGTCGACTTTGATTTGAAGCCACATTCATATGCTATGCCTACCAGATCAAACTGTTTATACGATTCATCTGAAACCAGCTGTTTAAATTTTTTAACTCGTAAGTTGTTGACGAAATCCTTGAAGGTTCCGTATCCGGCGATCTTCAAGTAATTAGTAAACTGCGTTCTGGAAGTGCCTAAATCCCTGATTACGGTTGCTAAGTTGATCTCCTGATTTTTGAAATTTTCTTTCGTGTGGAAGTATTCAAAAATATTTGACGCAAGTTGTTGCAGTTCCCTATTCTCAATGCTTTTTGAAACCACTTCTCTTGGAATAATAAGCTTTCTTATCAAGTGCAATTCGCCAAGGGCATAGAAAAAAAAGAAGTAGCCTAAAAAGTGCAGGAACAAAAAGCAGGTATATGCGAGAAAGCCTAGCGAAAGGCCATCTACAACGTTCTGCAACCCTGAAGGAAATATCTCTTTACCCTGGCTTTTAGAGAATACGTCAAAGAAGGGCATCTGAAGGAGTAGGATATAACATAAATAGTATAGGGCTACCAATCGTATGTATGCTTTATTTATCAGGATATGCCTCAACTCATTTTTTATAATGTCTGACGTTCTTTTGAAGTAGTACAACATTATTAGAAATGCGGCTGTGGAAGGTAGTAGTGAATACCACTTTTGATAGCTGGGATCTTGAAGGATCAAAAAGAACGAACACAATAAAAATAGACTCAGTATCAATGAATGTTTTACAAACTCCTCTTTTCTAATATCACCAACATATGATTTTAAATAAATGAAGATGATCCATCCGATCAATATGACATTCCCAGATCCTTGTAGAAAAAAGTGTAATATCGGGTGCTCACAAGCCACTGTCGATAAAAAACTCAAAAACCAAAGACCAAGGATCAGACATAATAAAGCCAACAAAAAGTTCTTTAGCTTCGGTTTTGATAGTATGTGTAGCAATCCAACAAGTAGGAGTTGAACGCCAAGTAAGAGTTGTATTCCCTTTAGAAGGTTAAGTATAGAGGGGTTCAAGAGGCTGTTTAGTTAAAGATTAAAGCTGATGAGCAAAGTTAAATTTTCACCTTAAAATTGATTCCGTTTCTGATTTGCATTATGTATTGGTCTCATAATTGATTTTGGGACTTCATTTATTTCACTTTGCCAGAAGAAAAGATTTCAAATTCTGCTAATCTCTAGTTGCTCGTTTGAAGGTTTTCAAGAGCGTACTCATAAGAATCAATTAGACTTTTCTCCTGATAATGAAGTTGTAAAAATGCCGTATTCAGCATATGAGCAAGTCTTTTGGCATTTTTAGGATCATACGAATCAGTAGCCACTAAGGCCTGAGCTATCACTTTCCATACGGACTTTGGTCCTTCTTCCTGGAGTTGATAAATATCCGATAAAATATTTAATTGCTTAAAATCGAAACTATTAACCGTACCGCTAAGCATAGCACTATTCCAGGCTCCGGATCGTAAGTTAGGATTATATATGCCTTTATCCATCAACTGAAAAACAGCTTGTATGCCGGTTTCGTACTTTAACGTATTCCACAGGCTGTCACTACTTACATAGTCATTTAACCGCTTTGAGACCGTTAAGTGATAGTCAACTTTCTTTTCTAAATCAATTTTATTCGACTCTATTTCACTTATGATGTTATTCAAGACTTTTTTTTGATCTCATCCTCTTTAATGACTGACCTCCATTCGTTTAGGGCCAGGGCGAGCGTTACGGTAAATACGATCATAAGGGCTTCTATCCCAATACCTTTTGTATTCATTTTTTTGTTTGGGGTTACCATATTAAATTGATTTCAATGCAGTTTAGATTCTTTGGCAAGACCGCTAAGATAATCTACAGTAGGTAAATCAAGATCTGCATTATTTACCCAAATGAAATTTGCCTCACTGTTTTATTATTGAACAAAACGAAAACAACAATGGAAGAAAAAAGGAGTACTATAAAAATAGAATTAATCAGTACAGGATCAAGATCCGTTTTGGCGATGGTTCCTAATTGATAGAATGTATTCCAAATGGTATGGAAACCCACTACTAACCAAATATTTCGGTAATTAATAAACAAGAGGTTGATAAATACGGCAAAAACAAATGTTTCAAAAATCCAGACAAAGTCTCCTTCAAATGAAATAAAGTGAAGACTCATAAATATTAATGAGGTCCACAAAATGGATTGAATGCTGGAAAGCTTACACTTATGAATCAAGAAAATAAATATGAACCCTCGAGTAAAAAATTCCTCGAAAGATCCGGCCCCTCCAAAATTCTGAAAGAAAGACCCGATAAATGTAGATGACGGAAGCCTGCTCCAATTGGACCATGGAATTTCAGCACTTGATAAAAAGGAATACACAACACCGGTGAATAACATAAATGCCGTTGCGATAGCACCCCCTTTTATAAATCCCAGAAATGCTCTTGAGTCTAAATAATAGCCAATGGCTCCTATTTCTAACGTATTGATTTTCTTGTTCCATACTTTGAATACTAAGTAAATCGAGGGAACCAAAAATACTTGAGCGACTGAAGCTAAAAGCCAACTATTTTCGTAGGGAAGATCGAGGATTATATAAAATAAAAAATTACGGTAGAACCCATAGATCAATCCCGCTGTAAGTGTGGCCAATAAGATGATTACTATTACCTTGAAAATTTTCATTCGTAAAAGATATCGTCAATGAGCTTATGTAAGTACGGATATACTGTGCTTTTTGTCCCAAAAACTAATTTTGGTACTTATTATCTTCCATACTGAAGTCGTCATACTCGTTGATCAGTTATCAAAATTTTAGGTTCGTGTAAACGGTAAGTGCCAACAGAAATTAAGGTACTTATGATTGTCGATCTCCTAAGTTCGAAGTGTGTAAATAATGTCGTTAATTTTAGAACTTAACTCCAAAGATTAGGATGAATCAACTTCATTTTATTTTTATCAGGTGTTTTAAGCTGGCCATGGTATTCGTTTTTGCCATTCTTTCACGCAAGGTGGATGCTTTTCAAAATCAGCCTTTACCTTTTACAACGGCGATCGAGGCACCTGCGTTTTCAGATTTGGTTCCTATTGATATTTCGCCTGGTCATGGCATAGTAGCTTTTACTCTTAACTCAACCGAAGAGAGGGATCCAATTTCTTTCTTCAATGAAAAGGGAACCTCGGCATTCTTCACTGAATCTACACTTTTTGTAACTAACACTCAAACCGGGGAAACCAAAAAGGTGGTAGAAACGCCAGGCGCTTCATGGGGGCCTTCATGGTCACCGGATGGTAAGTACTTAGCCTTTTATTCAGATCACGACGGGAGGTCACGTGTTTGGTTGTGGAATGCCCAGAGTGATGAACTTGTAAGGTTGTCTAGCGCTATTGCTCATCCATCATGGGGATTTGAGCAAATCCGATGGTCGCCTGAAAGCGATCACATTCTGGTAAAACTAGTGCCGGAAAACATGACCCTAAAGGAATTGGATCAAATGTACCCAGACCAAGGTCCAAGTGGTGAAAAGGATGATAAAGATGAAATCTCTATATATGTTGCCAACATAGAAAAAGAGAATACCACAGATGCCGATCCACCTAAAGGCAAAGTAACAAAATCTTGGCTCAACGTAGTTTTTGGTGATCTTGCGCTGATTAATATCAATACCAGACAGGTAAAGAGAGTAGCCAAAGCTACCCGCGCGCTATCCTATCGTTTCTCCAATGATGGAAAAAAAATAGCCTACACCAACCGTTCGAAAACAGCATCATTCGATAAATATGATATTCTTACCGCAGACTTTGACGGAAAGCAGCAGACAATTACCACGAAAGTAAGTCAGCAATATGGCCAAAATCTATCCTGGTCACCCAATGATCGTTATCTCGCTTTCGGCGATGAAAATACCCTTCGCATTGCAGATACAAAATCAAAAAAGACAGTCCGAACCTTCGAATCGGAGAATTTGACGCTGGTGAAGGATTTTAGGCCACCTCTTTGGATCGATAATGAAAACCTGATTTTAATTTCAAAGAACGCGGTATGGAAATTATTATTGAAACAAGGAACCATCGTAGAACTTCTGAAATCACCGGATAAAGATGTAAGATTGATCGATTTTGTAGCACCCGCGAAGGCGCAGAATATTAGTCATCAATTTTTCATCCAAACGCTAAATAGCGTTACCCAACAAGCAGGATTCGTGTCCATTGATCTAAAATCAAAAGACGTAAAACAAGTATATCAAGCCAATGTCTCGTTTGCGGAGGATCCTGCCTTTCATCTTCTGGAAACAGAGAGTAAAGGAAATATTATTTTCATCTCTGAGAATAGCAATACCGATAAGGAAATTTGGATGGCAAATAGAGATTTTAGTAACCTAAAGCAATTGACTAACATCCATCAAAATACCAATGTAATATTTGGTGCAGCGCAAATCATACAATGGAAAAATGAAAAGGGTGAAGACCAAAGTGGGGTACTCATTTTACCCTCTGATTACGAAAAAGGAAAAAAATACCCTTTGGTGGTTAAGGTATATGGGGGTAAGAAACCAACACGGTCTATATATCGCTATGGAATAGATTACGGCATTGACAACCTTCAAATATTTGCTACCAGGGGTTATGCCGTGCTATTTCCGGACATGCCAGTAGGTAGGGAGGCTCCGATGGCTGACATTGGAAATACCACTATTTTGGCGACGAAGAGAGCCATCGAAATAGGTGTTGTGGATCCGGATCGGGTAGCAGTATTTGGACATAGCTACGGAGGATATTCCGCATTAGCTGTTGGAGTTCAGTCCGGTTTATTCAAAACTATCATCAGCAGTGCCGGTTCCAGCAACTTACTCAGTAAGTACGGTGATATGAATGAGGATGGCAGTGCAAGCTCCATAAACTGGGCGGAAAACGGTCAGGGTAGGATGGTAGATAACCCTTGGGAAAACTTGCAGAAATACATTGATAATTCGCCCTATTTTAAGTTTAATGAAATCACCGCTTCGGTGCTGCTTTTACACGGCGGGAGAGACGGAACTGTTTCTGTCAATCGAACCAAAGAGACTTTTGTCGCATTGCGCAGACTAGGAAAAAAGGCAAAGCTTGTAATTTATGAACAAGAGGAGCACCATCCCGAAACGTTTAGCAAAAAGAACGGAATACACTACTGGGAAACTATTATTGACTGGTTAGAATCGGAGCTGTAAGACCTTATTTTCGCTATCATATGACATGAATTTATATATTAATTAATTAGAATGAATGCTATTATTCCCAACATATTTGTAAAAGACATGACTGAATCCATTT
>JBCCOE010000101.1:0-13676 GCA_039025475.1 Bacteroidota bacterium | reverse complement strand
TTGAATCGACTTAAAATATTTTTTACTCCAATTCGGGTTATTTTTAATCATTTATTTTTCACGTCTAATATTTTTCTCATTACATTTGACATCTTAGTAAAATTCATTTTTAACCTAAACAAAACAATATGAAGAAGTTTTCACTACTTAGTTTCATGTTGATGTTCACAGTTGTCTCCGGCAATTTGTGGGCTCAAGAACGTACCGTTTCGGGTAAAGTTACGTCGGTGGAGGACGGTTCAGCTTTACCTGGAGTAAACGTCATACTTAAAGGAACTGCCTCAGGTGCAGTGACTGATATTGATGGTAACTACCGCTTGTTTGTACCTTCAGATGGCGGTACGCTAGTTTTTTCTTTTATCGGTTTGGCTTCCGAGGAAGTTGAAATTGGTGCCAGGTCAGTTATTGATCTGCAAATGTCACCTGATGTGCAGCAATTATCCGAAGTTGTAATTACAGGGTACGGCAATCAGCCTAAAAGGTCGGTAACTGGTTCAATTGCTCAGGTAAAAGGTGAGGTAATTGAAAACATGCCTGTTCAATCTTTTGACCGTGCACTTCAAGGAAGAGCAGCAGGTGTACAAATTCAAAGTGCTAGTGGAGCACCAGGAGGAGCTATTGAAGTGAGAATTCGAGGAATTGGTTCCATTACCGGAGGTAATGATCCACTTTACGTGGTTGACGGAGTTCAAATAAGTCAGGGCGACAATAACACCTTTGGTAGTGGAAATGCTCTTAATGCTATTAATCCCAATGATATTGAATCTATCGAGATCTTGAAAGATGCATCTGCTTCCGCTATTTATGGTGCTCAAGCAGCTAATGGTGTAGTGTTAATAACAACTAAGAGGGGAAAAAAAGGTAAGGCTTCAATCAACTTCTCTGCGCAGTATGGACAAATCGAAGCTATTAATAAAATAGATGTGTTGAATGCAGATCAATTTGTACAACTTCGAACTGAAGCTATAACCAACAGACGAGGTCTAAATTTTGATCCTGATCCTGATTTTGGGGATAGAACTACGGCCGAGTATGTAGCAGAATCGCTTTATCCTATCAATGGAAGAACTAATTGGGTGGATGAGGTCTTTAGAACTGGAACTAGCCAGATATATGACCTTTCACTTTCTGGAGGTTCTGATAATACTACTTACTACATCTCAGGTTCATATAACAACCAAGAGGGTCATGTTATAGCGTCAGATTTTGAAAGAGCAACCCTTAAAGTTAATTTAACTACCCAAGTTGATGACCACTTAACCATAGAGCCTAAGATCAGTATTAGTACATTCACTCAGAATGGAACTATAGCTGACGGTGCATTTATCAATTCACCCCACTTTGCTTCCTTATTCGTTGCTCCCTATGAACCGGTTTTTGATGAGGAAGGTGAATACAATCAAGTCTTGCCAGCGCCCTTTAATTATAATGTAGTGGCAATGAGTGATTTTAATGAAAGGGTTACTACTACCAATCAATTAATAGGCAGTCTGGCATTGAATTACAAAATAAAACCTTGGCTAAGTGCTAGAGTTTTCGGAGGACTAGACCATGCGGATATGAACGAGTACAATTGGAGAGATCCCCGAATTGTGAATAATCAGAATTTTGGGGGCAGGAGAAATCAGCGAGATAGGAGAATAACTAATTTCAATATCAATGGTACGGTGAATTTTAACAAAAGGATAAATGACGTTCACGGTATTTCTGCGCTTGTTGGAACAGAGTATAGAGAACAGAACTGGGAAACTATTTCTACCGCAGGCGAAGGATTCAATAACTTCAATTTACGCACCTTAAATGATGCCAATGGTCCTGCTTCAGCGGTTGCTGCGATTGGGTCCTTCAATACCTCTTGGAATATTGCCAGCTTTTTTGGTTCAGCTAATTATGACTACAATGAAAAATACTATGCAAGTTTCACCTTTCGAAGGGACGGATCATCCCGTTTCGGTACTGATACACGATGGGGTAATTTTTATTCAGGATCATTATCCTGGAGAATTTCTCAGGAAGATTTTTTCAGTAATGTGACTTTTGTGGACGAATTAAAATTAAGAGCTAGTTTGGGACAAACAGGTAACTCTTTGTTAGATCCAAATGGTACACAAAACTTTCAAGCTTTAGCCGCTTGGGCATCCATAGGTAATTATTCTGATGTTAATGGCACTATAGTTGGTGGTAATTTTCCAGACGAATTAGGTAATTCGGAATTAACTTGGGAGGTAAATGAGCAGTGGAATTTTGGTATCGACTACGCGCTATTCGGTGGTAGAGTTAGCGGTGCGGTTGATTACTTTATAGCGGATCGTCAAGATCTTCTTTTGGAGAAGCCGCTTCCTGTAGATTCTGGTTGGCCCGAAATACTAACTAACGTGGGAACTGTAAGAAATAAAGGTATAGAAGTTGAGTTAACTACGGTAAATTTAGATAAGGGCGGTTTTAAGTGGGAAACCTCCTTCAACATTACCTTTATTGATAACGAAGTAATTGAGCTATTCGACGGTGAAGAAACTATTGGGAATACGATTAGGGTCGGAGAGCCCTTACAGTTGAACTGGTACCCCACTGCCCTTGGTGTAAATCCTGCAACCGGTAGACAAATGTGGTTGGATGAACAAGGTAATCCTACCTATGCCTTACAAGGAGTGGATAGCAAAATTCAGGGAGATCAACAGCCTGATTTCTTCGGAGGTCTTGCTAATACAATATCCTACAAAGGTTTTTCTTTAGATTTTTTCTTCCAGTATGACTATGGAAGAGATATTTTGAATAACAATGCTTTCTTCCACGAAGCATCAGGAGGTTACGGTTGGAATCAAGCTACCTCGCAATTGGATAGATGGCAGCAACCTGGTGATATAACTTCTGTCCCACGGCCCTATGACGGAGTTGCAGAACCAGGGACAACTCGATCTAACGAATTCTCTACTCGACAGATCGAAGATGCCTCGTACATAAGATTAAAGCAGGTTACCCTAGCTTACGACTTTTCTCCCACACTTATTAATAAAATAGGTGTCGATAGGGCAAGAATATTTTTGCAAGGTATTAATTTATGGACCATTACCGAATACACGGGTTGGGACCCTGAAATATTGAACGTTGATATTGGTGCATATCCTCAAGGGCTGCAATATACCGTAGGTGTTCAGCTAGGTTTCTAAATTCCAAATGAAAGAGAAATGAAAAAAATATATCTATTATTCATATTTTCAGTTTTTGTATGCTCTTGTGAGGATACACTAACTTTGACCGATCCTACTCAAATTACACAGGATCAAGCTCTGGCTGATGGAGGTATAGAAGGGGTAGCTTTGACTATGTACAACACACTTCAAGGTACAGGATACTGGGGAGCCAGGATGGTAGTAGTGGGTGATGTGATGGCTGACAATAGTCAGGCCACATTTGTATCTAATCGTTATGCTACTGATTTTGATAATACTCCGACTAGTTCGATAGGCATCTGGGGTGCATCATACGAGACGATTCAAGCGGCAAATACTTTATTGCGTTTTGTAGACGAATCTGATGTTTCTGACGTTCGGAAAGCAGAATTATCGGGTGAGGCACAGTTTTTACGGGCTCTAGCTTATCATGATTTGGTAAAAACATTTGCTTATGATCCAGGCGTAATCGTAGATAATTTTGATGCTGGAGTTGTTTTAAGGACAGAGCCAGTAGAAGGAGCTTCACAGGCAGATTTTCGGGCTCGATCGACCGTTGATGAGATTTATGCGCAAATCATTTCTGATTTGCAGGCGGCAATTAATAATCTGAATAATGATGGTCCTAATTTCAGAGCTACTCAGGCAGCGGCACAAGGTCTTTTGGCGAGAGTTTATCTTCATCAAAAGAATTTTGCCGGTGCTATTACGCAGGCTACGAACGCCATGAATTCGGGAGTTGGAGATATTGTGGAGACTGATGATTATATAGCGGCATGGAGAGGTGCTAATCATCCTGAAGCAATTTTTGAACTGCGTTTCGATGCGGTTTTAGAAAACGTTGGTGCGAATAACTCTTTAGCCTCTGTTACAACCCCGCTTTTTTGGGGTGATTTGGCATTGACAGATGATTTAGTGGGTTTGTTCGAGGTTGATGATGTACGAACTGGCTTGTTTTTTCAAACTACTGTGTCAACAGGGTCTTACACTTACCAGTCAAAGTGGACCGGATCTACTGGTACGACTGAGTTTGATGACGATGGTGTGCCTCTAGTAAACACCAATACAACATTCTCGGACAATGTCCCAATCATCAGATATTCTGAAATGTTATTGATTAGAGCTGAAGCCTATGCCGAGACTAATCAGGAATCTCTTGCTGTTGCAGACGTTAATACGCTTAGAGCACAGCGAGGTGTTGGAGATATATCGTCATCGGGGACTGCCTTGATGGACGATATTTTAGACGAACGAAGAAGAGAATTGATGTTCGAAGGTCACCGGTGGTTTACTTTAAAGCGCCGTGGTATGGATATACCTAAACCGCAAGGAAATATATCGACTATTTCTTATGATAATTTCAAATTACTTTCTCCTATACCTCAGGCGGAAGTGGACTTAAGTCCTGTGTTAAATCAAAATCCCGGATATTAAATTATTGGACATGAAAAATATATTTAGAATAAAATCGATTATTGTCCTTGCATTAGTTGCCATTTTTATCTCGGCGTGTATGGACGAAACAGAAAATCTGTTTAGCGGCGAATTTGTTGAATGGGAGGGTGCTATCGCTGGTAGTTCTGGTGTATACCTAAGAACAGATGATGGCTTGGCGATACGTGATACTTTTCGTATCAATTTGGTAGCTGCGCAAAAATCAACCCCAACGGTTGTTCAAGTTGCAGTTATAGACTCTGCTACTACGGCTGTCGAAGGTGTCCAGTACAGACTAATATCAGGTAGTGAAATTACCATTCCCGCGAACGAGAGTTTCGGTTATGTTATTTTCGAAGTACTAGATGATAATATTAATCCGGGGGAAATATGGACCTTGGGTATTGGTATCGTCGGTGGAGATGTACAGCCATCGGAAAATTACAAGCTTGTTGAACACAATTTTCAAGTGGCCTGTCCTTCAGACATACCTGTTGGTACCTATTTGGAAACAGGAGAGGATGGTTTCGAAGTGGAGCTAACCCGAATCGATGATGATACGTATCAATTATCTCAAATGAACTTTAGGTATTATGATCCTACTTATGAAGATGTTCCTGGCGTTTTTACAGATGTATGCAACGCTTTAACTCTGGAGGGTGAACCCATTCCGGAAGCGTTTGATATCGCATGGGTGGGTTCCGGAACTTTCGACCCTGCAACCAATACATTGAGCTTTTCAGTAGCCGATGCTACATACAATCCGGATATTTCGGTGGATATGGAGTTTGTCTTGCAGTAAATTGGAGGTTGATAATGAGATTTAGAATGGATACCGTCAAATGGTATCCATTCTAATTTAGGGATAGTTCTTATGAGGAAAATCAGGCTATTTTTCTTTTTATTACATGTTTTTGATATTACGATTAGTTGGAGTCAGGATCGAACTGTTGGCCTAGTGGATTATTCACCAATGGTAAGTGATGGATATTTATTACTTTCTTCCACGCATTCTTCAAATTCCTATCTCCTTAATACATGTGGAGAGGTTGTACATATCTGGTATAGTGATTACTTTCCTGGGAACACAGTTCGTTTAATGCCTGATGGAAATCTGTTGAGGGCGACTAAAACGAAATCAAGTTTTTTTTTGGCCGGTGGAGCCGGTGGTCGCATCGAGATTCTTGATTGGGACAGTAATCTATTGTGGGAGTACACATATTCTACGGAAAGCTATAGACATCATCACGATGTGGTGGACTTACCCAATGGTAATATACTTATTTTGGCCTGGGATCGGCGAAGTAAAGAAACTGCTCTACAAGCTGGACGAAACCCTGATAATCTTGGTAATATAAATGAAGACGTGTGGGGTGAACATGTTCTTGAGATTAAACCCATGGGGACTAATGAATTTGAGATAGTCTGGGAATGGTATTTGTGGGACCATTTAATACAGGATTTTGATGAAACACAGGACAATTTTGGGGTGGTAGAACAACATCCCGAATTAGTCGATATAAACTATGACGTAGACCAGGGAAATCCCGATTGGATCCATGCGAATGGAATTGACTATAATGCTGCATTAGATCAGGTGGTTATTAGTTCACGAAACCTTAGTGAGTTCTGGGTGATTGATCATTCAACCACTACCGAGGAAGCAAAAAGTCATACCGGAGGTAATTCCGGAATGGGTGGAGATATTATATATAGATTTGGTAATCCTCAGGTTTCACGACAAGAAGGTTCTCAGGAATTGTTTAGTCAGCATCATGTTAATTGGGCTAAACTTAATGGAAGGGATGATGTGTTGACCCTTTTTAATAATGGTAATGATAGAGTACCTCAATATTCGAGCGTAGATTTTTATCTAACACCATTTTCAGCTTCAGAGATGCAGTATGAACGAAGTGGCAGTAGTTATTCAGACCCTAAATTGTTATTAACCTATCGCTCGGACGAAATTGAGCAGTTCAATTATTCCAATTTTTTATCTGGTGTCCAACTGCTGCCAGATGGTCATATTCTAATATGTTCAGGCTCAACAGGTTCAATTATAGAACTAGACACAAATGGCACCGTAGTTTGGCAGTACATTAATCCTATTACTTCTTCAGGTATTAAGGAACAAGGTTTCGATATTATTAATACAGCGGGTATATCTAATTTGGTCTTTCGAGCTTATAAGTACGAACTAGATTATCCGGCGTTTTTGAACAAGCAGTTTACTAATAATAGTGAGTTAGAGGCTAACCCCTTTCCATTATCGCTGTGTGATGAGGTACTAGATGTAGAAGGTTTCAGGCAAAGTGTTGTCGAGATTTACCCAAATCCTACGTCAAACTTCATAAATATAGTAGGCGCGGATAATAATATATCGCAAGTTGTATTAAGAAACCTGCAGCAAGCCGATGTTTTGAATATTTCAGATAATGACATTCCAAGCATTTTGGATCTCAACTGCCTTGATCCAGGCTTGTATTTTTTGAATTTGTATACAAAAAAGGGTGATTTAATAGTAGAAAAGCTTATCAAGAAGTAAGAAATGAGAACATTATATGTAGGACTGATATTAGTTACATTATTTTCGATTAAAACAATTGCGCAAGGAACAGTACAAGATGTAGGTTCAGGAAGAGTTCTAAGGAAACAATCATACACGAATATTGTAGGGTCGCCCTATTTGTATGAGGATTGGAAAGATGGCTCTGTTACCACTACTGATAACAAGAAGATGGACGGTGTTAAGTTGAAATATGATAAATATAAAGATGAGTTGGTAATTGTTAAAAAAAGTGTTGCTACAGTCATAAGTAAGGAACAAATATTGATGTTTGAGATCTATGATCTTGACCCTGAGTCGTTGAAAGAGCGAACTATAACTTTTACCCGTGAGTATGGAGATGGTTATTTGATGATTATTTGTGAGGGCAATATGACCGTATTGAAAAAGTATTCTACAAGACTAATAGAAATTAAGTCTAATGGTTACGGTGAGGCCGGGATTCAGAAGCAGTTTTCAGATAATGAAAAGTATTATATTATAAAAAATGACAAAGATAGAGAGATATTCAAACCTAATAAGAAGCGACTACTTGGTTATACTAGCGATAGGGTAGATGAGATGAAAAAGTTTATGAAAGACAATTCTATAGATGCAAAATCTGATCAGGATATAGCTCGTTTTTTTGATTATTACAATTCTCTTTAATGTTGGTTTCATATGAGAATAGTCTGTGGTGTACTACTTTCTGTTTTACCTCTACTTAATGATTCCATAGCACAGGAGCTTTCATTCCGTGAATTGGGTGGCAAGACTACCGGAATTTCATTTATGAATAGAGTTCCGGAAAATGCTTCTCAAAATATTATTTTATACCCCTATCATTACAATGGTGGTGGTGTTGCGATCGGTGATATTAACAATGACAACCTGCAAGATATATACTTTGTAAGCAACTCAGGTAAAGATGCCCTTTATTTGAATTTGGGGGATTTAAAGTTTCAAGATATATCGACTTCTTCGGGGATTGACCGCGCCACTGGATGGAAAACAGGTGTTACAATGGTCGATATTAATGACGATGGATTACTTGATATATATATCTGTCGCTCAGGAGACAGGTATTATTCGAGCAATAGTTCAAACATCCTTTACCTTAATGAAGGTAGTAACAAGTTCATAAATAAGGCTGCGGAATATGGTCTTGATGATATTAGCTATTCTACACAGGCTACTTTTACCGATATAGATAATGACGGTGATCTCGATATGTTTCTTTTAAACCATAATGTCAAAGAAACAAAAACCTATGACGTGTCCTTGGGCAATAGATTTAGACATCCGCTTGTCGGTGATAAATTGTACATCAACGACAACGGCTATTTCAAAAATTCTACTGAACAGTACGGCGTAAAAGGCACAACCGTTGGGTATGGATTAGGCGTTCTTGCTGCTGATATTAACGGTGATTACAAGCAGGATATTTATGTGGCTAATGACTTTCAAGAGCGGGACTATCTGTACTATAACTTAGGGTCTAAATTTGAGGATCGACTGAAGAATGAAATGGGCCACATTTCTAACTTTTCGATGGGAGTAGATATTAATGACATTAATAACGACGGTTTACTAGATGTTTTAGTAGTAGATATGGTGGCTGAAGATCACTACAGGCAAAAGACCAACATGAAATCAATGGATCCATCAACTTTTTGGAAAACAGTTAGGGACGGTCAGCATTATCAATATATGATGAATACACTTCAATTAAATAATGGTAATGGTACATTCAGTGAGATTAGTAAGTTGTCGGGTGTCTCCAATACCGATTGGAGTTGGTCACCTTTATTAGCAGATTTCAATAACGATGGTTGGAAGGATATTTTCGTTTCCAATGGATTGCGTAAAGATGTGAGGAATAATGATTATGTTATTCGTTTATTGAATTATTTGGATAGTTTAAATACGATTTCGGACAGTGCTTCTAACCGTGAAGCTGAAATTATGAAAGCACTGGGCTTTATTCCCTCTACACCTGTTGTAAACTATTTCTTTAAGAATAACGGTGATTTAACGTTTTCAAAGTCGTCTTCTAAGACCGCATTAGCCAGTTTCTCAACTGGTGCAGCATATGGTGATTTGGATAATGACGGAGATTTAGATTTAGTGGTTAATAATGTGGACTCAACGTCATTTATCTACGAGAATTTAGGTAATAAGAATAATTATTTAAGGGTTCGATTGACGGGTGTACCTGGAAATGGTCATGGGCTAGGTTCTACAATTACTATCCACCATGAAGATGGCTTTCAGAAAAATTTTGTAACAGGTACAAGAGGTTTTCAGTCCGGTTCTGAGACTATTGCCCATTTTGGGTTAGGTAAAATTGGAAAAGTTGATATTACGGTGACATGGCCAGACGGAAGCCAAGGACGTGTTTTGGATGTTATTTCAAATCAAGATCTTATTTTAGACTATGCTACTACAAAGACATTGGAAGCCAGAATTGATGCCAATCAAAAAGATCAAATATTCACACCTATAGATCTTGGTATTGCGATAAAACATAACGAAAATATTTATAACGATTTTGACGATCAACTTCTATTGCCGCATAGAATGTCTACGTTAGGACCAGCCCTTGCTGTAAGTGACGTTAACCAGGATGGTCGTGACGATTTTTATCTGGGCGGAGCCAAAGGCTACAAAGGACGACTTTTTTTACAACAGGAAGGTGGTAAGTTCAAGTACGTTAGTACGCCAGCATTTGAGAAAAATAAGTCGTCCGAGGAACTAGACGCTCATTTTATTGACTTCGATTCAGACGGCGATATGGATCTCTATGTGGTTTCAGGTGGATATGAGTTTGAAGAAGGTGATAAGGACTTAGAGGATCACTTTTATTTGAATGATCATGGTAAATTTGTCGATGCTTCTGATTTATTGCCAGACATTAGAGTTAGTGGTGGTGTTGTCAAGCCGGAAGACTTTGATATGGATGGCGATGTCGACTTGTTTATCGGAGCGCGACAGGCTCCAAAAAATTATCCATACTCACAAAAAAGCTACCTGTTGGAGAACAAAGGTAATCGTTTTGAACTAATGGATGTAAAAGGCTTAGAGGGTATGGTTTCGGATGCCTTATGGCATGATTATAATAATGACGGATGGTCGGATCTGGTGGTTGTGGGTGAGTGGATGCCGATTACATTTATAAAGAATTCATCCGGTCTTCAACTGTCTAAGGAGTTTGCATTAAACAACAGCAGTGGATGGTGGAATTGTATAGATAAGGGAGACTTTGATGGTGATGGTACAGTTGAATTCGTTGTTGGCAACTTGGGTAAAAACTATAAGTATAAAGCAAATCCTAGCAAACCTTTTAAAATTTTCGCAAATGACTTTGATTTGAACGGTTCCGGTGATATTGTTTTAGGGTATTATGAAGGTGAAAGCATTTTACCTGTTAGAGGTAGACAATGCAGTTCCGAGCAAGTACCTTTCATTAAGGACAAATTCCCATCGTATCATTCCTTTGCAAGTGCGAATTTGATAGAAATATACGGAGATAAAAGTATGAAGACGGCACTCGAACTTGAAGTAAAGGAATTTAGAAGTGGGATGGTTGTGAATACTTCTTCTGGAAGATTTCACTTTGAACCTTTTGACAATCGTGTCCAAATTTCTCCGGTCAATGATATTTTTTACGATGACTTTGATCGAGACGGTCGATTAGATCTAGTGGTGTCAGGTAATTTATTTAATGCCGAAGTAGAAACACCGCGTGCAGATGCCGGCATAGGTTTGTTAATGTTAAATAAAGACAATAAATTAATAGCTCAGAGGGTCATTAGTTCGGGTTACTTTACACCAGGTGATGTGAGAAAAATCAAGAAAATAAATGTCAATAAGAAAAATGCCCTTTTAGTAGCGAGTAATGATGACTATTTGCGTATTCTGAGCTACTGAATCACTATTAATTTCTTTAGTAACATTTCTGAAGATTCATTTAATACGATAAGATAGGTGCCTTTTGGATAATTCTCAACGTTGATTGTAGCTTCAAGGGAATTAAACCTATCATAAAAAACTTCCCTTCCATATAAATCAAATATTGTAACACTTGATATTATATATTTTACTGAGGAAATGTTTAATACCTGATCTGTTGGGTTTGGATATATTTTTACTGATGATTCGAGCTCCGCGATTGATTCAGGAAGACTGGTTATTAAATCGCTATTATCTACTTCGTTTGAATATTCCGAACTGGATACTAAACCATACGCTCTAACTCGATAGCTGTATATTAAACCTTTTTCATTGTTCAAATCAGCATAAATAGTGGCATTAACGACTAAAGAATCATGTACTGAAAATTCAACTTCGTCAGACGCCCTCCTTTCAATTACAAAACCTTGTTCATTGTTAGAGTTATCGTTCCATGCAATGATGTTATTTCCAGCATTATTGTCCGATATACTTATGATCTCCGGAGTATTTATTATGTAATTGGGTGAAATAATTATGTTATCTATATATAGGTTATTTCCACTTCCATTTATTACACTAATTCCGAATTGCATCGAGGACCAATCAATCAGATTATCTCTCGTAAAAGTAAAAGACTTGCTTTCCCAGTCGTTAACGGATGGTATAAACTCAATATCGGAACCCGTTGCAGTAGTTTGTAATTCTTCACCAAAAAGTC
Source organism: Bacteroidota bacterium (assembly GCA_039025475.1). Classification (GTDB taxonomy): domain Bacteria; phylum Bacteroidota; class Bacteroidia; order Cytophagales; family Cyclobacteriaceae; genus Fulvivirga. The sequence continues at coordinate 1,855 of JBCCOE010000101.1, read as the reverse complement.
TGGTAAGAACTTGCCAATTCTCAGCACAAAAATCCTTAAATAGAATTTCGAGCGTATCAGATCTTAACGTAGATTCATCTATATAAGTGGAGTACGAAACATCCATTTCTACGTTTACAGAACTGATATCATCATAATCTAAAATTGGACTTTTTAATAATTCTATTTCTCCTATATTATCATTATTAAAATTGTTGAGTAACAACGAAAAACCAGAACCGTCAATTGTAGCATTCGAAGCTTCAAAAAACCGATTTGGGTCTGTATTTTCAATTATCCATCCATCTCTCTCAAGTTCTATTTGATCAAATTTGTTAATGATAGACTCCCTGGATGAATTATTCTTTGGATCAAGTGATATTACAGCATTTTCTTGTAAAGAGAACAACTGATCACCTGCGGTGTTACTTATTTCTAATGACACATCGTACGAGCCGGGCTCTTCAAAAATTATCACCGGATTTCTTTCTGTCGAGGTGGATGGTGTACCACCCTCAAAAGTCCATGCCCTGGAAAAAGCACCAACAGAGAAATCAGAAAATTCTACCGTAAGTGGGTAACATCCTTCTCTAACATTCTGGCTAAAGTTGAGGCTGAATTCTGCAAATTCTAAAAGTAGATAATCGCGGTCGTTTTCTAGAGTAAATCTCATACGTTCGTACTGTTCTTTAGTCATTCTGTCCTGACAATTGTCGGGAGAATATGCCATTATATTGTTTACCAAAGGCGCGTAAGTCATTCCATTTGAGTCCGTTGCAGTTCCCGTGTAGTTGCAATTCGCATCGACCAATCCTGTCAAATTAGGATCAGCAGGAGTGGAACAAAGAATGTCCCCAGTATTCTCACAGTTGGAACCATCAACGAGTTCTCTGCCAAAGGCTGTTTCATGAGGGTGATATAAATTAAAATAATGACCTAATTCATGTGCCAAGGTAGTGCCGTTAGGAGTGCAACCATTTGCCATAAAAACTCTATCCTTACCACCAGGAAAAGTAGCATAGCCACACAAAGCATTTCCTCCAGAACTTAGAGAACCTGCAAAGTACATGTTGATAACGTTTCTAACATCATTTGGATTAGCTACTTGATCCTCTTCCGAACGATCCATATTGTAAAATATAGTGTTGTCAATATGATTTACATCTTCGTAAACGAAGAACTCCATATTTGCATTTATGAACCAATCATTAGTAATATCTAAAGCACTTTGAATAGTCTGAAGGGATATTCCACCGGAGGCGTCGTCTCTTCTAATAACATGGATCTTGATCGGGATCCTTACTAATCCATCATCAATGCCAGAGGTTCTGGAAAAAACACGGTCTTTTCTTGAAGTCAAGTAATTTAAATGTGCCGTATCAATTTCCGTTCCACAGCTTTGCCCACAAGCAACATTTTGAATAAACAAACTGCTAAAGATTAATATAAATACACTTTTCATCTTCCACATATCTCTGAGGCTTCTTTTTACCTTATTTTACGGTAAAGATATAAAGATAAAATCTATTAATATGGGTGATCAATTAATCATTCCCGCTCTAGTATATGCATATATTGATATATGCTGTCCTCCAAGGCATGGAATTTATTTTTGTACCCAATCAACCTCAGCTTACTCATATCCGCCTCTGTAAAATACTGATACCTCTCACGAATATCTTCAGGCGTATCGATAAAGGATATATCTTCAGGTAGGTTCATCGATTTGAAAACAGCTTTCGTAAGATCTAAAAATGTTCGGGCTGTTCCGCTGCCGAGATTGTAAATACCTGAGTTTTTTCGGTGGTGCATTAACCAATAGCAGACATCCACTACATCATCTACGTATATGAAATCCCGCTTTTGTTCACCATCT
>JBCCOE010000100.1:0-13732 GCA_039025475.1 Bacteroidota bacterium | reverse complement strand
TATCGGGGCTGCGTAGATAGTTGTCCGGAGTACCGCGAGTCAAGAACCTCCTTCAAAACCAAGGGATCCCTGCCTCCGCAGGGATGACGATGAAAAGGTGGCAAAACGTTTCTAGCTCTCTGCTCTTCGCCCTATGCCCTAAGCCCTAAGCGCTTTGCCCTATCCTCATTCTATCTTAAAAAAATCGCCACAGCTCCCAGAGCAGTAAGTAAAAGTATCATTCGTCGGTAACCGTCATCCCTGATTAATCGTACCAGTTTTATCCCGACCACGAAACCTAAGATAACGGCAGGAAAGATCTTAAGACTGATCAAACCTGAATCCCAGGTAATGGTACCCCACACCCATATGTGAAAGGGTAGTTTAAATAAATTAATCATAAAGAATAGCCAGGCTGCGGTACCTATGAACTGATTTTTAGGTAATCGCATCGCCAGAAAGTAGATATTACTAAAAGCTCCCGCCAAATTTCCAACCATGGTAGCAAATCCTGCCGCCAGGCCCATCACTGGCGCAAATATTCTCGACTTTGGCACCTGCTTGCTGCTCCTATCCCACCAAAACATGAATCCTACACTAAACAGGATAACCCCGGCCATACCTTGCTTAAAGACATCTTCCGGCAGGTCTGCTCCTACCTTAACACCTATGAGTACTCCGGCAGCCATCCAGGGGATTAAGCGGATAAGATGGCCCCAGTCCGCGTGACGGTGATAATAAATTACCGCAAAGACATCGGCCCCGATCAAAATAGGGAGTAATAGACCAGTAGATGCTTTAGCTTCATACACCAAAGCAAGCAGCGCGACGGCCAGCATGGCGATGCCTTTGATACCAGATTTCGACAGACCGATAATAAGGCCTGCCGCACTGCTAAGCGTTATGATTTGCCAACTATCGATGTGTATAAAAGTTCAGCAGACCGCAATGATAGATAATAAAAATGATTTAGTGAGTTAGTCACAAGGCCGTGCCAAGTGATTAAATATTTACTTGAGTAAAGTAAATATAATTACCTATAAATCAATAGTTTATATTAAAATACTTTGACCAGACACTGCTGATTCTTTTATAGCCTGTACTATCCGTATATCTCTAAGCCCTTCTTCTCCTGGCACGAGAATACGCTTTTTATCAATGATAGCCAGTGCATCATCATCCATTTGTTTGGCTTGTTGATTGGGTATATTTTGGTTTAAGCTTTTGCCATCACTGGTCGTTCCCTTTATTCCTGAATACGACTGAAAGGGCTTTAGCTCGTACCAACCATTCTCACCATTGACCCTAAGCTCATTCCAGAACTCACCAAAACTTGTAGCTCCTTCGCCTATTACCCCTCCTGGAAACTCTAGCGTAAAATAAGTGGTCTCATCGACTTCTTTATAAATGGCAGGCCGTGTGGTTTCATGCTTAGCTTTTACAACCTTAGTCGGTTCCATACCACTGGCATAACGTAAAGCGTTAATAGGATAAACCCCCATATCGTAAATAGCGCCCCCTCCCATTTCTTCCTTTAACTTCCAGTGATTCGTGCGGCTATCCAGATATGCAGCTTTTGAGGTAAGGTTCAGAATTTTACCATAAGGTTTTGTCCCAGCCCAGCCTATGATCCTTTGTGTGTTGGGTTCGTGTTGCATACGGTAGCCAATGCTCAGCTTTACCTTATTCTTTGCACATGCCTCTATAATGCTTTCACATTCTGCCTCAGTTCTGGCCATGGGCTTTTCACACCAAACGTGTTTACCGGTCTCAGCAGCTTTTATGGCATATTCGGCATGTAATCCCGTAGGAAGTACGATATAAATGACATCAATGTCCGGGTTATTGGCAATATCGGATATGTTCTGGTAGTTGTAAACATTCTGGTCCTTTATACCATATCTTCGTTGCCACACCGGTATTTTCTGTGGACTTCCGGTTACAATACCGGTGAGTTTACAATGTCTGGTTCTTTGTAACGCTGGAGCCAGTAAATCACGGCTGTAATAACCTAAGCCTACAAGAGCGACACCTAAAGACTTTGGTTGTTGTGGAACAAGAATACTTGACCATGAGGAAGCATTGCTAAACGATAAAGTGCCAAGAGCCAGGCCGGACGTTTTGATAAATGATCTTCGGGATTTTTTCATCTTACTCAGTCGTCCATCCCGTGTAACCACCTTTTAGATCGTATACTTTGGCAAAGCCCATTTCTTGTAGTTTTTTTCCCGCTCCTGCGCTTCTACCTCCTTTAGCACAGTAAACAGCTACCGGCATTTCCCGGTCAAAGTGGCTCATCCGCTTTTCGAAATCAGACTTTTTAAAATCAATATTTACGGCCCCCTCAATGAAACCTTGATCATATTCTGCGCTGGTTCGTACGTCAACTAATAAAACATCTCCAGAGATTGCCTCAGTGAATTGTACTTTGTTCAATAGTTGCACCTCTCCCGTGGTCTTCTCTTCCTGGGAAGTACAAGTCCACAAAATCAAGCCCAACAAAATGATAAATAATCTTTTCATAGCGATTTGGTCAATTCCATTTTTCTGAGACTGGTGAAGGCATAAACACCCCGAAAGGATCGTCGTTAAAATGGGCGTTAAACATAGGCTTTTGAGAAAATGAACGTAAGCTTTCTGCTTTGATGTCTCTTGGGTCAGAATAACCCAGCACCTTAGTCAATTCCAGCATATCCTGATGGAAGCCCTCCAGGTATTTATGAATACGGGTCGATTTCTCAGGGATATTTATGCCATGCATACGCCATTTATTATTTGTAGTTATACCCGTAGGACATTCATTCGTATGGCACTTTAAGGCTTGTATACAGCCAATGGCCAACATAGCCGCCCTTGCGCTTTCTACTACATCGGCACCATAAGCAAACGCCATAGCCGCATGTGCCGGGGTAAAGATACGTCCTGAAGCGCTGATTTTAACCTGGTCTCGGATTCCTGCACCTTGAAGTTTTCTGTGCAGGTAATACAAAGTTTCAACACATCCTCCGTAACCTACATAATTCACAAATAGATTGGGCCCTGCTCCTGTTCCACCATCGGCTCCATCTATCTGGATCATATCAGGTCCTTCGCCCGTTTGTTTCATAGCCTCAACCAACATATCTACCTCATCCAGCCGACCAATACACATCTTAATTCCAACTGGCAAGCCTCCAAGTTGCCTTAACCGTTTACAAAAGTCCATCAACTTCAAAACCGCTTCCTTTGAGCTGCCGGCGTATAACTCCGCGTGCTGTGGCGGACTGATCAAAGTCTGATACGGCTTTACTTTTCTTACCTCAGCAATTTCCGGAGTGACTTTAGCCCCTGGCAAATGACCACCAAGTCCCGGTTTTGCTCCCTGGGATATTTTGATTTGCACCATCCCAATATTCGGGAACTCCCTAAGGGTTTCTTTGAAGAGATCGTCGTCTAATTCACGGGTAAGATCCCCGTTGGGTAAAGTAGCTTCTTTACCCGCACCAAATTTACCGGTACCCAATTGCCAAACAGTATCATTTCCGGCTACTGCATGCGGGCCGCACCCCCCTTCACCGGTATTTACGTACGCCAGATCTTTGGTGCCCAGGCTCAAACATTCGGCGGCTTTGTAATTCAACGAACCATAGCTCATAGCCGAAATGTTGATGCAATTTTTAATCTTGAATGGCATGATATCATCACGATGCTCCCCCACTTCAAAACCATATCCAACCGTTTTGCTCTTGGTACCAAAGTTACTGTGGAGGATCCGGGTATTTGACGTATTTTCCACATCGTAAATATCCAATTCAGTACCAAAACTGGTCATGGACTTTATGCCCTTTGCCTTTTGATAAATGTAATCCCTTACAATTTTTGGAATGGGCCTGCCATCTGTATTCGTCTCATTAAAATACTGCAGATACTTATCTCTGAATACATTTTCAAACATGTACCTGAGGCGACCTAAGGGTCCATATATTCTCACAAGTGTATGATCATCCTGAATGAAGACATCCCGTATACCGAACAGCACCAACATTGCCACGGCTACGGAAATTCCAAGGACATGACCCCAAATAATCCAAACCGGTACTATGGCCAGGGTTAACAGCAGGATGACAAAATCAACGGGGCGCTGTAAAGGAGGTTTATACGAGGGTGTGGTGAGGGCTTTATTTTTGCCTACTCGGTTGTACTTGTTTAGTACGTGAGTGGCTACACGGGATATTTTATAAGGCATGATCAGTAATTCAAACGTTTATCAATATAAGGGATTAAATTGATTTCACGATTCTGAATGCCCAATAAAATAGCCAGGCCCTTAACAGGAAGAAGTCAAGGCCTGGCTCAATAAAATAGGTAGGTAATTTTTTACTTCTTAGATTGAATTACTGCACTTTCTATTTTGGCCTGCAGGTCTGAAAGATCAGCCTCATTATCTTTTTCTTTCATGAGTTTCATACTTTTTACATAATGCGTAACCGCTTCTGGGTAAAGCTTACTTAAGATATAGTAATCACCGGCCACTTCATGGCCCATGGCGCTTTCATTGATACTTAAGGACTTTTCAAACCAGCCCTTGGCTTCGGTAAGATTGACCTCCTTCTTAATACACATCTTAGCTGCTTTGGCAAAAGACTGCCAATCATCTGGCGCACAGCTAGACGCTAAGTTCCTGGCTTTTTCAATAGTTTTGTCGATTTCACCAAGGGTAAAAGAGCTTAATGGCGCTGCCAAGAGCATTAAACATAAAGCGTAAACAGAAGTTGCTTTTTTTAAATTTTTCATGTTGTGTGTTGTTATTGTTGACATTGAATTTAATGTCTCCGTGAATACCAACATGATGCCAAATTATTCGAATCTTAAATACCTGATTATCAATAGGTTAATAATTATTTTAAATTGGGTTAAAGAAATTTGCGTGAGGTCAAATTGGACGGTAACTGTTCATAATCGTTCAGATAACTTTTTATCCTGGTCGACGTAGTTTAAAACTTATCCTTACTGGATTTACCCATCAGCAACTGAATGAGAAAACCAAGTACCACTACCAAAATACAGCCAAAAGCGTTATACCATAAGAACCCCATCGTTAGCAAGCCAGCCTCACCTATAGAATTTAAATAATGAACCCCTATTATGGTCAACTGGCTGATAATTGCACTAATGAATACGGCGTTGCTCTTTACGCTTTTAAAGAAAAAGGCTACGATGAAAATGCCGAGAACCACAGGGTAGAATAGTGAACCTATAAGGTTAACGGCTTGAATAAGGTTCTCGAAAAGTGATAAGGTGGAAGCGAAAACAATGGCCAGTATACCCCAGGCCAGCGTGAATAATTTAGAGGATTTTAAATAATGTGCATCATCAGCTTTTTGATTTATACGTCTTCGGTAGAAATCTATAGTCGTCGTGGAGCCTAATGCGTTTAATTCGGACGAAGTGGATGACATAGCCGCCGAAAAAATCACGGCAAACAAAAGACCTACAATCCCCACTGGTAATGTATTCATTACGAAGTTCATAAAGATATAGTCCTTATCATTAGTTTCCGCTTCTGGCAGTGCTATAGATATAAGTGTTTTGGCTTCATTTCTTAGCTGATCCGAGGCCTCCTGCTTCTTTAGAAGTACCTCTTGAGCCCGATCTACGCGTTCTGAATTGTCCGAAGCTACCGCTTCAACTAACTCATTGACGGCCAATTTTTTTTCTTCGAAAGCTTCGTGGTATTGCTGTTCAATTTCTTCAAAAGCACTACTTTGATCTGTAGTTAGGACTTGTTCCTTTACCGTCTGGTTAAAGAAAACAGGAGGAGGGTTGAACTGGTAGAACACAAATACCATTGCCCCAATAAACAGGATAATAAACTGCATAGGTATTTTCAGTAATCCGTTCATAACCAAACCCAACCTACTCTCTTTCAAGGATTTACCACTTAGATAGCGTTGAACTTGAGACTGGTCCGTTCCAAAATAAGAAAGAAATAAAAACACCGCTCCGGTCATTCCCGACCAGAAATTGTAGCGATCGCTTAAGTCAAATTCAAAGTTCACAACGTTGAGTTTTCCCATTTTCCCTGCTACGTGCAGGGCGTCACTCAGACCTACACCTTCAGGTAGGGAGGTGATCACAAGAATCCCAGCTACTATCATCCCTCCCATCATGACTGCCATCTGCTGTTTTTGTGTTTGAGTTACAGCTTTCGTACCTCCCGAAACTGTATAAATGATAACCAACAGACCGATAATAATATTGGTCTCAAACAGCCTCAATCCTAGCAAAGAGCTAAGAATAATGGAGGGTGCATATATAGTGATTCCGGCAGCGAGCCCCCTTTGGATTAAAAAAATGAAGGCTGCTAACATCCGGGTCTTTAAATCAAACCGGGACTCCAGGTACTCATAAGCGGTATATACCTTTAACTTATAATAAAGTGGTAGAAAAAACACGGAAATAATGATCATGGCCAAGGGTAAACCAAAGTAGAATTGAATGAACCGCATCCCGTCCGTATATGCCTGACCCGGAGTCGATAAAAAGGTAATGGCACTTGCCTGTGTCGCCATAATCGACAATCCTATCGTCCACCACTTCACGTCTTCTGAACCTCGCAGATAGCTATCCATAGTGCTGGTACCACGGGTTTTCCAAACCCCATAGGCTACTATTCCAACTAAGGTGCCAAAAAGCACCATCCAATCAATAAGACTCATGAATAATGACTCGTAAAAAGGTAGAATAAGAGTATAAGAACCAGAAGGTTACCCATCAACAAAGCATAAACATTTCTCCAGGAACCGAGAAATGGAGGTTTTTCGTTTTCTTCCAAGCTAATCTTGATTATGTCCGTATTTCACAGCCTCTGGCATTTTATTGCCTAAAGAAACCATGTTTACAAAAAGACGAAAAGCGCCGGGAACACCCGCAGGAAGTTCGCGGAACATGGAATATCCGTTGTAGATGTAGTAACCCTGTCCGTATTTAGCGACAAGTAAGCCTCCTTCCCGGGCATCTTCACCTTCATCATTACTTGAAAGCAATGCCTCATAATTGCTATCCCATTCTCCGGGAAAGTACAAGCCCCTCTCCTGCACCCAACCTTCAAAATCCTTCTTCGTGATCTTATTAGGTACATTCAATAATTCGTGTTTTGGTTTCAAGATTCTTACCTCCGCATCTTCCTCAGCAACTCGCGCACGTGAAAGCTTCAAAGGATAAGGTGAAAAGGTATCAGTCTTTAAACGAAAACTAGTATTATATTGAGTAACCATGGTGCCTCCGTTTTTTACATAATCCAATAAGTACGGCATATAAAACCCGATCCGGTCATTGGTATTGAGAGCGCGAACTCCAAGTACAACGGCATCTAGTTTTTGTAAATTTTCAGGGGTGATCTCGTCTTCTTTCATTTCCCAAACCTCATATCCTACCTCTCTTAATGCCGCAGGTATGGCGTCACCGGCACCTTGTATATAACCTATCAAGTCACCTCTACGCTCAATATTGATCTTTACTACCTTGGAGGTGGCATCGGGAAGCATCAGTTGTGTGGGAATATGATCATATTCAATACTTTGGAGGCTTTGATCATAAGTTGCGTTACCCATAGTCACAAAAGCTTTCAGTTCTCCTGTGCTCTGAAATTTGGGAGGCAGAACTTTAAAACTAAAAGTAGCTTCTTGCCCTTTCTGTTCAAGATCTACTTCATATGAAGCCGGAGCCGCTTTCCATCCGTCGGGTAATTCCAAATTCACGATACCACTGATCCCTGTTTTTCCCGACTTCACGATAACATCAATGTTTTTAGCCCCTTCACTAGCGAAAATATAGACACCTTCCTGTATGTTAACGAACACCGGAGGAACGACGGCAAAAGGGCGATATAACTCACCATTGACCGGATCATTCCATTTATAGATCACTGGAATATCGTAGGGTATTGATGCGTTACCAATATTAAGTCTGAAATGGACTTCAAGGGCTGGTCTATTTTCGGGTGTACCTCTTAGTGCTCTATTGTCCACTTTATACATACCTAGAGTACCTTTTTCTCTGAGCCAATAAGGTTGAGAATACTCAAACTGCCCCGGTATTTCAATGCTGGTTTTGAATGATAATTTTGAGTTATTAGTCAGGGACATGTTCAGCGTTGAATCCTTCAAACCGGCATAATCGATAGAAGTTAGTTGCACGGCGTAATTGGATCTATTAATAGCCTCAACGGTCAATTGAACAATATCTCCGGGTGCTGCACTGTAGTCGTTTGCTTTAACTTCGAGATAAAGCCCGAGAACATCTTTAATGATATCATCGGTCTCTGCGAGCTTGATTTCTTTCCAATGCTTGTCGTCTAATTTTGAAATATCATCGCGTACACTGAGCAAAAGTGGAAGTATTAAAGCTGGTTTCGAGGGCAAGTACTGCTTAATGGCGGACTTAATCTTGCCTTCAATATTTTTACCACCTTCTACCCTGCCCCATGAAGTGTCGATACCGTCAAATAGATCTTTATCCGCCTCATCTCCGGCCACGAACTCTAAAAATTCCTTTAGCTCGCCCCGGGTTCCTGTTGATCCAAATCCCTGGCTTTTATGTTGACTACGGCTCCTGGCGGCAATTTCAGAATAACTCTCGCCTAACAACGGATTGTAGGCGCCAACATCCATAGCCAATACACCTGGATCATCGTCGGAAATAGTTTGGTTCCACCAACGACCGGTATTCAAATACAAACGTTTAGGCTTCCAGGGGTTAACAAACTTTAATTGCTCTGGATATTGTGATTTATCTCCTGAAAGTTTCAAGGCCTCCTCTGCGAAAATGGCAGAAGTAGTATGGTGGCCATGACCTGCACGTCTATCAGGAGGAAATCGAGTGACGATAACATCGGGTCTAAAATTTCGATACACCCAAACTACGTCTGACATTACCTCATTCCTATCCCAAATCTTCTGAGTTTCTTCGGTGGATTTAGAATAACCAAAATCATTTGCCCGGCTAAAGAACTGCTGACCGCCATCTAAACGTCTGGCCGCAAGCAACTCCTGTGTTCTTATCACTCCAAGACCTTCCCGTATTTCGGGGCCTACTAAATTTTGACCCCCATCACCCCGTGTTAAAGATAAATATGCTGTTCGGGCTAATCTTTCGTTCGCGAGATAAGCGATCAATCTCGTGTTTTCATCATCGGGATGTGCAGCCACATACAAAGCCGTTCCCAGGAAGTTAAGCTTCTTTAACTTTAAAAGGATTTCAGCGGCGTTAGGTTTCTTAGGTTTTTGTCCGTTTACAGCGGTTACAGTTGCCAGAAGAGTAAAGATCACTAAAAGCGACCATGTATTTTTTCTCATGAAGCGCAAGGTTTGATTAGGCTTACGATTGCAAATATTAAAGGTTTATGGTACTTATCCAGATTATCATTATGAATTTACAGGAATGGTCTGAAATCTATACACGAATAGATATCAAACCACGGCCGCTTAGTAGATCTACGGCTGATGATAGAAAGACCGATTCTGCAACGATCGTATCAATTGACTGAAGTCATCCAGGCGTTTGATTTGGGTCATACTGGAGTGAGGTGGTTATCAATAAATTCAAACCACAAAATGGATATAATTAAAATGATACCGTCATGAACTATAAAATACTGGTCCCTACCGATTTTTCAGAGTGTGCAATTAACGCAACGAGATATGCGGCGGCTTTAGCCAAAAGAATGAATGGTAGTCTTGTTTTACTCCATACCTTAAATGTACCAGTTACTCATGGTGAAATGGGTGCTACAACCATCATTGGTGAGCTTACCAGCGGCATAGAAGATGATGTTGATGAAAACTTTAGCGATTTACTGAAAGAAGTTCCCGAACTTAAAGAAGTCCCCTTCTCCAAAGTCGTTCGCCACAGTTTCGTTACTGATGCCGTCCATCATACCGCCAAAAATGAAGAGGCTGATCTGGTGGTTATGGGCACTAAAGGTGCTCATGGCTTTGAGGAGATGATTATGGGCAGCAATACCTACTCCGTCATTCGGGACATTGATATCCCTGTGCTGGCGATACCTGAAAATGCCATCTTTAAGAGCATACAAGGTGTTGTACTTGCTAGTGATTATAAAAATACAAATACGGAAAAACTTCAGCCATTATTGAACTTTGCAAAATGGTTTGGTTCTGAAATACATGTATTGCATGTGGCTTCCGTAAAACAAATCACTCATGACGAGCTAGAAGAAGCTAAGAAATTTCAGCGCTTCTTTAAAAATGTTCGACACCATTTTCATTTCATACAAAACGAAGATCTGGAAACCAGCATTGAAAATTACGTAAAAGAGCACAAGATCAATATGATCTCATTGATGCCAAGAAAACACTCACTGTTTGATCAGATTTTTGGTAAAACACACAGCAGAAAGATCATACTTCATACTGAAGTTCCACTTCTGGCGCTACCCTCTTAGTACGTGAACAAAGTAATCCAAATGACCGACTTAAATTTTACTTAAGCTTGGGTCATCCGACGTTATCAAAATAAAAGCTAGCAAATGTTACGCTGAATTCAAGTTCTTTCGCAGCAGCAGCTCAGAAATCACTATCCATCCGCTATATCTAAAGTGTTACTGATAAAATTTCAGTCACAAAAGTCAACCCTATGATCAACTAATTTGAATATTAGGGTCTACGATCTCAAGGTTTTGAGCGCTTAACATAGATTTTGGGATGCTTTGTCTGATATGTTCACCTAGTTTATGGATCATTAATTCCTTATTTGTTTTGGTGCGTTTAATCAATCCTACCTCACGCGCTTTTAAACGCTTCTCTCCTATTTCAGTAATATTATCTTCCTGATCCCCACTAAGCATCAGGGTGGTAAGCTCGGGGAGTATAGTCATACCTCCCTTACTATCGACGATTCTGATCAGTGCATCGATTGAATTACTGCGGTAGATAAAGTCCTTGTTCTCCCGAATTTTGGATACATCACAAAAATTATTCATCTGATCTCGAAAGCAGTTTCCTTCGTCAAGAAGCCATAGCCTGCGGTAATCGATAGTTGACAGTGTCCGCTGTACCTCTGGTATTTTATTAGAAGCATACAAAAAGAACTTTTCGTAAAATAATATTTCCGTATCAATTCCACCTGCGCTGAATGGGGTGGATAAAATTCCTACATCTAGTTGACCGTTCCGCACGCCTTTTATCACTTTGTCTGTAATCATTTCGTTGATATCCAAGGCAATTTCGGCGTACTTATCCTGAAAGGAATACGCGAAAAGTGGAACCAAAAAGGGAGCCAGGGTTGGAATAATGCCAATTTTTAAGCGGCCTTCAAGAGGCTCGGAAATATTTCTCGCAAAATCAACCAGGTCGTTAGCCTCATGGATAATAGAATTAGCCTTATCCAAAAATGCTCGTCCTTCTTCGGTAGGATGAATAGGGTTCTTCGAGCGGTCAAATAAGATGAGACCTAATTCTTTTTCCAGTTTACCCATTTGCAGACTTAGTGCAGGTTGACTGATTTTTAAATGTACTGCCGCTTCTCGGAAGCTTCCGTACTTTTGTAAGGCCAAGGCGTATTCAAGTTGTTGAAGGGTCATAATTATTGCTTATACAAAGATAAGTTTAATAATTATTTCTTATCATATTATTGCAGTGAAACCGAATCGAAATATGACACTACCAGAAGCCATAGATGCTAACAACATAGAAGCAATTGAAAAGTTGCTTACAGAGAATCCAACATTAGCCAACCAACCGGATAGCCGTGGATTTACCCCTTTAGTATTGGCTACATACTTACAGAAAGAACAAGCCACAAAAGCGCTGTTGGCAAATAATGCTGACGTTAATGGGCAGGATGTCAATGGAAATACCGCGTTAATGGGTGTATGTTTTAAAGGGTTAGAGGGTTTGGCTCAATTGCTGATCGACTCAGGCGCTGATGTAAATCTAGAAAATAAAGCCGGTGATACGGCACTTTCCTTTGCTCGTAAATACGGACAGGAGAACATAGCAAAACTCCTAATTAAAAACGGTGCACAAGATAAAGTATAAGTTTTTAGCAGTGCTCTTATTCTGATCGGTTTACTTAGTTATACCAAACCGCATATCGCTTTCTTCGCAACTCAAGAGCTAGCTGTTCTTCCATCTTAAGTGCCGCCAATCTGGTAGACAAGGGTTCTATGTGATTGTATAGATTAGGACGGAGATACATGCCGTATTTATGGACTATGTTGGACGATAACTTGTAACCTTTCTTATTTCTAAACCCACGTTTATGTTGAAGAAAACGCTCTTGAGGTGTTTTGCTGGTCATTCCCACATACAAACACTCTAACACTCCATTGAATTGCGGATTAGCGGCACGGAATCGGGTGTTTTCAGTGAACACTTTTTTGGATAATTCAATGACGTAAACCCGGTAGGTCAATCTTGACATATGGTTGATTAATTTTAAGCAATACTTAATTATTTGGCTTTCAATTATAGCGCTCCCTATAGCCTTTCTCAAAAAATTATAACGGTACTCATAAACAGCTATTTTTAAAGTTGCTAAAGTTTGCGCTCAGTTTTTCAATGGTGAATTTTCGTTTTAAAGAGACTTAGATTTCCTTAATTCCTTCAGGGTAATAGTTAAAATTCTTAATCAATGTTAATATAACTAGTTTTCATAGTAAGTATTTTTAGATCAATATAAATACTCTTCTATGATTACGCTAGACGACAGGAATACTGTCATTGCGGCTATACTTACTTTATTGATAGGCAGGCTACTTACCCGAAAAGTTAAATTCCTTAATCACTTCAATATTCCGGATGCTGTGAGTGGTGGATTGATAGTCTCTTTGTTATTCACGTTACTGTACCTTTTTAGCAATATTACCGTTGAATTTGATCTTGAGTTTAGAGATAAACTCCTAGTGATGTTTTTTACCACCATTGGTCTTTCTTCGGACTTTAGCTCCCTTAAGCAGGGAGGCAAGCCTCTTATCGTACTTCTGGTGGCCGCAGTGGGTTTTTTGTTCATCCAGAATATTGTAGGTGTAAGTGTATTGTCTCTTTTCGGATTCGACCCGAAAATGGGGGTTATTGGCGGGTCCATCTCATTAAGTGGTGGGCATGGTACCGCCATTGCTTGGGGTACCAATTTCAAGAATTTGTATGGTATGGAGGAAGCGCTACCCATAGGTCTTGCCTGTGCAACGTTTGGCCTCACATTTGGAGGAATCGTCGGGGGACCTGTAGCAAGCATGTTACAGAAAAGACATAACCTAAAATCCGAAGAGAAAGGCGGCATCACGGTAGGTGTCGAAGACGAGGAAGAGGAAAACATTACGGCAGATTCAGTTTTCGCTTTAGCTTTTATCATGGCCATAGCTATTGGTATGGGTATTCAGCTAAATAGCTACCTCAGCAGCATTGGAGTGAACCTGCCGCTTTTTGTTTGCTCGTTATTTTCCGGAATTTTATTAACGAATACACTTCCTTTTATTTTAAAAAAATATAAAGAGCAAATACCTCCACCCAGAAAACCTGTGCTAGGCTTAGTCTCAGATATCACTTTAGGCCTTTTCCTTTCTATGTCCCTGATGAGCTTAAAGCTTTATAGTTTAGTAGAATTAGCAGGGCCGATCCTGGTTTTGATGTTGGCCCAAGTGTTAGCTGTATTTTTTTATGCCACCCTGGTCGTTTTGAGAAATATTGGGCAATGGTGTGTTTGCAAGGTGTTTGGGGGCGGGTTTGTAGGGCGGTCCCACGGGGCAACCCCC
>JBCCOE010000099.1:0-13826 GCA_039025475.1 Bacteroidota bacterium | reverse complement strand
TCAATTTGGAACCACGGACGAAAGTGTAGAAGACGGTAAGGACAAAGAAGGTAAGCCCAAATACAAAACAGTTAAGAAGGACAGAATAATTAACGAGACTGAACCACTTTGGACAAAGTCTCCGTCAGAGCTTAAAGATGAGGACTATCTGAAATTCTATAGAGAGCTGTATCCAATGACGGATGATCCACTTTTTTGGATCCATCTAAATGTGGATTACCCCTTTAACTTAACGGGTATTTTGTACTTCCCCAAGGTGAAAAACGACTTTGAAGTGCAGAAGAATAAAATTCAACTGTATTCAAGACAGGTATTCATAACCGATGAAGTGAAAGACGTGGTGCCCGAATTCTTAATGCTGCTTCATGGTGTTATAGATTCTCCTGACATTCCTTTAAACGTCTCCAGGAGCTACCTTCAATCTGACAGCAACGTGAAAAAGATCAATTCGCATATTACCAAGAAAGTGGCAGATAAACTTGGGGAACTCTTTAAAAAGGATCGTAAATCCTATGAAGAAAAGTGGGATGACATTGGCATCTTCGTGAAATACGGTATGCTAAGTGAAGACAAGTTTTACGAAAAAGCCAAAGACTTCGCCTTATTCAAAAATACTGACAAGTCTTTTTTCACCTTCGATGAATATAAAGATAAAGTGAAGGAGCATCAGACCGACAAGGACAAAAACCTGATTTATCTCTATACGACAGATGAAGGCAAGCAACATACCTACGTAGAAGCGGCAAAGAAAAAGGCTTACGATGTATTAATGATGGATACAATGATCGACAGCCACTTTGTAAACTTTATAGAACAGAAGTTAGAAACGACACAGCTTAAGCGCGTCGACGCTAGCACCGTTGATAAACTGGTAGATAAGGATGAAAAGGTTGACAGTGTATTGAGTGAAAAAGAAACTGAAAAAGTAAAGACCATTTTCGAAGGGGCTATCAGCAACGAAAACATGAAAGTGGCCATCGAATCATTGTCACCTGATGAAATGCCCGTGACAATTACGATGTCTGAATTCATGAGACGGATGAAAGATATGGCCCAAACCGGTGGAGGTGGCTACTACGCCATGATGGGCAATATGCCCGACCAATTTGATGTAACCGTAAATGCCAATCATCCTGTAGTTTCTAAAATTTTAAAATCAAAAAAAGAAGAAAAGAAACAACAATTGGCAAAACAGGCTTTTGATCTTGCAATGTTGTCTCAAAATATGCTTACCGGGGCTGATTTGACTAACTTTATTAACAGAAGCGTAGAATTAGCGGCTGAATAACGTTTGAGTCGGGCGACCTGTCTTCGCCCGACTTGATTTACAGATTTTCGGAAGTGGACATCAGTGCCACGTAGTCATCTATAGCTTTGTTGACGATACCTTTAGCAGTAACTGAGTCCTGAAATTCCTCTACCTGAACTGTTTTATTTTCTAGTTTTTTATAGTCTTCAAAAAAGTTTTTAAGCTCCCTTTTAAAGTGAGGTGGCAGCTCACTCACGTCATTGATATGATTTACACTCATGTCATTATCAGCCACAGCTATAATCTTGTCATCCATTTCTCCGGCATCTAACATGCGCATTACGCCAATTACTTTGGCTGAAACGATACACAACGGTACAATCGTAATTTGTGATAGGATCACGATATCCAAAGGATCCTGATCATCACAATAGGTCTGAGGAATAAAGCCGTAATTGGCAGGATAATACATAGAGGAGTAAATGACTCGGTCCATCATCAGCAGACCAGAATCTTTATCTAACTCATATTTCGCCCTGGTATTTTGAGGAATTTCTATGATACCATTAACTATATCCGGACATTTTTCCCCAACAGAAACCTTATGCCAGGGGTTGCTTGGTCTTATTTCCATAATCTACAATTTTCTAAATGAAGGTCGCTAATAATTTAAGGTTCTCCTAACTTGCTATACCTTCCTGTACATTTTTTGAATTTTGATTTCTTAAGAATACGGACCAGCCTATTTTTGAAATTCTTAACAAATGATATCATCATGAGAAAATTACTCTGGATCCCTATTTTTTTAATTGCCTGCTCCCAATCTGCAGAGTTAAACGAAGCCACAATAGAAGGGCTTGCAAGTATTCCGGTTGAAGCAAAAAAAGAACCTTACGCTCATAATGCGAATCTTATAAAGGTGACCCTGGAACGAGGCCCGGGCATACCTAGTGAGCAAGGTGATTACTTTAATGGTCAAAAACATGGAACATGGGCGACATATCACAATAATGAGCTAGTTAAGTCTGTAACTACTTATATTGACGGAGTCAAACAAGGTGTTCACGTCGAGCTTGATGATAGAGGTCAGTTACTGCTGAAAGCTTATTATAACAACGGTCAATATGATGGAGATTACCTTGCTTACAAGCGAACCAAAGTAGTGGAACGAAGACGTTATAATAATGGTAAACTGGAAGGAACACTAAAAAAGTACTATGACAATGGAAATATCATGGAAGAAAGTATTTATCAGGATGGAAAGCTAAACGGTATCGCCAAGTGGTATGATCAGGAAGGTAATATAACCCTGGAGTACGAATACCAAGACGGACAACTGATCAAAAAGTAAAGGTGCTTATCCTCAAAATAAGACAAAATGTCTTTATTTAGCGTTTTCCTTATGACAAAACATGACATAATTTCCGAATTTAAAGTTTTTGACGGTTTGGCACTCCTGTTGATCATGGTGTGTCAAACATTAAAATAAAATTAAAAGGAGGATATTATGACACTTATTAGAAGAACCAACAACGATCTATTTCCAACATTTTTCGATGATTTTTTCGGCAGGGACTTGTTTAATCATGGCCTGACCAATCCAATTAGATCTACCACGCCTGCAGTAAACATTCGCGAGGATGAAAATGCGTATCACGTGGAATTGGCTGCACCAGGTGTTGACAAAAAAGATTTCAAGGTTGAACTGGACAATTATCTGCTCACGATCTCTTTTGAGAAAAGGGAAGAAAAAGAAGAAAAAGGGCAATACACTAAGAAAGAATTCAGCTACCAATCGTTTAGCAGATCTTTCAATTTGCCAAAAAGTGTTGAAAACACCAAAATAGCGGCAAATTATAGTGATGGGGTGTTGCACCTGGATATTCCCAAAAAAGAAGAAGCGAAACAGAAACCTTCTCGACTAATTAAAATCGGATAATGCTAGGATATCTCATTAACGTCCCGGACTGATCTTCGGGACGTTAATTTTTGTTAAACGGCACAACATTTGTTCTCCTGAGTCGTAATAAAATTTTACTGATTCTACAGCTTTCCGCTGTATTGTATTATTAACCCAAAGTTTAATTTTTAATCAATTTATTGAAGTATGAAGAAATTTGGTGCATTGGTAGCAGCTTCCATCTTAGGCAGTCTTATAACGGTAGGAAGCTATGAGTTGATAAAAGATAATTCTGAGAAAGAAAAAGTAGAAATAGTTAACAAAACCCCGATAGTACAAGCGGCTTATAACCCGGTTAATGGAAGTTACGCAGCTTTGGATTTTACCGGGGCAGCCGAAAAGGTAATGCCGGCTGTAGTTCACATTAGGTCGACACAGCGTGCGAACTATTCAACACGAAATCAACAAGTTCCCGATCAATTCAGAGAATTTTTTGATCCTTTTTTTAGGGATGACAGAGGGGGTAGCCCAAGGCCGCGTCAAGGAACTGGTTCTGGAGTTTTGATCAATAATGATGGTTATATCGTAACCAATAACCACGTGATTGATGGAGCAGACGAGCTTGAAGTTACTCTGCATGATAATCGAAGTTTCGAGGCCAAAGTAATAGGTACGGACCCCACTAGTGATTTGGCCGTTATCAAAATTAAAGAGGAGGACTTACCTTACTTATCTTTAGTAGATTCAGACGAAGTTAAAGTGGGAGAATGGGTCCTGGCTGTTGGCAATCCATTTAATCTGAATTCTACGGTTACGGCCGGAATTGTTAGTGCTAAAGGAAGAAGTATTAATATCATCGGTTCTAATTTGCCAAGAGTACCTGGCGACAGTGTAAATAGGGCCATTGAATCATTCATTCAAACCGATGCTGCGGTGAATCCAGGAAACAGTGGAGGCGCTCTGGTAAATCTAAATGGTGATCTGATTGGGATCAATACCGCCATCGCCAGTCCTACGGGAGCTTATTCTGGTTACGCATTCGCTGTACCAGCCAATATTGTCAGTCGAGTAGTTGAAGATCTTATAACCTATGGTGTTGTACAGCGAGGATGGTTAGGCGTAAGAATTAATAGTGTCACTAGCGATTTTGCCCGTGAAAATAACCTGGAAGTTGATGCAGGTGCCTACGTTGATTTCATTTCACCAAAAAGCGGGGCACTTGATGCGGGTATTAAGGCAGGTGATGTTATTGTACAAGCCGATGATATCAAGGTGAGCAATACCGCTCAGCTCATTGGCTACATCGGCAGTAAGCGACCTGGCGATGTCATAAAAGTTCAGGTAGATAGGAATGGCAAAATATTGTTTTTTGACGTGATGCTTAAAAATCTAGATGGCAATACAGAAATCATTGAGAAGACACCAGAAAATGTATTTACCGTGCTCGGCGCTGATCTTGAAGACCTTGATACCAAAACATTAAATCGACTCGACATTAAGAGTGGGGTGCGTGTCACTCAAATTGGAAGAGGTCAGATCCAGAAACATACGGATATGCGTGAAGGTTTTATTATCACCAGCGTAGACGGAAAACCCGTGAAATCCAAAGAGGATGTTCAAGATATTCTTGAAAACAAGAAGGGAGGAGTTTTACTAGAAGGTATTTATGAAGATCAGCCCGGATCCTATTATTATGGATTAGGGTTATAATTTTCTGCAATTTTATCATCGTAATTGAAAAAATTGCGTAAACTTAAGATACGATCTTTGAATTTTTGAAAACTTATGAAAAGACTCTTTAAGAAAGGAGAGCGCGTAAAAAACGTGCGGGATGGGCGAGTAATGGAAGTCTTGAGTTACATGAAAGACAAGAGCTCATACCTTGTAGAATGCGCCTGGTTTGATTTGGACAAAAAAGAAATCAGAACGCACATATTTAAACAGAATAACCTTTTAAAAGCTAGTTAGATAAAAACCCCGGCCTGGTCAGGCCGGGGTTTTTTGTTTCTTGCTACAGGTAATTATTCATTTCTCAAGTTATCTACAGGATTCGTCATTGCCGCTTCTAATGATCGATACCCTACACTGACCGCCGTAAATGCAAAAACAGAAAGAATAGCAACGAATACAACCCACCAACTAATCCCTGTAGAATAGGCAAAGTTATTAAGCCAGTTATTCATTATCCACGTGGCTGCAGGAACCGACACTAAGCCCGCTATAAAAACTAACTTAACAAATACCCTAAACTGCAACTGAACCAAGCTTTTCAAAGTAGCTCCGAGGATTTTCCTAACACTGATTTCTTTCAATTTGCTTTCAGCGACGTAGGCGGCCAAACCGTAAAGTCCCATGCATGCAATCACCAACGAAAAGAAAGAAAAGTAGGCTACTAGGTCTCCGGTTTTCTCTTCGGTGGCGTACAGAGCCTCAAAACGTTGTTCAAGAAGAAAATAGTCCATCTCCTCATCTGGATTTATTTCGTTCCAGTTGGCCTCAACTAAGTCCAATATCGTTTTGGTTTCGCCAGAATTTGGTCGGATAGTCAGGCGTGCGTACCAGCTCGGGTGCACATACAACATCAACGGCCTGATGCCCTGATGCAACGAAGCAAAATGATAATCTTTGACTACCCCAACGATTTTTAAAGGTTTCTCTATATGACCGATTTCAATTTCACTTCCTATTGGATCTGAGATAAAAAAATGCCTAACGAAAGATTCATTTACCAGAATACCTTGATCATTATCCCATGAATAAGCGACTTGAGGAGACTCCTCTGTGATATCCATTTGTAGAGTTTTCAAATAGTCCCTATCAACAGCCACTATACTGATCAATTCATCCGGAATATCAACACCTTCAGGTTTAACACGCCATGAGTTCAAACCTTCAAATGGAATATCTGAGCTTAACGAGGTGGACGTGATAAGGCTTGATTGATTTAACTTATTTTTAAGTGCTTCACCATTTTTTTTGGTTGATTCATTCTTTAAGCGAAGGACGATGATGTTCTCTAAAGAGACCCCTAAATCCTTAGATTTTACAAAATTTAATTGTTGGAAAATTACAAATGCGCCAATGATCAGAATGATAGTAATTGAAAACTGTAGCACAATAAGCACTTGACGCAACTTTGTAGCGAAAAAAGAATCGCCTTGTGAACGGCCTCTTAGGGTCTTAACAGGCTGGAAAGATGAGAGAAATAATGCCGGGATGATACCTGCAACCACACCCACTAAAGTAACCACTAGCAGTAATACTGGTGACATGACCATAACCTCAGCCAAGCTGATGTTTTTGCCCGTGAAGTGATTGAAAAACGGAAGAAGTGCTAAAACCAACACTAAGCTAGTCGTAAAGGCGATGAGCGTGGTAAGAATAGACTCTCCTAAAAATTGACGAATAAGTTCTCCTTTTCGAATGCCTAAAACCTTTTTTACTCCTACTTCTTTGGACCTCCATGCCGAACGTGCTGTGGTGAGATTGATAAAATTAAAGCATGCTATTAAAAGTATTAGAACTGCAACAGCAGTCAGAATTCGTATCAGAAGAATATCTCCATTTTGCTCGACTTCGCTCGACAATTGCGAATAAAGGTGAATATCTTTTATGGGCTGTGAGTAGAAGCGAACACCGAAATCCGCTAGTTCTGGCGGGCCGTTCTCCTTGGCTTGTGCCATCAACGCCTGATCAAACTCCGGGAGTTTTACTCCTTCATATAACAGTGCATACGTATAAAGCCAAATATTCCCCCAGTGGTTGAACATAGACTCCGAATAAAATGACTTTGTAGATTCTATTGATAACAGGTAGTCAAAATGTACGTGCGCATTATCTGGAAGTTGCTCTACCAAGCCAACAACGAGATACTCAAGACCATCAATGTTAAGTGTTTTGCCAAGTGCATTTTCTTCATCAAAAATTCTTAAAGCAGCTTGCTGGGTAAGAACGGCTTCAAATGGGTTAATTAGCGCACTTTTTGGATTGCCTAGAACGAAACTTATGTCAAATATTTGAAAAAACTGATTATCCGTAAAGTGCACTTTACTTTCAGTAAGCTTCTTATCTTCATAGCTTACTTTGAACTCTACACGATTAGACAGTTGGGTAAGCTTTTGTACCTGAGACATATTTTGTTTTACCAACTCGCCCAACGTATAATTTATAGTGGCCGAGGCAGATTTATCGCCTCCCTCGCCATGCTCCCTGACCACTCTCACAATTCTGTCAGCCTCTGGATAAAAATTGTCATAATCTAATTCATCGGCTATGAATAAGTATATCATTAGTCCTGCACCAAGACCGAGTGCTAATCCTGAAATATTTATGAATGAGAAAACTTTACGTTTTAGAAGATTACGCAGGGCTATTTTTAAGAACATGGCAAAGCAAGGTTGATATACTTATTGGACACTACATAATAGAGAAGGTTGCAATGATGTTACTATTTCTCTACATCAATGGCTTATATGTCCTTTCGGCAAAATATCACCCAGGTAGGGTACTTCATTTGCTCAGATGGGTCCACCCATTGGCCTTTCCAGTTGAATCCTTTATCAGTAATGTCAGTAAATGAAAGCTTGTAAAATCCATCCACACCGTTTGGGGCTTTTTGAGGTTTATACAGGTGGATCTCGTTTCCCTCTTTACCGCCTGACCATACTCCCGGAGCGGGACCTGCCAAGGTACTAAAATAGGTCACATACCAGGTAGCACTGTCAACGTTATATTGCCGAATACTGGAGGAATGTTGCTGATCAGCCTTTAAAGTTTCATCCTGGACGGCCATCCCATTCATAAAGTACTTGAACTTCCAAATCATATTCACGGTATCCGAGCTCCAGGTGCCGTCAGCATTCCGGGAAACCGATTTACAATTACTCTTGCCAATTAGCGCTTCATAATCTGCTGTTTGTGGAGGTGCAGCAGGATTTAACCTACCGTATGGGAATTTATTACTTGGTTCATAATCATATTGTGCAAAAGCAGGAAAGTGCCATGATGCTGCACCAAAAAGCAGCGAGACCATGATCAACTGGGATAACAACTTCATAATGGTAATAGCAAGTTAGGGTCTAGTGTGCTGCGGTAAGCATCCATTGGATGTCGTACCTATCACGTAACATGCCAAATGCCTCGTCTAAAGGAAATAACACCTTACCTTCTTCGGTAAGTTTCTCAAATATCTGCTGCCTCAAACTTCTATCCTCAAAAGCTATAAATAAGGAAATGTTACTACCCACTTTGACCGGATACTGAGGTAAATCGTCCGACGCCTTAAAATGAACAAGATCAGAAACGAGTTCAGAATTATATATCCTATTACGATCTTGGTCGTCAACAGGAATCGGCGATTCTCCAAAGGTGGTCATAGATACAATGTCTGCATTAAAAATTTCGGCATAATACTGCAAAGCATCTTTACAGGTGCCTGGAAAGGATATGTAGGGTAAAAGTGAACTCATAACTCTGAATTTTGGAAAGCCTCAATTTACCAAGGAAGAATTGATACCTAATCCCGTTGTGTCCCAGCTTGCAGTGAACAACAGTTGTTTCGCAGTGAACCCTAAACGGCCAGGTGTTTTTTTATAGCTCCGACGCGGCTTTGTGCTACAGTCAGTCGGGTATTATCTACTAGCTGAACCTCAGGAGATTGAGAAAAGAAAAAACGATCTACCCCTTTAAGGTTAACAATGTACTTCCTATGAATTCTGAGAAACTTGTCATGGGGAAGTGCTTGTTCCATTGACTTCATGGAGCTTCTTAATATATATGAACCGTTGTTCAGTGTATGCAAACGGACGCAATAGTCTTCAGCCTCTATCCATTGGATCGATTCAATAGGAATTACCTTGGCCTGAGAACCAATTTTTATATGAATGAACTTCTCCTCATCGCCATAGGCTTTACTTTTAAATTCTTCATAAAGTCTTTGATGTGCTCCTTTTAAGGTTCTAAACTCACCCACGACCAACTCATGTTCTTTAATTTTGGCCTGGTAACGGATGAATCCAATTACTCCCATGTTTGCCAACGTGTAGATTGGCCCTTTCTGGAAGAAGAAAAAAGTAAGGTTCTCATCAAAGAGATAAGTGCTAAACTGATTATGATAAAACGATATTTCCACGAACGTAATGGCTAGAAGACTTACCGTTAGACTTATTAATAAAAAGCCTGTATAAAATATTGTGTTCCTAGAACTGTTTTCTCCAACAGCAGTGTATTTATAAACAATAAGCGCCAGTGGAAAAGTTACTACTAACCATATGAACCAGCGTCTGAGATGAGAGCTGAGGAGATTCGAAATGAATACCTCATCTTCAAAAATGTCAAACTGTGTAATATAATAGTGCTGTTGGTAAGACTCAAAAATGATCATACCAATGATAATAAGGCCCAACAGAAAAATCGGTCTGAGTCGTCTAGCTAATCTCATGCTCTAAAATTGCACTTCGTTCTATCAATACGGAATTTACGCATAATTCACAGCTCTCACATGCAGTGAACGCCAGGATTTTCGCAGTGACCAAAATCATGTTATGAGCTAATATAACCCGCCTTAAACTCAAAATAGTAGAGCTAGATTGACAGCATTAAATACTATATGCTATGGGTATACATATCGGAGCCAAGCGGGATGATATCTCAGATACCGTGCTATTGAGCGGTGACCCGCTAAGAGCTAAGTACATTGCAGATACCTTTTTTTCACACTCTAAATGTTATAATCAGGTAAGGAATATGTTAGGCTTCACCGGTGAATACAGGGGAAAAATAGTTTCCGTACAAGGCACTGGGATGGGACAACCATCTCTTGGCATTTATCTGCATGAATTAATTCATGAATATGGGGTTAAGACCGTGATAAGAATAGGAACTTGTGGGGCTATAAGTCCACGGCTACGGCTCGGAGACATTGTTATCGGTCAAGGGGGTAGTACTGATGCCAGCTTTAACAAAACCACCTTTAATGGGATGGATTTTGCCCCCTTACCAGACTACGATTTGTTGAAGACCGCCATAGAAAAATCTGAAAACTACACTCCAAAAGTCCATGTTGGCAACGTCTTTAGTACGGATCTCTTTTACGAAGAATCTGATTCGAACCGCTGGGATATCTGGATCCGCCATAATGTATTGGCCGTCGATATGGAAACAGCGTTACTATATACTAAGTGCGCCCTGGCTAGTGTCAAGGCATTAAGTATATTGACGGTGAGTGACCATATTATCAAAAAGCAGGCCTACTCATCAGAAAAACGAGAAAAATCGTTTAACGGAATGGCTAAATTGGCTATGGAGGTTATTTTTGGAGACTATGGTTAGTAGACCTCCCTATTTCCTAAAGACTATGAACGTTAACAGGCCTACTCCAAAGAAAACTGATCCCATTCCTCCTAATAGTACAATTACGAACCATCTGTCCATAAAAGTGTTCACCATCACATCATATGGGTCAACCGGGTTAACATACATTTCAACCATTTCCCCCAAATGATAGCTCGGTGGATCGGAGGACGTGCTAGAATAATGATACAGTGTATCCCCTTCATAAATGTATTCGAAGGTAGGTTGATAGGGATCTTCTATTACAGTTGCTGTGACGGTAACTCCGTTACCAGCCATTTGCTGATTGCTTATGAATATTGAAATAGCAAAAGTCAACATTATAAGTCCGACGAATCCAAAAATTCCACCTACTAAACCTCCCGTATTTTTGCCGGAGCCTTTTAAGTGACCTCGGCGGTTGTGTATATACTCGTCATCTGAAATATCAGCATCAATGAGTTCTACAAGCTCCTTTGATTCTCTTAGTCCTAAACCAAAGTTGTCACTTACATATTTGATGGCCTCTATTTTACGTCCCTGGATGAGAAGACCACGTACATGTTCTTTTTGTTTGTCTGATACTGCCATGAAACAAGATAGTGATTTAAGTCTAAATATTAAATTCGGACTTAAAAGACCTACCTACTGGGAATAAAATGATCCCCTACCTGAACATCTTCTGCGTTGTAAGAACGGATATGATCTTTGTTCACAATGAAAGACTTGTGTACCCGTGTAAAGTTGGTTGGTAAAGTATCCAGCATTTGCTTCATGCTCAGATAACTTATGATATTTTGCTCGTTTATGATCTATGAACAGTCAATTGATTCTTACATGGGTAAATCAGGCCATTGGGAGGATAAGATCAGCCAAATTGTAATTGACTATGCCCATGAGCTCGCCAAGATCAATTAGTCTTCTTTAAGTACATCTACGGGGTTTGTCAAGGCGGTTTTAAGCGTTTTAAAACTCATGGTAATCAATGAAAGCAATACGATCAATACAACAGCCATCACAAAATAGGCCGGTGAAAGAGAAACCTTAAAGGCAAATTCTGAGAGCCAATCAGTAAGAAAATACCAAGAAAAAGGAATAGCCAAAACTGCAGAGGCAAGGATTAAAACTAAGAATTGGCTACTTAATAATTTAATTATAGTGGTGACGGAAGCGCCTAGCACCTTTCTAATCCCTATTTCCTTTTGCTTGGCATCAATGCTATAGCTAATTATACCGTACAAGCCCATACAAGCCAGTAAAATAGCCAACCCCGAGAAAGTATAGATGAGCACAGAAAAATTTTCATCTGCTTTGTACATCTTTTGTACATGTTCATCTAAAAATAGGTAGTCAAATGGTAAATCGGGATATAAGAGGTTCCATTCTTCACGTATAGACACAAGTGTATTTTTGAGGTTGCCTTTCGTTTTGACCAGTATGTGATCCATGCTGCCAATGGGTACATGAATCACCATGGGCGTGATACTCTTGTGCAGGCTTGTAAAATGAAAATCCTCCACCACGCCTATCACTTCACCCTCCCAAACATTTACAGTAATCTTCTTTCCAACAGCAGAATCTTTCCAGTCAAACATTTTCACCGCCGCTTCATTAATGATAAATCCACTGCTATCGTTTGAAAATTGATCGGAGAAATCTCTCCCTTCTACTAAATTCAGCCCAAGAGTTTTTGCGTAATCATAATGCCCGGAAAATAGGTTAATCCGATACGGCTCTTCGGCGTTGTTCTTATCAGTAATGGGAACACTGGGGTGCAATCCGTCTAATAAATTGCTGCTGGCCGTTACTGACGAAATGTTCGGATTAAGCAATAACCTTTCGCGAATCTGTAAATAGGTATTCGACAACGTCTCCCCCTCAATTTTTAGTCCTATAATTTGGTCTTTAGCATAACCTAAGTCCTTCTCTCTCAAGAATTGCATTTGATCTCTAACCACCAGACTCGAAACCAGGAGGGCTATGGTAATGAAAAACTGCCCCCCAACAAGCCATCGCTTTACATTAAACTTTTGAGTACCTTTTTTCACGTTTTCCTGAAGTGCCTCAGCAGGGAGCAGTCGGGCTAGAAAAAGAGCAGGGTAGGCACCTCCTAAAAACCCAACTACCAGCACTATAATAAGTATCTGATGCCAACTGTTCATCAAATAGGTGATAATACTGAGCTCGGTGCCAAAGACATAAGACAAGCTACCACTAAACACCTCCAGGCACGCAATCGCCAGGATTGTGGCGAACAGACTTATCAAAATGGCTTCTGTCATGTACTGCCAAAACATGCTGGTCCTAAATCCACCTTGTGTTTTTCTTACACCTACTTCTTTAACCCGATTTAAAGATAGCGTGGTGGAAAGGTTAGCAAAATTAAATATAGCCAGGCCTAATATTAGAAATGCAATAGCCAACAAAATCTGAACATATTTGATATCACCATTGGTCGGCATACCGTTCCTCTCCGAAATGTTCCTGGAATACAAATGAATATCTGAAATAGGTTGTAGTACCAGTCCGTAATTTCGAGCCCTTTCCGCTCCCATATTTCTGGCCATAAAATCATCGAAATTGGCACTCAGCTCTCCTGGATTGGACCCACTTTCAAGTTTTACATAAGTCGGAAAAGAGGCCCAGCCCCAGGTTTCTAAGGTCACCGGATAACCCGCCGGGGTTTGAAAAGTCTCAAACGAAATGACCATGCCGAATTCAAAATGACTAGGTGTATCTGGTGTAGCTGCTACTCCCACAACCGTTAATTGAAGTTGGTTATCGATTGAGATAATTTGACCCAGCGGATCACGATCGCCGAAGTACTTTCTAGCCAAAGATGAGGAAATGATAACTTCATTTTTTTGCTTTAACGCGGTATTCGCATCTCCGGCCAAAAGATCAAAAGTGAAAACCTTCAGAAAGGTAGAATCCACATAAAAGATTTTGTTTTCATAGAATTCCTCTTCCCCTATTCGCACCAACACGTTGTCCGCATGTCTAAGCCGCACGTAATCTTTAATGCCAGGTAGCTGTGCTTTTAGGGCCGGCCCTACTGGGGGGCCGACGGCAGCCGCTTGGGTTCCGGTCTTCTTTCTTAGCAAATTAACTCTATAGACGTCCTCCTTGTCTTCCACATAGTGATCATAGGAGAGTTCATACTGAACAAAACTCATGATTAAGAAAAAACTGGCCAGCCCAACTGTAAGCCCGCTGATGTTAATTATTGAAAACACACTGTTTTTCAGCAGGTACCTGACCGCGTACTTAAGGTAGTTACCGAACATTTCTAATCTTCTTTTAGCACATCAACGGGGTTCATAAACGCTGCCTTTAAGGACTGAAAAC
>JBCCOE010000098.1:0-14224 GCA_039025475.1 Bacteroidota bacterium | reverse complement strand
TTTATTGGGTGCCTTTTTATGGGCATACTGCAGTTCTTCTGGAAAGACTTCAAATGTGCTTGCATACCAGTGTATAGCCGTACCATCATAGTATTTAGAAGTACTGTCGTTTTTGTACATTGCATCCACCCATTCTTTAAGATGCTCTCTATTTTGATCATACCCTAATATTTTGACCTCCCCTTTACCATCAGCTTCGAGTTTCGGTCCTAAATGATTTTGTACGAAGTGAGTCATTTCTTCTGGTGTAAAATGCATACTTTCCCAGTTATTCCCGTTACCGAGGGGCTCATTCTCAACGGTAAGCCCCCAGATATCAATACCTTCTGCTTTATAAGCGTCAATGTATTTGCTAAAAAAAAGCGCCCAGGTATCGTAATATTCTGGCAACAACTTTCCTCCCACATAGTTGTTGTTATCTTTCATCCATGGAGGCGCTGTCCATGGTGAGCTGATAATCCTAAAACCATCTTTAGATTTAGTCATCGCATCTTTGATCATTGGGATAATGTCTTCCCGATCTTCCTCAATCGAAAAGCTATCAAGTGCAACATCTCCTGGCACCGGCGCATATGAGTAATTCCCCAAAGAGAAATCGCTAGAGTTGATATGCGTACGCGTTAGTGAGTACCTTGCCCCAGTTTCCCCAAAATAGGCTTCTAACACTTTGTCCCTGTTTTCAGGGCCAAGCTGATTTAATAAATGGGCGGATGATTCGGTAAAAGAGCCACCAAAGCCAGTTATGGTCTGAAATTCTTGTTCAGGTAAAAGTTTGATCTCCACGTTTTCCTGACTGATTTCAAACTCTGTCAGTTTGGTAAGGCTATTTCCACTAGCGGAGGTTTCAAACACTTCAATTTCTAATTTTTTCACGTCGGGATCACAAGCATTTAGTAGGATCATACATAATAGAATGGGTGATAGCTTTTTCATAGTCATTAATCTTGTCTGGTAGGCTCGGTTGATAATGGTGGCGCCAGTACCTCGGCCATGAGTGAATCCTGGTCGCCTACGTAGGTTTTTGTTATTTCATGGCCGTCTCTAGAAAGACCTTCAAAAATACCTTTATCCACAAGGTGCCAAACAGGATATTTAGCTTGCCCGTCAAGTGTGAAAAGTCCGAAATGATTTTCCGAACCCTTAGGGTTTCTTGCGTCTTTCCATTGTTCATCAAATGCTTCAAAGTAGAAGCACGATATGCCTTTCTCGTTAGTCCACTCACGCATATACTTGTAGTATAGGCCTTGCTTATATTCATCGGTAGCTTTTGAGCCTTTAGCACCGTAGTGTCCGTCAGAAACTGTTGCCCATCCTGTCTCACCAATGTGAATAGGTTTGTCAACACCTAAGCTATTCATATAACTCTTCACTGAGTCGTATTGATATTGGGCAAATTCTTTCGCTCTCAACACGGCAGCATCTACTTTTTCAAGATCAGTGAGTTCGTATTCTTCTTCAGGAACTTTCCAGAATTGAGGATTATAGTGTGAGTTGTGATACGCATAAGTATGCATTGATATATAGTCCACCGCTTCTACCAATTTTGCCAGATCTTCGGTATGATAAAGAGAATCACCGCCACCCCAAGAAGAAAAGTCGTCTGAGCTGGTAATCCACAGGTCCTTCGGAAGTTTACCTTCAGTTTTTAGGCTTTGCAGGTAATTCACCCACTTTAGAATTACTTCAGGCTGTACATAGTAGCTCTCTGCCCATTTTACCATGGCCTCGTTGCCAACAGCAAGTACCTTCACAATATCGGGATATTGATTGGTAATATCTACTGCACGTGCAATCTCACCTTCATTTTGTTCGCTTTCGACATTGTGATCAGGTGCTTGTTCTGTCCAGGCATTTTTACAATCGATCCATGCCCCCAGCATTACATACATTTCAAAGCCTGGATCTTCTTCTTTCAGGGCAGAGATCGCTTTAAGTACATTGGTAGCATGTGGGAGTTGGACGTTGTAAGTCCTTAAAACTTTGATACCCATAGCCGATAAAATTTTCATGTCGTCTTTAAGTTGATCAACTGTCGGTTGAGTATCTCTTGTTTTTGCCCTGTAACCACCATATGAGATGGCAAGGTATTCCGGATTTCCTAATATATCTTTTGCAGTCACTTCTTTCTCTTTGCTTTCCGTTTGTTCGTTATCTGTAGGTTTTTGATTACATGAAAATACGATTCCTAGAATCATGGATGCAACTGTTATTTGCCAAGTGGTTTTCATAACACCATATTTAAATGCATACTTATTTTACTCTTCATTGCTTGTACTATAACTTAAGCCATAACCATACGGGAATAAAGGTTTAATTGACCTGTCCCAAAAGTTGGGGCCGTATTTAGAATTATAATCATCAACAGATTTCGGCCAAGAATGGGGAAGTTTACCTGTAAAATCATAGTCGCCGAATAGAACTTCTGCTATTCCATCACCTTCCGAGCCGGGCAACCAGGCTGCGATGAAAGCGTCCGATTGTTCAACTTGTCTTGTGGTAACTAAAGGCCTTCCGGAGAGTAGAATTACTACTACCTTCATACCTTTATTAGTGTAAGCCTCTATGTATTTTTGATGCTGTTCTGTGAGTGTATGTTCATAAGCATCCATTTCACCACCTATGTCACCAAAAAATTCGGCGTACGGGGTTTCCCCCACAACTATCAAGGCTACATCACCCTCGTAATCCCTGGATCCATCTAAATCGTAAAGTATATCGGACCTGTTGGAGGCTTGTTTAATACCATCCAGTATTGAAGTCGTGCCTCGGTACGGTTCAGTTGTTCCCTGCCAGTGCACCGTCCAGCCGCCGGATTGCAAACCTGCATTATCTGCTGCTTCACCCACCACAATAATTTTTGAATCTCTCGATAATGGGAGCGTATTTCTATTATTTTTTAATAGTACAAGCGACTCGCGTACAGCTTGCCTAGCAAGCTCACGGTGCTCTGGAATTCCAATTTTAGGGATCAAAGTAGAATCGGGAAATGGATTTTCAAATAAACCTAGTCGATATTTCTGCCTTAGAATTCTGCGAACGGCATCATCAATTCTTTCCATAGGCACTATACCTTGATTAACAGCGTTTTGAAGTCCTGCCTGGAAATCTTCCAAGTCACCGTCAACTGCCATCACCATGTCTATTCCTGCATTGATAATATCCGTCTCGCCAAATCTTGAATATCCTTTCCAATCAGAAACCATGATACCATCGAAGCTTAAAGAGCCCTTCAGGACGTCGGTTATGAGTTCCTTATGGGCATGCATGGAGATACTGTCCAATGTGTTGAAGGAAGCCATTATAGAGCCTACGCCGGCTTCAATAGCTGCTTTGTAAGGCGGAAGTAGTCTTTTTAGTACTTCTTCCCTATCTAATGAACTAATACCACCTTCGACTCCGAAATCAGTAGAACCGTCTCCAATGAAGTGCTTGGCAGTGGCCATTACAGTCTCATTATCAGAAAGTATGCCCTGATGGCCTTTTACTGAAGCTGTCGCAAGCTGTTTGGTTAATTCGGTATCCTCAGAAAAAGCCTCATAAACACGACCCCATTTTTCATTATAAGGTATAGCTAAGCAAGGAGAGAAGACCCAATTAAAACCGGTTGCTTGGGATTCTATGGCAGTTATTGCCGCGGATTTTTCTACTATGTCGATGTTTCTTGTAGCTCCCAAACCAATATTATGGGGAAAAATGGTGGCACCGTCATACGTATTTTGTCCATGAACGGCATCTACTCCAAATAGTAAAGGTATACCAAGACGTGTGGACAGTGCTTCCTCTTGTAACTCTGTAAATTTAGCCTGCCACTCCTCAGCTGTCTTACCCGGCAATGGCCCTTCCGTATGGATTACAGATCCTATAAACCTGGATTTAATATCTCCGCCCTCTATATCGCTGAAGTGCCTGACTTGAGTCATTTGCCCAATCTTCTCTTCAATCGTCATTAACCCGATGAGAGAATCAATCTTTTCTTCATTTGTGGACTGAGGAGTCGTTATTTTCATTTTTTCTTGCTTACATGAAATGGAAATACTGGTTCCTACTAAAATAATGAGGCAATATTTCCATTTTAAGAGAATCACTTTAGCATACTTTCTTCAATTTTAACCAGTATACTTACTATATCACCCCTCCTTTGATAGATGCTTGAAGTGTTAGCTTCATCCAAGCTTAGTCCGTCAATTACCGTTTGTCGTCCCATTTTACTCGTCACTTCTATACTATTAGAATCAGATAATGTATAGACTATTGGCACCTGGCAGTAGGTAAAGCTCAAAGATCCGCTAGATAACTGTAGCTCTCCTTTTTCTCCATGCACATTAATGTAGCCGAAAGTGCCGGATTCCCTCAGAAATTCATTTTTCCTAAGCATGTGAGGCTTAAAACTAAGTAATCCATCCTCATTAACTATTCCCAGTTCACCAAACCGGCAAAGAATATCCTCCTTTACCTGCCCGGTCATGCCGGGTTGTTGAGCTCCCTTACCTTTGGGTGTATGTGAATAAGGATCCGTAGGAAATGCCCCATACAAAGTAGGAGGCTTGTGCGCTCCTATTCCCTCATTTATTTCATAATAGTGCTCAAGTAATCGGCCTATAGTTTCATCTGGTATATCTTCGTTGATAGCTTTCAGGCAGCACTCCTGGGTGGCTACCAATAGCTTCGAAACCATATGCCAGTAAATAGACCCTAATCCTTCGTAACCAAAGAAAGTCCCTGAACGTCCGGTAAAGGCTTTATGGTTAAAGACCTTCTCATATACATCTAGTACGTCTTGTTTCTCTTCTTGGAGCAGAGCTCCATACATTTGGTCGTCAAGTTCTTCAAGTGCGTCTTTAAGGTCATTTGCGTTTTTAAGGTTACCGTTGAAGTGGTATGTGCCCTTAATATCCCTGTTCAGTATTTGTAGATTGTTATTTTCAACAAGTTTTGACAACAGTGTAGAATTTTTTACAGCCGAATCCGGAATATTATTCTTTTTTTTGAATCCCGGTAGCGCCTTATCAGGATATAGCATATAGCTGTATTGATCTTCTCTAAAAAGCTTACTGGCCTTCAGTGCATTCAATACCCGTAAGGCCTCTTGAGAAGATAGACTACCGCTGCTTAGAACAGCTACCTGTCCTTCCAACATTTCATCAAGATAAGAGATTCTCACCTCTGTGGGAGTCACAGTCATCAAGTTATAAGCATGATAAAGATTATCCCCTCTTTTGTTCGCTTTCAGCGAATGATCAAGATATTGTTGGCATAGATCAGTAAAATTGAAGAGATACTGCAGGGATAATTCATCTTTTGAACCTTCAAATGAGTTGGCATAGATTTTATCCCTAAAGTCACTTGCTGCTGTTCCTAGTCCGTCCAGGATTGTCTTTCGATCTTTATCATTCATGCGACCGTCCAACGACTCGATGTGGGTGTTAAGTACCTCGCTCATTGATCTTAGGAATAGGTTTACTTCGCTCGAGATTTTCACTGATTCCAGGGCTGAACTTTCTAAAAGATTTTGGAAGAATTTCAAAAACCGAACTATATAGTAGAGGGTAACCATTGATGCCCCGTTGCCTACTAGGGCGTTATTAGCGTCGTTCCATTCCGGACGCTGGGTGTTCATCCAAATCCCGCCTTCAGGAATAAAGTTGGAAATCTTGGCTAATAAACTAGCCAGTAATTTTTCGATGAGATTTACTTGAACTATCTCCCCATGTTTATTAGTTAAAAGGGCACTATCAGCACCTAATTCAGGCCATTTCTTACTGATGGATACATCGACATCATGATCGAAATCAATAGTGTCTTTTGGGTTTCTAAGAATCTCTTGATATGACTTTATTCTATATGGGACATGGGCATAGACGAAAAAATCTTCATTAAAGTAGCTTTTAAGTTTACCGGGATAGTGGCTCTCAGAAAACTCAAGAAATTTTAATAAATAAATAATTTGATGATCTCCCCAGTAGCCAATGTAAGACCATGGGTCATCTGGTTCTATTCGTTCCCAATCAATTCCATTTTTAGTAATTCGGTATGGGTTATAGCCATCGAATGTGGATGCATTTAGAAAACGGAAGATCATGCCTTCGATGAATTCAGGGTAGGAATGAGCCAACGCCTCCCAGTTTTGAAATATATCGCGCCAATTCCCTTCGTAGTCAAGAATTTTGGAACCATCTTCATGGTGCGTATTGATGGTAAATTGATTCCAGGGGCGGCTTGGATCACCATGCCTTCTGCTAAACTTCAGTGGCATGTACTCAACGCACAACCGTTTAAATGTCTTATCGTTGGTCTTATCGATTATCCCTTTGATCTGGGAGAGGGAAAATTGCTTTGGGAGCTGATCGATAACTTCACTACAAGTTTTGAGTACACTTTTGTTCGCCAGAGATAAATAATTGACAAAGTCAACTTTATCAATATTGTAATTATCATCGAAAATTCCTCCTCTCATGATATTGAAGAGTGAATTAGAAAAATGCCTAGTGTCCCTTACGGAATCCTGAGACATTTGAAGCCCATCTGACCCTGCATTTAGTTTTCGAAGCTTTTCTGACCCTATATCAATATCTTTACTAATCTCTTGTTCTAGATTAGGCTCATGTTGAATGGTCTCAGATAACTCCGTTACTGCGGCTACGTTTTGATTTACATTAGCTATGATCCACCATTCCTTGTGTTCATGGCTGGATATGATTAATGACTCTGAGATAAAGTAGGCCCCTCGTTCGGCTTTGACATCCGTTTCCTCTCTAATCTCAGCGCCTTTGCGGAACTTTTCAAGTTGGAAGGAGGAAAGTAAATGTTTCGGATTTTCTAAGCCTACGGACCAGGCAATATTAGCTTTGAGAGCTTCGCTTGGCTCCGCTTTATCTACTATTATAGCGCTTAATGCAAAAATTCCGATACCACTGGCTTTATTGAGTTCACTTCTTTTGTAAGCATCCACCAAATTGCTTCGTTGGTTTTGCAGACCACTTCCAACACCATAAGGCATAATATTTTGGATGCCATCAAGAAGGGTGATGCTGGTTGCCTGGGAACCTGTATTGATGAGCTTACTCTTTTTTATAAATCCATACGAATTGCTTGAGTTCCACTGGTAGCTAAATATTAAATTCAAATCGTGGTTGACCTCTTCAAAAAGAATCTTGTTTCCAAGCTGGTTTTTGTAAAGGTTCCGGCTCAATTCATACTTATCCGCATACCTCACTGAAAATGGTTCCCATATATGATTGTCATCATCCTTTTGGACTCGGAAGATGGTCTTGCTTCCGGTACTCTCTACCGATTCCACAATCTTGTCGTCCGTGTAATAAGGGAACAAAGCATTTTCGGCATCTTTCCTTCCTGCACTTACGCCGCCGTTGCTTCCTATAAACATCCAGTGATTGGAATCGCTGACTATGCTCATAAAAAATGGGCGCATTTGGTCGACATTCGAGATTTTGAAAAAAAGTTCGTTGTCAATTTTGACTTGCCCTATTTGAGAGGCCTCAAGAGATTCTGAATATTCCATTTAGTTTTCAATTTCTTCAAATTGAAAAATTAAGTATTTGCCAGATGTATCTGGATGTTATTCTGAAATTATTACGATAACAGGCCGGGTAAAGTACCCGACCTGTTGTATAAGTGACAACTACGGATTTTCTAACCTCAAATCATCAAAATAGAATGTTCGTTCCTCGGTGGTTGTCTCACCGTCAGAACCGTCAGGGTTATCAGGTTTAATTACCAATTGATTATAAGTGGTTGGCGTTGCTGGTAAACCTGTAAATGTAAACTCAAGTTCAGTCCACGTATTGGCGCCACCAGAAACTTGTCGGAATACAGGTGGAGGGTTTCCTGTAGCAGGATCCGTTTGAGGGTCCAAAGCTAACTCAAATCTATAGGTCACGTCCGGAACGCTGGAATACACTTTAATCTTAAACACATTGGTTGTAATATCAATAGTCCCAGCTGGGAATGAATTTTGTACTCCGCCCCAGCGATTAATTCCGCTGGCCCTAACTACTTTTAAGACGTTATCCGACATATTAATTCCGGATTTTGACGGGTTGACATCTAGACTGGCAACCACACCATCGGGCATACTGGCAAATGAACTGATAAAAGATTCACAGCTTTCGAAATCGACGGGGAAAGTGGTAGCCGCTACCGGGCTGCCTGAACATCCTGTTCCACCACCTCCGCCTCCGGCGGTTTCACAGGTGGCATCGAATTGCACCTCATCTAGCTCACCGTCAGGATCAGTTGACCTCCAATTTCCTGGAAAAGAAACTTTACTCCATTCAATGAAGAATTCAACAGTTTCGGGCGCACCTCCCGGGAAAAAGAAATCCCCTCCCCATACCCCGTCTCCTTGATCGGTAGGGGGTCCTGAAGGAAGTCCTGGAATCGGATTCCATAGTCCTGCTGGGAATACCAATAAATCCACGGGGTCATCGTCGGCAGATTCAATTTCTATTCTCATCGTTAGATCATCAACATTGAAGACCGATATGAAAATATCGGAACCGGCGTCGCCTGCAAACGCTTGAATTTGTGTATTGCAGAAAGGATTAGGTGTGATAACATTTACGGTTCTGGTAACTTCATCCGCGGCATTACCGGATGCGTCACTTACATTGTACGTAATAACGTACTCGCCCTCTACACTAGTATCTACCACATCTCCTGCTATTACAATACTATTGGAAATATCCCCATCAATATTGTCCAATGCCATGGCGCCAGGGTCCGTAAACATTTCTCCAATGTTTATTTCTATCGTCGCATCGCCATTCAAAGTTATAACGGGTGGAGTCGTGTCCGGTGTCTCTACTTGCATAATATCATCCACGTAGAAAGTTCCTGTTGTAGTCCCAGGTCCATCCACGAATATGACTAACTTCGGATAACTCGCGGAAGAGGCAAAATCAAAAGAGATCATTTCCCAACCGCTACCCCCGTGACTGGCCGTAGTTTCGATAGCGTTTGTCTCGGTAATCTCTAGTTTCAATAAAACATCAACGGCAGTATTGGACCAGAAATTCATTTGAATGGTTTTATCTTCAGTCAAGTCAATGGATGTACTCAAGGTAAAAGCAATACCTTCAAAAAAGGCCCCACTGTTTGTAATCGCCCCTACATTGCCAGATTTGGCATTTGAGCCAGATTCGTCTGGATTAGCTACAACCTCGTATGAAGCACCGTTGAACACGTCTGCGGTGTAAAATATACCCTCGTTATCAAAAGTTAGAGGTAAGGATGGCTCAGCTAATATTGTAAAAGTATCTTCGAATGTCGCAGTGCCTCCTGAAGTATTAGACGCTGTAAGCGTTACCGTATATTCACCACTCTCGTAAGTCTTTATAGGATTAATATCTGTTGAAGTAGTTGAATCTCCAAAGTCCCAGACATACTTGCTGGTATTTTCTGAAGTATTGATAAAGGTTACTGTTCGTATGCCTTGATCAATTGTTTGGGTGAATCCTGCAACCACCTGGGGCAGGTTATCATCATCGTCATCGCCACAGCCAAGAAAAAACACGGTCAAAACAAAAACCGGGGTCAGTCTGGCAAATTTTAAAAATAGTTTCATGGTATTTATAGTTAATTTTTGAATCAAATTTTTAGTTATATATCCTGACATAATCGACTAATAGTCTTTGGGGAAAGACCGTTTCATCATTCGGGCCACCGCCTACGAAGGTTCCTCCTACAGCGAGGTTAATGAGAATATAGAACGGTTTGTCGAATACCCATTCTCCCGGAACATCGTCAGGAGTGATCTGGTTGTATAAAACATCATCTACATAATAATTGACAAAGTTTGGACCCCATTCAATACCGAAAACGTGAAAACCCGTATCAAATCGGTCATTTTCGAGTTCGAAGGTTGTAGAAACCGCAGTTTCTTCACATAATTCCTCACTGCCACAATACCCCGGCCCATGGACACTACCTAGTACTCGTGTAGGCTCCTGACCCCGATATTCCATGATGTCAATTTCACCGGCACCAGGCCACGGATTAGTGTCAATATCTGCGCCTAACATCCAAAATGCCGGCCATATTCCCTTACCGTAGGGAAGCCTCATACGAGCCTCAAAGCGACCATACTGCTGCTCAACTAAACCTT
Organism: Bacteroidota bacterium; assembly: GCA_039025475.1. Lineage (GTDB taxonomy): Bacteria > Bacteroidota > Bacteroidia > Cytophagales > Cyclobacteriaceae > Fulvivirga. Next base: position 4,101 of record JBCCOE010000098.1, on the reverse strand, counting down.
TGGTAAGGAGCCTGGCTGACGTATAATCCGAACCTTCAAATGATTCCTGGAAGGCAGTAATAATTAAAAAGCCATTCTCTACCGTAGCATTTTCCGAACGTGCCGTATAATACTGCAGCTCTTGGTTGCCCCATCCGTCGCCATTAGGGCCGTTGCCAATATCGAAATCCCAAAATTCAGGATCGGGAGTTCCTTCTACGTCAAATTCATCACTTCTTACTAGGTTTTCAAAAGTTACTACGTCTTGTGTATCGTCCGTATTGCACGCCCAACAGGCCAAAATTACTATTGCAAAAAGTGTAGTTTGATATACTATCTCACGGACTTTTATTCTAATGCTATTTTTAACGTTCATCATTTTCATCAATTTCTATAGAAATAAATATTATCAACCAGTATGTTGGCCACTCCAAGATTTCCAACAAATACAACTCGAGCCACATTAGTAAGATTAGGCGAACCGGCGAATCCTCCTCCAGTGGGCAGAGTAAATTGATTCACCGGTATGTCAATAGGTACCCAGACGCCTTCTTCTAAATCAGCAGCAGGAATGTTAAATCCTCCGCCGGTATCATCCACGCGGACTGATCCGTCATCAACACCATTGGCGCCAAAATCGATAATTTGAACATTTAGAATATCGGACGGGCTAAGGCCTTGCGTTACTTGTACATCTATATGGAGAAATTGTAAACCGGAGACATCTACATTTCCATCCCATCCGATTCCTACAAAATCCAAATTACCATACTCTATTATATTATTACCGTCAAAATCTGTCATGGAAATAGAGATTGGTTCACCAGCAGGAAAACCAGGGCCATTAAAAACAGCTACGTTGAGTCCTGACAAGCTTTCATATGAATCGCTAAAAACGGAGATAACATCTGAAGGATCTCTTGCAGGAGGTATGGGAGCAGAAACAAATGAACCTAAGACGTTTAAATTTAATGATCCCTGCGCGCTCACTCCGTTAAGAACGGCAGTAATCTCGGCCGTACCCTGTCTGAAAACGGTGACTATACCACCTTCATTGACTTTTGCTACCTCAGGATTTGAAGAGCTAAAAGTGAAATAAGAAGCATCAATCAAAGTGGTTTGATTTTGTCCGTTACCCAAATTAAAGGTTTGGGTCAAAGGAATAAGCGGGAATTCCTGCCCTATAAAAGCGTCAACGGTTACATCCTGACCAGCCAGAATAGCCGGCCTCGGTTGGGCAATAGTCCCAAGTTTTTCAAATTTTAATTCATCTATCCAAAAGGAATAACCTACCTCTTGCCCTTCGGTACCTATACCACCTGCGGCAAATCGAAAAACATTTTTAACTTCAACTAATTTGGAAGGATCCGGAATTGGTACTATGTATTGTTGCCATTGCGTAGTTAAGTCTACCTGTGCTACTTCGGTGCTAAATTCCTCGCCGAAGCCAAAAAGCCCAGCCGTTGCAGCTTGAGAAGCCCTAGCCCAAAAGGTCAGTGCATCAAACTCAGTAAGGTTACGTCCTGATCCATCAATAACGAAGTTTGCCCCGGCAAAGCCACCAGCTGGATCGTCTGCGTTGGGTACATCTATTCTTATGGAAGTAGTACTTTCATAACCCTCATCCATATCAACAGAAAATACATCCGGTTTTGCACCAATAAATGGGAAATAAAAATCTTCTCCCATACCTATAAAGTCGTCAGTGAATATTTCTCCGCCGTTACTCAATGTTGCAAATTCTACATCATCTGAAATACTTCGTTCACAACTGGTGCTTGCAGCTATTAAACAGGCCACAAATACACTTTTCTTGATAATATTAATTCTTGTTCTTTTCATTGTTATTATCTCTTATTTGCCAAGATTGATATGAATATAGGTTCTCAGCTCCCACTCATTTCCATTAGGGAATCCTACGGGAGCTGGCCCAGTCACAGGCGCGGTCGCAAGATCAGGGGCTTCATTAGGAAGAAATCTTGGAGAATTCTCGTCCAGCGATCTCCACATAAAACGCATACCTATAGTTGTACTTGGGAGTATGTACCAATCGGGTTTGCCTATAGTAGTAGACACGTCGGCCATAACCTGTAATGGGAATGTCAAGTTAAAATCCCGGTGGTAGTCAAAGGGCCCCCAATCATTGAATTTCAAATGAGATGCGAACTTGATACTCTTGTAAATAACTCGAAGATCACCACCGTATCTTTCTACCGTTCTGGTATCAGGTCCGTTCGCTTGACCATTACCACCATATAAATTGGCAACTATTCCCAATTCTCGGTTGATTTTGGATACTATCCTCGTATTAACTTCCCATAAGTCGAGAGCTGGAGGCGTACCTGGTGCCCCAAATGGATCCCTTCCCTCATCATTAAAGATGATTGCCGCATCCATATTGGTAGGTAAGTGTCGGTAAACAAATCCAATACTAGCTGCTAATGGTGCGTCCTCATTTCGGTCATTGTTCCATGCGTACATCCATGTACCGGGTGTCGGATCAAATGTGAGTAGTAATTCACCTCCAACTGTCTCTCTGTTAGCACGCACTACAAAAGGGTCGTCCAAAATATTTCTTAGCCTACCAGCTGAATTTTCGGGCAAATCATCTGGCATAGGATCCACCAAAGGCTTTTGGTACATAAAGTTTGGAGCAATCTGCCACTTACCTATCTGATAGGTAAATCCGGTGAATAAACTATTAACATTACCACTTCCTGTATCTTTAAGTCGCCATCCAGTGAATGTTTGTGTCGCGTCTCCACCGCCAAATGCTACTAAACCCATGGATGAGCCTTGTGCATACCAGTTGACGCGCCCTATTTGATACGTCAATTTTACTTTCCCCCCCCAGGTATCTGAGTTTTGTACTCTGTCAGTAAATACCTGATAGCTTCCTTCACTTCCTCTTGTAAATTGAAACTCACGGTCAACAAGTGGTTGTCCACCCCAGATACCCCCGGCTTCAATAGTCAGTTTACCAAGTTCTTTCTTGGCATGTAACGTCAATCGTCGGGTTCTTGGTTGTGGTACCGCGATAGATGTTACTGCTGCTCCGGGAGCCTGTATATCTTCATGGAAGATGCCCGTCAGATGAACGTTAGCTACTTCCTTACTGTACTTAACCAAAACGGCTGGGTTGGCTCCCCACCACAATTCGCGACCGTAAGCCACTTTTAAACCTTTAAGCTCCTTTTTCCCTTCAATTTCCACACCTTGAGGTGCCAAACCGTTATAAATATCTAGGTTAGGGCCATAGTTAGCCTCTGGGTATAAACCAAAGAAATCACCCTCATAACCCCAATGGTAGTGCCCCGTACGATAGAAACCTTTGAGATTGAAGTATTGATGATCCCAGGAGTACTCTGCCTGATAGAGCTGAAGCCTTTCGAGTGAACCTTGAAGAGTACCGTTATTTTGAGTTACTAGTTGTTGGGATCTTGCCCTATTTTCGTAAAAGAGTTCATTAATAGGGTTAAGAGCGACATTGCCTACCATGTTGAAGGTAACATTCGCACTAACGTTAGATGATGGGTTAGCTTCGAAACCTACAAAATAGGATTCCATGGCATCAAAGCCCAACTGGTCGGGAAAGGTATTTCCATTAGGATCCGGATCATCGGGAGTGGTGATTAGTTTTCCACCTGTATTAAAAGTGGTGATTTCTGCACGTAATTCACTTATCCCTAGTTTCTGCCCCCCCTCACCAGAAAGCGCGGCTTGATCACCGCGGGCTCTTAATACTGCGTCCATAAGCTGAATACTATTAAAGTGATTGACCATGCTTTCGGTATTCACTTCATATGGGTTCAATTCATGGACTTCCTTTAAGGCATAATAGGCTGCTCTTGGATACAAAGTATATAAACCTCTAAAATCAGTAGGTCCTTTTGCACAGATTCCAAACCATTCTTCGTTCATATTAAAGTCCCCTGGCTTTGCTTGGTCTCTGGGATAACCATCATTGGGCCATACCGCATTATTATTATGAACATCAAAATCTTCAGTTTGCTTGTATTTCCACCACCCGTCAGAAAACTGAAAGGTAAATCCTCCTATGGAATTACCAGCTTTTCCATGTCCAGCTGCATTTTCATAAATATCTTTCCAGTTTCCTAAGTC
>JBCCOE010000097.1:0-14391 GCA_039025475.1 Bacteroidota bacterium | reverse complement strand
TGGGGTTTTTGGGATCAACTTCAATATTTGTGTAATAAAAAGGTCGGGTTCTTAGTCCTTTATTGTTTGAGACTAACTTAAACGATTTACCCTGATTTACCGACTTGTAAACACCTCCTAAACTATCCGGGGCTTCAACCAATGCATAAATGATTTTGGTATCTGCCACAGAAATAGCAAGATCTATCTTACCGATCAGTTTATTGGGCAAGCCCGAATTGACTTTAGTCCAGTTCTTACCTCCGTTTACAGATTTATAAATACCACCTTCTTCGGCACTTCCACCACTCATGATCGTCCAAGGTTTACGCTCTGCTTTCCAAGCCGTAGCAAAAACCGTTTCAGGATTCCCTGGCAGTAACACCAGGTCACTAAATCCAACTTTATCCGAATGGTAAAGTATTTTTTGCCAAGTCAAACCTCCATCCATGGTTTTGTAAACGCCCCGTTCCTCATTCGACTGAAAAGCTTTGCCGATCGCAGCCACGTATACCACATTATGGTTTTCCGGGTGGATTTCTACGGCACCAATTTGCCCAACATTCTTTAATCCAATGTGTTCCCAGGTTTTCCCACCATCCACTGACTTATACACCCCTCTCCCTTCGATAACATTGCTACGTAATCCGTCAGATCCGGTCCCAACATACACTACATTAGGATCAAGCTGATCTACCGCAATCGCTCCAATGGATGGGGTTTCAAAGAACTTGTCAGAGACATTATTCCAGGTGGTTCCATAGTCCGTGGATTTCCAAACCCCGGAGCCCGTGTAGCCAACATAAAAAGTGCCTGGCTCCGCTTTTGTACCGGCGACGGCAGTCGCACGTCCACCTCTTAATGGACCTACATTACGATATTCGAAGATCGAAAAATCTTGGCCCGTCAATAATGTTGAATAAGCAAACCCTAAAATGAATAAGAAGTATTTAAGCATGATATAATGTCTGATTCTTAATCCAAGATAAACCAATTCTACCTAGTTATCAGAATAGGTTAGTTTTTGAAGTAAATAATTCATCTAAAAGGTAATTGAGAACAAAATCAACGTTGAATAATTATGGACTTGACCTTGCCCGGAACATTTAGACTATAGCCATCAAATAGAAAAATGAATTTCCCTCTTTTTGTAAAGAGTCTATTTTCAATTTCTGAACGACGTACTTCTGCTTCCGGGAAAATTTCACTGAATTTTTTGTAACTCGTACCTATGGCTACCCCATCGTTAGTACTGACTGTAGATGACGTAATCTCAATAGTTTTAATACTCTGATCACTTTCGTCAACAAACAAATGTCCCACCTCTTCCCCCTTTTTTGTTCGAATGTAGTATACCTTAAAATCACCTTCCCCAGTATTTAAAATTCCCTTTTTTAGCTCCCCAAAGAAATCACTAACAGGTCTATCAAAGGTAATACCGTAAATACCCTCCGGGGTGATAACGTGTTTATCCTTCTCGCTTGAAACCTCTATTCGACCCGAATACATAAAGAAGGTTTCTCCTGATGAATGCATATCTGCCCATATCTCATAACCACGCTCCAGGAAACCCTCGCTAGTTGGGTCGACCTCGTTTTTATCCTCGTCAAGCCAACGTATCAGGGTGTCATCATTTTTAAAATAATATCGGTTTTCACGTACATAAGGATGGTCCAGCTCATCATGTCGAAAATCCCGAGTGAAAGCGAAGATCAACCCCCCATTACCAAAATAGAAATCACTCACTCGTTTATCCTTACCATCATACTCGGTTAACTGAAACTTAATATCCTTGTCATTATGCATCCATTGCCTAAGCTCAATAGCGCCATCATCGCGGAGTGTATCAAGCCTTAAATACTTAGGGGAAATGGATTCACAGCGGGTAGTAGTTTCTTGGAATACCTTTCTGATATACTTGATCTGATCGCCGTTTTCCTGACCTAGACCCTTCCCCTGGATAAGAGTTAGAATAAATGCTAAAGCCAATACAAGTCGCAATCCTTTTTCTATCATTGTAGGTTTATCTCTATTGAAGATAAAGATATGTATTTCACCTGGCTTCAATAAAACATAACAAACCTTAAAACCCCCGAATTTTCTGAAATGCTACTGACATAGGGTTGTCACTAGCCCTGTCTAACTTGACCGTAATCACCATCAAAATCCGATTGAACTTGATTAAATTAATGGAACCAAAACATGGAATTTATAAAAAGTACTGAAGTTGAGCGGTTGCTCGATAGTTATCCTATTCAAGCAAAGGATAAGCTCCTACAGCTAAGAAAGCTTATTCTGGACACGGCTCATGAAACCGATGGTCTAGAAAAATTGATGGAAACGACCAAATGGGGTGAACCTAGCTATGTAACTAAAACGGGAAGTACCATTCGTATGGATTGGAAGGAAAAGGCTCCGGATAAATTTTACTTATTCTTTATTTGTTCTACCGAATTAGTGAACACCTTCCGTATCATCTTCGGTGATGAACTTCAGTTCGAAGGAAATCGGGCGATCGTACTCAACCTTAAAGAGGACTTACCAACATCAGCACTCAAGCGTTGTATACAGCTTGCGCTTAACTACCACAAGTTAAAGCATTTACCCCTGCTAGGGGTTTAGTCAGACTCCATTGGCACCGATTGAAGAACAATGAGAAGATGATACTTATACCTGGTTGAAATTTAGAAAAGTCATACTATTTTCAATTTCTTGAGCTACTTCTTATTTCTTTTCCTAATAGGTTTATAAGTATCCTGTAAACCGATTCTTTGATTAAAATGGTTCTAATTATGCACAATAGTAAATTAATTATGGCAAGCCTTCTGAATGTTATGGCCACATGGTCACTGAAGGCACAGACATCCTATACCGATTATCTTTGGCACAGTCCAGAAACTTATGCCGAGAGTAAAGTAGGTGGCTTCACTTTATATTACAACAGCCCGCCGGATAACCCTGAACCGACATCTAAAGGAATAGCCTTTGGGGACTACGTATTAAATGCAAAAGGAAAGATGGATCACGGCTTCTTTTCAGAATTAAGATATGCTAGGTGGTACGGAATTAAGGATTCAATAGCATTTATTCAGGTTGAAGATACACTTTTTAAGAGAACCTGGACTACTTATCTTACAGACCGATACGAAAGGGATATCGATTATTCCTTTCCGAAGCAGCCGCAATTTGAGGCTTACACAGAAGAAGATATGATCGAGAAACGGGATATCTATAATGACGAGGGACGGGTGTCAGTAAGTTATGGGAATTATGACACGACCTACTACCACTATGATCTGGACGGACGCCTTGCTTCTAAAGAAATGCATAGCCTCCAACAGACAGAATTAGGTATAAACGAGCCAAAACGTCACTACTACGACTATAACCAACAAGGGTTTCTAATCCAGGAATTAGAAATTCGGCCCTGGCCAGATAAATACGATACCTTAGTAGCGCATTATCAATATAATGCCGAAGGCAGATTAATCATGAAAATCCCCTCCTCTCCACTTTTTAGTCAACCGGATACTACTTTCTATGAGTATCAGGAAAACCTTTTGGTACGAGAAGAAACCCACCAAAATACCCACGTGAGACGGGAACCCGTGACGCATATCTTTGAAACCACTTATCGCTATTCAGAAGACCAGCTAATTGAAAGGAAAGTGGTCAGAAACGGTGAATTAGAGACCTGGGAACAATATACCTATTACCCCAATGGCCTTATTCGTGAAAAGAAAAACCTCCGTCTAGATAACGGGGAACCCGTAGAAGTGCTTACTTGGGAGTACCGCTTTACGGATTGATAAAACCAGAATTTACAACTAAAAAAGACGAGTCTAAAATGATATCCATACCACAAATGCGAGCCACTTTTTATTACTTCTTTAAAGCTTCGGTTATCCTAGGCCTTACTCATTTAGGAGCCTTTGCACAAGAAAAAGTAAGCATAGAAGAAGGTCATCCCCTTTTTGGGAAAATGGAGGCCTTCTTCGTAAAGACTTATTATCAATTGAAATATGCAGAGGGGGAATGGGACACCCCGGATGGTAAGGTTACAGTCGCCGGAAGGGTATACTCTTACGACTACCGTATGAACAAAGGTGCAGAAGCTCCTGGTAAAGATGCGGTGATTAGAAACTATGAAAATGCCGTTAAACAATTGGGGGGTCAACTTATGGCCAGCGCAGATAAGAACAGTAAGACCTTCCGGTCGTTCAAGCTAGACCACAAGGAAAAAGAAATTTGGATCTATGTCGGAATCGGTGCTTACAACGTCAAGGGTGAGCACGGACTTTATATAGTTGAAAAAGGCGCGCTTCCGCAAGAAATCACAGCGGATGGATCCTATGTGCCCGGATCCGTCCCCGAACCTTCATACACACGAGTAGAAGACTCAGAGGGTACCGTCGAGCATCCCCTCTTTAACAACCGATTGAATGGAATATTTCTGCGATCCTCCGAGATTGCCGAATTTGAAAAACATACTTTTTCGATTTCAAGAGAGGAGAAGTATGAAATCGAGGGAAAGAAACATAGTATGAATTACAGACTTATGCCTGGTGCCCCTTTCCCAGGTGTACATGGTATCTTGAGAAACTATCAGAACGCTGTAGAGCAAATTGGGGGTAAAACACTACTTTTTTCAGCCGAAAATCTTAGAGGACGGGCTATTTTCAAGCTAATTCAAGGGGAGACGGCTATTTGGGTGGAAGTAGGAGTAGATAATGTAAACAAACGCTATAGCCTCGTAGTTGTGGAAAGCCAGGCTCTTGAACAACTCATCACCGCCAACGCAGACTATATGGCTGAAAATCTTAAAAACACCGGAAGGGTCGCGGTATACGGTATTTTATTTGATACCGGAAAGTCTATTATCAAGGCAGGCTCAGAGGAACCTATAGCCCAGATAGCACAACTTCTTGAAAAAAACGAAACCCTTGATTTATACATCGTTGGCCACACCGATATGCAGGGTGAATTGAACAGTAATTTGCAACTCGCGAAAGACCGTGCCAACGCAGTAGTACAATGGCTTGTTGACAAACACAAGGTAAAAAGAGAGCGTCTTGTTGCTCAGGGAGTAGGACCTCTTGCGCCAGTGGCCAGTAACGAAAGTGTAGCAGGAAAACGACTAAACAGAAGAGTGGAATTAGTTAAAAGGTAAGACCCTTAGTGAGACTATGGAGCCATACAAGTCATCTGAAATTCGAGACCTCGAAAGCCATAGCTTTCGAGGTCTCGAATTATTTATTTAAACTCAATGTAATCGACCTCGAACTCGAAAGAACCCGCTTTTTTCTCATTGGTGATAAATCCTACACGAATTACATTTTCTAAATCCTTGCTTTGAATTGTGGATTTCGTTGCTTCACCCATTTGATATTGCTTAAATTCTTTAAAGTCAACGGTCTTTACCACCCACTCGGGAGAAACTGGCAAATTCGCCTTAAAATAGGGTGCAAAGAATTGTCTACTTGTCTCTAATTGGATCGCCATATCTGTACCCGTACTTCGGTATTTAATGTCGACCTGAGTATACTCGTCAAGGTTGTATTCTTTAAACTCGCTTTTGTAAGAAGTAAATCCACCGAAATTTTTAAGCGACACTTCTCCGGAAAAAAGTATGCCTCGGTCAGTTTTCTTTATTGCCCCTTTAGAAAGGCCACCCATAACTCCGTCATTAGTAATTCTCCAGTCACTAATAGCCGTTGACTCTTTAAAAGATACCCTATGGCCCTCCGAAATAAGGCCAATGCTGAAAATTAGAATAGTAAGAAAAGTTTTCATAGTAAATTAGTTTTGCTCGTTTAACCGTGCCTCCTGTCTTATGTTCTACAATTAACTTTTTTTAACATAGCTCACTAATTCGCTATTTTCTTATACTCTTTAACCACAAGCTGACGCTCCCCAGCTACATAGATTTCGTTCACCTTTGCAGTAAATTGATCGCCTACCTTAAGTCCTGGCAAGTCGCTACCGACACCACTAACACGACTGCTGTTCAGCGTTCCTCTAAAATAAAATATGGCTTGATCTTTTGGCTTAAGATCCGTAAAACCACCACCCTCTTCAAATTTAATTATGGTCGCTACCGCTCGACACGGGTTTTTTGAGCAAGGCCCCATGTCAGAGTCAATATCTTTTATCTCAACAATTTCTGACACTACAGTCAATAATTGCCCTCTCTGACCCATAGCTACAGAGATAACTATTGAAATAATAATGAGCATTTTCATCAGGTTTTGCATAACCATCCCTTAATCATCAATTACATCTTCCGCGCTACCTGCGTGTAATTCATTTACCCAGTCCGCAAACTTTTTATCTTTCACTTCTAGCGTTTTATATTCGTCAAAAGGCAAAGCGGTATGACTCTCTGTTTCTGCATAATACACACTCCAATTTTCCAGGCCTTTAAGAATACTATTATATTGATTCAATAATCCAGCTTTAAAAATATCAGCATCTATTAGCCCAACATCGTACCCGCAATTGTCCTGGCCTAAACTAAGTAAGGTTCTGCTGGTCAGATCAGAATAAGATCCGTAAAATCCAAAATTTGCATCCGGATATTTGTTATTCAAATATTCATAAATACTTAGGAATTTGAATTCATCCGGAGTGTTCACAAAAGTGTCTAAATCTCCGGGCACCTGTATATCGAATAAATTATCCCATGCCAAATTCAAACAGGCAGGTACCACGTTTTTATCCGACAACAGATATCCGGCATCGTTAAGCATGGTGAAGTGAACATTAGGAAAACTATTGGAAATGATACTTTCTAATTGCTCGAAATTGGCCAAAACACCGTATCCGCCTGCACTAGAGCCGGCTAAAAAAACCTCCGAAATAGTGATTTGATTTTCTACTAAAAACGAAACGACTTCATTAAGCATAATCGAGAAATTCGTAAATCCTTTGAACGTTTGGTTCGCATCCCCGCCGTTACCAACATCTACACCTTCGTTGTCTCCACTGTATACATCGCCTGAGGAATAGGCTACAAAAACCTGATGCCAGTCCTTGAATAAATTGTTGGAATTATCAGCTCTTACACTCCTGTTGAACAAAGCACGTGTTCCGTCACCTTTGGCAAAGAATTTTTCTTCTGAATAATTGGGTTCATTACCACCACAGGAAAAGGCGTCAAAGCACGCACGCCCACCAGGTAAATATATTAAAAGCTTATCCGATTGATCGCTAAAGTTCACAGCATATCCACCAGAACTACCATCTCTCGAGATAATATTTTCGTTATCAACCCAGGTCCACTCTGTTGGGTTATTGAGAGCGGTAGACAGAGATAAAACGCTTTCCCCGTTTTCTGACGGATTTACGTCATCACTACAAGACTGGGTCATCATGAAGACCCAAATTAGAACGGCAATTTTTCTGAAGTTTATCATAACATATCATTTTTAAACTACAACTCTCCTATGAAACTTGGTGTTGTGTTATGAAAACTGAGCCGAACGAAAACGGGAGTGAGCGGAAGAATTACTGTCGTCAAATGACACAAACAGTAATGGAAAAGTTAAAACTTCAGGATGATTTATACCTTACCGATCAGTGAATTGACAATCTCAAAGGGTAAACATGTTGACTTTAAAAAGCGGCTTGATTTTAATTTAAAACACTCGTGAAACGTTAAAACCGAAATGAATATCCCCAACAAAGAAATCTCCGTTTGTCTCAGTGATAAAGCCTCTTTCAATCATTGTGCGGCTGTTGGTAAAGTATAATTGAAATACATGCCCTCCCGTTTCTATATCAAAACTTATAGCCAGTGAATTAAACAGGTCAGGATTATCAGGGGCATCGTAGCGATAATAATACTCTGCGTTGAGCGAAACTCTTTGGGTAAGCTTCACACGCCCTCCAATACCAAGTGCAAATTGGTCATTTTCACCATTAACTTCTTCTACTCTATTGCGATGAACCAATGTGGGCATGATCTGCAACGATAGTGCTGAGCTAAATTTTCTGGCTATCAATACTTGATGGGTGTAGGCCAATTTTGAACTCTGGTTCTTTAAGGATTTATAAGCGACCCTGGTAAATAGACCAAAGAGATGGGCATGGACCTTGACCCCCCGACTTTGTCGTATTGGCCTCACTTTTAGGAAACCGTCGTATGTTTTATCAAAAGAACTACGTCCCAACTCATTACATTTGACTCATGAACATCCTTATTTTAGGAGGTACCGGACGTACCGGCAAATTACTGGTCCAAGAAAGCCTTTCAGCAGGATATCAAGTTCATGTGCTGGTAAGAGACCTCACCAATATCCCTTTTGAGGCTACGCAACCTAATCTAAAATTATTTGAAGGCACTCCAGAAAATGTTAATGATCTCGAAAAAGCGCTTAGAGGATGTGAATATGTCATAAACACTCTTAACATATCCAGAAACTCCGACTTCCCTTGGTCGAAGCTAAGAACCCCACCTACCCTTTTATCTAATTCAGTGCGCAACATTATGGATTTAAGTTCTTTTTTGCCGATAAAAAAAGTCGTCATTTGCTCAGCCTGGGGCGTAGCGGAAAGTAGAGACCATATTCCTTTCTGGTTTAAATGGTTGATTGCATATAGTAATATTAGCGCAGCATATATAGATCATCAGCGACAAGAAGATGTACTCAAAAGTTCAACACTGGATTGGGTGATTGTACGGCCGGTAGGACTTACAAATAGTACCAAAAAACAACAAATCAAGGTATCGTTTAACAATGCACCGAAACCTTCTCTTACCATCAACAGAATATCCGTTGCAAACTACCTTTTAGGTGCCCTGTTTGATAAAGACTTATCAGGAAAGATACCTGTCATTTCCGCACGGTGAATAAAATTTAGAGTCTGATCGAGGCCATAAAACTTACGAATTTGCCACTCGCAACGACCCGGTTTTCAAATACGCTATAACAATCGTATAATTAGATTATTAAAACTGTCAAAATCTAATCGCTCGATTTATGGAATTAAAGATTCAGAACTTGTCCAAAACCTACTCCAATGGAGTACAGGCACTTAACAATATATCCCTAAGCATCCCTCAAGGAATGTTCGGTCTTCTTGGTCCGAACGGAGCAGGAAAATCGACTTTGATGCGGACCATTGCTACATTACAGGATGCTGATACCGGTAGTATTTCATTGGACGGACTTGATGTTCTGGAAAACAAACAGGCCGTACGTGAGCGTTTAGGGTACTTGCCACAAGACTTTGGACTATACCCCCGAATAAATGCCGAGGTTATGCTTGACCATATTGCCCAAATGAAAGGGGTAAGTACGAAAAGTGAGAGAAAGGATTTAGTATCCAGTCTATTGCAAAAAGTTAATCTTTACCAACATCGAAAGAAAGGATTAGGTACCTATTCAGGAGGTATGCGACAGCGTTTTGGGATTGCACAGGCGTTGGTCGGCAATCCGTCATTAATCATTGTGGATGAGCCAACAGCAGGCCTGGATCCCTCCGAAAGAAACAGGTTTTACAATCTTTTAAGCGAAATTGGGGAAAATACCATTGTAATCTTATCTACACACATCGTTGAAGATGTAAGTACGTTATGCTCTCAAATGGCCATTATTTGTGGTGGTGAGCTAATGATGGAAGGAAAGCCACATGATGGTATAGGATCACTTGAAGGTAAGATCTATACAAAAGCTATTAAAAAAGACGAACTCGATAGTTACAAGCAGGACCTACAAGTGATCTCCACAAAACTAGTTGAGGGAGAACTTAATCTGCGGATAGAAAGCGATAGCCATCCGGGAAATGGTTTTGAACCCGTTCCTGCAGATTTAGAGGACGTGTACTTCAGTCATATCTCCAAAAAAGTTGATCCTATAACGCTTTAATCCCTGCTCGATATGTTTTGGAATATATTTACATTCGAACTGAACTACAGGTTTCGCCGACCTGCTACCTACATCTACTTCACGTTATTGGCTTTTGTGTCCTTAATCCTGATTGCATCGGGAAGCACCCCGGCATCTGAAAAAGTGTATCATAACGCTCCCGTCCTTATAGCCGAGCTCTATATTTTGTTTTCGCTTTTTGGGATTATGATCGCTTCAGCGGTTATGGGAGTTCCTTTATACCGTGACCTTGAGCACAAGACAGGAACCTTTCTTTTTAGTTATCCTATCTCTAAAACTGCATATTTCATGGGCAGGTTCTGGGGATCTTTTGTCTCGTTGGTATTCATCAGTTTAGGAGGAGTACTTGGTGTCTGGCTGGGTAGTATAGTTGGTCCGGGAACAGGGTGGACTGAGGCATTAAGATATGGGCCACACTCATTTGCCAATTATTTACAACCCTGGTTGACGCTATGGTTACCGAATATGTGGTTCGCCGCGGCACTCTTTTTTGCACTCATCGTATTCACCAGAAATATTAAGTCGATCTACTCAGGAGGAATAGTGGTTTTTATAGCCTACCTACTCGCTAATTTTCTAGCTCAGGACATAGAAAACAAAGATCTGGTACAGATTATTGATCCCTTTGGCCTGAACTCCCTCAATTATCAAACACGCTATTTAACGCCTTTTGAGCAAAACAGCTTCTTACTTAAAATAGACGGAAATTTACTGATTAACCGCATTCTTTGGGTAGCAGTGGGTTTAGTGTTTTTTATTGCGGCTTACGCAAGATTCAGTTTTACCTTTTTCTTTCAAACCAAACAGGGCAAAGTTAAGAAAACCAAAGATGACCGCCCGGATGGAAAATCTGTTGGAGCTACAGATGTTAAGGTAAGTTTTGCAGATAACTTTCAATGGAAAGTACTGAAAGCACTCACCAGAATCGAGGTGAGGAATATTGTCAAAGATGTATATTTCAGATCCATCCTTCTGGGAGGTGTCATCTTTCTTGTTCTTGATTTTTGGTTAGGAAATACAATTTATAGCGTTCCCTCGCAGCCGGTAACCTCTGTGCTGATGGAGTTCAAAGGCTTCGATTATATTATTTTCGTTTTCATTATCCTGGTCTTCTTCACCGGAGAAACCTTGCATAGAGATAAATCCACTGGATACTCTACCATTAATGACACGTTTCCGGTAAAAGACAGTGTGGTGATCGGATCAAAGTTCCTTGGGATGGCTTTTATCTGTTTTCTGCTCGCTAGCATTCCAATTGTAGTAGGTCTGGCCGTGCAAACGCTAAAGGGCTATTTCAACTATCATCTATCTACCTATTTCGTGGATAGCTATTTAATCTCTTTCCCGGATTACCTGCAAATGATAATGCTTGTTTTTGCCGTACACCTTTTGGTGAATAATAAGTTCGCGGGTCACGCTGCCAGCATAGGTTTATGGCTAGTGCTTATCATCTTAAGAAGTTTTGCGAATTACGACTTTAACCTATTCTTTTATTCTTACAAGCCTAATTACACCTGGTCAGAAATGAATGGATTAGGCCATTTTGGTGAGCCTCTTTTCTGGTTTAATTCGTATTGGACTGCATTTGGTCTGTTTCTGCTACTGTTTTTCTCTATATTTTTCAGCCGTGGATCAGAGAGCAATTTTAAAACCCGGCTTCGAAGAGCTAAATCCATGTTGATCAGTCCACAGACCGTAGTGAGTTATGTTTTCCTGGTGATAGCTCTTGCCATTGGCTCATTCATCTACTCCAACGTAGCTTATACCAATACGTATTTGACCAGTGGCGAGCGACAAGAGCGGTCTGCAGAGTATGAAAAACAGCTCAAGAAATATGAGTTCATGGCCCAGCCTAAAATCACAAAAGTGAGCTTAAAAGCCGATCTCTATCCTATGGAACGAGACGCCTACTTTGATGCTGAGATCGAGTTGGTAAATAAGACCAACGAACCGATTGATTCCATTCATATGCAAAGCAACCAGCTTTCTCAATTCCAGTTGTTGTATAAAAACGATACTCTACCTTATCGATTCCCACTTAAATTCAAAAAGCCCAAGTATCAGTTTTTTAAGGCCTCAAAACCACAGGAATGGTACAAAGTATATGCTCTACCTAAAACCATGCAACCCGGTGACACAATCAACATGAGAATTATTAGTAGCATTCTAAATAATGGCTTTGTCAACAGTGGTTTTACAAGAGAGGTGGTTTATAACGGTACATTTGTCGGTGGTGGAATGCCTGAGATTGGCTACAATGCTCAAAATGAATTGAGTAGTGATGAAATCCGAAGAAAGTACGACCTGCCGGAAAAAGACTTTGAACTTCCACCTCATGACGATGACTACGGTAGACGAACTTTACTTTTCGCAGACGAAGCGGACCTTATTCAATTTGAAGCCGTTATCAGTACGATGCCTGGCCAGATCGCCATTGCTCCGGGCTATATCCAAAAAGAATGGGAAGAAGATGGCAGGAAGTACTACCACTATATTCAAGACACTCCTATTCAGTCTTTTTTTAACGTAGTATCAGCTGATTATACGGTATACGACGATGAAATGAAACTGCCAAACGGTGAAAAAGTGAATATCGAGATCTTTTATCATACGGGACATGACTATAACCTCGATCGTTTTGAGGCCGCTTACAAGGATGGGTTAAAATACTTCTCGGAGACCTATGGCTCTTTTCAATTTCGTCAGATGCGGTTACTGGAATTCCCCAGATATGCCGGTTTTGCCCAATCTTTTCCGAATACAGTTCCCTTCTCCGAAAGTTTCGGGTGGTTGGCGAATTTTAGTGATCCCAATGCTTTTGACTATGCCTATTTCGTTACGGCACATGAATTAGCTCACCAATGGTGGGGCCACCAAATTACTCCTAATTACACCAGAGGTTCGAACCTGATTTCTGAATCACTGGCAGAGTACTCCGCATTAGTATTATCCGAGCGCAAATATGGAAAAGACAATATGAAGCGTTTTCTTAAAGATGAACTCGACGACTACTTGCGTGGCAGATCGAACGAAAGTAAAAAAGAGAATATCTTTATTAATTGTAATCGTTCCTACCAATGGTATAATAAAGGCAGTCTGATCTTATATGCTTTACGGGATTACATCGGAGAGGAAGCGATTGATAGTGCTATGATGAACTTCCGTAATGAGTTTGCTTTACGTGAAGAACCCCCATACCCTGGGAGTGCAGATCTTTATCGGCACCTAAAAGCCTACACTCCGGATAGCCTGAAGTATTATCTTGAGGATACCTGGAAAAAAATTACGCTATACTCCAACAAGACCGAAGAGGCCAAAGTCAAAAAAATAAGTGATGAAGAATACGTGGTTACGCTAAAAGTGAAATCCAACAAGCTATATGCTGACAGCTTAGGCATGGAAACTCCTGCCCTATATGAGGGTGATTATATTGACATTGGCGTGTTTGCCGCTGATGATACGGATGAAAACGGTCGTGACCGAACGAATCCCATTTATTTAGCTAAGCATAAGTTAAAGCCCGGTGAAGAAACCATCCAGATCAAAGTCAACCAGGAGCCCGCGAAAGCAGGTATTGATCCGTACAATAAATTAATAGATCGAATACCGGATGATAATGTGGTGGATGTAGAGACGGACGATTAATATCTCTTCAGCAAATACAATCAGGAAGGCCATTTTCAGATCTCATCAGTGGCTTTTTTTTAGGTCTTACCTTACAGTCGTCAGACCACTTGGAGTGGTCAGACGACTAAATTAATGCGAGTAAACAACTAAAAATGCATTACTCACCACATAGTTAGACGCTTTCACGACATTACCACAAATACTCCATTGAGTGTACGTTCATCACTCTATATCAAATTAAATACTCATGGATCTTAAAAAATCGATTATTGCCAGTGCCTTAGTCACCTTTTATTTTGCCGCTCCTGGCTCTACAGTTAGTGAGCTAGGAAATGCTAAAAAGGTGGCAGAACAGTTTATTCAACTCGTGGATAATAATGAAGCGGACAAGCTTAAAAACTTATTGCACCCTGAAATGTTACAGTACGTCACGCTTGACGGGAAATTAATACCTTTTAAAGCTGCTGATTTTATTCAGATGGTAGCCGACAAGAAAATTGGGGGTACACCTCGGAAAATCACACATAAAAACTCGGATATCATAAGGGGCGACGCCGCGTACATTGTCCTCCAAGCGGTGAGCCATGAATATGATTTCATGTACCACCTTTCCATGGCCAAAAATGATGGAAAATGGGTTATTGTGGGCATAGTAGCTGATATCGTTAAAGTATGAGACTTTTTGCTGCTCTTCTCTTTGTGTTACTTCCTGTGTTTACCTATGCACAGGACGTAACCCTGGGAGGCATGACCATGTCGTACCAAATTATAAATGATCATATTGAGATTACGCTCAAAGCACCCACTTTAGGCTGGCTGGGTATCGGATTCAATGATCAAAACTCGATTGTTAAAAGTGATCTCTACTTACTGAGAGTTAAAGATCGAAAAGCCG
>JBCCOE010000096.1:0-14901 GCA_039025475.1 Bacteroidota bacterium | reverse complement strand
TAGTCCATCATACTTGCGTAACCCTTCCTTCTCAGGCGAGACAAAGTGATGGTAGTAACTAATATGGGGCTTTGGGCTACTGCCCAACCTCCCTTTCGAGTTCTACTCCAAGCATAAGCTTGTCCTTGTGGCACACCTAAAAGGATAAGGTGCTTGAGCTTTCTTTCCAGCTTCTTCCAGTCATGCCAGATGCAGTAGCGAAGACGATTCCGCAACCACTCATCGAGTTGTTTGAGTTTGTGATGAATACTTGCCAGTGGTCTGGGAGTGCAAATAATCCACCATTAGGATTTATTTCTGTGAACAGAAATATCGACGTTTGAAGAATAAAGGGATATGACGGAAACACGTGGAAATAACTAGTAAAGATGCTCTTATAGCAGCGTTGTTCAGGCAGTTCAATGAAATCCGCTATGTAGCCTTGTATACGGAGGATGAACTGGTATTGAAACAAAAAGAAAAAATGGATGATAGCTCGTCCGGAGAAACAGATCGATACGAAGAGCTTCTGGTAAATCCTACCTTATTAAAGCTGGCTGGTCAACGAGGGAAAATCGACTGCGGTGGATTGGACTATCTAATTATAGGGTACGGGAATTTTTACCAGCTCGTTAAATCTATCCCTAACGGACATATTTCAGTGTGTTTAGAAAAGGCCTCAGATTTGAACACACTACCTAAAACCATCTTCTGGTTTTTGGAGGAAGAATTCGGCGAACTCATAAACCGATAATTGACAACCTGACAATCTGAGCTCCTCTCGGGTTTAATTTATGAGATTTTTTTAGGCGCAGGAATCATTTCTTATGAAATCGTAATGCACAGCTCTTGTGCGACTTTAAAATTTGTGCGAGCTTTTAGTTTATTCATGAATTATGAAAAATATGAGCCTTCTTTTCAAAATAGCAGCAGTTTTATGGTTCATCTGGGGTGCGGTACATATTCTCGCCGGGGTAATGACCGACAAATTTATTCTCAGTGGGGACATATCCGGAGCCATTAGCGGTATAGCGGATGCAGTTGACCCCAGTACCTTACAAATGGACTATCCGGAGGCAGCCGGAGCGGTAATTGGGCAACATGGGTTTAACTTGCTGTGGATCGGCCTGTGTACGTTGATTTGCTCTTTTTACGTTTGGAAAGGTAATAAGAACGCCGTCTTTCTCGCAGCAATTACCGGAGGACTAGCGGATTTAGGATATTTTCTTTTTATGGACCTGGGAGGATATGTAAACTTCGTACCCGGAACTGTTATGACCTTAGTCTCCGGTTCGGCTATCATATTAAGCTTTATAGCACATTTTAAGGGTGAAAATAAAACTATTTGACTTGAGCTGGATGAAGTTGGGCAGTTTACCATTTGTAGTATAAGCCCTAATTAAGAGTTCTCAAGGGATACAATCATTTACCTTCTCATCCTGGTCATAAGATTATGCGACTGCAGTAATTATCGCTTAAGCTATTAATTATCAATGATTGCTGCTAAGACGTCAGCTTATTATTTTAAATGTTTTTCTGGAGTACGTGATTCAGGTGTTGGAAGGATTTTATAAATTAAAATATATTTAATTTTCACGATATGATAGAAAAAATATTTTCTCACCTAAGAGAATTTCCTTTTTCTCTTTTTTTTATTCTTCTGCTGAGTTCATTTAATATTCATATCAGCAATGCCCAAAAAGTATCCTCAGACGAGGTTCTAGAGGAGATTAAAAATCTAGAACCTACAATAATTGAAGTATCCTCTAAGCTTTGGGATCTCGCAGAAGTGTCTTCCGAAGAGTTGAAATCCTCCAAGTTGTTAAAAGATCATTTAACACAAAATGGTTTTAAAATCACAATGGACGGAATAAAAGGAGTTCCGACTTCCTTTGTAGCCGAATATGGGTCCGGTAGTCCTATTTTAGGAATCATGCTAGAATATGATGCTCTCCCCGGCTTAGGTAATTCCCCATTGCCCAAAAAAAAGGCCCGCGAGGATGGTATTACATCAGGACATGGTTGCGGTCACAACTTGATTGGTTCCGGAGCACTTGGATCGGCCTTAGCTTTGAAAAGTCTAATTAACAAATCAAAAATAGATGGAACTATCAGAGTTTTCGGAGCAGCTTCAGAGGAGACAGAGGGTGCTAAAGTTTACATGGCACGTGATGGTTTATTTGACGATGTTGACGCTATGTTACATTGGCATCCAGGTAATGCTACTGGAGCATTTAATGTAAGAACGTCTGCCCAACAGCAAATATATGTGGAGTTCCAAGGAAAGGCGACTCATGCTGGCAACACTCCTTGGCAAGGTCGAAGTGCTCTTGATGCGGTTGAGCTTTTTTTGCATGGGGTTAACAATATGCGAGAACATGTGAAGCCTACGGCAAGGATCCACTACATTATTCGAGACGGAGGAAAAGCGGCCAATATCGTACCGGATTATGCCTCTTTACAAATGACTTTTCGTGATGCTACTCGCGCCGATGTAGAAGCTAGTGTTGAATGGTTAGAGCAAATGGCTGAAGGCGCTGCGCTTATGACACAAACCACAACACTATTTGTACCCTATTATGGTATGCATGATTTATTACCCAATGCACCTTTAGCTAAACGTATGCAAGAACACCTGGAAGCACTAGGTTCAATGCCATTTACGCCAGAAGAACAAAAGTTTGCTAAGGAGTTGCAAGCTGAAGTTGATTTAAAGCCTACAGGATTAATTGAAGCGGTATTACCTTTACCAAATGAACCGACAACAGGGGGTAGTACCGACGTAGGTGATGCAAGCTGGATCACCCCGACCATGGGTGTCGTGGTCGCTACCATACCAGAAAATATAGGGTTGCATACTTGGATGGCAACGGCTTCTCATGGTACGAGTATCGGTGAAAAAGGTGCCGTTCACGCCGCCAAGGCATTAACCTTATTAGGATGGGATATTTTAACCGATGAATCTCTTCGAGTTGAAATGCAACAGGATTTTGAAAAGCGAACGGATGGCTTCACCTATAAATCGCCTATACCAGATATAATTAAAGAACCAATAAGTCTACCAGAGGATCAGAGAAGCTTTGGAAGCGTAATTGAATTACGTAACTCACTACTCAACCAGGAACACGACCATGAACATGCTCATAGTCATACACATGGAAATCGTTAAAACTATTTAAACTAAGTAAGGTATCTGTTGATCTTCTTTGGGGCAAAGATTCCTTCGCTTTGCTGCGGAATGACTTCCTTTTATGAAATACTGCTCCGAGTAGCTAAATCGTATTGAGCTTGCTCAACAATATCGGTTTTTGGTTACGACTCACCGGGATGATCAGATCACCAATAAGCAAGTTGTTCTCTTCGATATCCACAATTTTGTTCACGTTCACAACGTAAGAGCGGTGTACTTTCACAAAACGTGATGAATCTAATTTTTCTTCTATGTTTTTGATAGTAGAATGAACGATGTAACCCTTTTCGGGCGTCTTGAAGAGCACATAATCACCTTTGGCCTCAACGAATAGAATATTATCAGGCTCTATCCGCACCAACTTCGAATTTACCTTTACAAAGAGATTGCTTTGCTGGAATACCTCTCCCTCCTCATCTTTTAGTGATTTGATATTTTGATGATTGGAAATGGCAATT
The DNA here is from genome assembly GCA_039025475.1 of Bacteroidota bacterium. GTDB lineage: Bacteria > Bacteroidota > Bacteroidia > Cytophagales > Cyclobacteriaceae > Fulvivirga. The sequence goes on along the minus strand of JBCCOE010000096.1, from coordinate 11,274 downwards.
TCAATGCCTGCATTAATATCCTTCATGCCATAGGGCTTAACGATATAACCATAGGGGCTATGAGTTGACGCCTTCTCAATAGTTTCTTTATCGGCATATGCCGTCGTGAAAATAAAAGGTATTTTATATTTATTTCGTAGTTGTTCAGCTACATCAATACCTGTTTTTTGTCCTTTTAACTGTATATCCACTAAGGCCAGATCCGGTTTTTCCTTATCAAGTGCTGCCATAGCCTGATCGTAAGATTCAGCAGTGGAAAGCACCTTATGTCCTAAAATTTCCAACATCTCGACCAGTGATTCGGCAATTTGTGGATCATCTTCGATAATTAAAATATTATAGGCAGCCATAATTTCTATTTTGGTAAAAATATACTAAAAACTGTTCCTTTTCCAACATCACTGGTCAATGTTATTTTTCCGCCGTGAAGCTCGACATAGTCTTTTACTATAGATAGGCCCAAACCTGTTCCCTGGATGTTATCGACATTGCTAGCCCTGAAAAAAGTATCGAAGATACGGTCATGATCTTCGGTAGGAATACCGATACCATAATCCCTAATCTTGATTAACACCGTGTCACCGCCGTCTTTTAGATCAACCTCCGGAGTTTTGCCATTCGGCGAGTATTTAAATGCATTTTCTATGAGGTTGTTCATCACGTGGGTAAATAACTTGGTATCTACTTCACTCTCAAGCTGATCATTAATATCATTCAACTTAGGTTGAGCGGATAAATTGGGCAGAACCTCTTGCTTAATAAGGGAAAAAATATTCTGCTTCTTCGGATTGAATGGCACTTTACCCGCATCTAACTTGCCTATCATCAGAATGTTGCTGATCAGTTGATTTAAACGCTCTACATTATTCTCTATTCTCGAGATATTTCGGGCCAACTTATCTTTATCCGGAGTATGCTCCTGCTCTAAAAGGTAATTCGCGATCTCCGTATTGGACCTGATCGTTGTAAGTGGAGTTCTCAGTTCATGGGAGATCATCGAAATGAATTTCGATTTCAGTTCATTCAATTCCTTTTGTCGATTTAAAGCTTTCTCCATATTCTCACGAGATTCCTTGATCTCGGTAATATCTCGTACAAAAGCCGTAAAAAAGTGCTTTTCCCCAAATTTTAATGGGAAAATAGTCAGTTCAATGGGGAACTCCTCCCCGCTTTTTCGTACGGCCGTTATCTCAATTCTTTTATTTAATACAGGCCCCTCGCCAGTAGACAAATAGTGTTGCATTCCTTTTTCATGCCCTTCCCGATGTTGAACAGGAATTATGGTTTCCGACAACGTTTTACCAATCGCTTCATTAATGGTAAAACCAAATATTTCTTCTGCCTGACGGCTCCATTCGAATATGACACCTTTTGAATCGATAGAAACAAGTGCGTCCAACGAGATATCGAATAATTTCTTGATTCGGGTGTCCTTAAAAACATTTTCTTCGATCAATTTTTTTTGCTCAGTAATGTCTAAATGAATACCGATAGAACCAATCTGCTCGCCTTTACTGTCGTAATTTGGAGCGCCGCTTATGATCGTCCACTTTTTGTTCCCGTGCTTATCTTTAATAGAAAGTTCATAGGAGTTGGACACTCCTTCCGTTCTCTTCTCATTTTCTTTGCGCAGAAGATCTTGATTTTTTTGGTCGTCCTGATCGATCAAAAGTGTCGAGGCGTTTTTACCAAGCATCTCGGAGAGGGAATACCCTACTAAATCCTGAAACGACTTATTTGCATACGTGATTATTTCGTCATTATCCACCTCAAGTAGGCCCAGCTGAACGTTATCAATGATGTTTCGATATTTTTCTTCATTTGCCCGAAGTGACTTTTCCGCTTTTTCTCTTTGCCTAATTTGATCTTGAAGGTTCTGATAAGAAAAGCCGATTTCCAAACTTACAGCCAATTGGTTAACCACATCTCTGAGCGGATTCAATGATTTCAACGAGAGCTTGCTCTCGTCATCGGAAAAAAGCTCCAAAAAACCGATATCATTCAGTTTGAAATAGGCATAACGCCCTTTGTCAATATCCTTTCCAAAAATAGAGTGGTCGGAAACCACCAGACCATCACTAAAGAATGAGTTGACACGATCAGCCTTAATAACGTTAGTACTTCGAAGATCAGGCATAGCATGCAGTATCTTACAAATGAAGCTATCACCTTGAAAACCATCAAACAGCCAAACTATTCCAGCGGTTAGCGCTTTTCTTGATAAAAGCTTATTCACGAACTGGCGGGCATTATCAATAGGCCGGTAATGCCTGGTATTAGCAAGGCTTAGTTCATATAATAATGTAATTTGAGAGGGATCAAAATTCATTAACTAATTCCGGCAACTACTATTGTTTTATTTAAAAATTCGAGGTAACCATCCCCATGCGACGATATCTCACCGAGAGATAGTACCCCGCGAAGACCAATGTCGGAATTTACAGTTTTTAATTTATTATGTACAACTTCTAGCTCTTCAGTATATCGATCTTCTAAAAAAAGTGTTCTTGAAATACAATCTACAACAAGAGAAGAATTGACATGCTCAACAAATGCAGCCTCCGCTGCCTCCTTGGCACAGTCAATTAAATTGTCCGGATCACCCTTGAGAATATTAACAAACGTATTACTATCTATAGCTCCGACACATGTGAGCGTTTTCTCATCTTCGGTAAGAATAGGGTCACGCACGATATCCTCGTAACCTTCCCTAAATATTCCGAAGGGAAAACCCTTGGCCACATTGAAAAAATCATCTTTGGTTAAGGGTTGAGTACTGTATTTATCAACTTCTTGTTTATAAACGCTAAAAGCAGATTCCCAATTGATCTGATCCAATTTGTTTCCCTCAGATTGATTAACCAAGAAAGGCCCCGCAATTTTTTTCCAGCCATGTTTCACCCCCAAGGTGATCCTATTTGGCATAGCTATCAATATGGCCGCATCTTCATAAAACCCACTATTATCGAAAACGCAGGGTTGAGATTGTAAACTGAGAGAGCCGCAACCACCACCTATGTAGTTCCGATCATTTCCGTAATGCTTATAGACGTGCTCCAGATAGGCCGGTATCCCAGAAGAGAGACCATCTAACCAGACAAATGCAGATTGATATTCATCCGCCAATGGCTCTAAGGGCACGAACCTTTCCGGATGAGATATTTGTTCCTGCAATACGACTTTGGCAGTTTTGTCCATACGTACCAAAAGTACGCTATGGTCAAGTCTACCTGTGTTGTAGAGTAACCCCGGAAAAATACCGCCGGCGACACGATAACCCTCCCTATCAGCCTCTTGAATGAGTTGTTCAATATCAATCTCAGTATCTTCGGATACTAATAATAAATTCAGATGATCGTGCGAACATATGGCCAGCACGTCATCAATTTGTGGTCTCTGAATAAACATGTTTGCTGGTTTTCGCTAAAACTATAACCGGAAGACAGATTTTTATAAATTGTTCGATGAATGGTAGATAAATCGGGTTAAGAGGAACAGAATCAAGTAATTAGACCTATTAGAAAGATTATACATATAGATATGGATGCCTTTTACGCTTCAGTAGAGCAAAGGGATAACCCCGAGCTTAGAGGGAAGCCTGTGGCCGTGGGAGGCAATTCTGAACGTGGTGTGGTAGCCGCAGCTAGCTATGAAGCCCGCAAGTTTGGCGTGAAATCGGCGATGCCTTCCAAAATTGCGGCTCGTCAATGCCCGGACCTTATCTTTGTAAAACCAAGGTTTGACGCGTATAAAGAGGTTTCCGATCAGATTAGAGCCATATTTTATAACTATACCGATCTGGTTGAACCCCTCTCCCTGGACGAAGCCTACCTTGATGTCACTTCCAATAAAAAAGGGCTTCCATCAGCCACTTTGATTGCCAAAGAGATTAAGGAGCGGATACGCAATGAAACTCGGCTTACGGCTTCTGCAGGAATCTCGATCAATAAGTTCCTCGCAAAAACTGCTTCTGATGTGAAAAAGCCTGATGGTATATTTCTGATACCTCCTGAACAGGCTGTGGAATACGTAGAAAAACTTCCCATCGAACGGTTTTTCGGCATTGGCAAAGTCACGGCTGAAAAAATGCACAAGATGGGAATTCACCATGGGCTAGACCTGAAACAGTGGAATGAAATAGACTTGGTAAGTAGGTTCGGCAAATCCGGAAGATACTATTATCGAATAGCCCGGGCAGAAGACCACCGGCCTGTGAACCCGGACCGGATAAGAAAAAGCCTGGGCGCCGAAAACACATTTTCGCAGAACGTTACGACGCAACGCGAGGTATTGGATAAACTTGATCAGATAAAAGAAACCATTTTGCGAAGAATGAAAAGTTCAGCGACCAAAGGCAAAACTTTCACTGTAAAAGCAAAATATGAGGACTTTCAAATTATCACTCGGAGCAAAACCGTAGAATACTGGATTGAAAACGCCAACCAAATCGATCAGCTTATATCAGAGCTTATCGATCAAATATCCTTGGAGAAAGGGATACGTCTCCTGGGGTTGTCCATATCAAATTTAAATCATGAAGTTCAAGAAGAAGAACAGAAGCCAACAGGCCTTCAACTTACCCTTGACTTTTAAGTTTGTCCCAATCAAAGTCTTTCTTTCTTACATACACGATCTTGTCTACCTCACAGATGACTTCACCGGCTTCATTTTTCACCTCGCAGAGAAAGGTGTAGTCTTTTTTGCCTATGCTGTCAATCTCCTCTTTGATTTCGCTAATTTCTTTACGAGATACTTCAAAAACACACTTTAAAGTTCCTTTTCCCGGCTTGAGATACCGAATATTGGCCGCCTTATCCAGCACTATGTAGCCCCGACCCAAGTTTGCCGTAAGGATAAACATATACCAGGGATCACACATAGAATATAATGATCCTCCGTAATGGATCCCAACAAGGTTTCGGTTATACCACCTAAGTTTCATATCTACCTCAAAACGGCTCATATCTTCAGATATTTTTCGCAAGGTTATACCGGTTCCCAGCATGGGCGGCCACCAGTTTATGAACTTCATTTTGGTCTTAGGACTGAGCATCTTGATAATCTTTATCCGGTGTGCAATGATTCAATAATTTTAATAGGTTTGCAAAAAATTTAATCGAATGAGAACTGCAGAGATCGTTACCGAAAAAGGAACAATGAAAGTGGAGTTTTACGAAAAAGATGCTCCCAATACCGTTGATAACTTCATCAAGCTTGCCGAAAGTGGCTTTTACAATGGATTAACCTTTCACCGGGTAATTCCGGATTTCGTTATTCAGGGTGGGTGCCCGAATGGCACCGGTGCCGGCGGACCAGGTTACACTATAGATTGTGAACTTGAAGGAGATAATCAATATCACGACCGTGGTGTGCTTTCAATGGCGCATGCCGGCCGAAACACCGGTGGTAGCCAATTTTTCATTTGTCATAGCAGAAATAACACCTCTCACCTCGATCGCAACCACACGTGCTTTGGTAAAGTAGTGGAAGGCGCTGATGTCATTGATGAAATACGAGCAGGTGACAAAATCAAGGAAGTTGTCGTAGCCTAGACAGAAATCAGCATAGGCTTACCCCCTATCCCTTGTTCATTCCTTTTATAAAATGTGAAACTCATGTTTAAACAATAAACATGAGTTTTGTATTTATACGCGTGAGCATGAAAAATAGTACAAAAGTCATTATCGCCATCATAATTCTGATATGTATTGGCTTCATAGTCCTGCCAAAATTAGACCTGGGTCAGGAAAAAACTAATGACGACCAGCAAGCTCCACCTACGAGCGACAAATTGGAGGTATTAGCAGTTGTGGCTAATCCAAAAAAACTCAACAATGACCTCAGAATTACAGGCTCGTTAACCGCTAATGAGTCCGTAGAGCTTAAAAGTGAGGTATCTGGTGTTGTCGAAAAAATACTATTCAAAGAAGGGCAAGAGGTTTCTCGCGGACAACTATTAGTTGAATTGAATTCTGATGAATTTAAAGCTGAACTTGAAATATTAGAATATTCAAAAAAGCTCAATGAAGATATTGAATACCGTCAAAAACAATTGCTGACCAAAGAAGCCATCAGCAAAGAAGAATACGAGACGGCACTAACCACACTCCAAACTTCAATTTCAGAGATTAAAGTTAAAAAAGTCCAAATTGAGAAGCATAAAATTAGGGCTCCCTTTAGCGGAACGGTAGGTCTAAGAGAGATTAGTGAAGGAAGTTATATCAGTCCTACGAATCTTATCGCTACTATCTATAACATAGACCCGATAAAAATTGACTTTAGTGTTCCGGGAAGATATATCTCAGAGCTTAATGTTGGTGATAACGTTGCTTTTTCCGTTGAGGCGTTTGAAGAAACCTTTGTGGGTAAGATCTATGCTATAGAACCCCAGGTTGATCCCGAGACCCGGTCTATAAAAGTGCGTGCTGTAAGTAAAAACTCAGATGGTAAGTTATTGCCGGGTCAGTTTGCCAGAGTGACCTTGACTATTTCTACTGTGGATGAGGCCATTATGATTCCCACGGAAGCTATTATTCCTGAATTAAATGGAAAGAAGGTCTACACCCTGGATAATGGTAAGGTGGCCAGTAAACAGATAACCACAGGAATACGCACCGCGGATAAAATTCAAGTCACATCAGGTTTGGTAAATACTGATACGGTGTTAACAACGGGAATTTTGCAGTTACGACCAGGTATGGAAGTGGATGTAAATCTTCAGGTAGAATGAGTAGTCTTTCGAGCATAAGTATCGATCGGCCTGTATTGGCCATAGTGATGAGCCTTCTTATTATTATAATGGGTGTTGTAGGCTTTAACTTCCTAGGGGTGCGCGAATACCCAAGCGTAGATCCACCTATTATCACCGTTTCTACGAGCTATGCGGGTGCCAACGCGGAGATCATTGAAACTCAAATCACTGAACCGCTGGAGGAATCCATAAATGGCATTGCGGGTATCAAATCGCTGATCTCAACATCGCGAGACGGACGCAGCACGATACGTGTTGAATTTAACCTGGATAGTGATTTGGAAGCGGCCGCCAATGACGTGAGGGATAAAACTTCACGTGCGGTACGTAATCTACCCCCTGATGCAGAGCCACCAGTCGTGAGCAAATCAGATGCCGATGCTTCTCCGATCATGGGCGTTCGGGTTTTTAGTAAGCAGCGCAATTTGCTTGAAATGACCGAACTGGCCAGCAATGTATTCAAAGAAAACTTTCAAACCATCCCGGGAGTAAGTGAAGTTAGAATATGGGGTAGTAAGCGATATTCAATCCGATTATGGATGGACCCTGACAAACTCGCCGCTTATCGCGTAACTCCTCTTGATGTTTTCGATGCCGTTGGCGCCCAAAACCTGGAGTTACCCTCGGGACGGATAGAAGGTAGTACCACAGAACTGTCTGTTAGAACATTAGGTCGTTTAAATACACCTGAAGAGTATAACGACCTGATTATAAAAGAAGATGTTAACGGTGTGACCCGTTTCAGAGATATAGGAAGGGCTGAATTCTATCCCGAAAACGCGAGAACCATCCTGAAAAATAACGGTGTTCCCATGGTCATTGTGGTGCTCACGCCTCAACCCGGTACCAATAACCTGGAAATCTCAGAAGAGTTCTATAACCGATTGGAGAATATTCGGAAAAACCTACCGGGGGATATAGAAACCCAAATTTCGTTTGATAATACGGAATACATTACAGAATCTATAGAAGAGGTGGAACAGACCATTTACATTGCATTTGGGCTCGTTGCCCTGATCATCTTCGCCTTTTTGAGGGACTGGCGCACTACATTCATTCCCATTATTACTGTACCCATTAGTTTAATTGGCTCTTTCTTTTTGATGTATGCCTTTGGTTTTTCGATCAATGTTTTGACCCTCTTGGGGATTGTATTAGCGATTGGTTTAGTGGTAGATGATGCGATTGTGGTATTGGAAAATATATACACTAAAATCGAGAATGGGCAGGAACCACATGAAGCCGGCAAGAAAGGGGCTAAAGAAATATTCTTTGCGGTAATAAGTACAACCGTAGCGTTAACCTCGGTCTTTTTTCCTATCGTTTTTCTGGAAGGTTTAACCGGTCGTTTATTCAGGGAATTTGGAGTAACCGTAGCCGGAGCAGTAATCATTTCGAGTTTTGTTGCATTGACTCTCACTCCCATGTTGAGCTCCAGTATGCTAAAGAAACGACAGAAGAAACAATGGATCTATGAGAAGACGGAACCATTCTTCATTTGGTTAAACGAAACTTACGCAAAGCTCCTAACTCGCTTTATGACCATACGCTGGATGGCTTTCGTCATCATCATTATTTCGGCGGCGGCTATCTATCTGTTGAATATCAACATCCAGCAGGAATTGGCTCCTGTAGAAGATCGGGGCAATTTCAGGATTTATGCTACAGGCCCCGAAGGCGCCACCTTCGAGTACATGGATTTTTACATGGATCAAGTGAATCAGCTGGTAAAGGAAGCTATTCCTGAAAACGAATCCATTTTAACCATTACTTCACCTGGCTTTGGCGCTTCTTCTAGCGTAAACTCCGGTTTTGCGGTGGTCAATTTAGTAGATGCCTCTGAGAGGTCCCGATCTCAAAAGAAAATCGTGGAAGACATCAAACCTCGGGTTGGTAGGAACACCAGAGCAAGAGCTTTTGTATCTGAACCTCAAACTATTGGGAACCGGCGCGGTGGTTTACCTGTGCAATATGTACTTCAAGCGCCCAATCTCGACAAGCTTCAATCTGTGATCCCCGACTTTTTAAAGGCAGCGAATAACACAGGCGTTTTTGACTTTGTGAATGTCGATCTAAAATTTAATAAGCCTGAAATCAGTATAGAAATAGACCGTGATAAGGCTCGCGATTTAGGTGTATCCGTCAGAAACGTAGCTCAGACATTGCAGTTATCGCTCAGTGGTCAGCGTTTTGGTTATTTCATTAAGGACGGAAAACAATACCAGATCATTGGTCAGGTAGAGCGAGAAGATCGGGATGATCCCTTAGATCTGAAGAGCATTTATGTTCAAAATGACGATGACCAGTTGGTTCAAATGGACAACCTGGTACGACTTAACGAGCGAACTACACCACCCCAACTTTACCGCTATAATCGTTTTGCCTCGGCAACCGTCTCTGCCAGTCTAAAGCCTGGATACAGCCTGGGAGATGGTATTGATACCATGGATAAAGTAGCCAAAGAGGTTTTGGACGGATCATTTAGCACAGCCCTAGCAGGAACCTCCCTGGAATTTAAGCAGAGCTCGGGTAACTTGTATTTCGCTTTTGCCTTTGCATTAGTACTTATCTATTTGGTTCTAGCCGCCCAATTTGAAAGTTTTAGAGATCCTTTGATCATTATGTTTACTGTACCGCTCGCCCTGGCAGGGACCTTATTATCGCTTTATGTCTTCGGTGAAACGCTGAATATCTTCAGCCAGATAGGTATAATCATGCTCATTGGGCTGGTTACAAAAAATGGTATCCTGATTGTGGAATTTGCCAATCAGCGCAAAGCTCAAGGTCTGAACGTCAGCGAAGCCATTGTGGACGCCGCCAAGTCCAGGTTCAGACCGATTTTGATGACTTCACTTTCTACCATTCTTGGCATTCTGCCTATTGCATTGGCATTAGGGGCAGGTGCAGAAAGTAGGGTAAGTATGGGAATTGCAGTCATCGGGGGTATGTTATTCGCCACTATTTTGACCTTGTTCGTGATCCCTGCAGTTTACACCTTCATCACCAGTACGCAGAAAAGATTGGCCCGGGTATGAGAACTGCTTTAAGTCTGCTTTTCATAAGCCTAAGCGCAGTTAGTTTCGGTCAGGAAATAATGACCCTCGAGAGTGCCATAGACTTGGCCTTAGAAAATAACTATGGAATTAAAATAGCCCGTAGTAATCAAAAAATCGCAGAAAATAACAGCACCCTGGGTAACGCAGGTTTTCTTCCAGTTGTAACATTAGATGCCAATCAAAATAACTCTCAGGTAAACGGTGAACAAATTGTTGGTGGAGATGTGCGAGACATCGATAACCAGGAGAATAGTTCTACTAGTATTGGGGCCAATCTCAACTGGACACTATTCGATGGTACTCGCATGTTTGTCAACCGTGATCTTCTGGAAACTCAAAATTTACAATCTAAGTCCGCATTGGAATTCTCTATTGAAACTGTGATCTATAACGTGTCCACCAACTTCTTTTTGGCATCCTTAGAAAAGGAACGCCTAAAACTGTTAAGCAGTAACCTGGAGCTATCAGAAGAACGCTTGAAAATTGCAAAGGATAAATACGAACTGGGAAAAGGATCAAAACTCGAGTATTTACAGGCACAGGTCGACTACAACACCGACCAATCCAATATTTTAAATCAGGAGCAAATACTCAATGCTCAAAAGCTGGAACTATTACGGCAAATAGGCATTCGAGAAAACATATCTTTCGAAATACAATACAGTTTAGAGATTGACGAGTCCGTAACGCTTGATGATTTATTGAATAACATCGAAATAGGTAACAAAGAGGTAGATGTTTTCAAGCGTGCCACAGAAATAGCCGCTTTGCAGGAAAAAGCCTCTAAATCGGACCGAATGCCTAATTTGTCGGTGTTTGCAGGTTATAATTACTCAGAAACCCAACGTGCTGTTGGATTCTCTTTTGAAAGTAATACTACCGACCTCTCTTATGGATTTAATGCCAGCTTTACCCTATTTAACGGGTTTAACATTAATCGTATCATTCAGAACAACAGAATCAATAAAGAAATCGCTGATTACTCCTATGAACAGCGTCTTTTGGATATTGAAACCGATCTAAAACAGCAATATCTCAGTTACCTGAATAGTCTTGAACTTCGGAAACTGGAACAGCAAAATGTGTTAGTGGCCAAGGAAAATAACGATATTGCTAAAGAGCGATATGAGATCGGTTTGTCCAACGCTGTCGAATACAGAGAATCACAAACCAATCTTATAGCCGCCGAACTTCGAGAGCAAAACGCTCAATTTGCCGCTAAAATCGCTGAGATCGAATTAAAATATCTAGCAGGCCTTAGCCTGAAATAGGCTAAGAAAGCATCTACTCGGACCTAATCGTATCTACTGGATTCAACAGAGACGCCTTTAACGTATGGAAGCTAATCGTAAAGAAGGCTATAACCAGAGAAATCAGGCCACCGAAAAGGAATATGTCTATGCCCAGATCTATCCTATAAGCAAAGTCTTTTAACCAATCATTCATCAACCCATAGGTGAAAGGCAC
>JBCCOE010000095.1:0-15393 GCA_039025475.1 Bacteroidota bacterium | reverse complement strand
TTGGTTTTAGATAGATGAAAGGCCTCAAGTTTCTACTTTTTCTTTTCGTCATTTGCGTGTTAATCGTCCTTTTTTTTATCCCGTTTTATTACAGCGATATCAATCAGCTGGTAAAGGATGTTAATGACGGTCACAGAACGATTACCTCTGTCTTTTCAGACTTTCTGGGGTTCTTTCAACACGCGGACGGATGGAACTTACTAGGATTTATGTTCCTGGCAGCTTCTATTATGGTAATGCATGGAATTGTGGATTATTTGGTACTCCATCGTTTAGATCGATTTTACAAGGGATCTTTTATCTGGGATGGGTTTATGTGGTTCGTGCGAAGGCAGCTTAGCCTGGCGATTACCGTATTGTTCTTTATGTTTATGGCAAACCTTATAGTTGATTTTTATTCAAATGTTCGGATAGCGAGCCATACCGAAGAAGTCGTGGGGGACAAATACACAGTCCTGTTGTTGGGAACTAATAAATTCTTGCAAGATGGAGTTAGCGAAAATGTATATTTTACGTATAGAATAGATGCCGTTGCAGAGCTATACCAGGCCGGCTTAATATCACAAATATTGATTAGCGGGGATAATAGTCGTGATGATTATAACGAGCCGCGCGACATGCAAAGAGCCTTGTTAGCTAAGGGGATACCGTCTTCCTTCATCAAGTTGGATTTTGCCGGGTTTCGAACTTTGGATTCTATAGTTAGATCTAAGAAACTTTTTGGGAAAAAGAGACTGGTTGTAGTGAGTCAGGGTTTCCATCTTCAAAGAGCTCTATTTCTGTCATGGTATTTCGGTGTTGATGCCATAGGTTATGAGGCTAAGGGGAATATGAATCTAAGTATGTTTATACGGGAACACCTAGCTGTCCCTAAGATGCTCCTGGATATTATGGTATTAAATACACAACCGACTTATGGATCGACAGGAGTAAGGCGAAAAATAAATTTTGGACAGAAAGACCTTGTACTTATCTCTTTCATTCTTATCTACTTTGGCATAGCTGTCTATGTTTCTTATGATGCATTTAATTTTGGGAATGCGAAGGTGGCAAGGAAATAACGTCCTCCTTTCTTTCAAAATCATATTCGGAAACGAATGTTAATTTTTACTATCTTTAACTATCTCATTTTTTAAACTATCCTATCATGAAATTGATATTAAAATCACTACTTGTCTTTTTCTTTGGCATAATTGTACCCCAATCATGGGCGCAGGAAATTGAACCGATTCCCATTAAAAAATTCTACAAAGATAGAGTAACGCGGAACCTCCAGTTTTTATGTAAAGAGGCCGAATGTATGGATAACGTAGTTGTGAACGAGCGCGGGGTTTATATGTATCCTACAACTCAACGCATAGATAAGCCTGAATTCATTTTGTATTGGCGTGAAATGTCTCATTTCAATGGGCTTTTAGATGAGATGCCTCATGAAGAAATAATTGAATTGCTGAAAAGAAAAGGAGCCCGGTACTTCCATGGCATAAAAAGTACTCATGTAGATCCTGCCAAGTATCCTGTCACCGATTACTTTGGGCTCAAGATTGCCATTGATCCTGGGCATATGGCCGGTAATATGGGAGAGGCGATTTTAGAAAGACGCTTTATGAAAGTAGAAGGAATCAATTATAATAGAAAAAGTGACATCGAGTTTTTTGAAGCGAATATCGCTTACACTACCGCTTTAAGGCTCAAGGAACTACTAGAGGAAAAAGGAGCAGAGGTATTACTTACTCATGAATATGGTAAAAGTGCCATGGGCATCAACTATTATGAGTGGCTCGAAACAGATTATAAAAAGGATATTATTGCCGGGTACAAGAACGAGTGGTTTAACAGAGAAAAATTCAATTATCTTTTGTCGGGTGAAGCTACGGACTTCGTCATGTTCAATGATGTATTTCTAAACAAAGATTTTGTAGCTCGAGCAAATAAAATCAATTCATTTAAACCAGACCTTACTCTAGTTATTCATTATAATGCCAGTGAGGGCAGTCAACGTTATAATGATAAATACCTTCCTCCTGTAGAAGAAAACTACAGTATGGTGTTTGTGCCAGGTTCATTCCTTGGGTTTGAAGTGGATGGTAAAGATGAACTTGATCAAAGGTTTGAGCTTTTGAGGCTTTTGGTGTCGTCAGACCTTGAAGAATCGAATGTTTTTGCCAGCAACATAATGAAAGCCCTAGATAAGGAATTAAAAGTAGATGCTCTACCCTCGGATAATACATTTACCTTCGCTAATAAGTACTCTATTCTTTCAGATATGGCCGAAGGTGTTTATCATAGGAACCTATATCTCACCAGAGCTGTGAAAGGGCCTATCGCTTACGCCGAAGCGCTCTATCAAGATAATATTGATGAAATACCATTACTCGGTAAGAAGGATTATACTATTGAAGGGATAATCACCAGTAGCAGAGTAAAGGATGTGGCCAAGGTTTATTTTAGTGCTATTGATCAATGGTTAAAATACAACCAGGATTTCACTAAGAAGCTAGATGCTTTATATGATGATAAGTACGGGGATGAAGAGATCTATGCCGAGGAGCTGAAGGAGCAGGAAACTGAAAACTGATGCTCCAGCCTTGGCTATGAGAATGTATTCAATAAGGTAGTGGGTAATAGAACCGTGAAAAAATCAATCCACTTCGAGGTATAAGGGATTTAGCTAAGAAGAAAATACCGGATCAATAACTCATCTCCCCTTTTCCAACGCAGCCACCCTTCACCTACAGGATTAAAATCATCATCCAATACTTTTACCCTCACCCATTCATTTTTCACTTCAACAGGTTCGAAACTGTTACTTGCTGTCTTGACCATGGATGCGTTATCATATGGCCGGACTCTTAAGATATTAGTCTCAATAATGGATTCAATCAAAAAAGTATTTAGTAAAAAGTCCGGCCAGTAAACCATGGTTACACTTGAGGCATCCAGCCAATATGTCAAACCGGTTTGCTGATTTACTTCAACTTGCACCCAGTCTTTGGTTCGACCTATCGCTATGAAGTAAAGAATATCATAATCTAATTTCACATGGGCAGGATAAAACCAAGGTGGAGCATAACTAATGCTTACTCCCAGCTCGTTTTTTGCAAAAACAAGACTGTCAATTGGCGTATGATCATCCACGGACTTTTCGAGATTAGGTGCGTAAAAATAAAGCACTCGATCATTGTAAAAATCTGGTTTGACCATACCCAGCCCCATTTTAGTGCTTTTCTGTTGCCAAAACACGGGGACGGTGGCATTAGGCTCCATTCCTGGAATCTGCTTGTCCGTAGTTATTATTCTTCGAATCGTAAGAACCAGAGGAATGATTAGAATAAGGCCGAATATAATATTGATGAAAATTATTTTCCTAGCTGGCGCTTTTAACGCTAGAATTATGCCTAAAAGTAGACCGCCAAAAGCTCCGAACATTGCGTATCCAGCAACAGTTCCCGGACCGGCAAGCCCACTACCTTTGGGAAAGGTAAGAGAAGAGATCCATCCAGCTAGTATGAATCCGCTTAGTGTAAGAATAATGATTAAAAGCGCATTGCGAACAGCCCGCATGTAAGCAAGATAGCACAACTGTTTAAATGATCAAACCATACCTAACTACTTGCCTCGTGAACCGCATGGACATCGATTTTCTTTTGTTTTCCTTTGAGTTGTACAATACCAATCTCCTTGGATGAGTATCCGTTTAGATTCGCGGCTTTTTTAAGTAACCAACCTGAAACGAGTAGTCGTTCTTTATATTGGTTGCAAATAGATTCTATTCTAGAGGCGGTGTTCAAAACATCTCCGTGATAGGCAATATCTCTTTTGATATTTCCGATTTCTGCCACCGTGACCTTACCTCCATGTAACCCTGCTTTGAACTCGGGAATAACTCCGTATTTCTTGAGATAGTGGTCTGAGCGGTCTTCAAGTCTTTTTTTAAAGGCATAAAAAATATCGATACCGGCAATTACATCCCACTTGTATTTGGACTCCCAGGTTAGTACTACCTCATCACCGACGTATTGATAAATTTCTGCTCCATAGTTGTCCACCAATTTATTGATATCATTGATACAATCTTTGATCAGCTTTGAGTATTTGATATTTCCCAACGTCTCCGCATAGGCCGTGGACGATTTCAGGTCCATAAAAAGGAATATGCGCTCTTCAATGATTGGATTATTATACTTGCCCAGCAGGAAATTACTTAGATTTTTATAGCCAAATTTTGTTATGGCTTGCAGAATAAAGTTTAGAATAATTGACTGCGACATTAGAAATATAAAACCTAAGACAGCCAATTGAAGAACATATCCCGATTGCATCGCCATTTGCCATGCGCCTTCAGGTAGGGTTCCAATGATGGATAGTGTTGAGAATACCAAAAAGAAGGTAATGACAAAGCCCACTAAATAAATTAAGCTTTTTATTAAGATTATATAGCTGAAACTTAACTTATCGATACCAAGACGTATGGATAATTCATTTACAAGTATGAAAAGAGTTCCAAAGAAAAGGGCGAATAAGGTAGTTTCTAAAAGCTGATTCGGAGACACCCAATAATCGGCTATTGGATTATTCAGTGTTTTTAAGTCCAGTTCCGTGATTTGAATGAAGCCGGTTACATTGATAAGGGCAAAATAACCCATAATATTCATAACCAGAATCCAGTAAAGCAGGATTACACCATATACTTTGAGCTTCTCCATTCCATGAATAAAGCTACCAATTATGATCCATTATTAGCTACAAACTAGCCAGTACTATTCTTGTCTTAAGGCATCAACCGGGTTGGAAACTACAACTTTATAAATCTGACTTGAAACGGTTACCAGAGCCACTATAAACAAAAATATAGCGGCCAAAACGAAGGGCACAATAGTAAGTGGCATGTGATACTCATAGACTTCGTCAAACAAACTATCTACCAGAACATAGGCAACCGGTAAACCTAGAATACATGATATGGTCAATATCCATATGTATTGACGATTGACACCGTTAAAAATGGCGCCAACACCAGCGCCTAAGACTTTTCTAATGCTAAATTCCTTCATTCTGGCAGTCACATTGAGAGATACCAATCCAAACAGACCCATACATGATAATATGATAGCCAATGTAGCGGTGAAGCTCATAATTCTGGCATGACCTTTTAACTCATCAAAATGATAGTCAAAGACTTCATCCTGGAAGAAGCCATTGTAAGGAAGGTCAGGGACATGCTTTTTCCAAAGTTCCTCCGCAAAAGCTTCAGTTTTGGCGATGTTTCCTTTTTCTATTCGTGCTGATATGAAATTTGTATTCTCATCTTTAGACATTCTGAAAAAAGCAGGTTCTATCTTATCGTCAAAATCAAAGTAGTGAAAATCTTCTACTACACCAATAACGTTGTAGGTAGTACTATCAAGTTCAAAAGAAGCTTCCAATGGGTTTTCCCAACCAAAGTCTTGGGCAAAAGTCTCATTAATCACGACGCTTTCATCTTGATCTGTAATCCTGTCACGCTCGAAAAAACGGCCTTGCTTTAACCGAATACCAACGGTTTCCAGGTAATCATAACCAACGCTCATCCTGCGCACTTCGTATTTGTTGTCATCAACATCAATTACACTAAGTCCCACAGACCTCCCTACATGACCTGCAGAGGTAGCTATGCTGATTATACCAGGTTGCATGGCCAATTCGTTCTTAATGATCTCGTGGTTTACACCTTCTTCCAACGGAATGACTAAGGTTTGATCCTGATTATAGCCCCAGTCAAGTTCACGCTGATACTGAGCATTTTGCGTAAAAGCGATTCCAAATACAATCGTGATAATGGAAAGAATGAATTGAAAAGTGAGGAATATGCGGGTAAACCGGCCTTTCTTACTGAACTTCTGATTTCCTCTAAAAATGTTTACTGGCTTGAAAGAGGAAATGTAAAAGGCAGGGTATGACCCTGAACCGAAACCTGTAAGAAACAATAATCCCATCAGAAATACCCAGGCATTAATGTTTTCGTAGAAATTCAGTTCAAGACCAATATCGAACTGCGAATCAAACCATGGCCCGAAAAATGCACGTGCCCAGACACCACCTAACACCAGTGCAATAACACAAATGATAAGGTTCTCTCCAATGAACTGAAAAACTAACTGACGCCTTGTGCCTCCAATGACCTTTCTTACACCGATTTCCTTGAGACGTTTCGCGGCTGAGGATATAGAAATATTAATGTAGTTGAAACAGGCCAGTACAATCATAAATACGGCAATTGATATAAGAATGAGCCGCGCGACAGGATCATCACCCCCGGAAATATCACCTCTTATTTTATGTGAGTTTTGCGATAGGGTAGTCAATGGCTCAAAAGGATAGGCTTTAGCCGGCCAATCCTCATCTGCTGCATTTTGGAGTTTAACGTATTTATCCATTTTAGAGGTCAATGCATCTATATCTTCCGGATTATGCAGTTGTACAAATGTAGCGGCAATGAAATCCGTCCAGTCGTTGGCGTCCTGATCTTCGTAAAATGTGAACATTTTACTGTAGTGTACTAAAAAATTAAATCTGAAGCTGGCGGTTTTGGGGAATTTAGCAGCCACACCGCCAACAACAAATGATTCTTTTTTCTCATTCAAAACCATTACCAACTGCTTACCAAGAGGGTTCGCCTCACCGAAATATTTTTCGGCCATAGCTTCACTCAATATTATTTTGGATGGGTCTTTTAAGTCTGCCGCTCGACCTTGCTTAAGATCGAAGCTGAACATTTCAAGGAACTGAGGATCTACAAATCGGACGAACTCCTTAAACACTTTGTCCTCATATTTAAGAATTACATTTCTGTTGTCCACCCGTGTCATTTCGGCAACCTCCGGAAGATCTTCTTTCATCATTGGCCCTATCGGGGCCGGAGAATCCCCCCAAACTTGCTCAGAGCCATCTCTGCTTACCACATTCTTGATTAGAAAGATGTTTTCACGGTTGGTATGAAATTCGTCCTGACTGAAAGCAAAGTCTACAAAAATAAAAACGACTAAAGAACAACCTACGGCTAGCGACAGCCCAAAGATATTTATGAATGAAATAAGTGGGTTCTTCGCCAGGCTTCGTAGCGCTGTTTTTATAAAGTTTTTGACCATGGTTTGTATTTTTGTTGCAATTACACGTATGACTACAACCTTTTGTTAAAGGTTGCACGATATTATGTAACTATCTTCAGAAATTGGAGTATCACTTATTAGCCTTAGGCAACGTTCATCATATTCCGAGGTCTTTGATAAACTCAAATAGATAAAAACATGCTCAAACACAACCTGATTCTAGCTTACCGCAACTTCAAGCGATTCACCAGTTCTTTTTTTATAAATCTTATTGGGCTGTCAACGGGTTTGGCTTGCGCTCTGTTCATTTTTTTATGGGTCAATGACGAGATGAGTATGAACACCTTCCACGAGAAGTCGGATCGGCTATATCAAGTCCTTGAACATCAGCAGTATGCTGATCATATTATGACCACTACTTCCACTCCCGGAGTTTTGGCAGAAGCCCTCAAGGAGGAAATTCCCGAAATCGAATATGCGGCTACTACAACCTGGATAAATTCCAATACACTGACAGTAGAAGACCGAAATATTACCACTAGAGGCTACCATGTAGGTTCTGATTTTTTTAATATTTTTTCCTTTAAGTTGACTCAAGGAGATGCCGACTTAGTACTGGCCGAAAAGACGAACATTGTAATTTCCGAAGAGCTGGCTATCAAGCTCTTTGATACCACCGAGGATATAATTGGGCGACAGGTTGAGTTTCAACATAATAAGTTGTTTCAGGTTTCAGGTGTATTTGAGAGAAACCCAAGAAATTCATCTATACAATTTGAGTATGTAATGTCCTTTGAAGAGTTCAAGGAAAATAACGGGTGGGTATTGAGTTGGGGAAGTAATGGCCCGCGAACTTTTGTGATTTTGAATGAGGGCACCGATGCCGGTGAGGTCAGCGAAAAAATAGCTGATTTTGTAACTCAAAAAGGAGAACAGACTAACGTTACGCTATTCCTTGATCAATATACGAACAGGTATTTGTATGGCCGTTTCGAGAATGGAAAGCGTTCCGGGGGACGTATTGAGTACGTTCGACTCTTCGGTGCTATTGCTGTTTTTATATTGGTTATAGCATGTATCAACTTTATGAATCTTTCTACCGCTCGGGCGTCGAGAAGAGCTAAGGAAGTTGGTATTAAGAAATCTATCGGAGCTAATCAGGGGATGCTTGTATTTCAGTATCTGTTTGAGTCAATTCTTATTGCTCTTTTATCATTTGGTGTGGCTATTCTTATTGTATGGGTTACCTTACCCCAGTTTAATTTCATAACGGATAAGGAGATCTCTATCGATCTGACCGACCCAAGGTTAATCACTTGGTTTTTGGGTATTACGGTAGTTACAGGCGTTCTGGCCGGTAGTTACCCTGCGTTGTATCTATCTGGCTTCAAGCCGGTAAAAGTTTTGAAAGGTGAAGTAAAAGGTTCTATTGGAGAACTATGGGCTCGAAGAGGGTTAGTGATTTTTCAGTTTACACTTTCCATTGTACTTATTGTAGCTGTATTGGTTATTTATAAGCAAATAGAATTTGTCCAGAACAAAAATTTGGGCTATAACAAAGACAACGTAATTTACTTCGCTAGCGAAGGTCGAATAGATGCTAATCTTGAAACGTTCTTGAATGAGGTAAAGGTCATTCCGGGGGTAATCAGCGCCTCCAGTTCAGGGCATACCTTTATGGGCAGGAACAACAATACAAGTGGTCTGAGTTGGGAAGGTAAAAATCCTGATGACAAAATACTCTTCGAAAATGTGCGAGTCAACCACGAATTCCTTGAAACCATGGGTGTGGAAATCGTTGATGGACGATCATTCTCTAGAGATTCTCCATCCGATACGGCAAAAATAATTTTTAACGAGACCGCCATCCGCATTATGGGATATGAGGATGAACCCATCGGAAGAGTGATCAGGATGTGGGATGAGATTGATCTTGAGATAGTGGGTGTGGCTAAGGATTTTCACTTTCAATCTTTACATACCACCGTTCAACCTTTGTTCTTCAGGCTCACGCCCGAGGAGACCTGGAATGTCATGGTGCGTATTGAGGCGGGCAAAGAAAAAGAGACTCTGGCTGCGCTCACAGCATTTTACAGTGACTTCAATCCCGGGTTTGCTTTTGAATACCAATTTTTGGACGAAGAGTATCGTGCTATGTATGCGGCTGAGCAGAGGGTGGCTACTTTATCTCAGTACTTCGCTGGTTTTGCCATTATAATAAGTTGCCTGGGGTTGTTTGGATTGGCGATGTTCACTGCAGAACGAAGGTTAAAAGAAATTGGCATACGGAAAGCCCTAGGGTCGAGTGCGG
The DNA here is from genome assembly GCA_039025475.1 of Bacteroidota bacterium. Lineage (GTDB taxonomy): Bacteria > Bacteroidota > Bacteroidia > Cytophagales > Cyclobacteriaceae > Fulvivirga. The sequence goes on along the minus strand of JBCCOE010000095.1, from coordinate 5,994 downwards.
CAAACATTGTGTACCTACTTTCAGGTGACTTTACGAAAATGGTGCTCATATCGATTTTAATAGCATTACCGTTAAGCTATTATCTGATTGAAATGTGGTTACAACGATTCGCTTTTAAGATTGATCTTGAAATTTGGTTTTTTGGAGTATCTGGGCTTATCGCTTTGGTTATAGCATGGTTAACTATAGGCTCGCATGCCGTAAAAGCCGCGAATACGAATCCAGCCAGATGTCTAAGAGATGAATAGGCCAAATTTCAAATGCACAAAAATATAGCTCAAATAAGCTCTAAATAGTTGAACGCCAGGATTTGTTTAACGTGTAAAATTCAACCCTTGCAATCTATATTAAATGATCAGAATATCTATTTGCGCCGAGAATATCTTGTAAAGTCTGATATTCCTCACCTGTCAATTGAGGTGAGTCGAACACTGCACTGACTTGTTTCAGTTGATCTATGGTTCTGATGCCAACCACAGCTGTTGTCACGGCTTCATGCTGCAATACGTAGCGCAAAGCTGTATGAATGGGTGGTCGTTCACTAATCTCTAGGAGAGTGGATTGTACTTTTTTCACCTGTCGGTCAGACCAATTAAGATGAGAAGAGGAAAGTTTATTGGCCAATAGCCCCTTTGATAGACTTCCTCTCGCCAGAATGCCAATATTTTTTTTCTTTGCCCAGTTCAGACATTGCTCCTCTGGTCGGCGATCCAGTAGACTGTATTGAAGCATTATACTTGAAATTTCACTTTTATTGATCCAACGATCAATTACATTAGGTCTTATCGATGAGATCCCATAATTCAAGATCTTACCTTGTGATTTTAAGATGTCAAAAGCTTCAAGGGTCTCATCGAATGCATCGTCTATTGTTCCTCCGTGCAGTTGATACAGATCAATATAATCAGTTTGTAATCTCCTGAGGCTGTCTTCTACTGCGGTTAGAATGTATTTTTTAGTTGGGTTCCAATCCCAGCCGCTCCCATCAGGTCGCCATTGGTTACCGACTTTTGTAGCGATATAGATGTTCTTTCTAATCTCTCTCAGGGCCTTTCCAACCATAACTTCGTTCTGTCCGCAGTCATATAGGTCGGCTGTATCGAATAGATTGATTCCATTATCGACGGCTGACCTTAAGAGCGTCTTGTTATCATTAGAACGATCAAGAGACATACAACCAAACGCAACTTGAGATACATTGAGATTGGACTGCCCTAGTAGCTTAAATTGCATTTATTCAGTTTGAAGTGTATCCACAGGATTAGCTTTGGCGGCCTGATAGGTTTGTGAAGCCATGGTTAATGCTCCAATCACAAGCAGTGCGCCCAATCCCATAACTACCTCTAAAATACCCACGGTTACGCTATAATGCTGCTCCATTGCCAATAAGAAATTAAAAGCAAAGTAACTTAAAGGGATCGCTATGAAGGAGGCGATGAACATTAGCAAGGCATATTCTTTAGAGAGCAAATAGATAATTTGAGAAATAGAGGCGCCCATAACTTTTCTTACCCCGACTTCTTTGGCTCTTGTTTCCGTACTGTAAACTACCATCCCCAACAAGCCCAGGCACCCTACAATAATGGCCATCAAACCCATGAAGCCATAAATTTTTATGAGATTGGAGCTTGCTTCGAAGGCTTCTTCAAGTTCATCATCGAAGAAGCGTGCTTTGAATTTGTGTTCGGGCTCTATTTCTTTCCAGGTGTTTTCCAGATCGGAGAAAAGTATGAAATGATCTGAGGTGTTGACCTTAAGATTCGCATATCTAAATTCGGATGGGTCATATCTGAATACAAAGTTTCTGATAGGAGTGCGTAGTAAATCATAGTTAAAGTCTTTAACAACTCCTATGATCGTAACATCAATGAGGTTTGAGATCTTAAATAGCTGGCCAACAGCATCTCTGGGGTCGTTGAGACCCAGGTTTTTGCAAAAGGTTTCGTTAACAAGTATATGGCCATCTTCGTAGGTGGTCTTTTCATCGAAGTTGCGACCTGCAACCAGTTCAAGCCCCAAGTTTGATAAATAGTTCTCGTCAATCGACATCTGGCTCATTCGAAGAGAGTCATCGCGTTCCGTAAAGTAAATCCACCTTCTTGGTAAGGTATAGGCCCCGATGATTTCAGAGGACAACGAAACTTCACTCACCCCGGATTGTCTTTTAAATTCGTTCTTCACGAGTATTGGGTCAACGTTATACAGGTCTACATCAAGTAGGTTATCTTTTTCAAAACCCATATCAAAATTGATCGAATGCCGGGTTTGTTTCATTTGTACCAATACGCCGATGATGAAAAAAAGAGATACTGCAAACTGAAAGACAATTAAGACCTTCTTGAAACTGGTTTTTCCAAAAAGCTTCATAGAATGACTGCTTTTTAGAGCAGTGATGGGCTGGATTTTTGAAAAATAGGTGGCAGGAACCAAACCTGCTAAAAATCCAGTAAACACGGCAAAGGCTATGAATAATAAGGCCATAGGAAGATCAAAGGTAAAATCAACTGTGTTTCCACCGGCCAGCATATCCAGCCAGCTATCCTTAATCATAAAGAAAATACTTACGGAACCTAAAAGTGCAAGCAGAGATATGATAACCGTTTCTACGATAAACTGATACCAGATTTGCTTCTTGTAACCGCCTACAACTTTTCTTATCCCAATTTCTTTGGCGCGCTTCATGGCACGAGAAATGGAGATATTGGAATAATTGAAGCAAGCGGGCAGTAAGATAAGCAGAGTAAGAACTCCAAATCCGATAACCGGAGGCCCCCCAAAGTAAGGACCAATGTCGTCATTGTAGTTTTTCCAACCCATTACAATTTCACTCATAGGTTGAAGTTGAAAGTTGGCTTTTACGTCATCAGTATTCAAATAGGTGGTAGCCGTTATCTTATTTAAGGCAGCCTGGATTTTACCAAGATCTAAATGATCTAGCTGTAGGTAGGAATAATTATCTTGGAAATTGGTCCATTCTCCTGCAATTCGGCCGATTTTTTCATCTCGTTCCAGCGAAGGTGTGCTGGAGTAAGATGCCAAAACCTCAAAGGTCAGATGCGAGTTCTTAGGAGGGTCTGCCATTAGCCCTGACACCGTATAATCTCCTTTTTCTCCAAATGAAATTATCTTCCCTATAGGATCTTCACGTTCAAAAAGCTTAGCTGCTCCTGACTCGGTTATTATGACTTGAAAAGGTTCCGTTAGAGCGGTTTTAGCATTACCTTCTAAAAGCTGGAATGAAAAAACTTCAAAGAATGAAGGCTCTGTATAAAATCCATGGAGAGGGATTACTTTGTTTTCGTAATCGGCATCACCTGAAATCCAATCGTTTAGCTTAACCATTTTCCCTGAGATGGAATACCGATCTTTAAGCACATTGAGAATCTCAGGGGGTGCGGAGGCAAGGTCATACACTTGTGTTTTCCTATCTACGGTGGATACTACTCTGTAAATGTTATCGTAGTTGGCATGAAACTTATCGAACTGTAACAAACTGGTGATAAAACCGAGATATAAGATGGTAACAGACATGCCAAAGGCGAGTCCAAGTACATTGATTGTGGTAAAAAATTTGTTTCTGGAAAGGCTCCGAAGAGCCACAATGATGTAATTCTTAAGCATACCTATGGTGTTTGAGTTTTTCGAAAATGGATGAATAGAAACTGCTCTTTTTCTTCTTTTTATGGAAGATGAGAATATTAGACTCAGCGATTCTGAGTAGTACTTTAATTTAGCTTTCGTGACTCCGAGCTTCTTTACATTGTGATTAAACTCTTCTTCCATATCGCCTAATAAGTCCTCCAGCAGGAGTTCTTCACAAAATAACGCCAGTAATCGGTTGGCGAGTTTAGGGGGGTGAAAGTCGTTCATTTCGAGAATCCTAAGTCGATTTTTGATTCCCTCCAAAGTCCTTCACGTAATGTTTTGATTGCGTTCAGTGCTTCTTTGGCGTCTTGTGTGAGTTCGAAAAATCTTTTTCGCCTGCCACCGCGTTCAGCCGTAGCACCACCCAGATGCGAGGTGATGTAGCCCTTATCTTCCAAACGCGAGATAGTAGAGTGTAAGGCTCCAATGCTTATGGTTCGTTTAGCACGAAACTCAATGGCTTCTTTGACGGTAACGCCATATGCGTCCGATCCCAAAGTAGCAATAGTCAGTAGTACTAGTTCTTCAAATTCACCAATAAATCCTTTCATAATCCGATCTTACGGAAGTTGCCCTATATTAGTTTCTATTTTTAAGAACTAATTGTTTTTGATCATAATGCTAACACCAAGAAATTACCTATCAATCAGTTTATAGAAAGAGAAAAATGGTTAAAAGAAATAGGGTTTAAGAGCCGGCTAGTTTAAAGAGCCACCCAAAAAAGAACTTTGCTTTTTTGTTCTTTGGGTTAAGGGGATCAATTCCATATACTCGCATGCCATGATAGATTAAGCTAATTGCCCATATCATTACTAAGGTGAGAATCCACCAGCGTTTTGATACCTCGCTGAAAGCAATATGAACCAAAAATGCGTTAGCTACCATAAAAATCAATACGTGGCCAATGAAGTAATTCAATTGCTTCAATAGCGTTTTGGTCTTATTGTATAGATCGTTATCCATGTTGTATACTCCAGGCATAAACTTTGATAGGACACTCATAATCCTAAAGGTTTAATTAAATTCGCGCCTAGTTATGAATTATCAGGAAAACGCCTTTGTAACCAAAATGTTGGTTTTTGGTTACATTTTATTTTTTCAAAGCACCGTTTTTGCCCAAAATGCTTCGGAATTGGATAAGAGAAACGGCTTTAAGGATATTAAAATGACCAGCATAATAACAGATTACGAAGGGCTGGAGTTTAAGAAAGAGATACAGAGTGAAATTTTTCCAAGGGCCTATCAGTATGTGCCGAAGAAAGGGTTTTATCAAACAATTGGGCAGATAAAGATCTTTGAACTGCAGGTAAATACCTACGACAGTGCTGTTTATGAAATTCGTATTGTAACTGAAAAAAACCCTAACTTATATAAAGCCTTAAAGAAGAATTTCGGACAGCCTGAATATGACTACCGGGGAGATAAGTACTATTGGAGAACGGACAATTTAAGATTGTCCTATGATTCTCACTCAAAGAATAAGGTGGAAATGGTTTACTTCTCGTACTTAATGACTAAACGGCTTAAAGAAGATAAGGAGCAGGTGGTTGAAGATATTGCCGACGATTTCTAGGAACCCTCATTTTATTGTATTACATTTGTATTACAATAAAAAATCATGTTAAACGTTAGGCTAAGCAAAGAAATGGAAGAGAAGCTCAATAGGTATAGTGAGCTTAGCGATATGTCCAAGACTTCGGTGGTAAAGGAGGCTTTAGCCCAATACTTTAGTCGTAAAGAGTCCTTAAGTAGGCCTTATGAGCTGGGTAGCGATCTATTCGGACAGGAGGGTAGCGGCGCTACTGATAATTCTTCTACCTACAAGCTAAAGCTTAAGAAAAAGCTAAATGAGAAACATTCTCGTTGATGCAGGACCGCTCATTGCCCTGTTCGATAAGAGTGACCAATATCATTTAAAGTCACTTCGGTTTATGAAAGGGTTTCATGGTTACCTTTCCACGACATGGCCGGTGATCTCGGAAGTTTCACATATGCTGGATTTTAGTGTAAAAGCCCAGCTTAGCTTTTTGGAATGGATCAATCGAGGCGGTCTACAAGTGGTAGACCTTAGCGATCAGCATTTGTTTAGGATGACCGCATTGACGGAGAAATTTAGCGATGTACCTATGGATTTGGCAGATGCTTCATTAGTGGCCATCGCGGAGACGTTGAAAATATTAGAGATTGCTACAATAGACTCTGATTTCTACGTCTACCGAGACGTTAGAAACAATTGGGGAGATTTGGATCCGAAATCGCAAGACTGAAAGATGGCAATTTCGGCTTTTCCAAATTGATTTCAGAAGCTAACGGGTAAGCACTGCCACTTTCATCACTATTTTCGCTTTA
>JBCCOE010000094.1:0-15726 GCA_039025475.1 Bacteroidota bacterium | reverse complement strand
TGGTCCCTGATCTTCGCTTCTTGGGTAAGGTTCTTTCCGATAAAAATCGTATTGAAAAAGCTGTAATCCTCATTGCCTGGTATTTCTACAATAGCCGGTTGATTACGGTTATATTTAAATATACCCTTGAGATGACGGGTGGCTTTGAAGAGGCGGATAGCAAAAGCCAAAAAGGCCAATACCAGACCAACCAGGTAAACAGAACCCCATGGCAGGCTCAGTAAACTGAAAACCGCTTGGCTAGTGTTTAGCAATTCAGGGTTAAGTGGTGTTACTGGCGCAGGAGCAACTGACTGATACGTAAAAGTGAGTAACGGAATAACCAGAGCGAGCGCACTGGTCACCAGTAAATAAACGCGATTAATAGACAGCAGCTTTTCACTGTGCAAAACGAGTCTATAAAAGCCGTAAAATCCGGCTAGTCCAATGGAGACTTCAAATAGATAATTAATCATCTTTCTTCAGTTTTTTCATGAGGTTTTCAACCTGCTCTAGGTTTAGATCTTTTTCCTGCACCATAAAGGAGAATAGCTTTTCGGCTGATCCTTCGAAGTATTTACCTAAAAAGCTGTGCATAAAATTTTTGGTGTAGGTCTTCTGCTCAATGGTGGGCGTGTACATATACGTGTTCCCGAGTTTCTTTCGGCTTACAAAGCCTTTGGTTTCCAGAATTTTCAAGAAGGTACCCACCGTATTATAGGCGGGTTTTGGGTCAGGCATTTCATCCACAATGTCCTTAATGAAAGCCTCTTTCAGCTTCCAGACTATCTGCATGATCTGTTCTTCTGCTTTCGTTAGATCGGTCATATCTCCTAATTATTTCGGAAATATCCGAATAGTTTAGGATTAATCCTAAAAATTTAGGAGAAAGTTTTGCAATGATTGTTAATTGCTTTCGTAATCTGTTCTAATAAGCGGCTTCGAGTGATGTAGAGTTTTATTTATTGAAGTCATTCCGTAGCAAAACGTAGCAATCTTTGCCCTGCAGTAAGTCCAGTATCGTATTATTGGAAAGACCTTTCTTTTAGTCGGAATTAACTGTAAAGTCTCCATAAAACCATCGCTTGAAGAAAATATTCGTTTAAATTGAACTCATGGTTTTAGAAATAAAGAATCTATCAAAAAAATATTCTAGGGAGAAGTACGGACTGCAGAATTACAGCCTTCTATTGGAATCCGGCATTCTAGGTTTGTTAGGACCTAATGGGGCAGGTAAATCCACTCTGCTTAAGATGATTGCTACCGTAAGTACGCCCACTGAAGGTAGTATTCAACTGGACGGCGACGACATAGTGGGTCATCCCGATGTAATGCGAGCGCAATTAGGCTACTTACCGCAAGATTTTGGTGTATACCCGAATTTAAATGCCTATGAGTTTCTGAACTATATGGCTGCCATGAAGGGCGTAGGAGGCGGTAATCTGAAGAAGAGGATAGAGTTACTCTTAGAAGGCTTAAATCTGATAGAGAACGCCAAAAGACCCATTGGTACCTACTCCGGAGGTATGAAGCAGCGGGTGGGTATTGCCCAAGCCTTACTGAACGATCCAAAAGTTATACTTTTTGATGAACCAACGGTAGGACTTGACCCGCAGGAGCGGGTACGTTTTAGAAACTTAATCTCTGAATTGTCTGATGATGCCATCGTTATTCTATCGTCACATATCGTTTCCGATATAGATACCATTGCAGACAAAGTCGCCATCATGAAAGAAGGTAAGCTCCTGGCACACGATGATCTCCACAGCATTATTGATGTCGTAAAAGGCAAGATTGCGGTGACTTCCATGAATAAGGAAGCTCTTGCAGATTTTAAAGAAAAGTACATTGTTATAGATACAGTTCGTAAGAAGGGAGAAATTGAAGTACGGTATGTAGACGTAGATGCTAGCTCCGAAGAAGAAGTGACTCTTGAAGATGCTTACTTGTATTTGACTGAGAGTAATTAATATGAGGCGAATTTTTACATTAGCGAAATACGATTATCTGCAGCGTGTAAGAAGCTATCGGTTCCTTATCATTTTTTGTGCGAGCCTGGCTTTTGCTTATACTTTGATTCCCGCTCCAGAAGATACCTACAGCACCGTCCGCATTGGTGAATATTTGGGTAATTATAATTCGGCCTGGATTGGATATGTTACTGCCATAATGGCCAGCACTTTTGTGAGTTTAATAGGTTATTATCTCATTAATAATAGTGTCCAAGTGGATCAAGATACAAAAGTCGGCCAAATCGTGGCGGCCACGCGTATATCTAACTTCCACTATTTGCTAGCTAAATTCTTAGGTAATTTTTTGATTCTTCTAACCATAGTAATCCTCATATTTTTAGTCGGTATTGTTCTATTCTTCATGTACGGTTCCGGGTACCCTTTTCAGATCACGCAATTTTTGACAGCGTATATTTTAATACCAATACCTACCATTGTTTTGATTTCTGCTTTAGCGGTGGTTTTGGAAGTATTTCTTGCCGGAAGAAGTGCGCTGCAGAATGTGGTTTACTTCTTTCTATTTGCAATCATGCTGGTTCAAGGTATCTCTTTTATTGGGCTTACTATCTATCCAGCCGAAGCAAAGTGCTTCATCAACAGCATCATTATAACTGATGCTGGGGGTATCACTTGACTTTTTGTAAATAATCAACCAAACACTTTTTTCAGAATTATGATTATGTTCTAGCCAGTTACGCCAGCTAGTAACATCTTTTGAATAAAAAGTAGCTACTCCATCGTCTCGCATAATCCAAAATCAATAATTCTTTCATAATTAACAATCCGGATTAAGATTTCTACAGTTCGGTAAGTCCATTTTCCCAACTAGCGGGAAGTACTTGATATTAGCATCATCATAAAACAAAAAGAAAACAGTCATGAAAAAGTTAGTAATCATTTTAGGACTATTGGTAGCCGCAAAAATTGTTTGCGCTCAGGAGACAGTATCGATTACAGTAGAAGTAGAGGGCATGTTAAACCATAAAGGCGAAATGATGGTAAACGTATTTAATTCTTCGTCTTCTTACCTGGAAGAGCCTTTTAAATCACTAAAAGTTGACCTTAACAAACATGAAGGTAACATATTCTTAGTGGAGGGACTACCCAAAGGTGAATATGCCGTATCGGTGCTCCATGATGAGAATAAAAATGGAGATCTGGACTTCGGTGGAATGGGACCTGTTGAGGGGTATGGATTTTCCAACAATCCTAACGCGGCTTTCGGACCTGCTAAGTACGCTGACGCTAAGTTCGAAATAGAAGGGGATACCGTACTAACAATTAAGCTCAACTAATGGAGGCTGTTATTAAATTAACCTTAGCTATCCACATAGCTGCCGGTACTGTTGCCTTATTGGTGGCGCCGGTAGCTATGATTGTAAAAAAGGGTGGACGCAGCCATGCCATATGGGGATTAATTTTTTTCTGGGCTATGACAGTCATATTTATCACTGCTCTATTATTATCTACAGTTAAGTGGATACCATTTCTCTTAATGATCGCCGTATTCAGCTATTATTCTGTTTTTAGCGCTTACAGATGGAAATCTCTAAAAAAATTACATAATCGTTCCGAAAAGCCTAAGTGGTACGATTGGTCAGCCGTAGTAATAAATGCCCTTTTCAATTTGTCTTTTCTCGGTTGGGGGGGATATCTCCTGTCAAAGGGTATTGGTGGTGCATTTCCTTATTTAGCTTTAGGTTTTGGATTCATAGGTTTCAGGACCTCAATAAAAAATTACAGGTATTTCACTAATTACCATCATGTAAAAACTTGGCTTTTTGAGCACATCGGGGGTATGGTTGGAGGTTTCATTGCGACGGTCACTGCTTTCTCATCACAAGTAATGGTTTTTATGCCTACCTGGCTTCAATGGAGTTGGCCATCAATATTGGGCATTCCTTTGATCAGCTATTGGATTTCAATGTATAAGAAAAAATATAAGACACAGGTGGTATAGTAGTGATTAACTTAAATTCCATAATTTCAGACAGCAATGGCTATTTTAAAAATAAGATCATTTTGGGGGCGTCAGATCCGAGATATCATCGGATTGGGCTTGATAGGAATTCCATTTGGGTATCTTGTTTGTCCGGGGTGTAGAGAAGACTTTGAACTGTTGAAGTACGCAATCTTTATTTCCGCCACACTTTGGATAACATTGAGCAAGGGAAATGGCTTGGTTGACTACGTCATTAGCTTGTATTTTTCGTGGCTGAAAGAACCTGTTAAGCGGCTCATAACGAGTTTGATAGGTCATACCGCATACACGGTTTTGATGGTGTTAGCTCTGCAATATACCTTCAAGGAGTTCCTGGAATTGGATATTGGGGATACCGCCACTGTGATTATTATTTCAGTGGGGATCTCTTTATCAATTACATTTATAATGCATTCCCGCCGCTTTTTAAAATCCTGGCGTCATTTGGCTGTTGAAAGTGAGCGGATAAAGAAGGAGGCCATATCCGCTAAGTATGAGGCACTCAAGAATCAAGTTAATCCTCATTTTCTCTTTAACAGCTTAAATGCGTTGACAAATCTGGTTTACGAGGACGCGGACTTATCTGCAAAGTTCATTAAAAAATTATCTGAAGTATATCGGTATGTCTTGGAAACACGCGAAAAGGAAACGGTTTCACTCAAACATGAATTGGAATTTGTGCAATCATTCATATTTCTGCAAAAGATTAGACATGAGGATAGCTTGGTCTTTGTCATTGAGGAAATGGAAATGGCCGATCTTCAAGTGGTACCACTTTCTATACAAATGTTAGCAGAAAACGCGCTGAAGCACAATGTGGTTTCTGAAGATGAACCTTTGATCATTAGAATTTATAAGGATCAGGAATTTATTGCCATAGAAAACAATCTGCAAAAAAAGAATATCCTTAAAGAAGAATCATCTGGAGTGGGACTGGAAAATATTAAAGCGAGATATCACATGTTATCTTCGGGTGAAGTGGAGATAAAGGAGGAGAATCATTTATTCACTGTCAAACTACCACTTATCTAAACAAAACTATGAAAATACTCATAATAGAAGATGAAAAACCTGCCGCAAGACGACTTGAAAAACTTGTATTGGATCATAAGGATGGTTCAGAGATTCTTGCGAAACTAGACAGTGTAAAGTCGTCGATCAATTGGCTAACTAGCAATGTTCAACCCGATCTTGTTTTTATGGATATTCAACTGGCCGATGGGCTTAGTTTTGAAATATTCGAACATGTTAAAATTACTTCGCCGATTATCTTTACGACAGCATATGATGAGTATGCCTTAAAGGCTTTCAAGGTCAATAGCATTGATTATTTATTAAAACCTATTGACGGTGATGATTTGATTGCAGCTTTTGAAAAACTAAATAGGCTAACTACTTCGGAGAATAAAGGCTCAACAGATCAGATCAATTCATTAGAGCAGATTACCCAAGCGGTTCAGATGCTTACACGTCAGTATAAGAATCGATTCATAATTAAAATTGGTGAGCACATCAAAGCAGTGGGTGTTGATGATATACTCTATTTCTTTAGCCGGGATAAGGCAACATATTGTACCACGGATGAAGGAAAGAACTACCTTTTGGATTACCCTATTCAGGATTTAACTAATATGATTGATCCTGAGAAGTTCTTTCAGATCAATAGGAAATACATTATCTCATTAAAATCTATCCAAGACATGGTTAGTTTCTCCAATAGCCGACTAAAGATAATCCTTAAAAATTCAAATGATGATAATGTAATCGTTAGCCGCGAAAGAGTCCAAGAATTTAAAAAGTGGCTTGATGCCTAATAAGCCCGAGCAATCTCTCCACGGCCATACTCTTTTTTAACCACTTTTTTTGTGGTACCCTTATGTTTCACCGTTCCGCTACCGTAAACTTTTGCTTCAAGATTATCACTGACGTTTATTTCACAAGAACCATCTCCACTAACGACTACTTTCGCCGATTCAAGTTCGCAGTTAAATGCTAATAATGATCCCGAACCGCTCATATCTATTTTGTTTTCTGTGGCGTATCCCTTTAATTCAACGTTACCTGATCCTGAAATATTAGTTTTTACCTCTTTGCCTTTAATATCGATGTTCAAGGATCCTGAACCAGCTACTCCTAGATTTAGTACCGGGGAAGCCACTGAGTTTTCACCTATTATCTTGCCATTGCCATTCACTCTTAACTCCTTAACATCCTTCATTGATATTCTCAGATTAAGTGTCGGTGAGATTTTAATATCGTCAATCTTTGCCCATAGACTTTTGTTATTTGAGTTGGGCTTCCTTTTAATATTCACATGTAAAATTCCGTCTTCAACCTTAAACTCGCTTATTTCGAAAATCTCCGTTAAAGCTTCAACGTTTACTTCCTGTTTATTGGTCTGTTTTATGTAGACTGTGTAGGCAGAATTGACATAAACACTATGGAAACTAGGTAGGTCAAGTGTTTTAGTAGTTAACTCAGGACCAGCGTTAAGACGATTAGAGATTAAGATAACAGGAATGTATAAAATAATTATTCTTAAAGCTTTCATGACACGAAAAGATTGATTGTAAAACATTAACTTAAGCAAAGTTCTGTTCAATTGAAAGTTAGAATCTGCTAATGACCGGATGACTCGTTTATTGCTTTTTCCAGTCGTCGGATGACGATACTCCTAAAGTTCCATCTTTGTATTCCATGATGAAATCCAAAATTACTTCTTTTCGGCAACCTTGAAATTTGGTGGCGCTTACGCTTTTGAAAAGGATAGGATAGGATAACCCATACTCTCTTTTAAATGAAACAATTTGATCCGATTCATTTAAAAGAAAGCCCCATTCAATGTGGATAGTTTCAGGTAGGCAGTGGTCTGGAGCAAACCCAAAAACATCATACCTATACTCTCCCGTTCCATCATCATTGAGCTTTAGGTATCCCTCTTTTAGTCCGGTGTAATGGCCGTAAAATTTATCGTTAGTTCTATAAGTAGTTCGCACCTCTTTACCATTGTAAAGGATGTTACGAATGTCATTAGGGGTTGATAAAAGAGAGAAGACTAAGAAAATTAGAGCCTCTTTCATTTAGAAAGGCAGATCATCCTCTTCGTTATCTGTGATCCATCCAGGTTCTTCGAGGCCTTCCATGCTATCGGAAGGTGCTGCATTGTCAGAATCCGGAGTACTTGATGCGGCTTCGAGGCGCCAGGCTTGCAACGAATTGAAGTATTTTACTTCTCCCTTCGGATCAGTCCACTTACGACCTTTCAAGTTGAAATGAACATCGAGATCGTCTCCAACATTGAAGTTATTCAGGAGGTCACATTTATCCTGTATTAGTTCAAACTTAATGAACTCTGGGTATTGGGGGTTATCCGCATATTCAACTACGAACTCTCTCTTTTTGAACGTATTGGTTACCTGCTGCGTATCACTGATTTCTAATATTTTACCCTTAATGTTCATGGACGTTTCTTTTTTCTAAAAATTGCCGTAAATACAACTACAAAAATAATAGCTCCAACCACTATTGCCAGAAAAGAAGACGGGTTAATTTGATCAACCGCATGCATCAGTTACTAGGCTACTTTTAGTTTGCTATATTTTGATTTGCTGAATTGCTCCTCAGCGTAAGATCGGGTGATAATCAGCTTATTGGCTGAATCGTCTGATGGCATCTCAAACATGGCATCATTTACTATTGCTTCACAAATCGACCTTAGGCCCCGAGCTCCGAGCTTATACTCAACAGCTTTTTCAACTATAAAGTTAATAGCCCCGTCTCTAAACTCTATTTCAACCTGCTCCATTTCAAATAGTTTGGTATATTGCTTTATGAGCGCATTTTTCGGTTTAGTTAGAATGTCCTTCAGAGTGGAAGCGTCTAATGGATTCAAGTATGTGAGTACAGGTAGCCTTCCGATAAGCTCTGGTATCAAACCAAAACTCTTTAGATCCTGAGCAGTTACGTACTGCAATAAATTATCGTTTTCGACATCAAGTGTGGTAAGGTTATCACTGCCTGAAGCAAAACCGAGCGGCCTGGTATTAATACGCTTCGCAATATGCCTCGATATACCATCAAAAGCACCGCCGCATATGAAAAGGATATTTTCAGTATTTACCGAAATCATTTTTTGATCTGGGTGCTTACGTCCACCCTGTGGGGGAACGTTTACCGTAGTTCCTTCCAACAATTTCAAAAGAGCCTGTTGTACACCCTCACCACTAACATCGCGTGTGATGGAGGGGTTATCTGATTTACGAGCGATTTTGTCCAATTCGTCAATATAAACGATTCCTCGTTGAGCGGCTTCTGTATCATAATCTGCGGCTTGTAATAACCGCGTTAGGATACTTTCTACATCTTCACCAACATAACCCGCTTCGGTAAGTACGGTAGCGTCTGCAATACAAAACGGTACTTGTAAGACCTTAGCCATAGTTCGAGCCAGATACGTTTTACCGGTACCTGTCTCGCCTACCATTATTATATTGGACTTTTCAATAGTAATGTCATCTTCTGTCTTTTCCTGCATTAACCGTTTATAATGATTGTAAACGGCAACTGACATTACTTTTTTAGCTTCATCCTGTCCAATGACAAATTCATCTAGAAATTTCTTCATCTCTTTTGGCTTTACCAGATTAAAATTTGGTGTACCGTTTTCAGAGGGAGAAGTCTTTTTTTCTTCTGTGAGAATTTGACTTGCCTGTGTGATACATTTATCACAAATGTGGGCGTGGATCCCTGATATCATTAGATCTACATCCTTTTTATTCCGACCACAAAACGAACAGGTAACTTCTGCCATATTCTATTTTTTTGTTAATACCTCGTCGATAAGACCGTATTTTTTTGCCTCTTCAGCTCTCATCCAATAATCCCGATCAGAATCTTCTTCTATTTTTTCGTACTTCTGGCCAGTATGCTTCGCGAGTATAGTGTACAAATCCTTTCGCAATTCTTGCATTTGCTTTAACGTAATTTCCATATCCCTGGATTGGCCCTGCATCCCCCCGCTGGGTTGGTGAATCATGATTCTGGCATGAGGAAGTGCAGCTCTTTTACCAGATGCCCCGCTTGCCATTAATACGGCACCCATAGAAGCTGCCATACCTGTACATATGGTAGCTACATCCGGCCCTACATACTGCATTGTATCATACATTCCTAAACCGGCATAAACAGAACCACCTGGACTATTAATATAAAGAAGAATATCTTTCTTAGCGTCCACTGACTCCAAAAATAGCAGTTGAGCAGTAATGATATTAGCAATACCTTCTTCCACCTGCATACCAAGGAAAATGATTCTATCCATTATTAACCTTGAAAATACATCTATTTCAGCGAAGCGTGTTGGTCTCTCCTCTATTACCGAACGTGTCATATTTTGGACAGTATTTGCGTAAGCGTCAAACGTTGTACCACTTATACCCTGGCCCTTTACGGCAAATTTCCTGAATTCATCCTTATTTGTCATTTGTATTTTTTCGCGTTTTTATTCTGTTCAATAATAACAAGTTTTTAATAAAAAGGGTCTCGGCGAAATGAAAAAGCCTTATCTGAGATGGATAAGGCTTAGATACTTCGTGTTTTAGAGCATTACCCTACGATTTTTTTGAATTCATCAAGACTTACCTTCTTTTCCGACACCATTACATTTTCCTTGACGTAATTCATGATTTTTTCATCGCGAACTTCTCCGTAGATCTTTAAATAATTTTGGCCGTTTTCAGCTTTAAGGTAGTTATCTGCAAAATCATTTAAATGATCTTTAAGTTGTTCTGCCGCTCCGGGCCCACCTAGTTGTTGCAATATCATAGACTTCGCCTTATCCACAACCTCATCATTCTCCACCTTGATTTCGGCATCAGTGGCAATTTTGTTTTTGATGAGATCCCATTTTAGGGATTTGACGTATTCATCAAACTCCCTTTCAATATCTTCTAATGTAACTTTGCCCTCGTTACTAGCTAGCAGCCACTTTTTGAGGAATTCATTTGGTATCTCGATTTTAGTTTTATCAACTAGATGGTCTTTGATAGTTTTTTCAAGAAAGTAGTCCGTTTCGCGAGAGTAGTTCGACTCTACTGTTTCTTTCACTTTCGCCAAAAAGGAAGCCTCATCTTTGACCGTATCCTTACCAAAGACTTTGTCGAAAAGCTCCTGGTTGATTTCTGCAGGTTCTGTATGATTGATGTTTTTTAAAGTAAATGTATACTTACCGCTGAGCTCTTTCGCTTTGTCCTGTCCTACATTCAAGACCTGAGCTATAGTATTATCATCTTTGAAGGCCTTATTCAGGTCCAGTTCTAAGGCTTCACCGGGTTTAAGAGTCAGAAATCGTTTCTGCTCTTTTTTCGACAAGTCGTCGTATTGAATGACTCCTTGATTATGTAAATCACCCTCATTTTCTTTGATTTCGCCGTAAAAGGCATCACCCTCAATCGCCTTCTCAGGATTTGTAACCGTTCCGAATTGCTTCTTAATGTTATCTAAGGTTTCTTTCTCAGTCTTTTTGTCTAATTCAATCTTGTACGACTTCACCTTTTGCTTGTTGGAAACGTCGTAGTTGAAATCAGCCACCATACCTATATCATAGTCAAATTCGAAATCCTTCTGGCCCTCCCAATCAATCTGACTTGCTTTTTCTTGATCAGGAAGCGGCTCACCAATAAGTTGGATGTTCTGTTCTTTGATGTAGTCGCTTAATGATTTGGAAAGAATACTATTAATTTCTTCTGCGACTATTGATTTCCCATACATCTTCTTAATTAGCGAAGTGGGAACCTTTCCTGGCCTGAAACCTTTTATGTTGGCCTTCTTAGCATATTCCTTTACTTTTTCTTCTACATTAGGTTGATAATCATTTTCCTTTAACTTAACTTTAATTAAAGCTTCGGTGGAAGTTTTTTTGTCTAATGTAATATCCAAAACGATAAAATTTTAATGTTATAAATGAAAAACCCTTCATCCCGATTCCTTGGTAAATCATAGGGATATCGTGATAAAGGGTTGTTTTTGGTGCGGATGGAGGGACTCGAACCCCCATGGATCGCTCCGCTAGATCCTAAGTCTAGTGCGTCTACCAATTTCGCCACATCCGCGTGTTTTAAAATTGGAGTGCAAATGTAAATAGTTTTTGGATTTACACAAATATTTTTACCTCGTGAATTTTAAGAAAAAGTGCCTTGGCAGACTTGATGATTGATGTTGATATAGAGGAAGAAAACAAGGAGATCGTAAGACGATATCGTCAACTACTGCGAAGGGCTAAACCCTTATTGAAAGCTGACGATTCCAAAGCTATCCGTAAGGCATTTAATGTTGCACTCGACGCTCACAAGGGGACGCGACGAAAATCCGGAGAACCATACATCTTTCACCCTTTGGCAGTAGCCAAAATATGCGTAGATGAAATTGGTCTCGGAACCACATCCATTATTGCCGCGCTTTTACACGATGTTGTGGAGGATACCGACTGGACCATGCGGGATATTGAGCGGGACTTTGGTAAAAAGATTGCCCGTATAATTGACGGTCTTACTAAGATTTCGGGAGTATTCGAGCATGGTAGTTCGCAGCAAGCAGAGAACTTCAGAAAAATGCTTTTGACATTATCTGAAGACGTCAGGGTTATATTAGTGAAACTGGCAGATCGACTTCACAATATGCGCACTTTATCAAGCATGCCGGTCAATAAGCAATATAAAATTGCATCGGAAACGATCTTTCTCTATGCCCCATTGGCGCATAGGTTAGGCCTTTATGGTATAAAATCGGAATTAGAGGATCTGTATTTGAGATATACGGAGCCTGAGACTTATGCTGAAATTGTTAGGAAGATTGACGCCGCTAAGGAAACAAGGACTCGTTTTATAAAGAGTTTTAACAGACCCATCCATAGGGAGCTACAAGCGAATAGATTTTATTTTGAAATCAAAGGCAGGCCAAAATCTGTACATTCAATATGGAATAAAATGAAAACTCAGAACATTCCATTTGAAGAAGTTTATGATCTTTTTGCAGTAAGAATAATTCTTGATTCTGAGTTGGAACAGGAAAAAGCCGATTGCTGGCAGGTTTACAGCATTGTCACGGATTTCTACAAGCCAAACCCAGACCGCTTAAGGGATTGGATTAGCACACCAAGAGCGAATGGTTACGAGTCCTTACACACAACCGTTATGGCTAAAAACGGACAATGGGTAGAAGTTCAAATTCGCACTCGAAGAATGGATGAAATAGCCGAAAAGGGCTACGCTGCCCATTGGAAATATAAAGATAATACATCCCAGGAGTCTGGTTTAGAACAATGGATTACAAAAGTGCGAGATATGCTAGAACAGAATGATTCCTCGGCTCTTGAATTTGTTGACGACTTCAGAGGGAATCTCTTTAATGAAGAGGTTTTTGTATTTACTCCGAAAGGGGAGTTAAAAACATTGCCAAATGGAGCCACTGCTCTTGATTTTGCTTTTGATATTCATACACAGGTAGGTGCTAAATGTATCGGTGCAAAGATCAATCAGAAATTGGTACCTCTAAACTATAAACTAAAAAACGGTGATCAAGTGGAGATCTTGACTTCCAGTAAACAAAAACCTAATGAAGATTGGTTGCGCTTTGTGGTAACTTCAAAAGCAAGATCCAAAATAAAGGATGGGCTTAAAGAGGATAAAAAGCATCATGCGGATGAAGGAAAGGAGATAGTTTTTAGGAAACTTAAACAACTTAAACTGGAACCAAACAATGACACTTTTGATCGATTACGTGCCTTCTTTAAAGTAAATAACCAATTTGAACTGTTTTTTAAATTTGGTAAAGGGATTCTGGAAGCCAGGCAAATCAAAGAATTCAAAGATTACAAGCCGACTACTACCATTAAGTCGAGACCCTCTAACTTAGCTCCAGATGTTAAAAGCATTGAGTCTGAACTGGTTAAAGTTAAATCGCATGATGTTCTTTTGATTGGAGAAGATATGGACGTAATCGATTATAAGCTTTCAAAATGTTGTAGCCCAATTCCCGGAGATAATGTCTTTGGCTTTGTAACTGTAAACGAAGGTATTAAAGTGCACCGGGTAACATGTCCAAACGCCCCAGAATTACTAGCAAACCATGGTCATCGGGTCGTAAAGGCCAAATGGGCATCCCAACACCAGACATCCTTCCTATCTACTCTTAAAATTATTGGTACAGATAGAGTAGGCCTGATCAACGATGTCACCTCAATTATTTCAGATGAATTGAAAGTAAACATGAGATCAATGTCCATTGACACCGATAGTGGTATTTTTGAGGGTCAGATCACAGTATATGTTAGTGATACGGCACATTTAGATATACTGACTACGCAGCTGGAGAAAGTGGACGGAGTAGTAAAGGTTTCTCGACTTGAGACTAACGATTAAAATCAATATAGCATCTCATTTAATTCTATATTTGTACATCCATTAGTTAGGAAAAGTATGGCATTAAACGAAAAAGTTTTTGACAAAGTAACTAAAATTTTTACGGCGTATTTAGAGAATAAAGGTCTTCGAAAGACGCCTGAGAGATATGCTATATTGGAAGAGATATACACACGTGATGGTCATTTCGATGTTGAATCCTTATACATTAGTATGAAGAATAAGAACTATCGGGTCAGTCGTGCTACGGTTTACAATACATTAGATTTATTAGTAGAGTGCGATCTGGTAAGTAAGCACCAATTTGGGAGGAACCTTGCTCAGTATGAGAAGTCTTATGGCTACAAACAACATGATCACTTAATATGCACAGAGTGCCATAAGGTGGTTGAGTTTTGTGATCCGAGAATACATAATATTCAAACTATGGTAGGAGAACTTTTAAACTTTGATATTCTCCATCACTCGTTAAATTTGTACGGCATTTGCCGAGATTGTCAACTCAAACTTGAAACAAAAAATAAAGATGGAATTCAGTCATAAGATCAGTGATCAAATTTTAGAGCTTAACCTGGGGGGTGATCTAATTGGAGAAAGTAGCGGATTAGATATTATCGAGTTGGTCAACAATTACATAAAGGATGAGATAAAACTATGTGCTATTGACATATCCGGATTAAGGTATATTAATAGTAGTGGTATAGGTGTACTAATAACGGTGTTGACCAAGTTCAGAAACAAGGGAGGAGAGGTATGTTTGTTAAATCCCTCGGAAAACGTTAAAAAACTACTAATCATAACCAAGCTCAATGCAATATTCAACATTGCGCAAACCATGGATGAGGCGGTCGAAATTTTGGAAAATAGTTTATAATGGGCGTTGATTTATTATTAGGTCTTCAATGGGGGGATGAGGGTAAAGGAAAGATAGTCGATTTTTTAGCTCCCAAGTATGATCTGGTTGCAAGATTTCAAGGAGGGCCAAATGCCGGCCATACTCTTGAATTCGATGGAATTAAACATGTTCTTCATCAAATTCCTTCAGGTGTTTTTAGAAGTGATATAAAGAATCTGGTCGGAAACGGTGTGGTGTTGGATCCTGTGATCTTTAAAGCAGAAATCGAGGCATTAGAAAAATTTGATCTTAATGTTACCGACAACCTTTTTATATCAAAAAAGACACAATTGATACTTCCCACTCATAGACTGCTAGATGCCGCCTATGAAAAGGCCAAGGGTGTAGAGAAGATAGGTTCTACCTTAAAAGGTATAGGTCCAACTTATCAAGATAAAATAGCTAGACAAGGCTTACGTGTTGGGGATGTATTATCGCCTAATTTTAATCAAAAGTATAAACACTTGAGATTAAAACATCTGAAAATTCTAGAGAACCACGATCTTTCATTTGACATTGATGAGCTTGATACTAAGTTTATGGAAAGTGTTGACTTTCTAAAGACATTTCAGCTAATCGAAAGTGAGTACTTTATAAATGAGGCGATGCTAGCCGGTCAGCGAGTGCTGGCAGAAGGGGCTCAGGGCTCCTTACTTGATGTTGATTTTGGAAGCTACCCCTTTGTTACTAGTTCTAACACCACATCTTCAGGGGCGTGTAGTGGGTTGGGCATTCCTCCTAATAAAATTGGAGAGGTTTATGGGATCTTTAAGGCGTATTGTACTAGAGTAGGGAGTGGGCCTTTCCCAACAGAGCTTTTTGATGAGGATGGAGAAAAACTTCAGAAAGAAGGGCATGAATTTGGTGCTACCACAGGCAGACCGCGTAGATGTGGATGGTTAGATCTACCTGCATTAAAGTACGCAGTTATGATAAATGGTGTTACCCAATTATTCATGATGAAAGCAGATGTGTTAAGCATCTTTGATAAGATAAAGGTTTGTGTTGGTTACAAGAGGGAAGACGGATCAGAGATAGATATTTTTCCTTACGAGGTAGCGGACGAAAAACTCGAGCCTATTCTTAAAGAGTTTAAAGGCTGGCATACTTCACTTCATGGATTGTCTGAATACGATAACTTACCGTTAGAACTAAAGGACTACATATCATTTATTGAGGATGTTTTAAATGTGCCAATCAATATAGTTTCTATTGGTCCTGATCGTACGGAGACCATTTGGAAGACCGAAGTAGCGGTCTAGTCTTTAAAATTTTCCTGAATTATAATAGTGTAAGATATAATAGCTCTTCGTACCTTCGCGTCCCCGTGCGGATGGTTGTGGGGTTTGGAATTGAGGTATTGAGTAGAGTGGCGGGAAAAAAGTAATTTTTTTTCGTCCAGGTATTGTGAGTGGAGATAAGAATTTTATCTTTGCACTCGCT
>JBCCOE010000093.1:0-15803 GCA_039025475.1 Bacteroidota bacterium | reverse complement strand
GGTTTTAGCGATACCACATCCCACAAAAAGTACCGAACCCACAGGAGGGGTACAGAGACCGATGCAAAGATTCAATACCATAACTACTCCAAAGTGGACAGGATCCATTCCCATTTTAGTGACTATTGGAAGGAAAATAGGTGTGAAAATCAGCACCGCAGGGGTCATATCCATGAACACACCAACAAACAGGAGTATCAGGTTTATGATCAGCAAGATCACTATTTTATTATCACTAATACCAAGCAAAGCGGCGCTCACGTCTTGGGGAATATTTTCAAAAGACATTACCCAAGACATACCCATAGAAGTGCCGATGAGTAACATTACGATAGAGGTGGTTTTTACGGTGTCTAGTATGATAGTAGGTAGATCTTCTACCTTAACTTGTCTGTAGATCAACATGGATAAAACCAACGTATATACTACCGCTATGGCAGAAGCCTCCGTTGCGGTAAATATGCCAGCTACAATGCCCCCGATCACAACAATCAGTAACAATAAACTAGGTATAGCATCTAGAAATTTGACCACGGCCGTTTTTAATCCGGATCTTTCGCCTACCGGATATTTCTTTATATAAGCCCATAGCCCCGCTACCAACATCAAAGACAAACCAACGACCAGACCAGGTAAGTATCCCGCAACAAACAGCGCCGCTATGCTCACACCACCGCTGGCCAGTGAGTAAATAATGAGGATATTACTTGGTGGAATAATCAAGCCAGTAGTGGCGCTGGTAATATTTACTGCTGCACTAAACGGTCTGGAATAACCTTCCTTTTCCATACGGTTGACCATGAAGCCTCCAATGGCAGATGCCGCAGCAACGGCCGAACCTGAAATGGCCCCGAAAAGCATACAGGCTAAAATGTTTACAAAGGCTAAACCACCTGGAAGCCTACCCACAAGAACTTTTGCGAAATCAATGAGCCTTTCTGCAATGCCGCCTTTGTTCATCAATTGACCGGCTAATACAAAGAAAGGTATGGCTAGTAAAGCGAAGCTGTCTAATGCCGTAGCCATCCGCTGGGCTAAGGTAGTAAGTGAAGGCATGGCAGAGATGCTTACCAGCATGGTAAATAAGGATGACAAGCCAATGCTATAAGCAATGGGTACACCTACGGCCAACAAGAAGAGAAAAGAAAACACCAGAATACCTACTTCAACGAAATCCATGCTACTTTAATTCGGTCAGTTTGGTATGAATATTAAACCCTGAATAGGTGGTGATAAACAGGCCGCTTAAGGGTACACAGATATAGATGTATCCTAAGGGGATGCTTAAACTCGCAGATTTCTGTTCCAATAAGAAGGTGAGATATACCAGGTTGGATCCACCAATTATCATTACTGGTAGGGCGAACATTATAATAGTGGTATTGATAAATATGTCAAGCTTTTGGCGATTGACTTTATTCAGTTTATTCGGAAGTAATTCAATGGCAAGGTGTTGACCTTTTCCAGACGCATATGCTGCACCCAATAACCCTAGCCAAATCAATAGAAAACCGGCAAGTTCATCAGTAAATGTACTGGGGATACCAATCAAATACCTGGATGCAACCTGCCAGACTACATCAAATACCATAAGAACCATAAGTATAATTAGAGTTCTTTCAAGCATGATGTCTAGTACTTTTCTCATGGAGCTACCTCTTTTATATGGGATGATTGTATTCGTTCTATCAGGTTCGCTATCCCTTTTTGTACACGATATTCTTCGTACATTTCTTTCACCGTCTCGGCAAAAGGTTCTTTAGGTGGGTAAATGATTTCAACGCCAGCTTTTTGCACCTCAGTAAGACTTTCTTTTTCAGATTTTTGCCATAGTTGTCGTTGATATTTGGCAGAAGATGTGGCCGCTTTTTTCAACCATTTTTGTTCTTGATTACTGAGTCTGTTCCAGGTAGCAGTTCCTATTAACAGCACATCAGGTACTGCTGTATGTTCGTTGATAGTATAGTATTTACAGACTTCATAGTGACGAGAAAAGTAAAAACTGGGAGGGTTATTTTCTGCACCATCAACAACACCTTGCTGTAAAGCTGTGTATAGCTCGCCCCAGGAAATAGGAGTAGGTGAGCCTCCTAGTTGCTCAACCATATTTACAGCCGTTTTGCTCTTTTGAACCCGGATCTTAAGACCTCTTAGGTCCGCAGGAGAATGGATCGGTTTTTCTTTGGTGTAGAAACTGCGGCTGCCGGCGTCATAAAAACATAAGCCTTTAAGGCGGTATTTTTCACCTTCTTCCAGTAGTTGCTGTCCTACCTCCCCATCAAGAACTGTATAACCGTGTTCTCTATCTCTGAAGATATAGGGAAGGCTGAGAACTTGATAGTTAGGAGCAAAGTTTTCCATTACCGCAGCTGAAACCTTTGTGATATCCAGGCTGCCTATTTGTAACAACTCCAGGCATTCCCTTTCGGCACCAAGCTGACCACTTGGATATATCTTCATCTTAATTTTACCACTTGATTCTTTTTCCAACTCCTCTGCCATGAATACCATACCCTGGTGTACAGGGTGGGTAACATCTAAGCCATGGGCAAGGCGTAGTACCGTGACTTCCTCTTTAGGCTGACAGCTCATAAGAATCAGCAGGATATAAATAGTAATAAATGGCCTCGGTGGTTTTTTAATCATCTCTAAGGTGCCTTGCACTCACCCTCTCCGTACATCACATCAAAAAACCTGGATTGTGAAAATCCTAAAAATCTTTGAGACGCCAGGCGAAGCATAATTTTTCCGAAAGTAATTGCCTTTTTCATTCCCTAGTTTTCTGCTAAAATTGAAAGTATTCTTTAGCGTTATGATAACAGATATTTTTCACGGTTTTACTCAATAATTCCATATCCAATGGAAGTTCACCGTTGACTACGTCCTTTCCTATAAGATTGCAAAGTATCCTCCTGAAATATTCGTGGCGTGGATAAGACATGAAGCTACGTGAGTCGGTTAGCATACCCACGAAACGACTTAGCAGGCCCATATTGGAGAGTGCGTTTAGCTGACGTTCCATTCCGTCTTTCTGATCCAGAAACCACCACCCTGAGCCAAACTGAACCTTGCCAGGAATCGAACCATCATTGAAATTACCGATCATGGTGGCTATGAC
Source organism: Bacteroidota bacterium (assembly GCA_039025475.1). Classification (GTDB taxonomy): domain Bacteria; phylum Bacteroidota; class Bacteroidia; order Cytophagales; family Cyclobacteriaceae; genus Fulvivirga. The sequence goes on along the minus strand of JBCCOE010000093.1, from coordinate 12,685 downwards.
CTCATTATCTCCTGGGTTCAGATTGTAGATGATGGTTTTAGCTAACTCATTAGAGCTGTCCAATTGATTCAGAAAGCCTGCCAATGATTCCGCCTGACCAAAGTCACCTATGGAATCAAATCCTGTATCGGGACCTAATGTATTCATCATTCTCGAGTTAGTATTTCTCAATGCTCCTAAATGAAACTGTTGTGTCCAGCCGTGCTTATTGTACAATTTGCATAATTCCAATAGTACAACATATTTGAATTTTCTTGATTCTTCGCTGGTGACTGCCATACCACCCATAACCTTCAAAAAGATACTTTGGGCTTCGGCATATGTCGTTTTTTCATAATACAGTCTCTCTAAGCCATGATCAGCTAGCTTACAACCCTGTTCTTTAAAAAAATCTATGCGTTTGGAAAGTGCCTCAAGCAGTGAGTCTAATGAGTCGATTGGAGTTTCAGACACTTCAGAAAGCTGCTCGATGTATTTTAAGTAGGCAGGTACGTCCTCAATGGCATATGCCTTATCAGGCCTAAATGTTGGTAGTATTTTAACTTCAAATTCACTCTTTAACCGGATATGACTCTGAAGGGAGTGAGCAGGATCATCAGTAGTACATACTACTTCTACATTCATTTTTCGAAGAATATTGCGTGCTGTAAATGCTGCGGTATTCAGTTGTGAATTAGCATCTTCAAAAATACGTTCAGCCGAATGTTCATTTAATATTTCATTAATATCGAAATATCTTCTCAATTCGAGGTGAGTCCAATGGTATAGTGGATTGCGTAGGGTGTAAGGAACCGTAGTTGCCCAGTGAATAAACTTATCTTTATCAGATGCATTTCCGGTAATGAATCTCTCCGAAACACCATTAGCTCGCATAGCCCGCCATTTGTAATGATCTCCTTCGAGCCAGATCTCAGTAATCGATTTAAAATTTCTATCCAGTGCCAAGTCTTCGGGAGGAAGATGACAGTGATAGTCAATGATAGGCATCTCCTTTGCAAAGCCATGATAAAGCTCGATGGCTATTTCGTTTTCCAAAAGAAAATTGGATCCTAAGAATTCCTTTATTTCTATCTGCTTAGTGTTCATCTCTAAACGTCCATATGGTTTGCCCGGATAATCCCCAGCTCTAACCCACGCAATTCCGCCAAACCCTTGAGTCTTCCTATGCCAGAGTAGCCTGGGTTGGATGTTTTATTTAGGTCATCCAGCATCTGGTGGCCATGATCAGGTCGCATAGGAATATGAATGCCCGGTTTATTGCCTCTTTTACGCTTTTGCATTTCTTCTAACAGAGCATATATCACAGTATACATATCGACATCGCCTTCAAGATGATCTGCCTCGTAGAAATTGCCTTCTTTATCTCTAAGAGTACTTCTGAGATGAACAAAATGAATCCGTTCACCAAACTCTTTTGCTATATTCGACAAATCATTATCTGGCCGTACACCCAATGAACCTGTGCAAAAAGTAAGTCCATTTGACGCTGAGTTAACTTCTTGAAACAGGAACTTTATATCATCCGCGGTACTTACCACCCTCGGCAGGCCAAATAGCGGAAAAGGTGGGTCGTCCGGATGTATGGCCATTTTAACACTGGCGGTTTCAGCTTCCGGGATAATTTCTTTTAGAAATTCGACAAGATTATTCTTTAACGTATTTGCATCTATGTCGTCATATTCAGCCAGTTTCTTTTTGAAGTCAACCACGGAGTAAGATTCCTCACTACCGGGTAGTCCGGCAGTGATATTGTGGATTAACTTTTGCTTCTCTTCTTCACTTAAGGCTTCAAACTTCTCTTTAGCCTTTTGTGTTTCAACCTCTGAATAGCCCGGGTTTTTTCTTTCTAATATAAAAAGGTCAAAAGCCGTCATTGCCGTATTGTCGTATCTCAAGGCTTTGGATCCGTTTGGTAGTTCATACGCAAGATCCGTCCGTGTCCAATCCAATACTGGCATAAAATTGTAGCATACCACCGAGATACCTTCCGCACCCAGGTTACTAATAGTTTGCTTATAATTCTGAATGTATTGATCGAACTTACCTTGGCGTGTTTTTATATCCTCATGAACTGGTACACTTTCCACAACATTCCAAGTAAGACCCGCCTTTTCTACTTCTTGAATTCTTTTTTTTATTTCAGAACAAGACCACACTTCCCCGTTGGGGATATGATGCAGTGCGGTTACGATACCTGTAGCACCCGCCTGATGAATGTCTGAAAGTTTTACAGGATCATCCGGTCCGTACCAACGCATAGTTTGAATAAAACTCATAACCTAAACCCCACTAAATGCGCTAAATCCCCCATCAACTGGTATTATCGTTCCAGTAATAAATTTTGAAGCATCGGAACAAAGCCAAATCAATGTACCAATAAGCTCGTCTGGTGCTCCAAATCTTTTGAAAGGTGTATGTTCTATAATTGTTTTTCCACGATCTGTTAGCGAGCCGTCTTCATTAGTCAATAACATTCTGTTTTGATTCGTAAGAAAGAAGCCAGGCGCTAAGGCATTGACCCGAAAGCCCTCACCAAATTTGCTGGCTAGTTCAACCGCAAGCCATTTGGTGTAGTTGTCAATGGCGGCTTTTGAAGAAGAGTATCCCATTACCCTGGTTAAGGGTTGTTGGGCAGACATGGATGATATATTGATAATACAACCTTTTTTGTTATCGATCATGGATTTTAGAAATACTTGCGAAGGAATAACAGTACCTAAATAATTCAACTCCAAGACCTTTTTCGTTTCTTCAGTGGACAAAGCAAGAATATCCTCATCTGGTCCGATAGTGGCTCCGGGCATATTACCTCCTGCGGCATTAATTAGAATGTCTACCTCTTTGAAGTCTGAAAGAACCAGCTCCTGAACTGTATTCATAGCATTTTCATCTAAGACGTCCGCTTTGTAGGATTTTATGACCCATCCGTTATGGCTGGCTTTCTCCTTTAAATCAGTAGACTTATCTGGGTCTCTGTCGAGCAGAGCAACCTTCACACCTTCTTGGGCGAGGGCTTCAGCCATGGCCGAACCCAGAATTCCGGTTCCTCCTGATATGGCGGCTACCTTATTTTGCAGATTAAAAAGTGAAGTAGACATATTGTTATTTTCTAAACGTAAGGACGCGGTGAAATTAGCACACCCTTACGGGTGTGTTGGCGATTTTTTAAAATCATCGATATTAAATAATTTATATTGAAAAATTATTTATTCAAAAAACGTAGTCAATTATTAACTTGATAGTTAATCATCCATAAGTATCCATTTGCTTCTGGCTAATAGTATCAATCATTAACCTATTTTATTTCTCATGTCAATTTTGAACGAAGTGAAGATTCACGAATCACCAATTTACTTTTAATGATTTCACATGTTGCGGGACGCTCTTCATTATCTATATGATCGAAAAGTAATCTTGCCGCGGATTTCCCAAGCTGTAAAGCTGGACTATCGACGGTAGAAAGAGGTGGATCTATAAACTCTCCATTGGCCTCATTATTAAATCCAACGATCGCTACATCACCCGGTACACTAAAACCTGCTTTTTTGATATAGTGTATCATTTGAATCGCAGAAGAATCATTTATTGCGAATATGCCATCAGGTGGGTGTTTGAGAGAAAGAAAATATTTGGTGTGGATCTTTACTTCATCATTCTCATAGGATGAAAATACAATTAGTTTCTTATCGAGGAAAAGTCCATTATTTCTAATGGCATCTTTATAGCCCTCAAGGCGATTTCTATTGTTTACCAAATTTGGGGGCCCCGCGACGTGAGCTATACGCTTGCAACCTTGTTTAATCAAATGGTCAACAGCTTTATACGAGGCTTCGTAGTCATCAATGATAACGCGTGAAGTCTCTAGTTCTTCATTCACTCTATCGAAGAATACAATGGGTGTTTCTGTATTAAGTACTTTTAAGAAATGGTCAGCACTCATCGTTTCCTTGGAGAGAGATACTAATAAACCATCGACACGGTTTGCAAGCATATCTTCAACATTTTTCTTTTCAGTACGTATGGATTCGTCGGATTGTGAAATTATAATATTGTAACCTTCCCGGTTTACTACCTCTTGAATACCTGCTAAGGACTTTGAAAAAAAGCGATTTACAATTTTTGGTATAATTAGCCCAATGATTTTAGTCTTTCGTTGTTTTAAGTTGACAGCCAGAGGATCTGGGTGATAATCTAATTCTTCGGCCAACTCGGTCACTAGTTTCCTTGTTTCTGCCTTAACATCGGAGTGACTGGTTAGCGCCCTTGAAACAGTGGACGTTGACAGATTTAGTTGTTCTGCTATATCTTTTATAGTGACTCTTTTTCCCTTCATGGTCCTTAACACTGGAAGTTAAAATAAGGTAAACCAAAAAGCAATGATCAAAGGCTTTCGCAAACGTTTCCAGAGCACTGATTTTTATGGGATCGTTCCCGGGAACGGTACCATAAAAATAAAACTGATATTTCAAAGAAATTGATGTGAAAAAATATTTTTTTTTTCTACTATCGTAAGAACCAAGGTGATAAAACAAACCCAAAACGGAACTATAAAGGTGGAAAAAATGCTAACCAAAGAGTTATCCCCAGAGGAGTACAGTAATGAGGATCTTTTCGAATTAGTTCAAAAAAACGATAGCTATCCGACATTCGAAAAGTTATACAACAGGTTCTACAGTATGCTAATTAGTCATGCTTTCAGATACATGAGATCTACCCAGCAGGCCGATGATATGGTAAGTGAGGTCTTTTATAAAATTTGGAAAAGACGCTCTGAAATCAGAATGACCAGTTCATTGCAATCGTATTTGTATACTTCCGTACGAAATAAGTGTTTGGACTATTTAAGAAGCGAAAGTCGAGTTGAGCATTGTGATGATGATATACTTGTTGATTTTGATGCCAAGACCGCAACTCCACATCAATACACTGTAGGTGAAGAACTAAAAAAGCGTATCGAAATTGCCATTGAAGCATTGCCAAACGATAGACGCAAAATATTTAGAATGAGTCGGGACAATGGGTTGAAGTATAAGGAAATAGCCGCGATATTGGGGATTTCAATTAAGACAGTAGAAACACAAATGGGTAGAGCGCTTAAGCACTTAAGAACTGAGTTATCTGAATATATGTAAGGGTTAGTCTATTTTTTATCGTCATAGCACTAACAAGTAAAAAAATGACGGATGAACAGTGGATCGTTTTAGCAAGACATTTTACTGGTGAGGAGTTAAAAGAGAAGGGAAAAAGGATGCTTAACACTATTTTGGATGATAAAAGCAACCGTGGATTAGTTGACTTACTAAACAAAATATTCAGGTCATCTTTATTATGTGATTCTAATAGAAAGGACTCGTTAAATTGATTAACTCTGAGAATAGAAATGCTTAAGGAAATCTTTACTTCTAAATCTCACTACATTCAACGCTTATGCAATTAAGGTTTTTGAAACTGGGAATGAAATCACTCTCAATAGTACCATTGGAAACTAGAGGTCCTACTTAATTTAAATTAAACCAAGAATAGAGGCTTTTAAGGCCATAAAGTGATTAAAAAATAACCAAACATATAAAAATGAATAATCTAAAATATTTACTATCAATAACTCTATTGCTAGGAGCATTTGTAATGATTGGATGTGGTGATGACGATGATGGTGATGGTGATGGCCCATCGGCTGAGGAGCTGCAATTACAGATGATTGCAAAGACTTGGCAGGTTCAAACAGTCACTTTTGAGGGTACTGATGTTACAGAAGCTACATTTTCGAATTTTAGCATAACATTTGGATCGGATAAAACATTTACCACGTCTAACGGGGAGCCTATTTTCACCGGAGGAGGGCTCTGGGATTTTGGATCAACTCTGGACATAATCATAGTGGACGGGGTAACTATGACCACTCTGATTAATGCTGATGCATCAGCGCTTCGGCTGACTTTTACAGCTGCCGGTGAATCTATTGGAAGTAAAAAATCAGGACTCACAGGAGACTATGTATTTGATCTTCTAGCCCAATGATATAAATAAGAATCAACCTACGAATTTTCAAAAGGAGATAGGTTTCTAGTTTTAACTTAACTGATTGATTCACTCAATAGTGTTTATTTAAGACGCCGGTATGTGTTTTCCAACTCTCAATCTTTTGATATGTGACATTGAAAGAGCTTGTAAAAAAATATAAGTTTATAAAGGTTTAGAATTGACATCCTCCACTCACAAAAAATGCAAATACTGTTGCAGTTAGTGCTTTTTTGCGGGTGGTATCGTTTGGTATATCTAACAATAGTACTGATTCCCGTCACGCTCTGAGAGGTTCTTGAATCTATTGAGCATTGGTAGCCCACAATTTTTTCAGGTTGGGGTCAAAAATATGTATCTCTAACATCATGGTAACCTCGATCTTTTTCGTATACCATATTTGATCAAAGTAAAAACTTATCAGATCTATTGTAACGCGAGACTACGCAAGTCAGTTGAAGAATTCTGTTGAAGTGAAATTTAATATCTCTCATATCCTTCGCTTATTTTTTATTACTCTATTAATCAACTCATGCGCAGAAGGGGTACCTAGACCTAACGTTGTCTTGATTCTTGTTGATGATATGGGTTGGTCAGATCTAGGGTGCTATGGTAGCGAAATATCAACTCCCCATATCGACGAGCTGGCGGCAAATGGCATGCGCTTTTTTAATTCCTATAATACCTCCAAGTGTTTTCCTTCTCGAGCAGCATTGCTGACCGGATTATACGCTCAGGAATGTGGTTTGGGAGTAGATTTTAAAAACCCCATAACTAATGCGGTTACACTCGGACAGGTTCTTCAGACGGCTGGTTATAAGACCTTTTGGTCCGGAAAACATCATGGAGTTCAGAATCCCTATTATCTTGGATTTAACCGGTATTACGGCTTAAGAGATGGAGCCAGCAACCATTTTAATCCGGGAGATCAAAGAGAGAATGAGGCCAAACCCGCACAAAAACGTACTCGCACTTGGTGCATTGACAGTCTAGTGATCAGTCCATACACTCCACCTAACGATTTTTATAGCTCTGATTACTTTACAAATTATGCCGTGGATTACATTGAAGAAGCTTCTTCAACAGAGGATCCGTTTTTTCTTTACGTTTCATATACCGCGCCGCATGATCCGCTAATGGCCTGGCCGGAGGATATCAAAAAATATAAAGGCGCTTATGACTCTGGTTATGAGATGATAAGGCAACGAAGGTTTGAAAGACAAAAGAAGCTAGGACTGATTGATTCAAATTTCAGGCTATCGGAATTCTCGGGAAGAGATTGGCAGGAGCTCTCTCTTGCTGAGCAAAAAGAAGAAGCAAGAAAAATGGAGGTTTACGCTGCTATGATTGATCGTATTGATCAAAACGTTGGTAGGCTCATCGAAAAATTACGAATTGAAGGTGAACTTGAAAATACGCTCATTCTATTCATGTCTGATAATGGAGCCTCTGATGTCGTCGTAGACCTCAAAAATGACAACGACTCTTCTGAGATAGGTTCCCTTGATAGATGGGTATCTCTAGGGTCTTCATGGGCGAATGTATCTAACACACCGTTCAGATATTTTAAGAACTACAGCTATGAAGGAGGCATTCGAACACCATTTGTTGTTCACTGGCCTCTAAGAATACAAAATTCAATAAACACGAATGCTGTGGTGCACTTTATTGATATTATGCCTACGGTAGTGGAGTTGAGCGGGGCTACTTACCCTGAACAATTAGACGGAGAAAGGATCATCCCTATGAGAGGGGAGAGCTTTATACCAGCATTTCAAAACCTTTCACAAAAAAGAAGAGATCCCTTATTTTTTGAGTGGGAAGATGGTCAGGCGGTACGGTCTGATAATTGGAAACTGGTCCGAGAAGGGGAAGAAAGCGAGTGGGAGCTTTATCAGATTAATCTCGACCCAACAGAAACCATGAATGTTTCCTCTGAATTTCCGGAGATTAAAGAGTATTTATTAAGTGAGTTCATGTCGTGGAAAAAGTCATTAATACCATGAGAAATGGATTGATTTTAATTTTCACAGGCATTTTATTTTACTCGTTCACAACATGTGCACAAGAATGGGAACCCATTTTCAATGGTAAGGATTTGAACGGATGGATACTAAAAGGTGGAGGCGTTGATTTTGAGGTGGTTGAAGGAGCTATCGTTGGTACAGCCCTAATAAATACCCCAAGTACTTATCTATGTACAGAAAAAGAATATGGTGATTTTATACTGGAATTCGAGGTATACCTTTCAAACGAGCTTAATGCTGGCGTACAATTCCGTTCAGCGGAAGCAGATGCCAGTGGAGTATTTGGGTATCAATGTGAAATCGACCCTAAGAAGAGGAAGTGGACCGGGGGAATCTATGATCAAGGAAGAAGGGGATGGCTTTATCCACTGAGCAGAAATGAAGAAGCAAGGGACGCCTTTCAGATGGGTAGGTGGAACAAGTTTAGGATCGAGGCGTATGGAAATCTGCTAAATACGTACGTTAACGGAACACAGTGCAGTCGCTTGGTGGATGACAGGTCAAGTAAGGGATTTATCGGTCTTCAAGTACATAGCATCGGAGATCGATATAAAAAAGAAGGATACACCGTCAAATGGAGAAATCTTAAGATACTCACGGAAGGGGTAGAACAGCATTTAAAATTGGATCCAAATGTTTCGGAGATAAGTTATTTAAAAAATGAGCTGACAGAATGGGAGAAGAGAAATGGGTTTAGTCTATTATGGGATGGGGTGAGCACTGAGGGGTGGAGAGGAGTCAATTCAGAAGATTTTCCTGCTCTTGGGTGGAAAATTCATGAAGGCGTACTCACTGTGCTCGCGGATAAAGCAAGCTCAAAAGGGGAGCACATTGTGACGACAGACAAGTTTGGTAATTTTGAACTAGAGCTCGATTTTAATATTACCAAAGGTGCAAATAGCGGTATCCGTTATTTTGTGAATGAAGAGCTTACGGTGAGTGCCTGTGAATATCAGATTTTGGATAACGAGAAACACCCGGATGCAGGTAAGGGTATCAATGGTAATCGAAGATTGGCAGCACTGTATGACCTTGTGGCAGCGGAACCTTTGTCATTAGGAGTAAAAAAAGATCCTTTTAAAGGGGTCGGAAAGTGGAATAGAGCAAGAATTGTATCGAAGAATGGGAGAGTGGAGCATTGGCTGAACAACGTAAAAATGGTTGAGTATGATCGGTATTCACAAATGTTTAAGGCATTAGTGCTCTACAGCAAGTATTCCGGACATAAAAATTTCGGTCAATGGGACGAGGGTAATATTATGTTGCACGATCACCATGATGAAGTGAGTTTCAGAAGCATAAAAATCAGAGAACTGAATGATTAAATGAACAGAAGACAATTTGTAATTAGCGGCCTGCTTGGTACAGGAGGTATACTGTATACCTGTGGGAATACAAGCACCAGTTGGTCCCAAAGGGACTCCCTAAGGGTGGGGATAATAGGTACTGGAAACCGAGGAAAGGGCTTACAACGGTTCATTAAGGAGATAGAAGGAATTGAAGTTGTGGCACTTGCCGATATACTTCCATTCAGACTGGAAGAAGCAAAGGTGATAGATCCGGGGGCCAAGACTTACAATGATTACAGGAAGTTACTTGATGATAAGCAGGTCGATGCTGTTATCATCTCCACTCCTTTCTTTAATCATCATGAAATTGCGATTGATGCACTTGATGCTAATATGCATGTTTACTGCGAAAAAACGATGGTCAAGGGGATTTCTAACCTTCAACCGGTCATTAATAAATCAAATCAAAAAAAAGACCTGGTGTTTCAAACCGGTCATCAGTATCACAGCAGTCCACTTTATAAGAAAGTTAGAGATATTATACGAAGTGGATATATCGGAGAAGTTACCGCTTACCATTGCCAATGGAATCGTCGAACTGATTGGAGAAAGCCGGTACCAGACTCGAAATTTGAAAGGATGATTAATTGGAGAATGTATAGAGAATATTCCGGAGGGCTTATAGCCGAGCTGATGTCACATCAAATAGATTATATCAATTGGGTCACTGAAAGTCGTCCATCCAGGATGAGTGGTTTCGGAGGGATAGACCACTACAAGGATGGCAGAGAGACTTTTGATAATGTTCATCTGCTTATGGAGTATCCCTCAGGCTTGGACGCGACATTTACTTGCACTACAACCAATAGTCAAAATGGTTATGAAATAAGGATTTTGGGATCCAAGGCCACCATTGTACTAAAGATGACGATGGCTGAGATCTTTATTGAAAAGCCAAAAAATAATAGCGAGTTGGGTATGGTTGATGGTGTTTCCGGCGCCACGAGAGAAGCTTGGGAAAAGGGTGAAGGAGTGCCCATCGAAGCACCTGGAAATAATCCGACTATTGATGCCCTGAAACAATTCAGGGATTCAGTATTACAGGGCAAAAAAGTTTATTCAGATATTGAAACCGGAGCAAATACGTCCAAATGTATTCAGATTGCACTTGATGCACTTCATGAAGACAAGATCAGCTATTGGGATGATTATCCCGAACTTATATTCACTTAACCATTCCATTAAATGAAAACTGACAGAAGAAATTTTATAAAAAATACAACCGCTGCTGCGATAGGAGTCCCCTTTATTATGTCGTCCCGAAGCGTATTTGCGAATCCTGCGAATGAAACTGTAAATGTGGCCGTGATTGGCACTGGTGGTAGATCTAAGGCTTTTCTAAAATCTGCTGCTAACATGGCGGAGATGAAAATTGTATATGCTTGCGATGTGGATCAAGTTCGTCTGGATACGTTTATTGTTACTGCGAAGGAATGGTTGGGTTATAAGGTAAAGCCAGAAACAGATTTTAGAAAGATTCTTGAAAAGAAAAGTGTCGATGCAGTAATCATTGTTACACCCGAGCATTGGCATGCTCCAATGGCTATTCTGGCGATGCAGGCCGGTAAACACGTCTACATAGAAAAGCCGTGTAGTCATAACTTACATGAGAATGACTTACTAGTACAGGTTTACAGGAAAACCGGAAAGGTCTGTCAGATGGGGAATCAACAACGCTCTTCTATCAGTTCAAAGCAAGCAATAAGTGACATCCAAAATGGAAATATTGGAAATGCTTATGCGGCCAAGGCATGGTACTCGAATACAAGGGGTTCCATTGGTATTGGTAAAAAGGTTGCGGTGCCTGATACGTTAGATTGGGATTTGTGGCAAGGACCGGCTCCCAGAGAAGATTATCGTGATAACGTGCATCCATACAATTGGCATTGGTTTAGGACGTGGGGAACTGGTGAAATTCACAATAATGGGACACATGAAATAGATATATGCAGATGGGCATTAGGGGTTAATCTTCCAAAGAGAGTCACTTCTACGGGAGGGCGTCTGCATTTTCAAGAGGATGATTGGCAATACTACGATACGCAATTAGCCAGCTACGAGTTTGACGGAGGTAAGACCATTAATTGGGAAGGTAGAAGTTGTAATGGGCACCAGCTTTACAATAAGGGGCGAGGCGCAATGATTTACGGAACCAAAGGTTCAATTATGCTTACCCGGAAAGGCTACTGGTTATATGATTTGAAAGGCAATGAGATCAATTTTATCAAAGAAGAAAGTCCAATGGATGCAGCAACCGCAACCGCAGATACAATAGGCTTTGATATTCTAACTGTCAATCATATCAAGAATTTCTTTGCTGCAATCAAAGAAGGGGAAACACTCCATGCTCCAATAGATGATGCAAGTATCTCGACGCACCTTTGTCATCTTGGTAATATTGCCCAGGATCTAGAAGTTAGTCTCGAGATTGACCCAAAAACGGGAAAAGTCCTGAATAATGAAAAAGCAATGAGTTATTGGAAGCGGGATTACGAAAGTGGATGGGAGCCGAAACTTTAACCAGGGGGATTAGCTAAAAATATTATGATCTTTTGACCTTGGTGCTATTTTGTTCCATCAAAACCTTTGTAATCCGTGCGTTTTTCGCGAAAAGATATTGTTAGATTTTAAGCAATTGTAATTTTCAACCTGAATAAAAAAGGCTGACAGTACATCGCTGTCAGCCTTTTTCAGACATCTTCATTAATTCCTACAACATTTGGGAGGAGATAATGTGCCTGGGTTAAGCTATCTTTATTTCAGCACAACAAATTTGTTTCCCAGAACTTCGTTGTTGTTCATTTGAATGCGTGTAAAGTAAAGTCCGTCCGATAAATTACTCACGTTGATTCTCAATTCAGAACCAACTATCTCTGCTTTTGATGGCTCTATTAGTTTTAAAACCCTACCTGAAAAATCAACTATTTCAACAGTTCGAATCTGGTCCGTTCGTTCACCCAGGTTAAAAGTAATGTAATGATTGGCTGGGTTAGGGTATATACCAATGTCTATAATATCTTCGAGTCCTGCAATCACCGGAGGTTCTTCAAAAACCCAGTTTGTTGCGCCAATAATTGTGCCGTCAATTCCACCGGTGTAGGAAGCGAACTCCTGACTGTAACCAAAGTCACCATCTAGCGAAGTTGTATTCCAACCACTTTTATCCGAAGCTGATGTGTCAAATCCATCCGGTAGGTTGTTAAATACAATTGCCTCGCTAAGAAAAGTGGATTCGTCCGCAACAGCGGCTGCCAGGCTGTTGAAGGTCCTAACTTGGATAAGTGTATCCAG
>JBCCOE010000092.1:0-15846 GCA_039025475.1 Bacteroidota bacterium | reverse complement strand
GTAGATCCACTGGAACGTGAAAAGGCCTATGGTCAAGACGACCACGTTAGACTTTATGGTAAAGATTACCCTGACAGAATACGTAAGGCAGGTTTTGAAGTGAATGAAGATAATTTTATTGAGAGCTTCTCTTCAGAGGAAATAAAGAGATATTCCTTGGCTAAAGATGAAGTAATATTCTTATGCAAAAAGGCGTCAGCTAGTCTCTAGATAACTTTTTTAGCCCTTCTACTAGGAAGCCATGTCCATAAGCTATGAGCTGTATGAAAGCCGTAATAATACTAATGATGGCAACTTTAAAGTTTTTACTCATAACCCAGCTATCGATAAATATGATAAATCCATAAAGGAAATAGGCACCGATACCAATGAAGAAAAGAATTTTAATTCCCCAAATCGCGAAGATAATAGTGGCAATCAGGCCGAACATGAATAATACCGGGAAAAGGTGTACCAATTTTATCTCTTTTGGATAAAACCGACTTACATTAATACGTGCCCTCCCAAAAAACTTAAGCTGTTTGTAGAACTGGCCTAAGGTGGTTCTTCTTTTATGATAAACATAGGCTTCCCTTATTAAGCCCGTCTTAAAGCCCTTTTCAATAATTCTAATACTAAACTCAATATCCTCTCCCTTTCTGGTTATTATGTAGCCACCAGTTTCTTTATAAACAGATTTGCTTATACCCATATTAAAACTTCTGGGATGGAAAGCACCTAACCTTTTATCTCCACCTCTAATTCCACCAGTAGTAAAAAAGGAAGTCATACTATAACTTATGGCTCGCTGAATAGGTGTGAAACTATCTAAAGACTTATCAGGACCCCCGAATGCATCTAGCGGTTCTTTCACTAGAAAATTGTTGACTGTTGTAAGATAGTGTTTAGGAATTAGGCAATCGGAATCAAAAACGATAAGATACTCACCTGCGCTCTTATCAAAACCAAAATTTCTACTGAAACCTTGACCGGTATTTGGTTTGAAAAAGTATTTAATTTTAAGCCTACTGTCATACTTCGACACTAAATGGTCACACCTACTAGTCGATCCATCTTCAACAATAATTACCTCAAAGTGACTATAAGTTTGATGAGTTAAGCTCTCAAGTAGCTCATTAATTTCATGCGGACGATTGTAAACTGGAATGATAATAGAAAAGAAATGCATTATTCTATACCAATGCTGTCTTCTATTAAGTACTCATCGTTAGAATGTGATCGCATAGCCATCATTTCGGCAATAAATCCTGTAAGAAACAACTGTACACCTACGATGAGCGCAACAAGGGCCAAGAAAAATAGTGGTTGATCCACTACATCGCGGACTGGCAATTTGTGTCGAATCTTGTAAATCTTCTCGCTAATGACCCAAACTGTAATTAAAAACCCGGTTAAAAATGAAAGTGTTCCTAAAGTGCCAAAAAAGTGCATCGGTTTTTTCTTAAACCTAGAAACAAAAGTTATACTAAGGAGATCCAAAAAACCATTTATGAAGCGTTCTAAACCAAACTTAGTCGTGCCATACTTCCTTGCGTGATGTTCCACTACCTTCTCACCTATTGCATCGTAGCCATTCCATTTAGCAATGACCGGAATATAACGATGCATCTCACCGTGAACTTCAATATTCTTAACAACACGATTTTGATAAGCTTTAAGACCACAGTTGAAGTCATGAAGCTTAATGCGTGAAATCTTACTTGTTATAAAATTAAAAAACTTCGAAGGCAAGGTTTTGGAAATAGGATCATGACGTTTCTTTTTCCATCCGGATACCATATGATATCCCTGCTCTTTGATCATAGCGTACAACTCAGGTATTTCCTCCGGACTATCTTGTAAGTCAGCATCCATGGTTATTACTACCTTACCTGTTGCTTTTTTGAAGCCTGTGTTGAGCGCTGCAGATTTTCCGTAGTTTCTATTGAAAGAAATAGCTTTTACTTTGGGAATTTTACTGGATATTTCTTGAATAACTTCCCATGAATTATCTGTACTGCCGTCATTTACCAAAATGATCTCATAAGTAAAGCCGTGTGATTGCATCACACGGCTTATCCATTCGGTTAATTCCGGTAGCGATTCCTCCTCATTGAAAAGAGGAATAACAATAGAAATATCGGTCATTAAATTCTTTAAACTTCAGCTGAAGGATCACTGTTTTTGGTGAATGCCGAGATAATTAGGCACAGAAGAAAACCAAACAGTACCCCCATAAACAAACCAAAAATTAGCGTTATTTCAGGGTTAGTAAAGCTTGACGTAAGTTCCATAGTTTGTTCGATTTGGTCATCGCTAAGGCCTTGTTCTTCCATTGCCTTCATTTGTGCCTCCAGAATCCTGTCATTATAACCCTCATCAAGAAATTTGACCCATATGTATCGAAATATTCCACTGATAATTCCGGAAACCAATGATAGTAAGGTTCCTATACCTAAGCCCTGGCCATAAGACATATAGCCATCTCCACTTGATTTAAATTCCTTATGCGCTAGTACCACTATAATTATAAAGGGTATTAACCCTAACCATGTGACTCCTGGAGAAGTATCAGTTTCTGTTACGGTAATTAGTATGAAGAAAAGAATAGAGACAATACCGCTGATAAGGCCCCATTTAATCGATACATTTTTTACTGATGCCGGTTCTTGTAAATCTTCCATTATATAAGTTTTAGGTTAATAGTTCATTTAAATCATTCGCAAAATAGAATTCCATTTTGGAATCTCAAAAAAACCACCTTGCACATGGTTATAAATTACGTTAAGCGGTTAATATAACAAGTATCTACTTCCTGGATTCGGTTTTCCTTAAAATAACCCCCAATAGTATCGAAATAAAAAACCCTAGAACGCAACTTTTAATAAAGTAATCTACAGCTAGTGTAACCGGACCGGTAGCCTTGGTCAGTTCCAATTGATGATCAAATTCGGCTTCGCTCAAAGTTACCGGCCCCTCAGCGGTTAATTCAGCCTTATTCATTTCTAAACCCTGTACATTTGATTGTATATATTCACTCAAAAAATCAGGTTCAACATTCGCGAACAGTCCAATGACACAACCCACGACTGCACCAACCAGAAGATAAAAGAAAATACCAATTAAAAGGCCTTGCCAAAAATGCAGCTCTCCGGAGTTATGATAGGCCTTAAATTCTCGGATACTGAAGTATATAAAAACACCAAAAAGTAGAATACGAAAATCATAGGCGATTGGTATAAGTAAGGGATGTTTGCCGGAATAAAAAAGTATAAGAATTAATGCAATAGCAAGCACCGATGCAGTTATCGCGTACTTAAATGCGACCCTAAATAGAGGTTTGATATATTGCATGATTATTATTTTAGAATGTAATGTTTACCATTACCAAATGTAGCGATAACCTGTCCTGATAATTCCATGCCCCAATAAGGAGAGTTTTCGGATTTTGATTTGTTGGTCTCCCTGTTCAATGTCCACTTTTTACCCGGATCCAAAAGGGTCAGATCCGCTAGTTCCCCTTCCTCTATTCTTGGCCTCTCAAGGTTCAATAGAGACCTGGGTCCTGAAGTCACCGCTTCTATCAATATTTCCCAGTCCACCTTTTCTGATAATTTGCACAAGTCATGCGCTACGGTTTGCAGGCTAATAATACCAAATTCAGCCAAGTCAAATTCCAACTTCTTCCCTTCTTCATCTTCAGGTCGATGACATGATGTTATCGCCTGAATAGTTCCATCAATAAGCCCTTTGATAACTGCTTGGTTATCCTTTGATGATCTAAAAGGTGGATTGACCTTTAGGCTAGTATTGAAACTATCTAAGTGTTTATCTTGAAATGCTGTTTGAAACGATGCTACATCACACGAAACTTGTAGTCCCTTTCTTCTGGCTTTTCTCACCAAATCCACGCTCTGCGCTGAAGAAATGTTCGTAAAGTGAATTTTGCCGCCGGCATAATTCAACAACTCTAAATCTCTTTGAACTATAATATCCTCTGCGAGGTTAGGAATGCCCTTCATACCCAAGATTGTACTTTCAGGACCTTCATTCATAACTCCGAATCTACTCAGATGAATATCCTCAGGACGACTCATCAAAAGGCCATCAAACTTTTGTAGGTATTGAAGTGTCTTGAGTAAAATATCTGTATGCCATATGGGTTTAATACCATCTGTAAATGCGGCCGCACCGGAAACATGCAGATCTATCATTTCGGTGAGGTCTTCGCCATTAGTATCTACTGTAACTGCCCCGTAGGGATAAATCTGAGTCAGGCTAGTCTTATTTTTTGATCTTAGGTAAGAGACTCCGTTTTTGTTTTGTGTGGGGGGTTTAGTATTGGGTAAAAGTCCAACACCAGTAAATCCGCCCGCAGCTGCTACCTCAAGGCCAGTGACAAGATCTTCTTTATGTTCCAGGCCTGGATCTCCGTATAAGACGTTCATATCAAACCAACCAACGGATAGAATACCTCCCTTCACTTCTACAGTATTTTTGGCTTCAGGAGTTTCCTTGCCAACGTACGCTATGCGCCCCTTATCTATTAATACATTCAACTTCTTTTTATGAAACTTCGATCCTTTATCATAAATAGTAGCTGATTTAAGTAAAAACGACATAGGCGGTTATAATTATCAAATTAAGTCAAAAAGCGGATTAACAAAACCTCACAGAATAAGAAGAACAAAGCTAAACAAACTGCATATTTCCAAAGCGCCAGTCCTTTATACTTGTTTTCCACTTCTGCCTTAAATTTTTCACTATTGGTGCTACTGAATACATCAATCTTGCCTTGGAAATAATTTGGCAGATTATCCAACTCTTGTTCCATATCGGATTCATAGGGCGTATAATTAAAGGCCAGCGCACCCTTTACTTCATTGTTGACTTCCAAGTCATAGAATCCAGCATTTAGTAAGTATTTAGGTAGTTGCATTATTAATTCCTTACTTCCAAAGCGATAGGAAGGAATGATCTCTTCGTATCCTTTCAATTTGACGATTGCATCTGACTGAACCAGAGAGGTGGAAAATACTATAGTTTCCGCATCTATAAATTCATATAAATTAGATTCATTCTTAGCTCCGAACATAGCCATTCGATACATTACCGGAACGAAAAGGGCATGATCCTGAAATGATCCAAAGAAGCCGTTAAGAGGAGCACCAAGCACGTAGGTAGATCCTCTATTCTTGAACTCTGATAGATAAGGCAAGCCCGCCTGAGTTTGTAAGAGGGCAAACCGGTCACCGGCCCACGTCAATGAGATAGTCACCTTAGGCATTGCCATAGCCGGAGTTTTTTCCTCGAATACGTTTTCAAAAAAAGGATTGTCGAAATTGGGTGTAGCAAGAGCCACATGTGAGCTTGTATCTGTCAAATTAAGCGAGTTTAAGCCTCTTATTTGCTTGTAGGATAAAATATCCGGTCTGTAATGTGGTATTAGGAAGAGGCTGCCACCTTCGTCCAAATAGTCATTCAACGCCGCGACTAACGAAGGCTCAATGAGCGGTAAACCATGAAGTACAATGAGGTCAGAAGCTTTTATTAGACTATAATCAAGATTATCAGCCTCGAAAGATTCGAATTGGAAGATATTGTCATTGCCGTATACTACCTGGACAGGGGTTACCTCCGGCTGACCTTTAATTTCCAATACATTAACTTTACCACTGGTGTTCAGAGTAAAATAAAAATCATTATCGAAAGTGACGGGAAATTCTTCTAAGGTGATCCTACCCTTATTCGTGGCTTCGAGCTCCAATGATAGGTCAAAGGTTAATTCTGCCCGGTCCTTGGGTTGAATGGATATGGTGCCTGTGGCAACCTCCACCTCATTCAAAACTACCTTGACCAGTAAATCATTTACCTCTGTGAGGCCCGAGTTCGACAATACAGCCGTGATTTGCGGACGGATATCTCCTATCAAAATTGGGGTATTAAGATAAACAGAGTCAATACTCACATTTTCTAAACTGCTAAAAGATAGGGGTATTAAGTTCACGGTCTGTGATGAATCAAATGTAATGGCTTCCTTTGGTAGAATGGTCTTTTGAAAATCGCTGATCCAAAAGATATCGCTAACCCCGTCTGACTCAAGTTCTATCCGCTCTTTCACTTCTTTGATCGTTCGAGAAGAGCCACTGTAATTAATTTCGGTCAGGAAATCAGAGATCTCCGTTTTACTCTTAAAAGAACTGGAAAATGAAGAATAATCATTCGTAATTAACTTGTATTGTGCAGCTTCTGGATAAAGGTCCAGAAGACCCTGAACGTAGAGTGCAGCTGCATCGAGGCCTGTGAGATCTCGATCTACCTCATTGCTCATACTTAACGAGTTATCTATGTAAATGATACTCTTATTGGACATGACCGGATTATTAGCTGCGGGCAAAAAAGGTTGGCAGAAAGCCATGACAAGAAAGAATAGAAACAACAGTCTTGAGAAAAGTATGAGGTAATGTTTGAGCCTCCTTTTAGAACTACTGGCTTCCTTCACTTTCCTTAGAAACCGGGTATTACTGAAGTAGATTTTCTTGGTCCTTCTAAAATTAAAGAGGTGAATGATGATTGGAATGGCCAGCACACATAGTGCATATAAGAAACCAGGGTTTAAAAAAATCATCGGGTGCAAAAGTATACAAATTCGATAAATGGGAAAGCTGCAAACACTAGCTAGCTAAACGATAAATATTCAGTGGAGTTTGCGTGACTAAACAAGAATGTTCTCATTATTATCATAAAAAATGGTAACTAAGAAACGCAGCCCGCAAATAGCAAAGGGTAGTTCGATGGCAGATATAGCTTTCTTGCTACTGATCTTTTTTATGTTGACTACAACAATAGTCGATGATAAGGGTATTGATCTTATGCTTCCCCCGGAAGCAAATACACCGCAGGATACTCCTATCAAGGAAAGAAATCTCTTCAAAATCTTGTTGAATTCAAAAGATGAAATATTAGTTGAAGGGAAGAAGAGATTGTCATCTCGAAGTTTAAGAAAGGAAATCAAAGAATTCATTTTAAACCCCAACCGCTCCAAAGAGTTAAGCGAAAATACTCATAAAGCTGTCGTATCCATTAAAACAAGTCGGGGAACTTCACATGCAGCTTTTATTGAAGTATTAGACGAAGCCAAGGCCGCTTACTTTGAGATTTATGCAGAGCGGGTGGGAATAACAACTAGTGAGTTTCGCCTTTTGAGGTCAAAGGATCCTAAATACCGAACGGCTCGACATGGAATTCCAATGAATATATCCATAGCCGAACCATCTAATGCTCATGTCGAAAACCCTTAGGAAAATACACAATTTTCAAATCTCAAAATTCAAATAATTACCAATATCCAATGGTTTTGAAGGTGAGGAATTTAACTCAATTTTAAAACGAAGCTAGCTTCGCTTACGGATCGAGTAATGTAATTGCCTATGGATCTAATGAAAAAAGTGGATTACTTCTTGACCCTGTCTGACGGAGCATTATAGCAGATAGCCCGCACATAGTTTTTCTACTTTTTATATCGCAGATCCTGTCAAATGGATTTGTTAATTATTGCAGAAAAAATCTTTTTTAACTCCAAAGCTTCACCTTGTAATTTGGCAATATCAGCATTAAGTAAATTGTTTAACGAGGTATTGGTTTCCATTATTAGTCGAAGAAAATAAGCACTTTCCTTAGCTTCTTTCCTCGATATTTTTACTCTCATTAAAAAGTCCTTCTTGCTTAGAGATTCATTGGCTTCAATGTAGTTTGCCCCAACTGATCCTGAAGACCTAATGACTTGCTTCCCATCTTCAAAATTAGCTTGGCTTTTTGGCAGCTTTTTAATTGCGAGCCTGATCTGTTTTGCGAACTGAAAAGTTTGTTCTTCAAGATCATAGTTGGTTGTAGAAATTTGATTCATTGGATCTTATTTGATATTTGTCTTTTGGCAAATTGAAATTTTAGACCCCCCATTGCACAAACAGGGGGGCCGATTTTTTATTTCTTGCCACTCATCATAACCAACTCGTTGACATTGATCTCCGTGACGTATCTTTTTTCACCCGAACTCGTCTCATAGTTTCTGTGAACTAACTTACCCTCAATGGCTACTTCCTGACCTTTCTTTAAATATTCAGCTGCTATTTCGGCCTTCCGGCCCCAAGTAACTACATTGTGCCATTGAGTATCTTCGATTTTTTCTCCTTCCGCGTTTTTGTAAACATCTGCGGTCGCTATCGAAAATATGGTCATCGCCTTTCCGCTTGATAAAGTTTTTGCCTCAGGATCCTTGCCAAGTCTTCCAATAAGTTGTACGCTGTTTCTAAGATTTCTCATGATTTTAAATTTTAAAAGTTTTAATAAATAAGGTTAAGAAACTGTCTGATCGAGTTATTCGATTTTGACTGAGGCAAAGTAAAGGGGACGTAAAAGACGTATTCGGTTAATAAATATTTGTATTCACTTAAATTACATTTGTAACCGTTTGTTGTCGAATAAAATAATGATTGTCAATGGTTTATGTAATTATATATTTCTTCCTGCTTATTTGTCTTTTTTATTTATCACGAAAATCCTCTTACCATCTGAGACCCGGAAATCATAAATAATGATCACAACGATCCCTGATATAATATTAAAAAAATCGAATTATATTTAGGATATAATGGATTGGTTGAAGGATCATTTACCAGGTTCGAGAAAATCAAGAAGAATAATTTAATATTATGAAAAGACTCATTCTAGTCATCACTCTTTTGTTCATGTTATCTGGAGTCAGTTTAGCTCAGTACAGCGAGACTATTCAGACTTCCAGGCCAGGTCAGGCCTTCATTCCGAATACAACAGGAATGCATGTTTTTCAAATACAATCAGGAGTAACTTACTCTGACTTTGATAATTCGGATATTAACCAGGAAGGAAATAGCACGGATTTTTTTACACTATTTCGTTATGGGCTTTTGGAGGACTTTGAAATAAGATCTACTCTTGGTTTTAGTTCATCAGAGTTGAGACTAGACGATAACACAAATCTCGAAGCTGGTGGGCTAAGCGCATGGAGTATCGGTGTCAGGTACAACATCTTTAGCGGCAAAGGCAGTGATCCATCGTTTGGGTTTCAAACGGATATCAATCTTAACTGGGTTGATGAAGACTTTAAATCAGAGGATATAGCACCCACTGTGACGCTTCTTCATAGTCAACAACTATCAAAGACTTTTGCCTTGACGACAAACTGGTCGCTAAGTTGGAATGGCGATGATAGTAGTACTGCCGGTAATTATGTAATTAATATCTCGTTTCCTCTCAGTGATCGATTAGGCAGTTTTATTGAGAATTACGGAACTATTTCAAATGGTGATCTTGTAAATCGCTGGGACACGGGCCTGGGTTATCTTGTCCATGATAATCTGATATTAGACTGTTCTTTTGGATACGGAAGTAATGATGGACTCTCGGATTGGTTCATAGACGCAGGTATATCATGGCGCACTGAGCTGAAATAAGTGGTTATGGAAACTAAATCATGTCTGGAATGTGGAACTCAAATATTCGGTAGGTTCGACAAAAAGTTCTGCTCGGATCAATGTCGTAATTCACACAATAATAAACTTAATAGCGACGCTAATAACTACATAAGAAATGTGAATAATATTCTAAGGAAAAACAGACGGATTCTGCTCAAACTTAACCCATCAGGTAAAACCAAGCTTCATCGGGATAAACTAGCCGAAAAGGGATTTGATTTTAATTATCATACCAATACATATACTACCAAGGCGGGTGCCACGTATTTCTTTAGTTATGAATATGGTTATCTGGAATTAGATAATAACTGGTTTATGCTGGTTAAAAGACAAGAATATGTAGAGTAGTCTATCTTACTTATTACTAGGTAGTTGCATTTTTGATGAATTAAAAAGATTTTAGCAGTATGAAGAGCGTAAGGCCCCTGCTTCTATGCTTGGCTTTTATTTTTGGTGCTTGTGATAAGTGTGATGAATGTGTCAGTGAATTTGATTTTCAATTTCAATTTACGGATGCGAATGACAATGAAATATTCACTGATCTAAGTCAGCTTCAAGTAATTGATCTTAGAGATACTCCTTTTGAGGCTGATCGAATAGTTCAGGACGGAGATACTGTATACACCGTGGCTTTATTATACGAAGACCCCCTCGCATCGCCTCCGGATACTATTCTGTTGAACTACAATAATGCGATAGTAGATACACTAGCAGTCGACATCTCTTTTAGCAATGATAATGACTGCTGCAATAATGTATTAAGTATAGGTTCCGTAAGGTTTTTTAATCGAAAATCGAGTCGGTTAGTGAGATCTAGTGGCAAAGTCTATAATATATTAATTGAGTGATTAGGTAGACGCTACCGTGACATCGTACTTTCCGGTACCCAGTTGGTTTAAAAGTCTGAAATGGCTCTTCACCGCTCCCAGAAAAGTTTTATGATGATAATACGGCACATCAAATTCTAGAGCGGTTTCCTTTACTATTTGCGCTATATGTCTGTAGTGTATGTGACATATATTTGGAAATAAATGGTGTTCAATTTGATGATTAAGACCGCCAACTAACCAGGTAAACCACCTGCTTCCATTAGCAAAATTAGCCGTTGTTTTCATTTGGTGGATCGCCCAATTGTTTTCAACACTACCATACTCGTCGGTTTTGTAAAAATCGGTGTCCTCGATCACATGGGCAGGTTGAAAAATCAAGGCCAATTGGAGACCGCACACAAACTGCATCCACAGGAATCCCAGCAGAATAATCCACCATGGTTGGGCTATTAACATCATAGGAAGGATCAACGTAAGACCTAAATACCATAATTTATTAAATACAACCTGTCCAAAAGCCCTGCGCAAAGTCAGGCCTTGCGTCGCCAACAAATTCATTTTATTGTACTTTACAATGGATTCAAAGTCTTTACTTACAAACCAATACATGGTCATAATACCGTAAAAAAACCAAGCATAAAAAACTTGAAATCTGAAGATCCATCTTCTATTCTGCTTCGGAGAAAACCGTAGTACCGGATTACTGATATCTTCATCATACCCATCGACATTTGTGTAAGAATGGTGCAGTACGTTATGTTGTATCTTCCAATTGACATGATATGCACCTAAGAAATTAACCAGAAAACCAAGTACGTTATTGACTTTCTTATTTTTGGAATAAGAACCATGGTTTGCGTCATGCATGATAGAAAGGCCTATTCCGGACATACCAAATCCCATCAAAGTCCACATAACAAGCACAAGCCAAAAACTACTAACCAAGCCAGAAAGCATAAGTATTAAGGGCAAAAAATAAAGTACCAACATAAAGGCGGTCTTAACCTTCATGCTCGTATTCGCATGTTTGGAGATTCCTTTTTCTTTAAAATATGCATTAACACGGACTCTCAACTCCTTAAAAAACTCGGGTCGATCTTCTTTATTAAATCTTACTACAGGTAGACTCATGATACAAGTTTAATGATAGTTTTAACCAATACGATCCATCTCTTGTTTTGAATTACTTTTAATAACCCTTTATCCTATGAAGAGTGTGTAGATCAAATTTTGTGACAGTATATAGAGTTTTTCTATTCTTAGGTGGTTTATCCAGTCAAAGAGAACATATGTGACCTGTACGGGGAAATCCATATCTGAAGTTTTAGAGTTATTAAAGTAGTATCTAATGGCATACCGGGTTCTGGGCACCATAGGAGATAAGCGATATCTAAAGGGTTTAATTAAATGCTACTATTTTTTTCGCTACCTTTCTTATGATGAAAACCGCTACAACCTTGCATGAGCTTGCGAAGCGACTTAACCTAAGTACAGCCACGGTATCCAGGGCGCTAAAAGACCATCCCAATATTGCTCCCGATACAAAAGCTCGGGTGTTGAAATTGGCTGATGAGTTAGACTATGAACCTAATGCCTATGCGGTTAGCTTGAGAACAAGTAGCAGTAAAGAATTCGGTATCATCGTACCCACACTTACCGGTTTTTTTAACGATTCACTCATTAGCTCTATTCAGGAAGGCTGTAGAAAAGAAGGGTATTCCGTACTGATTTTTGTTTCTGATAATGACCCGGAAGCCGAATTATCGTGCTTAAAAATATGCAAACAGCGCCAGGTAGATGGAATCTTTATTAGCATTACCTCCAATACATCTGACCTCGAACCATTTCAAAAGCTAAATAGACTGGGTACACCAGTTGTGTTTGTAGACAGAGTCCCAACAAGCAGTACCGATCATAAGGTCTGCTTTGAAGATGAAACTCTGGCGAGATTTAGCGCCCAGTACATCATCAATAAAGGAAAACAAAATGTGCTAGCTCTTTTCGGCCATCATCAGCTTTCCATCTCGCAGAAGAGGCTTAAGGCATTTGAAGAAGAATTTGCCAATGCCGGCCGATCTCAAAACCTGACTATAAGAAATACCCAAGGCAATGAAGCTGCCGCGGAAAGAGTTTTGCAAGATTTAAAGTCAAGTAATAATTATGATACTATTTTTTGTATGACCGATGAGATTTTAATTGGAGCTATGAAATCATTGCAAACCTTGGGGCTCAGAGCTCCGAAAGACATTGGTATTTTATGCATGAGCAACGGTTTCTTTCCAAAACTCTATCAACCAGAAATCACTTATGTTGAAACCAGTGGGGTACAACTTGGTCAACTGGCCCTTAATCATATGTTCTCCATTCTAAATAATGAAGAGGTGCCAAAAGCATCAAACTTACCACCTCAGATCATTGAAGGTGGTTCAATTTGAATGTACTTAAACCATTACAGGATTCGTACATCTAAGTGTATTAAAAGATCAAGTTTGAAAGTATTTCTCTTTTTAGTGGTTTACCTGAACACCATTATTCTTGCAGCTCAGGAATTATACTTTCCATCGACTACTGACACAACATGGACTACTCTACCTTATGAAGATCTAAACTGGTGTGACCATGAAATTGCGTCTTTGTACAATTATCTAGACGTTCAACGTACAAAATCATTCATCCTGCTTAAAGACGGGAAAATCGTACTTGAAAAATATTTCGGCGAGTATACTCAAGATAGTCTTTGGTTTTGGTTCTCGGCAGGTAAGAGTTTAATGTCCGTTCTCGTAGGCATCTCCCAGCAAAACAATCTATTGAGTATAGATGATGCTACGAGTGACTACTTAGGCACCGGATGGACGAGCCTTGAGCCAGAAGAAGAAGTTAAAATTACCATACGAAATCAAATTACTATGACCTCGGGTATAGATGAAACGACATTTACTTGCACTGTACCGGCGTGTCTGACTTACAGGGCTGATGTCGGCACTCGCTGGGTATATCATAATGGACCATACTCGCTCTTGAGAAACGTTTTGGAAAATGCCCATGATGATGAAATAAATAACATAACAGCCTCATCAATTGCTACAGCAATAGGTATGCAAGGGTTTTGGGTCAGATCAGGTTTTAACAACTTTTTTATTAGCCGTGCCAGGGATATGGCGAGATTTGGATTATTGATTCAGGCCGGAGGAACATGGGATGAAAATGCTGTTCTGAGTGATCAGGATTATTACGATGCAATGATCAACCCTTCGCAAAATCTTAATCCCAGCTATGGATACCTCTGGTGGTTAAACGGTCAATCCTCCTACATCCCTCCGGGTGGTCTCGCTCAAATTCCAGGGGCTGTAGCTCCTGATGCCCCATCTGACCTAATTACTGCGGCGGGATCTCAAGGGCAGTTTATCAGTATTTCGAAGTCTACCGGATTAGTGTTGATAAGACAAGGCCAAAGGGATGATAATGATCTGGCTCCATTAAATTTTTTAAACGAAATATGGAAAAGGGTATTAAACCTCGAATGTCAGGTTACATCAATAGAGCACAAGATTAAGCAGCCGGTTATCCCGTCACCTGTCGGCGATTATTTAAAAATACAAAGTAATGTAATTGGTTTAGCGATATACGACCTTTACGGACGAACACTACTGGTGGAACAAAAGACTGATGGTCTGGATATCGACGTTTCAACACTTACTCCCGGTATGTATATTTTAAAAGGGACTATCGACGGAGAGTTATTTAAGACGCGATTATACAAAGAATAAGGGTTTATTTGTCCATTAGAAATAGTAAGGATTTATTTTTTTGAATAAAACGCAACCCTTTTCCTACTTTTTACATCTGTATCTACATGACAATATCCGGTTTTATCATGCGTATTCTTTTCATCCTTACCCTCTTTTTCGATCATGCCTCGCTCTACGGCCAAAACTTTATTTCGATTGAAGGCCATGTACGAGATATAGAAAGCGATGGTCCTATTGCCTATAGTCACATCACTGTTAAGGGTTCAGGACTAGGTACAGTAGCCAATGAGGATGGCCAGTTCATATTTAAAATAGCCAACACCCGACGCACAGACTCTATGCAAGTAAGCGCGATAGGTTTTGAGTCAAGATCCTTTTTGATCGATAATATCCAAGGACAGAGTGATTTCGTGATCAATTTAAAACCTGAAACCAAAGTACTTGACGAGGTCTTGATCACTCCTGTTGATCCGGAGGATCTTATCCGGGAGGTGGTCAGAAAGATTCCAACAAACTATGGGACTGAGGATACCAGACTTACTGGGTTTTATCGCGAAACGGTAAAAATCAACGATGAATATTACAGTTATCTGGAAGGAGTAATCGGAGCGTACAAAACGGGTTATGATAATGAAAATGCCAAGTCCGATCAAGTCAAGATCATCAAGGGTCGGAGGCGTCAAAATAAAATCATCGAAGACTCAACCAGACGTCCACCCACTATCACCTCCGGGCCACATACCATCAATACATATGACCTTGTTAAAAGAAGGTCAAATTTCATAAATGAGAAAAAGTTAAAACTTTATGAATATGAACTGACAGATATAACCACTTACGTCGGTAAAGACATCTATGTGGTTGATTTTAAAGCCAAAAAGCCCTCAAAAAGAGCACTGGCATTCGGGAAGCTTTACATTGATATGGATAGCAAAGTACTGTTGAGGGCAGATTATGAGTTCAACGCTGTGGGAGTCGAGGCTTTGAATAAAAACGTGAGTAACGGTAAAAAATCAAACTTTGTAGTTACCGCCAAGTCGTTACAGGCCGTAATCCATTATGACGTTGCGAATGATAAAGGCACGATCAACCAATTGAGGATCAGGTTAGGCTTTGATTATTATATTAAAAGTCTCGCCACTACGGACTATCTGGAGGTAGGCTTACATATCATTACCACGGATTTAAAGAGAGGTAATCTACAGGCATTTACCAACGATGAAAAATTCCGAACTAAACGGGCTTTTGCCCAATATATCGGTGAGGAAGATCCGAATTTCTGGGAGAACTATAATATCCTGAAACAGGATAACCGATTGAAAGAAGCTTTTAGTAAGTGATGGTTTGGTCTTCAAATTGACATAACCTGTTACCACAGTCTGCGTATTTCTGGTTATGTCTGTATTCACAAAGAAAAGTTTGAGACTGGCGGCTCTATTGGGTTCTCTTCTGATCATCGTACTTACTAGTTTTAATAGCTTGACCGATAATCCAAAGGTAGCAGATCATGGCGTTGCAGTAGTCGAGCTTTTCACCTCACAGGGCTGTTCCTCGTGCCCTAGTGCAGACAAGAACCTGAGTCAGCTAATTAAGGATAAGAATGATCGTAAAGTTTTTGGACTTTCCTTTCATGTGAGCTATTGGAATTACTTAGGTTGGAAAGATCCGTATAGCAAAGAAGCCTTTACTGAGAGGCAGAGGAAATATGCTGCTAAGTTCGCTAACTCTTCCATTTATACCCCCCAAATGATTGTGAATGGTAAGGAAGAGTTTGTT
>JBCCOE010000091.1:0-16191 GCA_039025475.1 Bacteroidota bacterium | reverse complement strand
TCCCTTCATAGAATCTTTTAAGGAAAATCTTTCCCAGGTCTTCATTTTGAAACTATAATACAGACTCAGAATAAAAAATAAAGTACATCCTAAAGTAAACCACCAACCGGTAGTAGTGCCGAAATATTCAAAACTTAGATAAATACCTCCTAAGGTGGCTATAAATCCTAGTATGCCCACCACGGTTGTACCGGGGACGAATAGTATTTCCAGAAGCACCAAAATGAACCCTATAAATACCAAACCAAATACAAGCATCCACTCACTCATATCTTACTTTTGAATAGAAAATAAAAGTAATGAATTTATCGAAGGGCAACCTTTTGCACAATGGATTTTTTCATTCCCAGGTACTCATTTCTGGCAGGGTCATAATTTAGTTGATCATAAATGGCAGGGATTATATCTACACCACCCTCCGTAATGAGACCATACTTCTCATTTTTCTGGGTAATAATGTAACCGTTATCTAAATATTCTAACCCTTGATAACGAGCATTGACCAGCAGCCTGCCTTTACTATTCATGAGACCGATTTGTCCATCGACCTTCGTCATGTATAAATCCGGAGATATTTTGGAAAGGGTATCAAAACCTGTTGTGTGGAGCCTTTTACCCTTTTTATCCATCAAGTAATGACTTCCGTCTTTGACTACAATAGCGACACCATTTACAAAATCAGCAACCTGAGAATATAAGGGTTGTATAATAATCTTTTCCTTTCGGTCGATAAAGCCCCATTTGCCTATGAGTTTGAACGCTGCGAGTCCATCGACGAAGTTTCTTACATCCTCATATCGATTGGAAATAATGAGTCGGTTTTGATGATCAATAAAGCCATAGAGCCCATCTATTCTAACGGGATACAGACCTTCTGATGGATTTCTAATTTCCTGAAATCGCTCATTCCTTAGTTCATTATTACTGATTTGACCAGCGAAATCTATTTTCCAAATTCTACCATCGGACAACTCCTCAAGCAAATAGTTGTCTTTTATTTCAATAGGATTTTCAGTGAAATAGATCGTGCCTTCTGCAATGCTTTTTAGCGTAGTCAGGGTTTCGTTTTTCACGAGATATAAATCTGAATTAAGCAGCTTTAATTCGCCGCTTAGCGGCAGGACAACCCATTCTCCTTTTTTATTTATGATACCTTCTTGACGGTGAAAGCCTACAACGGCAAGTCCCGACTCAAATGCACCAACATAATCATAGACAGGAGCTATTACTTCTTTTCCTGACTGGTTTATGAAGCCCCAGTGGTTTTTTCGTTTAACCGGCCAGAAGTGTTCTGTCTTCTCTCGGATTTCCTGATATAGATAGTTTGATTTCTTTATTCCCAAGGTGTCAAAAACAGACCATTTTTTATAAGCATCTTGAGTAAACATTAACCGAGAGCTCATCTTTATTGAATCGTGGATAGCGTTGATGACAATGTCGAAATTAGCATTTAATAATCCCCACAATTGATTTTTTTTAAAAGTGATGAACTGATCGTTTTGGAAAACCAGGCTTTCGTTTGTCAAATCGGTCATTGGGTTTTTTTCACGGTCAATAATCCATGAGTGACCGTTTGACTGAACCAGGTAGTTCTTACCCAAAGGAGAAATATGGTCATAATCATAATACCTTAAGCTCTCATTTTTGTCGTTGATAACTTCCCATTTATCGAAGGGTAGGGCATGAATTTCTCCGTCTATCAAAGAGATCCGTTTGTAAGTAGCTGGTAGGTGTACTTCATGATTCATATAAAGCCCGTATCCATTATTCTCACGAACAAGAGTGTAGTTTTCATTCAGTTCTTCGAAAGAGTTATAATTAAATTTGCTTGACTGCTCACCGGTTGCCCGATAAATAGCCACTTTATCGTCAAAGTTTACAACCGCCAATGAACCTGCTGTTCGTTGGATGTCTTTATATGACAAAGGAATTAGCTCTGATCCGTCTAAACCGATAAGTCCATACTTAACTTTTATTCCTTCTTTTTTCGAGACTATAGCATTGTCGATACCTGGTTCGATGGAAAAATATCTAAACGGGACGGCTACTTTTCCAGCGGTGTTAATAAGCCCGTAGTATTCAAAACGAGATATTTTTCCATTTCTAGAAGCAACCAAAAGTTGATGATTAAAAGGATACAAACGAAGGTAAATAGCACTTATTATTTTCTTATTCTCCAAGGATATTAAACCCCAGGAATTATTATTCCGAAATCCAATGACACCGTTTTTTGGTTCCTTTGAGTTATTACTCCAGCCCAAGTCATCATACAAAGCGGGAATCAACACCTTCCCGCTATCATCTTTAAGACCCGCTTTTCCCGATTCTATGAAAATTTCGTAACCGGCACCGTAGCTTATTGACGAGAGCAATACAAAGATGGATGCTGAATAAAGTAGTTTAAAAAATATAGGCATACCCTCAAAAAACTGTTCAAAGGTAAGGATTTTACAAAATGATCAGAGGAAAAAATGCAGTTGAGACTATAATTTTAAATCTCTTTTCGCTGCGAGTGCAGCTCCAATAATACCCGCATTATTGCGGTTTAATGCAGGAACAATTTCAGAGTCTAGATGTATGAACTCTTTGAAGTGATCAAACTTCTTACTTACTCCACCCCCCAATATGATAAGGTCAGGCCAAAATAATAACTCGAGATGTTGTAGGTATTCGTTCAATCGATTGCCCCATGTTTCCCAATCCAAGTCTTCTTTTTCGCGGATTGAGTTAGCGGCATAATGCTCTGCATCCATCCCATGTAAATAAAGATGTCCTAATTCAGTATTCGGTAACAGACGACCTTCTATGAAAATGGCTGTACCTATACCTGTGCCTACGGCTACAATCATTACGGTACCTTTATTTTTCTTTCCGGCACCAAATTTCATTTCGGCAAAGCCTGCGGCATCCACGTCGTTTACTATATGAGTGGGACAGCCTGTATCTTTTTGGATTTTAGCAGCGGCGTTTAATCCGATCCAGGAGTTATCGATGTTTGCCGCAGTTTTTACAATTTCATGTTTTACCGCAGCTGGGAAGCCGCAGCCAATTGGGCCGTGCCAATCAAATTCTGCCACCATCTTTTCAACCGTTTCAATAACAGCACTGGGAGTTGCCGGTTGGGGTGTAGATATCCGGTGTCGGTCTGTTAGAAGCTTACCGTTTTTAGTGTCTACAATCGCGCCTTTAATTCCGGTTCCACCAATGTCAATACCTAAAATCTTCATCATTCGAAAATAGAAAAAAGCTTGTCAAAAAGAAACCTGTTTCAAGGGTTGTCCAATTTTATACGATCAGGAATGAAAGAATTAAAACGGTCATAAATCCGCAAAGGGCAATTAATGTGGTCTGTACGGTCCAGGTTTGAAAAGTCTGTTTTTCCGTAAGTCCTAGGTATCGATTGACTAACCAGAATCCACTATCATTCACATGGGATAGTACAGTGGCTCCTGAGGCAATAGCAATCACTAATAAGGCACGTTCAATATCTCCGATTGAATCCCCAATTAAGGAAGCTGTCAGTCCAGCACCCGTGGTCATGGCTACCGTGGCTGATCCTTGTAAAATTCTAACAATCGCTGCTGAAATGAACGCAAAAAGTATAACCGGAATACCTATGGAAGTCATAGATTCAGCTAATAATTCACCAGCGCCCGTATCCATCAAGATTTGCTTGAATACACCACCTGCGCCGGTCAATAAAATAATTATGCCCGCGGGTCCTAGTGACTTACTGGTAACCGTCAGAAGTGTTTCTTTGCTAGTACCTTTTCGTATACCTAAAAAGTACCATGCCAGTGCATTAGATATGATTAAGGCACTGAAAGGGTGTCCTAGTAATTTAATCGTAGATAAGCCCTCTGGATCATCGAATAGGTTAAAAGTAGTTACTATTGAACTAATGACAATCAATAGAATTGGAACAGCTATAATTCCTAAAATGGAGGTAAATGAAGGTAGGCTCTTTGTATGCGGTTCAGGCATTTCCATATACTGCGGAATATCTACATGAATTCGACCAGCCATTCTCTTACTGAACCAAATCCCTGCGACCACTGAGGTCGGAATACCTACCAAGAATCCTAACGTAATTACCCAACCCAGGGGCGCGTTTAGTATTTCGGCTACAGCAACGGGACCCGGAGTTGGCGGAATGAAAGTGTGCGTGACGGCTAATCCTGCAAGAAGTGGCAAAGCAAAAAGTAATAGCGACTTTTTGGTTTTTTGTTGTAGTGAATATATCAAAGGGGCCAAAATGACGAAAGCTACATCGAAAAATACGGGTATGGCAATAATGAATCCCGTAAGCACCATTGCTACTGGCGCCTTACTTACCCCAAATTTTTTTACCAGCGAAGTAGCAATGGATTCGGCACCTCCTGAATGCTCTAAAATGGCCCCGAATAATGCACCCAGACCAACAACGGTAGCGACAAATCCGAGGGTGCCACCCATACCTTCTTGGATACTGTCTATCAAATCTGCAGGATGCATGCCGGCCATTAAGCCGGAAACCATGCTACTAATAAGTAAAGCAATAAAGGGCTGGATTTTAAGCCTTAAGATAAGAACCAACAGTAAGCAAATGCTCAATAGAACAGCAACTATGAGGTTTATTTCCATTCGAGTTTCTCCAAAATACTAGTCACAATCCGATTGACAGGTTGATCAGCGTCAATATGGATACCGTAATTCGGTTCCTCCAAAGTGGCCAACTGTGATTGTACCAAATTTACCGGCATAAAATGGTTTTTTCGATGGGTTAGTCTCTGAATTAACTCTTCTTGCGATATTCGCAAATACACCCATTTACATTTTACTTTCGATTGTAGTATTCTTCTATACTCCTCCTTTAATGCTGAACACGCCAATACAGCTCCATCAGATTTCCAACGATTGATTTCAGCACTTAGCTTTTCAAGCCACGGTCTTCGATCAAAGTCATTCAAGGGAATTCCTTGCTTCATCTTACTAATGTTTTCCAACGGATGAAAATCATCAGCATCAAAAAAAGGTATTCCCAGATGCTTTGATAACGCGTCCGCAATAGTAGATTTTCCACTTCCTGACGCACCCATAACTACAATTACTTCTTTTAATTCCAAACCTGTTGATTCATGTAATTACAATCTATATTCAAAGTGTTACAAAATGATGCAAAACAGTATCCTTAGTTAAAAAGAACCTCAAGATGGGAAATAATTCAGTCAAATCTATTCTTGAAAAGGACAAGAATCATATCAAAAATTTGATGGTACTGGCTATGGCCGATGGAAAAATGACCTTTGAAGAAGAGCATACACTGTCTTCCCTTGCGCATAGGCTGGGTTTGAGCAATGCGGATCTGGAATTTATCAAATCCAATCCAAGGTCTATAGAATTCAAAATTCCTGATAGCTATGGCGAAAAGCTTGAACAGATCTACGACTTGGTATCACAGATTTCAGTAGATGGACCTGTTGAAGACAAAGAGGTGGAGTTATGCCGGTCACTTGCTCTTAGGTTTAATCTGGCCCCCAGAGTTATTGACGACTTACTGGATAAATTCTTTGATAAGGACGAATAATCGTTATTTTAGTCTAGTATGAGACGTCCTTTTGAATTTGACAAATAGCACCAAATCATTTAGTTCTGTATACACGGTTCAAAAAGAGCATTTGGATGAATTACATCACGTCAACAATGTAGTTTATTTACAGTTTATACAGAGTATTGCTCAGGAACATTGGCTTTCTATCACAACGAAAGAAATTCGCGAAACTCATCTATGGGTAGTGATGCGTCATGAAATTGACTACAAAGATCAGGCCCTATTAGGAGACAGGCTGGAAATTATTACCTGGGTAGATCAAGCTAAGGGGGTGAGAACTCGAAGAAACACAGAGATACGGCACGTGCATACGGGTAAAGTAATTGTAGTAGCTCAAACTATCTGGTGCCTCATTGATGGGATATCAAAGCGACCAAAGCGATTAACCCCTGAATTTATATCCCTATTTATGTAAACCGATTGGAAGTTTTATTGCGACGGTAGTATTCTTTACTTTTGGCGCTTCGAAAAATTAGCGCAATATGTCTTTAAAACTTGTATCCTGGAATGTTAATGGAATCAGGGCCATTGTAAAGAAAGGATTTTTGGAAAGTGTGGCTGAGATGGCTCCTGACATCATTTGTTTGCAGGAGACCAAAGCTCAGCTTGAAGATGCCCAAACCGCACTCTCGTTACTTCCTGATTACAAGGCCTTTATTAATTATTCAAAGGCCAGAAAGGGATATTCTGGTACTGCTATTCTTACTAAAAATGAACCTCTAAACGTTACTCAGGACATGGGAATTGAGGAGCACGACCAGGAGGGTAGGATTGTCACCGCAGAGTTTGACGAATTCTTTTTACTGAACGTTTACACGCCGAATTCTGGTTCCGGATTAAAACGTTTAGACTATCGTGAGACCTGGGATGCTGCTTTTCTCGACTATATAAAAAGCCTTGAGGCCAAAAAACCATTGATTGTTTGTGGTGATCTCAATGTGGCTCATGAAGACATAGATATCGCTCGTGGTAAACAGAATTACAACAAATCTGCCGGATACACCCAAAAAGAAATTGATGGTTTGGAACGCTATCTATCTAATGGCTGGGTTGATAGCTTCAGAAGACTATACCCTGAAGAAGTGAAATACTCTTATTGGAATCAAATGTTCAATTCCAGGGAGCGTAATGTGGGATGGCGGATAGACTATTTTCTGGTGAGTGAAAATATTATGTCAAAGGTTAAGGATGCGGCTATTTATAATGAGCACTATGGTTCGGATCATTGTCCTGTAGCCCTTGAACTGGAGTTATAAGGATGCAGAAATATTTTGAATCGGATACTGCCACGGTTTACTATAACTCAGAATTAGATACTATTTTTCTTGAATATCATAAAGGCGTTAAGGATACAACGGAGTTCATACTTATAAACTCTGAGCTTCTAGCAGCTTTTAAGGCATTGAATACACAAAAATTTGTTGCGGATATTAGGAAAATGGGAGTAATCTCCATCGAATCTCAGAATTGGGTGGTTGAAAATTTAATTCCAGGGATGCTAAAGAAACTTAATGGAAGACCCTTGTATCATGCACAACTGATAGATCCTGAGGAGATATTTGCCAAGGTTTCGGGTACCAACATAAAGTCTAAAGCAAAAAAAGAGCAAGGGGGTATGGATGTTCACCAGTTTACAAATCAAGATGAACTAGAGAAGTATCTACGAAGTATTTAATTTACTTTAATATCTTCTGGAGAACTTTCACACTGGTTAGGTAAGTAGGCCTGATACCTTCTAAACCCAGACTTCCTGAAGCTAAAGTACTTCCGGTTTTTAGTGGATTATCCGAGGCATAGTACGCATACATTACCTTCACATCCTTGTCAATACTCAAGCGGATCTTGGCCGCTGATTGTATGGCTTTCTGATAATGCGCTCCTTCCATTTCAAGTCCTATGGCATTCCAAGTGGAGGTCACAAAGTGGTTAAGTACATCTTTATTTTGGAGTGATGTACCCAATACTGTAATCATCGGTCCCTCATACACAGGATGCCCACAGTCTTCAAAATCAGTTTTTGAAAATTCGTTATCCAAAGGATAATTGTCTGCAGTTCCTTCAAATACGTGCGCTGTAGGTATCATTATATCTCCTTTGTCACCGGTGAGTATCCCTGCTTTACCTATGATAGACACAGACTTAATGTTGAAATAATAGCTTTCTTCTTGCTCTAAGGGCTTTAGCAACTCGTCCATACACTCAAATGCCTGTTCACCAAAAGCATAATCCATTACCACAAGCACGGGTCTGTCACCATCGAAGGTGATATCAGCTAATTCTGGACACATAGAAGTGGTGTCCAATTGATCAAGGTCAAAGATTTGCACACTAAGGTTGGTACCCGAATGATCATGTATTTCAGACATCCCATGATCCAGCGCGAATTTCTTTATCTTCTTCTGAAGCTCTTGGCTTTTATCCTGACTGGTTTCTATGGCCAAGCTTTCAATGGATTCATAAGATTTATCCCTTAAGGCGGCATAGCCGAATAGTGTATTTAAAATACTATGCAGATTGGCACTTATAATGTGAATTGGACGTTTTTCCCAGTCTTTTTCTTTCAAAAAGTTCTTTATGCGAGTCGCCCACTCTTCACCGTAAATGTGCTGACCTACTGAATCTCTAAGCCGCGCCGAAAAGGATATTTCCTTATCACCTTTTCGTTGAGCTCCATTGATAGCTAAAGTTCCAAGCCAATAAATAATATGATACAGACTGTGCTCGGTATTGCCCTTTTCAAATTGACGAACTGCTTCTTCTGTCTCTTGTATGGTCCTTCCCAGGAAGTTACTGAGATAAACGATAGCCCGTTTTTCGTCAAATTCTTGGTCCGAAGCTTCCATTTGGACCACTTCTTCCAGCCTGCGCCAGTCCTCACGTATTCGTCCTTTTTGGTCTAATGCTTTGTTCTTGATCTTATCACTTTCTATGTTTAAAAAAGTGAGGTGAGTCAATATATCGTAGATGTCACTTTTTCCGCGAGTCATCTCAATGTACATCCGGTCTTTATCAATTCTGAAGCAGTTTCTTTTTCGCTTTGTTGGAACTATAGCCTTGTAGCCAGCTTCTTCATAACCCTCCCTAGAGACCAGCTTTATAAACCTACATTCCTCTATGCCGTGGGGCAATCGTTCCATAACATAAAGTAAACCGTCTAATTCCGCCTTTTCCGGATCCTTGATTGACCCATAGATCTCAGGCTTTAATACCAGTAACGCCTCGATTAACGACTGACCTGAGATGCCCATAGGTTTATAGCTACCACGTAAAAATAAATGCCTCATAATAATGTATAGCCGTTCAATGGCAGCACGCGACTCACGAGTTCGATTCTTAGAGAAAATGGTCATAGACTGTAAAAGTAACTAAACCTTGCCGTGGAAGTGCATGCCGCAACCTTGAGATTCCTGAAATCATTCATTTTAGGGCAGGGGGTTAAATTTTTTAATGCAAAAACCACCTATTTGCGTGATTTTTTTCTTGGGAGATTCTTCTAAATTCAAACAGGTCAACACAATCAACAATGCTCAATTCCAATAACAACAGGCCTTGGCCGGGATGGAAGTGCTATGTCTCGCTCATTCTGCTGCTAGCTATCTTTAAAAACCCGGTAATCGCCTTTAAATACAAAGGTTTTAACTTCATTGATAATAAGACAGAATGTATTATTTCGTTCGAATTAGTAGACAATCTAATCGTTGTTCCGGTGGAAATAAATAAAAACATTCGCGTGAACCTTGTATTAGACACGGGTGGTCGTTCCGTTATTTTATTTGGTAACAATTTCAAAAAACGACTTCAAGTACTTGATAGAGAAATTCCGCTTCAAGGATATGGTAGGAACCGAAATAAAACAGCCTTTCTGTCATTGGAAAATGAAGTGAAGCTCGGGGATGCACTGGGTCAAGGCATAAGTATTTTGGTAGCCAACGGCAGGTATTTTTTTCCGTATGACGGAAATATTAAAATTCATGGCATAATAGGTTACCAGGTATTTAGCAGGTTCGTTGTATCCATTGATTATCAAAACCGGGAGATCGTTTTAACGGAGCCCCGTTTTTATTTACCCCCTGCAGATTACACCATGCTAAACCTCACATTGAAAGACACAAAACCTTATATAAAACTGGCTTACAGCGCATTTGACAATAATGGCCTAAGAGGGTATTTTCACATTGACACCGGGTCTTCAAGAGGCGCGCTCTTATTTCTGAAGCATGAAGGTGGATTAGAAAAGAAGCGTTTTCATAGTGCACAAGTAGGAAAGGGAATAAACGGTATCATCACTGGCTACAAGCCTGTTTCTGAATCCATTAGTATTGTTGAATTTCAAACGGATACCGAGTACTATGTGATTAAGCGCAAATTTAGTCGTAAGGAAATCCAGGATGCACAAGGGTCTATTGGATCAGGGCTCTTAAAGCGATTTACGGTGGTGCTGGACTATGTAAACGAGCGCTTCTATTTCAAAAGCAATGCCTAACCGTAAATATCGTTGAGTACAGCGGCCAAACGTGCTCCTGCCTGTACTAATCGTAACTCTACAGTAGACCAATGGTCATACATATACCGGTAACCGATACGTTTGTTAGCCGGGAGGCCATAGATTTTATCTCTATAGGCCATCGACTCGTAGGCCCAGTCCAGCACAGTTGCCTCCTGCCATAGCGTAACCTGTTCTTTTGATACATTAGTTACTATTTCAGCCAGTTCGGTGTAGCTGTATTGTTTGCTGTCGATCATATGGCTATCCCAAACTCTATGCAGATTGGACTTTTCTCTAAACCAATCTACTTGCACATCATTACCGCCACGGTCTTTGCCATTGCCCACGTGAAGCGGCTGGTGAATATCACCTATAAGATGTACCAACATCTTTATATATTCGGCCTCCTTTGTTTGCGTCAACCCTCCTGTTTTTAGTTCGGCGATAAGTCTTTGAATCGTAGTAACCACATCTCCATTGGGGTTTTTCTTCGCCTCTTCGTAAGTTTTTCCGGTAGGAATAGTCACCCAATGCCAGTCTCTGGCGTAGTCATATAATCGTTCCGATTTGATATCATCCATCCAATTACTGACCTCCGCCAGTGATTCATTGTTTAAAATAGCAGCGATTTTCTTTTTTGCTTTTTTCGATAAATACTGCTCAGCCACTTTTCCCACTACCCGATGGCCGGTTGGACCCCAGCTGAAGACCTGAATAGATAAAAAGAGTATTAAAACGGACAGAATTCTGAGTTTCATAGGTTCTAAAATTTGAATTCGCAAATAACATAAGTTATTCGCGCTTGGCAAGATTGAAGTTTTATGTTTTTTGCTTGTTATCTGTTGCCCTTTAATTCTTGGTTTAGAAAACGGCTTATTTCTTTAGCCCTGTTCATTACCATGAAGTGCCCGGCGTTAGGAATTACAATTACTTGTTCCCTTTTAGAGAGGCTCAAAAGTCGGTCAGATGACCCGTGAATTCTGACTAGGTTAGTCAGTCGTTCAGAATTGTCCCATTTCGTGATTTCGTTAACCGCCCATCTCAGAAAGTCAATATCAGTATCTGCAAGTATTTGCTGAAGTACCTTCT
The DNA here is from genome assembly GCA_039025475.1 of Bacteroidota bacterium. GTDB lineage: Bacteria > Bacteroidota > Bacteroidia > Cytophagales > Cyclobacteriaceae > Fulvivirga. The sequence continues at coordinate 5,026 of JBCCOE010000091.1, read as the reverse complement.
TATGGTGGGGTTCGGATACCCCAAAGAAGAAATTTGCCAAAAATGGCGGTGGTTTCATCAGAAAGTTTGGTATCAATTTGAGGAGCCCAGCTTTGCCAAAAATTCGGAAGATGAATGGTATATCAGATTTATGGGTAGCTGATGAGATGAGCACTATCTTGTCAGGATTTAAGATCTTGTTCAACTCGATTGCCATTATTCCACCAAAAGAGACACCAATAATGGAGAAGGGATTTACAGTATCAATTTGTTTCGCAAATCGATTTACGTAGCTCTGAATGGTCTCTTTTGGTTTCGGCTCTATCCATTGAAGAGGAGTTAGCTCAAAATCAAGAGCTAGCTCAGAGAAGACTCTCTCATCTACTCCTAAACCGCCTATGCCGTATATTTTCAAAATTTGATCTGAGGGTTATGAAAAGTAACGTTCAACGGCAAAACGCCCTTAGACAACGTTGAAAATCATATTGTTATTCAATTTCTACTTCTATTTCCTTTACTCCATCTTCCGGTGGGCCAAATCTTAGTTTGGCTTTTGCCCCCTTTAAGAATTCAGTCGCTTCCAAAGTTGATTTAATGGTTTTAAAGAGAACTTCAGCATTAGGCCCATACATGTATAAAGATCCATCACTATAATCCATAGCAATTTCATGTCCATCGTATTCTCGAACATTACTGTCAGATATTATTTTTTTAAGTTTATTCCCAAGTTCAAAAATAGGTTCAAGTCCTTCTATACCGTAGTCAAAATATACAATTACTGCATGTTCAGGTTCTCCATTAATCTCTGTTTCTTCTTTTCTTCCATTTGAAGTTTTTCCGAAAAGTTTTCTTAATAGACTCATAACTAGTTTGTTGTTGAAGCCGATATCGTGCACTATCCGCCTCTCTGGTCGTAGCGTCCGCTACGTACCTAAAATTAGGTGAGCGTCTGCTCAAAACCTACTCGATAAAAACCAATTCAATTTCACTAGCATCATTTCGTTCATCAGGCTGCATTTATGTCCATCTAGGAAGATGATTATTGTTACTCATAATTCCGAGCGGACACTCTTATTTATGAAGGGTCGTAGGTTAAGCGGCAGCCGTCCTACGACCAGTTGGGATTAGTGCTGGTTGCCAGGTATCATATAAAGTCTTTTTCTCTCCAAATTACCCAATTCGCATCGAGTTTAATTAATTCTAAGTTGGTCAGTTCTGAGCTATTTTCAGGCTGGCACTCGTTGTAGTTCAGGTAAATATTAGACTCAAAAATAAGTTCGATTGCTTTCGTTTGGGTTGAATCACAAAACTTTATGTCAGTCGCTAGGTAGTTCAGCTTCAATGGAAGCTCTCTGCTCAATACTCTTGCTTCTTCACTCAGCTCATGTGGTTTTCGTAAAAGTCCATTTGAGTTCAGTCCTATCTCTTTTCTTAGTTGTTTGTAGAGTTGTTTATTGTTTCGAAAATGCTCGGCTAAACGTTCTGTTTTAGAGCTACATGAGGAAATTGCAAGAATAAGTAGGAGTTGTATGCTAAGCTGCCGTTTTAATCTCCACCTGCTTGTCCAGTAGAGTCCGCAAGATTTCGAAGTCCCTCTGTCGTTTGAATTTGAATTTCGCGTTGTAGTGAGTTGTATCAATTTGGATAAGCCTTTTTGAAGAGTTCGTTTGAAGAATGCTCTTAAATGTGTGAAAAGGCATGTTAACTGATTTTTTTCCATGAATATCTAGTCCATCTTCATTGAATGTTAAATTACCCCGTCTCCAACTAAGCCTGTCAAGGATGAGTCCAAGCACTGTTGATATAGTCCCTAAAGTAATTAGATGCAGCATCAACTTTCCAACAAGTTCGAATAGATATAGCGTATACAGCTCAAGTGGTAAAAACTGTCCAAGCATGACTACAAGAACGGTTAGCAGGAATAGGATTATACCGAACCAATACGGCCACTTAGCAATTTGCTTTAAGTTGGTGGGTTCATATTTCAACTCAAACTTTACTGGGTACATTTATCGGGCTAGTAGTGTATCATAGCAATTCAATATAATGCAATATCGGCTAAGAAATATTGCAAGGCTATTTTTATTTCTGTTTCCTCGGCTGACTTGTATGATGGCAAAGATGTTTCCGTTGTGCTGCGATATAACTTCGATCATCAAGTCACCTAGGATGAACCCCGTCAAACTCCTGGATTATTAGGTTTAATTCTTTTCTTTCAACTCCCTAATCTCCTCGGTTAACTCGTTCATCTTGCTCAGAAGTTCTCTCATCACAGGGTTTGAAGTTGAGGCGTTTCTAAGCTCTTCTTCCCTTAAGCCAAAAACGGTATCCAACCTGCCAATGATAAGCGATAGGACAATGAATAAAACGAAAAGGATAGGCATGGAGATCAGCATATGGTTGAAGATCATTTCCCCAATAGCAGTGTTCTTATAGGCTTCAAGCAGGACGAATAAGATCATTAGGAACTGGGCGTAACCTATGTACATACGAGCCCGGTCAACGTATACCTTCCACCGAATTAGCGTTCGTTTATTTGCCTTAATGTTTGCCATTTATTGTTTTAGGCGGAAAAGTACTTATAAAGTTTTATTTGACCAGTCTGCGCGTGGTAGTTATCAGTCCTTATTTTTCGCGCCAAATTGCCAGAAATACCCTAAACTACGGATACTAAATTACCCCGATCCACTGATTGATTTTGAGATGTGCTTCTGTGTTTTTTGGAACATGAAAACATTCAGTGCGCTCCTCCTCATTACCATCGTTATTTCACTAAAAGCACAAACTACGAGCTCCTGGAGTACAGGAGGTAATGTAGACTACGAGGTGAAACATGACGTCATTGACAAACCCTGGGCAATCATAAATTCGTGGCGTAAGAGGTGGATTGATCAGTAAGAAAGGATCCTATGAAGCTGAAGATATTGAAGGGGTGATTTCAGCGGATGTAACCCTTTAATCTACGGGTCTTTATGCGGGTGTATTACAAAAGTCTTTGACCAACATATTCATTAACACAAAACAATACGGTGAAGCCTACGAGTCCTCCGGTAGGGATCTGGCGATTGATATTTTGTTTTATCCTTTCCATAGTTTCGATATAACCAATGTAGAGGGAATAGCGCTTACCGAGGATATCATTGAAGATGAAGCAGGTGGAAATATCGGTTTCAGGGTAGTTTATGATATTTATCAAATTCAGAAAAAAGAATACACTGGAAAAATGTTTGGCCTAACCTTCCCAAGTAAAATATTATCAATAGTTAGAGAAGTTTTAAACCAAATGGAGAGATACGAATTACTCATTTAACACAGTCTCAATAGCTGCTTTAGCCAAAGGTCCCATGACCTCATACCCTGCTGTATTAGGGTCCCGTAATAGGTGTACTCCGACTTGAGTCCATTTTGATCATTGACCATATGGGAGAAGTAGTCCAGGTAGTAATGCTCCTGCCGGTTACAATACTCTTTTAGCATCCCATTTAGTTTAATGACTTTTTCGGCAGGTTCCATATCTCGACTCCATGGAAAATCTTGGGCAGGCAATACCGACGAAATAATCACTTTTATGTTGTTGGACTTTGCCAGCTCGGCCATGGATTCAATATTGTTCATGATCATTTCCAAGGTAGAGGGTCCCGTATTTCCGGCAATGTCATTAATACCTGCCAGGATGACCACAACTGAAGGCTTGAGTTCAATCACGTCCTGACGAAATCGTATGAGCATTTGAGGTGTGGTTTGGCCACCGATACCTCGATTGACATAGCCATTTTTCCGAAAGAAGCCTAAGCTATCATTCAGTATCCAGCCTTCAGTAATGGAGTTGCCCATAAATACTATTCTCTCTATACCGTTTTCAGGCAAACCCAATGAATCATTTTCGGCTTTATATTTAGATAGATTAGGCCAATCCTGGCCGTATGAAGATTGCATAATAATCAGTGAACAAAGAAGTAAAAGTAAGAAGGATCGCATTTGATCTTTTCGGCTATCGACGTCCTATTTTTTTCACCACTGCAGGCACACCCCAAGGAAGACTATCTGCCAGAAATGCTTTGCTCGGGTCTTGTGGGTCATAGATTAGTGTCTCATAATTCTCGTCTTCCAGCTCATGCGTTTTATGTGTTTTAGTACTAACCTGATAAGTCTGTCTATCGCCTGCCTTAAATTCAAAAGTTAATTTATAAACAGTCTGGTCATTCACGCTCGAGTTGGTTGGCTCTTTACTTACCAACTCACCTCTGCCAATGATTCCGTTGCTTATTACACGGATTTTTTTCAATCCGTTTTTAATATTAATTAAAAACCAGATTACTCCGACAAGAAGAGGTATGGCAAACAAAAAGGTGGATCCGCCGCCCATTGAACTGGTGGTACCGGCTATTCTATTTATTTCAGGTCGGTCTGGATTGTATTCAATGTCTACTTCTTGTCCTACGTCAAAGTAGGCGTAGCCGTAAGAAGTCCATTCTAATGGCCCTTTAGGAGATTCGAAGATATAATCGTAACCATAAACGGCCTCATCATTGACGTAATAGTCGGTGTCAAATACATTTACAATTCGACCTTTTCCAATTTCAGTATCTCCTGATAAATAAACCGTAGCCTGAATGTCGATACTCTGAAGCAGGTTATAGGAAAACATCAGCCCAAATAGGATAAGAATAAGTGGGATCAAACCGACGCTTCCATTGACCAGCAGTGCGATTTTAGCCGATAACGGTAAATGATTCTTCATATCTGAAATTTTAAGGACAAGATACGAAAAATACTAAAACGTGATTTTACCCTCACGCCATGGCTTGCCGGGTAGATAGAAATCAAGCTTAAACTCTTCCTGGATATCGAAGAGCTTGTTTCTGAGTGTGATACTCCTTAATCCTATTTTAGAGCGACTATTGTTGATCTTTTCAACATCTTTTGCATCTCGTATTGCGCCAAGATAACCATATAGCGTGGAACTGTGATTGCTTATAACAGCCATCCTCCAGTCAGAAATAAGAGCATACTCAAAAGGTGATATCTCTCCTTTTTTCAATGCGAC
>JBCCOE010000090.1:0-16293 GCA_039025475.1 Bacteroidota bacterium | reverse complement strand
CAGTGCAATACCTGTTAGACCGGCAAAAAAACCAAGATAGATATATTCCAAGACCGTCATTTGTTGAATTTGTTTTTTTAAGGCTCCAATGGTTCGAAGAAGAACATTTTCCTTCAAACGAACATACTTACTGTTTACAACGGCACCCGTAAGCACTACCAAGCCAGTAATAATAGAAAACAACGCCATGAATTGAATTACGAATGAAACCTTATCGAAAAATTCATCAATTGTACTTAATATAAGTCTCAGATCTATGAGAGACACATTTGGAAAGCTTGTCACCAGTTCTCTTTGATAAGTATTTGCTTTGTTTTGGGCATCAATACGTGTAGTTAGCACATAAATCTGCGGGGCCTCTTCCAAAACACCGGTGGGAAATACAAATATGAAATTTGGAGGATCCGTAGGCCAGTCAACTTCCCGGACACCACCTATATAAGCAGTAATGTTGACACCTTGGACATCAAAAATAACGCTATCGCCGACTTCGACCTCCAGATTTTCCTGCATTCCTTCAGAAATAGTAACGTAAATCGAATCGTTCGAGATACGCTGAAGATCCCCGGTTATAAGCTCTTCCGAAGCGGTGAGAGTATCTCTATAAGTCACACGATATTCTCTTGTTATCGCCCAATTAGGAATTGCGTCGGATGTATCTTTTTGTATATCGGCAACACTTTTACCCTTTATACTCGCCAAGCGGCAGGTAATGATTGGCACCAACTGCTGGATAGGTAAGTTATTATCTTTCGTAAGCTGTACAACACCGTCTTTCTGACCAGGTTGGATGTCAAATAAAACGGTATTTGACTGATTTTCCTGGCCAATGAACTCAACCTGATTTAACAAACTATTCTGGACAATATTCAGTGTAGAGATTAAAAAGGCACCCAAACCTATTACAACTACTAAAACCAACGTCTGATTATTTGGCCTAAACAGGTTAGCCAGACTTTGACGCCATACAAAACTCCAATCATATGGAAAGTATTTTTTCACCAAAGACGTTAGCCCCCAAGCTACAAGAGATAAACATCCAAATGCTGCTAGTAGTGAAATGAAGAAAAGAAATCCTATAGTTAGACTCTTGGATTGATATGCAGCAAATACAAGAGGAAATAGAACGATCAAGGCTACGATTAAAATTCTTGTCTTCGAAAAGCTCTTAATCGTTTCGTAATTTGTTCTAAGCACCGTTAAGGGAGGTATGTATCTAACCGCCAGTAATGGCAGTACAGAGAACAGAATTGCAATTATCAGGCCTAGCAAGATACCTTCAAATACCACCTCCCATGCTACTTTTAGCTCCAGGTCTAGTGGTATGAACTCCTGTAATAATAAGGGAAGTACATATTGAATTAACAAGCCAAGTGCAACTCCAAGAAGGCTTCCTATCAGTCCTATTAATGCTGTCTGAACAAAGAATATATTGAAAGCTTGCCAGCCAGAAGCTCCTATACACCGCAGTACGGCCACAGTGGCTTTTTTCTCTTTGACATATATATGTACACTGCTTGCCACACCAATACATCCCAAGATTAAGGCTACGAAAGCAAGTAGATTAAAAAAGCGGTAGAGATTTTCAAAACCATCTCCCAGGTTATTTTTTCGGCCTTCAACAGTTTCATAAGAGTGTCCATACTGGCGTATCAGGGGTTTTAAATCTTCTAACAGGTCGTCCGTCTCTTCCTGTGAAGCCGTTTTAAAGTATTTCTTATAATTAACACGACTTCCATATTGCACCAGCCCAGTGGAGTCTAAATTATCCAGAGATATATAAACCGATGGTGTGAACGTGGATTGAAGTCCACCACCACCTGGTATCTGACTTACTGTACCTGCTACCTTGAAGGTGAGTCCGCCTATTCTTAAGGAGTCGTCTGAACTTACATCATATTGTGAGGCAAGATTTTCATCCAGCATAGCATATGAACCCGATTTCATGAGATCAGGTGCCTTACTAGGAAGGGTCTCTAGCTCACCATAAAAGGGAAAATCTCCTTCCAACGCTACAATTCGAACCAGCCGTGTCCCAGGGGTACTGGTCATAAACATGACCATTGATGCCATATTTAACTCTAAAGCTCTTTCAAGATTTGTTGAATCAAATTTCGCCCAGAGGTCTTCTTCAAAAGGTTTGCTAGCATTTACAACAAGATCTGCTCCTAGCAAATCTTTAGCTTGGTCATCAATACTGGTTTGAAGATTTATATTGAAAGAATTGATTGAAACAAGCGCCGCGATGCCAATAATTACAGAAGAAATGAACAGGAAAAGACGTCCCCAGTTATTCCTGGCATCTCGCCATGCCATCTGCCAAACCCACCTATCCTTGAGAAGATTCTTTTTTTCTTTCTTAATCTTTATAGTATAGTCCATTAGGAAGCTGCTCGTGATTTACGATCCTGGATAAGTTTCCCCCCCTTTAACTGTAAAATTCTTTCAGTATGCTCAGCGAGCTCCAAATTATGAGTTACCAAAACCAACGTAGTTTTTTCTTCCTTATTAATATTAAAGAGTAATTCGGTCACAATCGCTGCGGTATCTTCATCTAGATTTCCAGTCGGTTCGTCTGCAAATAGAATTTTTGGTGACGATATAAACGCTCGTGCCATGGCTACTCGTTGCTGTTCTCCCCCTGAAAGCTGAGTGGGGTAATGATTCATTCTACTACCGAGCCCAACTCTATCCAATAGACTTCTACCCTTTTCACTATATCCGGTTTCACCTCTTAGTTCAAGGGGTACAGTAACGTTCTCCAACGCCGTAAGTGTAGGCAGAAGTTGAAAGTTCTGAAATATAAATCCTATGTTCTGATTGCGAACGTAGGCTCGGTCATCTTCATCAAGAGCATTTAATTTTATACCTACCACAGATACGGAGCCGCTAGTAGATACATCCAATCCAGCGCATAAGCCAAGTAAGGTGGTTTTTCCACTTCCCGAAGGGCCCACAATTGATATCGAACTTCCTTCCTCTACTTCGAATGAAACATTATCTAAAACCGTAAGTGATCGGTCACCTGTTTTAAAGGACTTCGTTAAATTTTCGACCGATAATATATTTGACATAATTAAGATTTAAACACTTAAACCTAACGCACAAGGCAGGATAAAGATTAGTTATTTCGTACAAATGGCGAATTTATGGCCTAAAGTTTGAACTGACACTTAACGAATTGTTAATTTCAAGTTTAAGATGATATATAAAAGTATTCTTACCGCCATTCTAGCCCTTGCAAGCCTATGGGTTCAGCAAGATAAAAAAACTATAATTTTTTTTGGCGACAGCATAACAGCAGGCTACGGCTTGTCAAAAGAGCAGGCATTTCCCGCGCTTGTTAAAGATATGCTTGCAGCCGATGGCTTAAATCATGAAGTTCTTAATGCAGGTCTAAGTGGAGAAACCTCAGCCGGCGGGCTGTCACGGATTGATTGGATACTCAAAAAGCCGGTAGATGTGTTTGTTTTAGAATTAGGAGCAAATGACGGATTAAGAGGTTTACCGTTGGCATCCACGAAACAAAACCTCCAACAAATAATAGACAAGGTTAAAAAGGAAAACTCCGATGTTGTTATCGTTATCGCAGGAATGATGGTACCACCAAATCTAGGTAGTGAGTACACCAAAGAGTTTCAACAAATTTTCCCGGACCTGGCAAAATCAAACAATGCCGTACTGATTCCATTTATACTGGAAGGTGTAGCGGGAGATGAAAATCTTAATTTACCGGACGGAATACACCCTAATGTTCAGGGCCACAAAATTATTGCCAGCAATATTAAACCTATTATCAGCAAAGCATCTGAATAACAAGACGTTGTGTTTTTTTCAGGGAAAATGTAACTTCATTTACCAATATACATACCGGCACTAATGTACTATCTTATTTACGTTAGCTACGCGAACAATACCCCGAGCGTAGAAGATTTGAAATTACTAGCGCAATCAAGTCAAGCAAATAATAAAAAAATTGAAGTTAGTGGCATGCTTATTTATTTGGGTGGCAAGTATTTACAAGTCCTTGAGGGTAAAAAAAAAGACGTACTGGATCTTTATGATAAAATCTCCAAAGACTATCGCCATAGACAGGTTCGCCTTTTAATTGAAGGTGATGTAAACAAAAGGAATTTCGAAGACTGGGCAATGGGCTTCAAAATGTTAAGCCATCAAGATTTTCAGGATTTATCAGGGCTTACCGACCTCGATGATTTTTTTAATCAACAGAATTTTAGCGAGGAAAGCCATGTGGCTCTTATATTTCTTAGATTATTCTATCAAAAGAATAATCGAGATTTCGCCCAGAATTAGCGTTTAAACTTACTAAAGCAAAAAAGCCCGTTTCGGGCTTTAGCTTTGAGGCGCTGAGCGGATTCGAACCGCTGTAAAAGGTTTTGCAGACCTCTGCCTAGCCACTCGGCCACAGCGCCTTACCAGCATTTGACCAAAACTATGAATAAACAGCTTTCAATCAAATATGTAAATCACGTACTAAAGAAGGAACGTTAGTTCCTTCTTTAGTCTTCCTAATATTAGGCTTGATCCTCTTCCTTGGAAGAATCTGTTTCAACTTCTTTAGAAGCTTTCACTGCTTTCTTTTTAGGAGTCTTAACTTCTTCCTTTGTTGCACCTTCCATCTTATCCTTAAGAGCACTTAGCGCTTCTAAGTCACCAAGTGTCGATTTTTCAGACTCTTTATTGATCTTATCAATCGCCTTGGTTTTAGGAACCGCTTTTTTGACGGCTGACTTAGGCTGCTCCTGAACTTTGGAATAAACAGCTTTATGAGAAAGAATGATGCGTTTATCATCTTTCGAAAATTCTAAAACTTTAAAATCTAAAGTCTCACCAGCTTCAACTTTCGACTCATCTTCTTTAACAAGGTTCTTAGCTGTACAGAAACCTTCAATTCCATAAGGTAGCTCAAGAGCCGCGCCCTTGTCGTTTACAGATAGCACAGAACACTTATGTACCGAACCTACGGTAAATACAGTTTCAAAAGTATCCCAAGGATTTTCTTCTAGATGCTTATGACTTAATGCCAACCTTCTGTTTTCTACATCAAGTTCTAATACAACTACCTCCAACTCATCGTTTACTTTGACAAATTCGGAAGGGTGCTTGATCTTCTTAGTCCATGACAGGTCAGATACATGAACAAGACCGTCTATACCTTCTTCTAGTTCAATGAACAATCCAAAGTTGGTCAAGTTTCTTACCACTCCCTTGTGCTTAGTACCCACCGCATATTTAGTAAGAACATCTTGCTTAGTCCAAGGATCGTCGGCCAGTTGCTTAATGCCCAAGGACATCTTTCTTTCATCTCTATCCAATGTAAGAACTACCGCCTCCAACTCGTCACCTATGCTGATGAAATCTTGAGGGTTTCTCAAATGTTGAGACCAGGACATCTCAGAAACATGGATCAAACCTTCAACACCAGGTTGTATTTCCAAGAATGCACCGTAATCGGCCACGTTGACGATCTTTCCTTTAACTTTAGATCCGATATCCAGATCTTTGGCCAAAGAGTCCCAAGGGTGCTCGGTAAGCTGCTTCATACCAAGGGAAATTCTCTTTTTGTCCTCATCAAAATCAAGAACAACAACCTTAACGGTTTCATCCAGATTCAAGACTTCTTCAGGATGGTTTATTCTACCCCAAGAAATATCTGTGATGTGCAATAAACCGTCAACACCTCCAAGATCAATGAAAACACCGAAATTGGTCATGTTCTTAATTGTACCTTCAAGTACCTGACCTTTTTCCAAGTTGTTAAGTATCTCAGCTTTCTGCTGCTCAAGATCCTTCTCAATGAGTACTTTATGAGAAACTACTACGTTGTCATTTGTGTAGTTGATCTTCACTACTTTTACCTCCATGGCTTTGTCTACAAATACATCGAAGTCACGTATAGGCTTAACGTCGATTTGCGAACCGGGTAAGAAAGCTTCAACACCAAAAATATCAACGATCAATCCACCCTTAGTTCTGCGTTTTACAAATCCTTCAATTACAAGGTCATTTTCATAACTCTTGGTTATAGTATCCCACGCCTGGAAAATCTTCGCTTTTCTTCTGGATAAAACTAACTGGCCGTTAGCGTTTTCCTGCTCGTCTATGAAAACCTCAACTGAATCTCCAACTTTAAGATCTGGCATATCACGGAATTCCGTCATTGGAACCAGACCATCGGACTTGAAGCCAATGTTTAATATGACATCGCGAGAGTTGATGCCAACTACGGTACCCTCAACTAATTCCTTTTCTTCAATAGTTGTTAGCGTATCCTCATACACCGCGGCCATTTCATCGCGTTCCTTTTGAGAGTAACCTTCACCAAAGCCTTTGGTCTCGAACGCTTCCCAATCAAAATCTTCTACCGGACCTACAGGCGCTTGTTCTTTTTTCTCTTTTTTAGAATCCTTATCAACTTCAGCTACTGGCTCTTCTTCTTTTACTTCAGCGACCGGTTCTATTTTTTCCTCGGTCTCTTCATTAGTAATCTCCTTTTCCGGAGCCGCAGTTACTTCCTTCTTTGAGGACTTTTTTGCCTCTTTTTTTGGTTTTTCAGCGTCATTAACTTCAGTTACTCCCACCGTTTCAACCGTCTCTTGTGCAGCCTCTTCCTGTTCATTAACAGAGTTTTCTACTTTTTCTTCTGCACTTGTTTTTTCCTTTGCCATAATTGGTAAATTGCCCTTAATACACATTACTCTCGGGCGGCCAGTAATGCTTTATGGTTTAAATTGCTTCCGAATAAAAAAAGATCCGAAAGCCCTCTCATTCGAAAGGGACCGCAAATTTAGTTAAAATGATTTAAAGTATCACCCAGAACTTAAGTGTATTAGGGCAGGCCCTCATATTTAAGTGTCCCCAGTACAAAATCCAAGATTATTTTTTGGAATAGCAAAGTATACTCGGATTGCGCTTTTGAAGCTGCGCCTTGGATATAGATATTGTTAGCTTGAGAATACTCAACCAGATTCCCGACTCCAAGTCTAAGCCGCTCTTTCTGAACTTCAAGTGCTTTTTCAGCAGCTTCAAACTGTTTCTGACTAGCAAAATAATCAGTCTTTGACGCTAAGAAATCTAAATAGGCATTTTGGACATCTAAAAAGACCGTTCTCCGTAAATTTTGTTCATCAAGTTTGGCATTCTGATGTTGCAACTTTGCAATTACTCTATTTGTTCTGGTTTGAAACCTATCAAAAATGGGTATGCTTAAATTTAATCCAATAAATGATGCTGGATTATCATCAAAAAACTGAGTATCAAATGATACTTCTTCATTGACTCTAATAAAGGATGGATTAACATCCGAAACAGGTTGATTAGGATTTCCATTTACAAATCCAATTGTTTCAAATTCACCGGTTTCAATAAATGTAGAATTTGCTACTAGATTCGAATAGTTTGAACCATAACTAAAGAATGCAGATAGTGTTGGATAATACCCCGAAGTCGCAACACCAATTCCCATTTTGTTGGCTTTTACTAAGTCAACAGTTTGTTTGTAGTCTGGCCTATTTTGCATTGCGATCTCATAGAGAGAATTCAAATCATAATCTAAGGCAATAATATCCTCAACGCTCCAATCAGGTTCAGATGTCACTATCTCAACAACAGGCTCTAATTGAAGTGTTTGCATCAACGTAGTTTTATTATTTCTTAAGGTATTTTTGGCCCTAAGCCGAAGTACATCAACTTGGTCAACTTGCGCTTCTTGAGTATAAAGATCGGGCTTAGCCAATGCACCGGCTTCAACTTGCCCTTCTATTTGCGATAAGGTCGTTCTTTGAACATCCAGGTTATCCGAAGCTATTCGCAATAATTCCTGACTTAACAGAATTTGAAGGTATTGCTGCGCGATGTCAAAAATTAGTTGCTGCCGCGCACGATCTACGGCATTTATTTGAGCTTTAAAATTATAATTGGCTTGTTTTATTGACTTAATCCTACCAAAACCTTCAAACAAGTTTAAGTTCATATTAATGCTGGCATTAATATTATCACTTTTTGTAAATGCTACAATTCCTTGAACTTGGTTGAACTGCTGACCATCAATCTGGGTATATCTAGCACTGGCAGATATATCTGGCAGGTATCTAAAATGCTCCCTGAGTTTAGTAGCTTGCTGAATTTCAAGCTGGTTCTTTTCTCTTCGGTAACTGACGTTTTCCTTTAAACCTATTTCAACCGCTTCACTAAAACTCATATTTAACTCTTTTGGAGTCTGAGGTGTATCCACTTGCGCATAAACTGAGAAAACAGAAGCTAAGCTGAGGACGAAGGTTAACTTTTTCATTGTTGTTTGTTCTTGACCTGATATTTTCAATTAGCGGGATACCTCTAATTAGAGGCATCCTTCTAAATCTTATTTTGAGTTATGCTGTTTCTTTCTTCACGTCCGAGACCACTGCCCCATCTACGAGCCTGACAATTCGACTACCGTATTCAGCGTTTTTTTCTGAGTGTGTTACCTGAATGATGGTCATGCCCTCTTCATTGAGCTTCTTGAAAATATCCATGATCTCCTCACCCTGTTCCGAGTGTAGATTACCGGTGGGCTCATCGGCCAAAAGGAGTTTGGGCTGACCAATAATGGCCCGCGCAACTCCCACCAGTTGTTGTTGGCCTCCGGAAAGCTGCTCCGGAAAAAGGTCTTTTTTGGCCACCATCTGGAATCTATCGAGCATTTCAGCCACCATGCTCTTTCGTTGCGCAGCCTTTACACCCTTATACAAAAGTGGTGTTTCAATGTTCTCATATACGGTAAGTTCATCTATCAAATGATAGGCCTGAAAGATGAAACCTATATAATGCTTGTGCATTTCAGATTTCTTTCGCTCCTTCATCTTGTGTACGGGTTCATCGAAAAAATAATATTCTCCTTGAGAAGGCTCGTCAAGCATGCCTATTATATTCATAATGGAGGATTTACCCGCTCCACTAGGCCCCATAATAGTAAGAAACTCACCCTGATCCACAGTCAGGTCTATCCCCTTGAGAATGAAAGTTCGTTGAAACCTGGAATCAACATATTTATCGACATCAATTAATTTAATCATATTGTCCTGGTTGGATTTATTCTATGTACGCAACCAGAGTTGCCAATAAATATGCCAAATACATAAATGAACATTAAATCGTCCCAGAACCTGTTTTAGTGTCCGGTATTAAAATGCATCGTCCGATTATGGAATCAAGTGTCTGAAAACGAACACCGTAATTAATGTATTTTCTTTTTCGTTCGAATCTTTACCTTTGCCGCCAAATTTGGGTCGAGGGTGAAAAATTTTGTTTTCGGAGTTGTCATTACAATTATATATGGTCTTCTAATAGGGTGTGCATCTGACAAAAAAGAAGCCCCTACTTCAAACGACTTTACTTCGGGTCAGATGCAGGTAAGGCCTGCTTTAAAAGAATTTATAAGCACTTTTGAAACAGTGCTGGAGACAAATTTTAAGAACCACAACATACCAGGCGCTACGGTTGCCATCGTAATTGATAGTACGTTGACCTATGTTAGAGCTTTAGGGAAAAAGTCCTCAAGAGGCTATGATTCTGTAGACCTAAATACCAGATTCCGACTTGCTTCTGTCTCCAAAGGTTTTGCATCTATTCTTGCTGGCAAAGTTATGACCGGAAGGGACAGTTGGGACGAAAGCATCTCAGATTATATCCCAAATTTTGGAGTCAAGCCAAGTGAATTAACCGATAGTATAACTGTTGGACACATTCTATCTCATAGTGCAGGTTATCCCTATCAAACTTACAGCACGTTGGTTGAAGATGGAGTAAATAGAGATCGCCTTTTCTATGAGTTGAAAGAAATAAAACTTGCGAGGAATCCCGGTGAGATACATAGTTATCAAAATGTCGCTTACTCATTAATTGAACCGGTCATAGAATCGATAACCAATGTTACTTTTCAGAAAGCTTTAGACTCCTTAGTTTTTGTTCCTCTAGGCATGGGTAATGCTTCTACTACCTACGAGCAGATGAAGAATTCCGGCAATATGGCACTACCGCATGGTTTAAAAGGTAAAGAGTACATTCCTATTAAACTCTCTCCTGCATATTACAACGTGGCGGCCGCTGGGGGCATAAATGCCAGCATAACTGATATGGCTCAATGGCTGAAGGCACTTTTAGGTCTAAGAGAAGATGTTGTATCTCATGATGTCTTGAATGATGTATTCAAACCCAGAATACAAACCAGCGTCAAGAATTACCATTTCAGTAATTACGACCGTCCCCGAAAAGGTCATTATGGTTATGGCTGGAGAATAGTTGAATACCCAAATGACACGTTAATTTATCACGGAGGATACGCCAATGGATTTAAAAGCGAATTGGGAATAGATCGTCAAAAAAAAGTGGGTATATGCATTTTGTCCAATGCACCTAGCCAGTTTTGCAATGAAATGGTCGTTCGTTTTTTAAAAGACTACAAGATGTTCCAATTACAACAGGGAATTACTCATCCTGAAGAGCATTAACAGGCTTTAAGTTAACCGCGCCAACCACTTGGTACATTACCGTAATTAAGGCAACCAACATAATAATTCCGGAGGTCAATAGAAAAGTTACCGAATCCAGATTAACCCTATTGGCATAATCTGAGAGCCAGTCTTGCGCAAAATATAGTCCAATGGGCAAACCAATAATCAATGCTAAAAAAACCGGAACAATCAAACCCCTCAATAAGCCTTTGACTATGATTCCATCCCCGGCTCCCAGTATTTTTTTTATGCTAATTACTCTTAAACTCTTTGTAAAAGAATATTGAGCTAGGCCAAAGAGACCAATGCAACCAATGGAAATACACACAATGGAAAAACCCTGGATCAGATCAAGGAATAGGTTCTCCGCCTTATATTGCTGATCGTATTCGTCGTCTAAAAAACGATAGCTAAATACTTCATCTGGAAATGCATCTTTAATTACTTCTGCAATCTTGTTTACTGTTACACGTGAATTAGAACCCCGATCAATTCTAAGTAAAATATTTCTGAACTTGTTATTGTGCACTTTCAACTCCAGCGGCATAGTCGCACTACGTGCCGTGCTGAACTCAAAATCTGCCACTACTCCCACGAGATTCGCCTCACTATCAGGTAGCTTCCCAAAGGCTGTTTTCTGCTCTACAAAGAGTAGGTCTCGCATTGTTTCATTGATTAAAATATTGGTAGTACCCTCATCAGATGCGGTCAGGGGTCTACCCTCCAAAAGGGTAAGTCCGGCCATGGATAAAAAGTCTTCGTCCACATGCTGTATTGCCACATTTACAGTTTCACCATCGAAATCCCGTGAATACATCCAACCAATGCCTGGTAAGTTCCCGACCGACGCATACTCCACCCCGGAAAGCGCTTGGAGCTTGGGCTTAAGTGCCCTAAAACCATTCTGCATCTCCTTACTGGCATCTACTGATAATATCTGGTTAGTATCGAATCCCAAGTTAAAGTCGGCCAGATATTTCATCTGTTTAGCAACCACTACAGAACCAAAAATTAAAACAGTGGTAACGACAAATTGAAAAGTGGTCAGCGAATTTCTTAACCAGGCTCTCCCTCCGAATTTACTCTCTGAATTTTTAACTGCGCTAATAGGTTTGAATGAAGACAATATAAATGATGGATAGAGGCCGGAGAGAAACGAAATGCAAAGCAGTAAACCCAGATATATTAAAAAGAAGTTTGGACTGACTAGTAAAAAGCTATCAACCGGCTTTGTCAATAGTCTGTTTAAATAACCCAGAAGCAATTCGGCTATTCCAAAGGCAATAATACCCGCAGCAAATGTTAAGAACAGTGATTCTATTTGAAACTGAGTTACGAGTCCAGCCCGTCCTGCCCCGATTGTTTTCTTAATGCCTACCTCTTTTGACCGCTCAGTTGCCCTGGCCGTTACTAAATTGATATAATTAACAACGGCAACAAGTAAGATAAGTATGGCTATGATTGTAAATGTGTTGTAGAACCTCTTATTACCTCTCACTCCTCCATTTTGAAACTTAATGTTTGTTGATCCTTCATAATAATAATCCTTTAGCGATGTAATTTTTACTTTAAATGGAGGGTTATCCAGTTTATTATCGATGAGTAATTGAATTCTATTCCTAAGGGTTTCGGCGTGGCTAGTTTTGCTAACTATAAAGTATGGTGTATGTCCTTCCTGATAAGAGTCAGGATCGATGCCAAAATCTTTCCTTTTTCTATAGGTAACTAAAAAGTTTATATTGAGGCTGCTATTTTGTTCTTCTTCGAGGATTATATTCTCTATGATATAAGTCTCTTTATCAATAGTAATTGTTTTGCCTAAAGGGTCTTGGTCTTTGAAGTACTTTCTGGCTATTTTTTCCGAGATCATCACCTTAGAAGGATCATGAAGGGCAGAAAAATCATTTGTCAAGTACTTAAAGTCAAAAACATCGGTCCATGAAGAATCGGCAAAGACGAAACCTGACTCTCTAAATTTTATATCCCCAACGCCTACTGTGGCTTCTTTTGGACTGAATGCCCGGCTGCCGGTCATTATTTCGTTAATTGAACCTAAATCATAAAACAAACCTGCAGGTGGGGGTATGCTAAACATGGGTTCATCGTTAGCATAATATTGCATGTCAACATGATATATATTTTCATAATTCGAATGAAACCGATCAGTTTGATACTCATCATATATGTATATTGACAACACCAAAAAACAGCCAATGCCTCCTGACAGCCCAATCAAAGTAATAAATGAGGTCAGGGGATGCTTTAGAAAAACTCTAAATGCTAACGCCAAATTTCTTCTAATCATGTCTCTACTATTCGTCCCTTAAAGTTTTTACCGGATCGAGTAATGCCGCTTTAATCGATTGAAACCCTACCGTCAACCACGTTACTGAGATTATGATTGCCCCCGTAACCACAAAGACCGTCCAATCGATGGGAATTCTTGCTTCGAACTGTGTAAGCCAGTTTTCCATTGCCCAAAGAGCAATTGGAATGCTAATTACCAATGATATCATAATAAGCTTTGTATAACCTCTGTTCAACATAATGGCAATACCGGTCACCGTGGCTCCAAGAGTTTTTCTAATCCCAATCTCCTTATTTCTAACGCTTATGGTGTAAGCAGATAAACCCAGTAGTCCCATAGCCGCAATTAAGAGGGCGAATCCGCTAAATAGTGCAAATAGATCACCAAGTTGATGTTCTCCCTCATATTGTCTTGCAAACTCTTCATCCGCGAAGCTGTACTGAAAAGGAATAGCATCTACACGATCCTTCCACAATTGTTCGACTTGAGATAATAATCCGGACAAATCTTTGCCTGTGGTCTTTACAAGGACTACCCTTTTATCACCCCATACAGCAGCATTAAGTGGATAAAGGATATAGGGATTAATGGGTTCACGAAGCGATTGAAAACGAAAGTTTTTAACGACACCAATTACTTCAGCCTCAAAATTATCATCACCGGGATAAGTAATAACCTGTCCGAGTACATTGTCTTCAGACCATCCAAAAATTTTCATTGTGGACTCGTTGATCACTACAGAGCTTTGATCGGCTGCACGGTCTTTATCAAAAAACCGCCCAAGCAACAACTCAATCCCCATAGTCTCCAGAAACTGATCATCGGCTTTCATCATGGCCACGGTTTCTTCTTGAGCGGACGGTCTGTGAGCAAAAATATCTTCATAATTACCTCTGCCAATTAAGTCCATGCTTATAGTGACATTCTCAACCCCCACTTGTTTTAATTCTTCGGCAAAAGACTCAAGCCGCGGCCCTAATTTGTGTGCCCAATTTATACTCATAATATTCTGTCTATCGTAACCTGTATCCATCTCAATAAAATGTGATAGTTGCTGGTATACGATAAAAGTGCACGACACTAGTGTCACGGAAATTGTGAATTGAGCAATGACTAAGGTATTCCTAAATAGAAAACTCTTACGGTCAGATTTGGACCTTCCTTTGAGCACGCTTGCTGGTTTAATGGAGCTTAAATAAAAAGCCGGGTAAAGACCGGATAGCACACCCAGCACTAAAGGTAAAAGTAAAGCGCTCGATAAAAGTATTGGATTATCCCAAAGTGATAGGTGAATTTCAACACCTAAGTTATCCTGTACAACAAATCTGAGTAGCTCCATAAGCCCGAAACCCACGAGCGTTGCTATTGAACATATAATCACGGACTCCATTAAAAACTGAGCTAATAACTGTTTTTTAAGCGAACCCATAACTTTTCGTACACCGATTTCTTTGGCTCGAATGGTGGCCCTGGCGGTTGACAGGTTAATAAAATTAATAGAAGCTAAAAATATAATCATAAAGGCTATTGCGCTAAAAATATAGCCATAGGTTAGGTCCCCAACAGCCCCAATTCGATTGCCGATCCTTGCAGACTTTAAATAAATGTCCTCAACGGGCTGTAGGTAAAAGTTATACCCGCCCTTGTCTCCGACCAATTCTTCATAATCCATATTCAAAGTACTAGCAAGGGCTGGTTTTACACTTCTTTCACCAATGTCCTTCATCTTCCCTTCAAGTGTCACTGGGTCGGCATCCGGCCTAAGTTTGACATAAGTCACTACCTGAGTCCAAATCCAACTCCACTCGAATCGTTTTATATTCGGATTCGAATACATTGATAATAGAAAATCAAAATCGAAATGCGCGTTAGTTGGTTGTGCTTTGGTAACTCCCGACACAACCATTGGGTTTCTCTCATCACCAAAAAGTAATGTTTTTCCTAACACAGGGCCATCTCCAAAGTACTTCATGGCCATTTTATCGGAAATGATCACTTTATTGACCCCCCTTAGTGCCGTCTCTGGATCGCCTTCTTTTAATTCAAAGTCAAAAAACTCGAAGAAATTTGAGTCCGCGGCCAATACATCATTCTCCAAATAGTTTTTCTTAGATACATCATCTTCATACCTAACAATAAAGTTTCCAGGCGTATTGATGCGCAATGCACTTTCCACTTCTGGATATTCTCTGGTCAATAACCCAGCTAAGGGCAACGTAGTCGAACTCATCACTCCTCCCCCAGGTGCCCAGATAAGCGTCTGGTTGACACGGTAGGTTCGATCCACATCCGGATGAAAATCATCATAACTTAAATCATGCGCCACATACAGCAAGATCACAAGGCTGGAGGCGATTCCAATGGAAAGGCCTAAGACGTTTATAAGTCCATAGAAGCGCTCTTTTACAAAATTTCGTATGGCTATTTTTAGATAGTTCTTTATCACTTTGCGATAGTTTTAATTATTCGTTCTTAATGGCCTCCACGGGATTGCCTGTGGCCGCTTTGAACACTTGATGGAATACCGAAACTAATAGGATACCTCCGGTAGCCATAAAGGCAATCAGGAATTGTTCAAGGCCAAAATGTGTACGGTAGGCAAACGATGACAGCCATTGTTCGGCTCCCAAAGCAATAGCAATCGTGGCTAAAACAAGCCCTATTAGCGCCAGCATCGAGAAATTCTTTAAAAGCACAAGAATGAGATTAGTCACAGAAGCCCCTAGGATCTTACGTATGCCAATTTCCTTTTTTCTCTGCTGTGCCGTATACGTAGCCAAACCAAACAAACCCAACCCCGCGATTAGCACTGAAAGTGTAGAGAAAATATTAAATACAGACTCTAGCTGTTTTTCAGAGTGGTATAAAGCATCAAAATCTGAATCCAAAAAACTATAAGTTATGGGCACTTGTGGTTCCAGTATATGCCACGCTTCCTCAATTTGTTCCAAAGCGCTTTCTAACTTACCGGGCGCTATTTTTACACTGATGTAATCCTTAATAGAATAACCTCTCAGGAACTCCATCCCCAAAGGCTTAATTTCGTTATGCATAGACTCAAAATGAAAATCCTGCACTACAGCTTTCACCCGTACCGTTCTTTTATCATCAGCACCCTTATTTATAATAATCTCTTTTCCAACAGGCTCAGTAAGTCCCAACTCTTTTACGGCCTGTTCGTTTAAGATAATGCCCATAGAATCGGACGCCATGTTAGCCTGAAAATTCCTGCCATCAATAAGCTTTAGATTCATCGTGTTTACAAAATCCTCATCAATTTCAAACCAACGCAGTCCCATAGCACTACTTTCGCTTCCTACGGAATAGTCCCTAACCATAAACCGGTTAAGTGCAGGAATACCTGTGGAAAAACTGACATCCAATATCCCAGAATGCCGGGATAAAATCTCCTTGAACCGAAGTCGCTCTTCTTCAATCTCCCGATCATTTTGAATGACAAGAACATTTTCTTTG
>JBCCOE010000089.1:0-16946 GCA_039025475.1 Bacteroidota bacterium | reverse complement strand
TGCCTTTAACTTTAGAAAGTGGATGGTCACCTACAAGGAACGGCTAAAAAAATGGCGCCAATTCTTGGATCACTTCTACAACCTATATCATTCCCCAATCAAAATCTATACACTCAAAAGTACTTTTTAAGGGACGACTACTTAGAAAAAGAAACAGAGCTTCAAACTATGGTCAATACAGGCCAACTCATGGAAGCCTTTGAAAAGTTTTATGCCGAAGATGTAGTAATGGTAGAAGCTACTGGGGACAAAATAGAGGGTAAGGATGCAGCCAGAGAGCATGAGAAAGAATTCCTTGGTAAGGTTGAGGCCTTTCACGGAGCGGGCATAACCAAAATAACTTCCAATGAGGAAGACGCTACTACCATGGCTGAAGTATGGATGGAAGTGACTTTTAAAGGTATGGACGCTCCTATCAAAATGGAGCAGGTAGCTGTAAAGCAGTGGGAAGGCGATCAAGTAAAACATGAACGCTTTTACTACAACGCTTAACTAGTATGGTGACTTCCGAAGTATGAGACTTCGGAAGTTTTTAGTTTTCTAAACCCTGACCAAAACTCAGGATATAGCCATCTGGATCTTTGATGTCAAAGTCACGCATACCGTAATCCCTGGTGCCAATAGGATTGATAATTTCCACTTCATTCTCTTTTAGCCTTTTATAAACCTTGTCTACGTCGTGAGTGAAAATCATCATAGCTACATGGACTCTTGAAGGTTTACGATCATCCGCCCGATTTACAAAATGAATACTGACACTTTCACCTAGTTTCGTTACTATGTAGGAAGGAGGGTCTTCCCACTTAAAAGTGATTTCAAACCCTAGTTTATCTCGATAGTATTCGGCCGAAGCCAAGGGGTTGTCTACTGGAAAAATGGTGGCAGAATGCGAGATAAATTCTTTCATCAGGGAATGTTCAAGTAAGCTTTAGCATCAAAAGACAGCTTCTTTATAACCGGGCTCTTCTTATTGATCAATCGCCAGAAGGGGGTGATCTCATCAATGGACCTACCTGCTTCATGCTCTTGATGCGCTTTCTCAATTACTATACGTAAAAAGATACCCGCAGTTAGAGGGCACATATTATCTGCATTAAAATCCAGAGACAGATCCTTTCTCATGGTCTTGATATCTACCTGTGTTCCTTCAGGAATTTGCCGTATGTAATTATCAATAATCTTCGGTGTGGCAATTAACATCTGATCACCACTGACCATATCTGAGAAATCCTTGTCCAGTGTTTTTACAACCGCTTCTTTTCCATTGTTATACTTTTCTGTCCAACTCTTGGGCATAATAGTAAGTATAGTCGTCTGACCACTCGAAGTGGTCGGACGACTCTTATCAATTAAATTAAAGCTTTATCGTTTAAAAATATATCGGGTAATAAAAATACCCTTGCCATCCGGGGCGCCACCGTCACTTTCTACGGCACTTGTGATAAAGGCCAATTCCCAACCAGCTTCAGTCATTTGGTTTAGTTTTGATGAGATGAGAGCGTCATTAGAAGCGATATTTTGAAAGTTAATACCTGTTATGCTGTAGAAATTAAGCATCTTGGTTTCTTCTAAATTATCCACTTTGATACTTTTTCGCTTCACTTGACCCTGTCCTGTATCGGTTCCCGCCTTTCTTTCAGTGGTGAATTGCTCTACATCCAGATCAGATTTATTACTGATCATTCTTGAACGTCCAATCCCTCCGGGTACTATTGATTCAACCGTTGTAATTACTGCATATTGTTGCGCTTCGGCACTAAATGCGGCGACAAGTCCTAAGAGTGTTAAGATAACTATCCTTTTCATGATTTACGTTGTTTGATGTTAATTTTTAATTATACAAATGTAGATTGCAATTACCCTACCAGTTATGAAAAATTAGTTTAATCACAAAACAATAACAAACCAGTGAACTAGAAACAAGTATTGATAATTACCTGTTTGGACATTAGTTATAGAGTAAAATTGATTCATACCATGAGTACCATTATTAGAGGTTGTAGTCACGCTTGGCCAAAGTTGGATTATATAGATTGGAAAGACACCCTGAATACCATCCATCTATGGACACAGATCGTTGGAAAAATTAGATTAAAGGCAATGCCCTGGCAAAATCATTCCTGGCACACCACACTGTATATAACGGCTCGTGGCTTTAGCACGGGAAGTATGCCGTATGAAAATGGCATTTTCGAAATTGAGTTTGATTTCGAAAACCATGAACTGATTATTTTTTCTACGTTCAATTCAAATGTGGTTATTAAACTTCAACCTATGACCGTAGCTGATTTCTACAAAAGGCTGTTCAAGGAGCTACAAGACCTGGGGATTGAGATAGATATATACGCAACGCCAAATGAAATTGAGAAAGCCATTCCTTTTGAGGAAAATCAGATTAATAAGTCATACGATACTAAAGCAGTCGTTGATTTCTGGCAAGCGGCAGTCAGCATACATAATGTTTTCTTGAGGTTTAGAAGTGACTTCATCGGTAAATGTAGTCCTGTTCACTTTTTTTGGGGAGCCTTTGATATAGCAATAACACGATTCTCAGGTCGAAGAGCTCCACTGCACCAGGGTGGTACGCCCAACATGCCATTGGACGTCATGCAAGAGGCTTACTCACAAGAAGTGAGTAGTGCTGGTTTTTGGCCTGGAAGTGAAGGCTCACCTATTCCCGTATTTTATTCCTATTGTTACCCAACCTCTAAAGAATTCTCCAAACAAAGTATACTACCGGAGGAGGCATTTTGGAGCGAGGAAATGGGTGAGTATTTTCTTAAATACGATGATGTGCGACTATCGGATGATCCGGAAGAAGTGCTTATGTCTTTTTTGAAATCCACATATGACGCTGCGGCTAATACGGGCGACTGGGACCGAGAGAACTTAGAAATCAAAAACCGTTGAGCTGTTGATTTAAAGATGGAAATTACCAACAACGAACGCAATCAAAGATTCGAAGTATTAGCAGGAGACTATTTGGCGGAACTGGTGTATAGAATAAGGGCGGGTAAAATGTACTTAATGCATACCTGGGTTCCACCGGAACTTGAGGGACAGGGTATTGCCTCTGCTCTGGCTGAATTTGCTTTGAACTATGCTAAAGACCATGGTCAAGAGGTGGTAGTATATTGTCCTTTTGTAAAGGCTTACATTCAAAAGCATCCTGAATGGCAATGAAAATAAGCTAGACCAGCCTCCACATTGCACATTATCTCTATCTTAGAATGATGTATGGAGAAGATCTTCAGAAGGGGATTAACTGGTTTGAAAGTCGAGGTTGGAAGCCCTTCTCCTTTCAAACGGATACTTGGCAAGCCTACCTAAGCGGTAAACACGGGTTAGTAAATGCTCCAACCGGCAGTGGCAAGACCTATTCATTAGTAATACCCATTTTACTGAACGCTTTAAATAATCCCAAAAAACCTGGGAAGTTACGAGCCATTTGGATTTCTCCCATCCGGGCCCTGGCTAAAGAGATTGCTTTATCGGCGGAAAGGGCTATTGAAGGTCTGGGGCTCAACTGGGAAGTGGGTATCCGAACAGGTGATACCTCTTCAAAAGATCGCGCTAAGATGAAAACCAGTCCTCCGGAGTTTATGGTGACTACCCCCGAGAGCCTACACATCATGCTGACACAAAAAGGTTATCCAAAATACTTTAAAGAGCTTGAGGCTGTGGTCTGCGATGAGTGGCACGAGTTGATCGGTTCCAAGCGAGGTGTACAGGTGGAA
The DNA here is from genome assembly GCA_039025475.1 of Bacteroidota bacterium. Classification (GTDB taxonomy): domain Bacteria; phylum Bacteroidota; class Bacteroidia; order Cytophagales; family Cyclobacteriaceae; genus Fulvivirga. The sequence continues at coordinate 13,209 of JBCCOE010000089.1, read as the reverse complement.
TTGGCCCTTTCAAGACTTAAGACTATCTGTCCTGAGCTAAGGGTTTGGGGCATCTCAGCCACCATTGGCAACATGGATGATGCATTGGATGCCTTATTGGGTAGTACTAAGATACCCGACCAATATGAGGTGATCAGAGCGGATATCAAAAAAGCGATTGAAGTCGAATCCATTTTACCGGATGAAGTAGAGGACCTGCCCTGGGCGGGTCATTTAGGTATCAAGTTAATTGACAAGGTCGTTCCTATTATAAAATCCAGCAATAGTACATTGATATTTACCAACACTCGTTCATTTGCAGAGATCTGGTATCAAAAACTGTTAGACCGGGCCCCTGAACTAGCTGGTATTATTGCCATGCACCATGGATCTATTAGTCGGGAGCTCCGGGATTGGGTGGAGGATGCCTTACACAATGAACAGCTCAAAGCTGTTGTTTGTACGTCCAGTCTTGACTTAGGGGTAGACTTTCGACCTGTGGAGACCATCATTCAGGTGGGAAGTCCTAAGGGAGTTGCGCGATTCATGCAACGTGCAGGCAGGAGTGGTCACCAACCTGGTGCGTTGAGTAAAATTTATTTTGCCCCAACACATTCTCTTGAACTCATTGAATCTTCTGCGTTGCGTAAAGCGATTCAAGACGGGATTGTTGAAGATAGAATACCTTATATCCGCTCTTTTGATGTGTTAATGCAGTATTTGATGACGTTGGCAGTTTCTGAAGGGTTTATACCAGATGAAATTTTTGAAGAAGTAAGAGGCACGTTTGCCTATAATTCGATTACCAAAGAAGAGTGGGCCTGGTTAATCAACTTTATGGTGACCGGAGGTTCCGCTTTATCAGCTTACGATGAATATCAAAAGGCTGTGCTGGAAGAGGGTGTTATTAAAGTCACAAATCGAAGAATAGCGACTCGGCATCGGCTTTCTATCGGTACCATAGTGAGTGATACATCTTTAAAAGTGAAGTATGCTTCAGGTAAATTCCTGGGCACTATTGAAGAGTATTTTATCTCACGCTTGAATCCCGGTGATGTATTTTGGTTTGCGGGCAGGAATCTTGAGCTGATCCGAATCAAAGACATGGAGGCACAAGTACGGAATTCTAAAAAGCGGGCCAAGGCCGTTCCCTCATGGCAAGGCGGTAGAATGGCGCTTTCCTCCCAACTTTCTACTGTGCTTCGTAATAAATTAGACCAGATCTCTTTGAGACAGTATGCTGATGATGTTGAATTGTCGTTTTTGGAACCTCTAATGGATTTGCAAGAGGAGCGTTCCTACCTACCTTCCAAAGATGAGTTTTTGGTGGAATACTTCACCAGTAGGGAAGGGTACCACGTAGTGATGTATCCCTTTGAAGGACGACAGGTGCATGAAGGGATGGCCGCCTTGTTGGCACTGCGCATTTCCAGGATAGAGCCCATTACCTTCAGCATAGCCATGAATGACTATGGCTTTGAACTACTTTCTGATAAGGAAATACCCATTTACGAAGCGCTGGAAACCGATGTTTTAAGTATTGAGAACCTCTGGCAGGACATTCAGGCGGGCATCAATTCAGTAGAAATGGCCAGGCGTAGATTCCGGGACATTGCCTCTATATCGGGGCTAGTATTTAAGGGTTACCCTGGTCAGCAGATCAAAGACCGGCATCTACAGTCTTCCTCACAGTTGTTCTTTGACGTTTTTCACGATCATGATTCTGATAACTTGCTGCTCACTCAAGCTTATGAGGAGGTAATGGAGTTCCAACTAGAAGAAGCCCGGATTAGAACGGCCTTGCAACGGATCAATCAGCAAAAGATTGTGGTGAAAGAACCCGAGAAACCTACACCGTTTGCCTTTCCCATCATGGTAGATCGCCTTTCTCGAGACCGATTGACTTCAGAGTCTATAGAAGATAGGGTGAATAGAATGAAGTTGCAGTTTGAGTGAAGTGCTATTGGTAGTATTACGCTCTTTTTAGCTCGGTTACTTTGTCATATGCTTCCTGAATCAATTCCCTAGTCCAATCTCCCTGAATGGATTGAGTTATCTTGTTTTTGCCGTCTTTGATTTCCAGTGTTTCAAAGCGGATTTTATATTTATTCTTAATTGATATCATTACGCTGTCCAGATTCATTTCTGTACTTCTCTCGATGAACCAATGATAATATTCAATTATCAATTTATTTTTTCTTACAGATATGGAATAAATGTAAAAGCGATGAACAAAAAATGTATAAAAGGGTAGCATAAGTATAGCCAAGGCGATAAACGTGAATTTTAAAGCAATTGACTCAAACCTCACAGCTATTATTGAACACAGAACTATTGATGTTATTATATGGAAGTAAAAGTCCCCTTTTTGTATTAGTCGGTTGAAAAGCCCCTTTGCTTTAATTGATTGTATGATCATCTAGAGTCTTGCAGCTTAATGAATATAGGAATGGTTTATTCGCATTCAAAAAATCTTAGAAGCTTCTTTTGCCTAAGTCAATTCTTAACTCTACGGCCGAAATGAAGATCACTTTTGTTGGCAAAGATGTTTCTTCTACGTCACGACGTCACTTCATTATTTAGGTCATTCCGTAGTGAAACGAAGGAATCTTTGCTATTTGTATAAAGACAAAATCAATCGCTATTCGCTCAATTGAGCTTATAACCAATTGATAACTGAAGCGTTCGATTTCGTAGATTGTTATTTGACGCAAAGGTTTCTACCAAATCAGACAAACCGTAAACGTATTTGAGATAAACTACAGTTTTGGGTAGGGGATCCAATTTTAGTCCCATTGATAACCCAAGATCAAAACTGGAATAATTGTCTCGAATATTATCACCAGTTGATATCTCCGGATCTTCGTTAGCACTTGCCAAATAATTAAGCTCAATTCCTCCTACAAGACTTAAAGGATTGATTGTCGTTACTTCTGCAACAATCGGTATGGTTAGATAGTTAAGGTTTCTTCTTAGTTCATCATCAACCCTCAATGTACCAGGAGGTGGTGGTATTTCCAGGTCGTGTCCCTTTTGATTATATATGATGCCAGATTGGATATTTACCTGGTTAGATATCTCAAAACATCCTAATATTCCAAAATGGTAGCCGAATTTATATTCACCATATTCTAGGTTACGGTCGTTAGGGACAACATTTGTGTAGTTTAAACCACCTAAGACGTATATCTTTTGCCCCAACGTAGTACTACTAACAAGCAATGAGTAAGTAAGAATTAAAAGGTATTTCATTCAAGTGAATATAAGCTCTAAACCAGTACCTCTTTCCCTCTACTGATATTCCAAATAGTATGGGCGTCCTTAATCAGTTTGGTCAAAGTCTCAGGGGTTAAGGCTTGTTTAGGATCGTCACCAATACCATGCTTCGGATCAATATGCGTTTCTATGATCAGGCCATCAGCACCATAAGCCATAGCAGCTAAAGCTGCACTGGGTACATACTGCGCCCTGCCGACAGAGTGAGAAGGATCAACTATTACAGGCGCCCAGGTTTTTTCTTTTAATAAGGGCGTAATGCTTTCGTCAGGATTGTTCCGGTAGCCTTCCATTTGAGGAATAGTACCTCTGGGGCAAAGCATAACATTCGGGTTACCACCGGCCACAATGTATTCCGCGGCGGCAATCAATTCATTTACCGGCCCCATGGCGCGGGTACGCTTCAACAACACGGCCGTATTTGTGTCAGCCGTTTTTTCCCCGATCTTTTTTAGCAAAGAGTAATTCAACGCGTTACGCGTACCTATCTGAAGGACATTGACTTCCGCATCCAGAGCTATTTCCAGTTGGTGCTCGTCCATGACCTCGGTGTCAACCGGGAGCCCAGTCTGCTCTCTGGCTTCAATAAGGGTTTTTATCGACCGGTCGTCCCCCTGGAAGGCGTACGGCATGGTTCTGGGTTTCCAAACACCTCCGCGTATGGCTTTCGCACCCGCTTCTTTTACAGCATGGGCCGTTTCTATGAAGTAGTTCGGATTATTTGGGTCTATAGTACACTGTCCGGCAATGATAAATGGAGATTCACCGATAATATGACCGCCAATTACAATTTTATGGTTCGCAAGCTCCGAATGAACGTCCATAAGCTTGTATGGAGAGTCAATAGCATCAAACCGATCAATATAATCCAGTCCCATGATCCGGTTGATCATGATAGGTTCACGTTCCTCTCCCAAGAGGGCATAGATGGTTCTATGGTGCCCTTCTATGGGCTTTATCCGACAGCTGTATTCTTCTGCAATCTCGGTTACCTCGGTTAGCTGCTCTTTAGTTAATTTTGACTCCTTTGGAATAATCATAGCGTTTCGTTTTAAAACGGTCTGATAAAAGTATGGGATACCGCTGTGAATAAAACGGAAAACTTCATTTTTTGCTCTTGAAGTATGATTTAACTAACTAACGTTAGCTTTTGAATTGGAATTAGAAATACGCAATAACCATTTCACGCTTTTGGAAGAGAAGGCTCTTTTTTGGAAGGAAACAAATGCTCTGCTTCTGGCTGACCTTCACCTGGGTAAGGCCAACCATTTTAGGAAGAGCGGAATTCCTGTTCCCAGTAAACCGAATGACAAGAATATCGATAGACTGATCAGCTTGCTGCAACGGGTAAAACCTGGGCGGGTTATTTTCATGGGTGATCTTTTCCATAGCCATTACAACCCGGAGTGGGAGGTATTTGGTCAGGTTTTGAAATATTTTCCGGCGGTCAGTTTTGAGTTGGTGATAGGCAACCATGATATTTTGGGTAAGCATCAGTATGATAAACATGGGTTGCTAGTACATCCGGAACCTATTGAACAGTATGGTATAGTACTGTCACATGAGCCAATCGAAGATTACCCTAAAAATCATTATAACGTTGCGGGACATATTCATCCCGGGGTTTTGTTGCGAGGTAAGGGCAGGCAGGCTTTGCGACTACCCTGTTTTTACTTTAGCGAGCACCAAGCGCTGTTACCTGCTTTTGGTGAGCTAACGGGCACTTACAAGATCACACCTAAAAAGGGAGATAAGGTGGTGGTAATTGTAGATGGGAAGTTGGTAGAGTTCTAGTATAAAGCGTCATCCCTATTAAAGAACGTCATTCCTGCGCAGGCAGGAATCTCAAGCGAGAAGAGCAGACTAATTATCATTTTTTATCTACGGGATTCCGGGTCTCCACTTCGTTTCGCCCGGAATGGCGAGAATAATAAAAATTTTTTTACCACCTTGTAACAAACTAATAAGTAGGTCGTCTTGGCTATGAATATGAGCTTAGAAGCTTTTAAAACTAAAGTTTTACCAGTTAAGGATAAGTTGTATCGATTCGCGTTGAAGCTGGTAAAGAGTGAGCCCGAAGCGCAGGATGTTGTTCAGGAAGTGCTCATAAAGGTGTGGGATAAACGCAATGAAATGGACGAGGTGGAAAACTTGGAAGCCTGGTGCATGCGTGTAACTCGGAATTTGAGCCTGGACAAACTGAAATCGAAACATGCCAGTAAAACGAGTGGTATAGAAGAAAACTTCGAGATCTCACAGGGGGAAAAGGCAACGCCATATCGGTCAACTGAAATGAAAGACACCATGGAAAACATTGGAAACCTGATTTCATCCTTGCCGGACAAGCAAAAGCAAGTGATTCAGTTGCGAGATGTGGAAGGATTTAGCTATAAGGAGATTGGCGATATCATGGCAATAGATATGAACCAGGTAAAAGTCAATCTTTTCAGAGCGAGGAAAGCAGTACGAGAGAAACTATTAAATATCAATGCGTATGGACTTGGATAGAATAGAGAGGCTGTTGGCGAAATACTGGGAGTGTGAAACCTCAGTAGAGGAGGAAAAAGAGCTACAACTTTTTTTTCTGAGCGATGAAGTGCCCGATAAATGGAAATCGTTTATATCCCTTTTTCAATACTATAAGAGTGAAAGGGAAGGGAAAAAGCTGGATGCCATGTTTGATGAGCGTGTAATGGCGCAAATTGAAAAGGAGCCTACCACTAAGAATCGGGGTAAATTAAGAAAGCTTTTTTATGACATCGCAAGGGTAGCAGCCGTAGGATTGATACTGGTGACGGCCACCTACTTCATCCGTGATGATTACAAGAAGACGACCGCCGATCTCGGTACTTTTGAGACTCCTGAAGAGGCTTTTGAAGAGACTAAGAAGGCATTGCAGATGATTTCGAAGAACTTTAACAAAGGGCGTAAAGAAGCCAAGAAGGTGGCGGTGTTTAACACTGCTCAGAAAAAAATTAAAAAAGACGATAACGAATTGTAAATAGGAGAAAAATGAAGAAGATATTAATAACTACAATGGTAATAACTCTGGGTTTTGCTGCTCAAGCGCAAGACGATGCCATTAGCCGATTTTTCACCAAATATGCAGATGATGAGAGCTTTACAAATGTAAATATCACCGCCAGAATGTTCGGTTTGTTCACCGATCTTGAAATGGAGGATAAAGAAGATCAAGAGGTGATGGATGCCATAAGCAAGTTGGAAGGATTGAAGATACTGGCTAAGGATGAGGTTGATAATGGTAAGAATCTTTACCGAGAAGCACTCGCACTCCTTCCCAAAAAAGAATTTGATGAATTAATGTCAGTACGTGATGAGGATAAGGACATGAAGTTCATGATAAAGGAAAAAAATAGTAAAGTAGAAGAGTTGGTGATGATTATGGGCGGAAATCATGAATTCTTTATACTAACGCTCTATGGAGAAATTGATCTAAACCAAGTGGCCAAGATCTCAAAAGCCATGGATGTAGATGGACTTGAAGGTCTGGAAAATATTAAGGGTAATTAATTTAAGAAAACAATAATCAAAATAAATAGTGATGAAAAAGTCAATAACAACAGTTTTTGCTTTGTTAGTAGGGTTTGGTTTTGCTCTTGGTCAGAGCAAAACAGTCAGGGAATTTCACGACAAGTACAAGGATGATCGTGATGCAAAGGTGGTACGTCTTAATGGAAGTCTTTTCAAACTGATGTCTGCTATTGCCTCTTACGATACTGAAGATGAAGATGCGCAGATTATTGCTCGCATAGGCGACGGCATTGAATCTATGGATATCGTTTCCGTCCCGTTATTCGATTCCGGTTTACAGCCTGCTGAATTCGACGGACTGAAGGACAAACTGAAGTCTGAAAAATATGAAGAGCTCATGAATGTGAGAGATGGTCGAGACCGGGTATCAGTGATGACCCAAGGCGGTCAGCATGAAGTCAAGAATATGGTCATTCTTATCAGAGAAGAGGATAACGCTGTAGTCATGAATGTAAACGGCACTCTAAACATGAAAGACATTGCCTACCTAGCTAGACATAGTAAGAACTGGAACTAACGACATAATGTCCCCGGCCTTGAGCCGGGGCCTAGAAGTCGTTTACAATCATTTTATTAAATTCGAGATCCCTGGTCAAGCCTGGGAATTTGCAGTTTAAATACTTAGTATGACACGATTAATCGTTTTTTCCTTTCTTCTAATTCCTGCTTTTGTCTTTGGACAGAGTAGAACCACTCAGAAATTCCACGAAGAACACGAAGATGCACAAGTTTTGTTTTTTTATAAAAGCACACTCAAAATGCTTTATGAGGTCGTAGAAATTGAAGAAACCGCGGAGCTCAAGGATTTGGTGAAGGACATTGAGAGCATGAAATTCGTTCGTGTGGATAAAAATAAGACTGCAATTGATAAATCGTATTTCAAAAAACTAGTAAACGAATATCACGACGATGATTTTGAAGACCTCATGACGATGCGGCAAGAAGGTATGAATATCAATGTCTATATAAAAGAAAGCGGAGGTAAAACCAAGGGCCTCGTGCTTCTTATGGACGATGATCAAAATCTTGCTGTATTAGATATTAAAGGCTTTGTACCACTGAATAAACTAGCTAAACTAGCTTCGACAGTTCAGGATGTGAAGGCGTTTTGAATAAGCTGCCATTCACCTGACCTTAAAACCATTCCCAACTAAAATCTATTCTCCAGTATACGTATTACGTTGTTAAAGGTATTCGTCTGACCACTTTGAGTGGTCTTACGAATCTCATGATTTTATGAAATGTTTCATATCTTGGATCAATTGAAGAACTAACTAATCATCTATTGGAAACTGTTTTAAGTATTCAGAATCTGACCAAGCAATATGGTCGCATTACAGCGGTAAAAGATTTGTCACTTAACGTGCAACGCGGTAACGTTTTTGGAATTTTAGGTCCAAATGGGAGTGGTAAAACCACAACGCTAGGTGTTTTGCTTGATGTCATTAACAGAACCAGCGGCGAATTTTCCTGGTTTGGAGAACCTCCAACTAAAGAAATGCGAAAGCGAATTGGAGCTATTTTGGAAACTCCAATCTTTTACCCTTACCTGTCAGCCGCCAAGAATCTGGAGATTGTAGCGGAGATAAAGGGGGCGTCTAAAGATAATATTGAACCTGTGCTTAAAACCGTAGAATTATTTGAGCGTAAGGATGATAAGTTCAGGACTTACTCATTAGGAATGAAGCAGCGTCTTTCTATTGCCTCTGCTCTCATTTGTGATCCCGAAGTAATGATCCTCGATGAACCTACTAATGGTCTGGACCCTCAGGGAATCGCAGAGATCCGCGAGTTGATCAAGAGGATTGCATCGGACGGAAAGACCATTATTTTAGCTAGCCATCTCCTAGATGAGGTGCAAAAAGTGTGTACCCATTTTTGTGTTTTGAAAAGAGGGACATTACTCTATTCTGGTAGTGTGGATGAAATCGGAAAAGGGGCTATTTCTGTAGAGGTGACCGCCGAAACCGATATAGAAAAAGTACTCAAGGAGTGGGACGAAGCCACAGAAGTGAAAACCGAAGATGGCAAGTTCATTGTGAAGCTCTCCGAGGGTAAAACGGCTAGTGATTTGAATAAACATCTTTTTGAACAAGGACAAGTAGCCTCACATTTGGTTACTCAGAAAAAGAGCCTTGAGAAACAATTCTTAGAACTCCTAGCCGAATCAGAACATGCTTAGATTATTACGAATAGACTTACTCAAACTTGCGAATTATCGTGCTTTTTGGGTTTTGAATATATTGTATGGACTGCTGATCATCGGCATTCCGGCAGGAGTAATTGAATTTTTAAAGTGGCTGGATAGATTGGGGGCTGACTTTGACAATTTCAACCCCATGAAGATCCCAATATTGCATTTCCCGGATATTTGGCAAAATACTACTTATGTCTACACCTTTTTGAAGATTTTCATGGCGATTATCATTGTGATCTCCATAAGCAATGAGTTCAGCTATAAAACTGTTCGCCAAAATATCATTGATGGTATGAGTCGATTGGATTTTCTTAAATCCAAACTAAGTACAATTCTCTTAATGTCGTTGGCTTCTTCCGTTTTAGTATTTATCACTTGTTTAATTACTGGATTAATCTACACACCGGAATATGATTTCAGCGAAATATTTGATGGGGTAGAGTTTGTGGGAGCCTATTTTATTGACCTTTTTGGTTTTCTGGTGTTTGCCTTTTTAATGACAGTACTCCTCAAAAGGTCAGCGTTGACGATATTCATACTACTCATATACCGAATGATTGAAGCTATTTTTATCGCCAACCTGCCAGAGTCTATTGATGTAATTGGTGAATATTTCCCGCTTCAGGCCATGAGTAACATGATCGAAATTCCATTCCCGAAATACGCCTTCCAGGAAATTAAGGATTATGTGGTTATGCCATTTGTAGGGGTTTCATTGGCTTGGATTGCCTTGTTTGTTTATGCTATATATGCAAAATTAAAAAGTAGTGATTTGTAGGTTGAAAGTGGTTAATCATTTTTCATGAGATGAAGCATAAGATACGATCTATTCGAACATTTATCGGAGCCGTAAGTTTCAAAGAAGTAGGTCTTATTGAAAGGCTTGGAGTTGGTCAAAAGGTACAAAAAGTCAGGCTATGACCTATTCAGAGGAGTGATTATGTAAGGACTGTTTACTTTATAATCCGTCTGGGGTGCTTAGGTATTTTGGGGAATTTAGAGCCTAAGGCTTATCGCTAATCAGTTTTACGACCCATAAGGTGCATAATAAATAGGCATCTGCCACTTGTTTGCTTTTCCCTATTTTGGGTAACTTCATGATATTCCAGGTTACTCGTGGCACAAGACAAAACTACATACGCTCAACCCCCACTTAAGTACACCGGCTTGAGGGTTACTGAACCTAAAAAGGTTAGTGGTGGTATTGAAGCTGTAGTATCTGCAACAAGACATATTATTGGGGAAGTTGGTATGGTAGAGGGTACAAAAGCCATGCTTAAAATCAATCAGTTTGATGGTTTTGATTGTCCCGGATGTGCCTGGCCAGACCCTGATGAAGATCGGGCGCAAGTGGAGTTTTGTGAAAATGGAGCCAAAGCAGTGGCTGAAGAGGCGACTACCAAGAAAGTGGGTGCCAAATTTTTCGGAAGGCATTCTATTTCAAAATTGTCAACCTGGTCCGATTATGAGATAGGTAGAAGTGGCCGTCTTTTGGAGCCGATGATTGTAAAACCAGGTAGTGATTATTATCAACCTATTTCCTGGAATGCCGCTTTCAGATTGGTTGGTGAACAATTGAAAAGGCTTAATTCTCCCGATGAAGCTATTTTCTACACCTCCGGACGGACTAGTAATGAAGCGGCTTTCTTATATCAACTCTTTGTACGACAATACGGTACCAACAATCTTCCTGACTGCTCAAATATGTGTCATGAATCAAGTGGAGCAGGTTTGTCAGAAACATTGGGTATCGGAAAAGGCTCTGTGAAGCTTGATGATTTTTATAAAGCAGAAGTTATTATGATCATGGGACAGAACCCCGGAACTAATCACCCCCGGATGTTGACGGCGTTACAGGAAGCCAAGCAAAACGGAGCCAAGATCATAACGGTAAACCCACTTTTAGAGACAGGTTTGAGCCGTTTTAAGCATCCGCAAAAACCTATGGATATGTTTGGCTCCGGCACTGTGCTGACAGATGTCTTTTTGCAAGTAAGAATTAACGCTGATGTTCCCTTGCTAAAAGCTATTTTAAAGCTTCTGTTAGAGCGAGAGAATGAATCACCGGGTTCGGTTTTTGATCATGAATTCATTCAGTCCGAAACGGAGGGCTTTGAGGATTTTCTAGCCGATTTATCGAGATATGACATTGATGATTTGGTAGAAAAAAGCGGTGTTCCTTTTATCGATATTAATAAGGCTGTCAATCTATTAGCCAGGAAAAAGAAGATCATTATCTGCTGGGCAATGGGTCTGACGCAACACAGAAACGCCGTAGATAACATCCGTGAAGTGGTAAATCTATTGTTGTTAAAGGGCAGTATAGGAAAACCCGGAGCAGGCACATGTCCGGTGCGCGGCCATAGTAACGTTCAGGGAGACAGGACAATGGGTATTTGGGAAAAGTTAAAACCTGATTTTGGTCAAAGCCTGAAGCAGGAGTTTGATTTTGAACCTCCGAAAAAGGAGGGCTATGATGTAGTTTCAGCGATAGAAGCTATGAAAAATGGTAAAGCAAAATTTTTCCTAGCCATGGGAGGGAACTTCCTTTCGGCCACACCAGACACTAAAGTTACAGCGCAAGCCCTTCGGCAATGTGAGATGACGGTCCAGGTATCCACTAAATTAAATCGCAGTCATCTTATTCATGGTAAAACGGCCTTGATATTACCTTGCCTGGGTAGAACAGAAAGGGATGAACAGCGTGGGAAAGTCCAGTTTGTAACCGTCGAAAATTCGACTGGGGTTGTGCACCAGTCAAGAGGGGGGAAGGCACCCGTTTCCAATGGCTTGTTAAGTGAACCTAAGATTGTGGCAGGGTTGGCAAATGCAACACTTGGTAAATCTAATGTGGACTGGGATGGATTAACCGATAACTATGATTTAATTCGCAATGCTATTGAACGGACCATTCCCGGCTTTGAAAGGTACAACGAACGTGTGAGAAGGCCCGGAGGTTTTTATCTGCCTAATGCCGCCCGGGAAGGTGACTTCAAGACAAAAACTTCCAAAGCTAATTTTACCATTAATGAGCTTCCGAAGCATCAGCTAAGGGAAGATGAGTACCTGATGATGACTGTGCGCAGTCATGATCAGTACAACACCACTATTTATGGTCTGCACGACCGATATCGCGGAATTTTTAATGAAAGAAGGGTGGTCATGATGAATCCTGAAGATATGAGAGAGGCGGGTATTGAGCAAAAGGATAAGATAGACCTGATCAGCAATTATGAGGATACAGAGAGGAGAGCGGAGGGGTTTATCGCGATCGCTTATGATATTCCCAGTCGTTGTATTGCTACGTACTTCCCTGAGGCTAATGCAGTAATCCCTTATAACCAGTATGCACATACAAGTAAGACTCCCATTTCGAAGTCAGTGGTGATTAAACTAAGAAAGCATTGATAGGCTATTAATGGATAATGAAATGTAGCGGAGGTCTGCCTCGTCATTTCATTTCTTTAATTACGTTCCAATGCAAGGAGGCAGGTATTACTTTAGTAATAACGTGCTTAATTAAGATCAAATTGAAGTAAATAAAGACGATATAATTCGACTATAAATCACTAGTTGAGGCATTTTTTTTAAAATTTTGTAACAATATGTCATCATTATCGTATACGATATATGTTATATTATTATGAAAACTAATTTATAAAACAAAATCAGTGACACTTTGCTCAATCACATACTAAGTGGTGAATTTATGCCGGGAGTCAGGCTTCTGCTTGTATCTATTAAACAGGAACTAGAGGTAAGCGCAACCCCCATTCTTAGTCGGAGTATCACGGTACACAATAGCCTTAATAACAATTGAAAACGATGAAAAACAAAAAAAGAGGTTTTACTTATCATCCTATATATAGTACTCAAAACCCTAAGAGAGTAAAGGCCACGACCTTATTTTTATTTGTGATTTTATTCAACACGGCTTACGCTCAAAATAGCCAAGTCGATGCTCTGTTCGAAGAATACAATAGCGCGGGTACTCCTGGCATTGCAGTTTCAGTCAATAAAGATGGCCAAACCATTTACCAAAAAGGGTTTGGTATGGCGAATCTGGAATATGGAATTCCTATCACAACAAAAACAAAATTTCATGTAGCATCATTATCGAAGCAATTCACCGCCTTCATGATATTAAATCTGGAAGACGAAGGTTTGTTGTCTATCAGTGATGATGTCAGAAAATATATTCCAGA
>JBCCOE010000088.1:0-17010 GCA_039025475.1 Bacteroidota bacterium | reverse complement strand
GATCAGTTGGCCAGTGTAGCAGACGCGAACGGTACAGGCGTGACCAATGCCGTGTTGGCATCTGGTACGTTACCTGCTGGCTTTGCGCTGAATGCAACCACTGGTGAGATTACTGTGAGTGATGTGAACTTATTAGTAGCCGGTACCTACAATCTGGACATTACTACTACAGACTCAGAAGGTGGTACTACGAACCAGACCGTTACGATCGAACTTAATGGCGATACGGAATCTGTTTACACCGTGAATGCCGCGCAAAACGTAGATAGCTACAACAATGCTGACCAACTGGCGAGTGTCACCGATGCGAATGGCACAGGTGTAACCAGCGCATTACTCGCTTCCGGCACCTTACCCGCTGGCTTTGCCCTGAATGCCACCACTGGTGAGATCACGGTAAGCGATGCCAGCTTATTATTAGCAGGTACTTACAACCTAGACATTACGACTACTGATTCGGAAGGCGGTACAACCAATCAAACTGTTACGGTAGTGATTGATCCAGACACCGAATCAGTTTATACAGTAAACGCAGCTAAGAATGTAGACAGCTATGCAGATAACGATCAGTTGGCCAGTGTCGTGGATGCAAATGGCACAGGCGTTACCAATGCCGTATTGTCTTCTGGTATGTTACCCACTGGCTTTGCCCTAAATGCAACTACAGGAGAGATTACTGTGAGTGATGCCAGCTTATTAGTAGCAGGTACTTACAACTTAGACATTACGACTACAGACTCAGAAGGCGGTACTACGAACCAGACCGTTACAATCGTACTCAATGGTGATACGGAATCTGTTTACACCGTGAATGCCGCGCAAAACGTAGATAGCTACAACAATGCTGATCAACTGGCGAGTGTCACCGATGCGAATGGCACAGGTGTAACCAGCGCATTACTCGCTTCCGGCACCTTACCCGCTGGCTTTGCTCTGAATGCCACCACTGGTGAGATCACCGTGAGCGATGCAAGCTTATTAATAGCCGGCACCTACAACTTAGACATTACCACCACTGATTCAGAAGGTGGAACGACCAACCAAACCGTCACGATCGTACTTAATGGCGATAGCGAAGCGGTTTATACGGTGAACCCATCCCAAAATGTAGATAGTTACAACAATGCGGATGTACTGGCCACAGTAGTAGATGGCGATGGAACGGGAATAGTATCAGCGACTGTCACTTCAGGCAGTCTACCTGCCGGAGTCACATTAAATAGTGATGGATCAATTACAGTAGATGACGCTACATTACTTACCGCAGGTACCTTTACTTTTAGTGTTACTACTGTAGATAGTGAAGGAGGGACAACAGTTACCCCGATTACCTTAACCTTTGACGGAGATACAGAATCCGTTTACACAGTCAACGCAGCTCAAAACGTGGACAGCTATGCTGACAATGATCAGTTAGCGAGTGTAGTGGATGCGAACGGCACCGGAGTAACGAATGCCGTGTTGGCCTCTGGCAGTTTACCAGCAGGCTTTGCACTGAATGCCACTACAGGTGAGATCACGGTGAGCGATGCGAGCCTACTAGTAGCGGGCACTTATAACTTAGACATTACCACTACGGATTCAGAAGGGGGCACTACGAATCAAACCGTGACTGTTGTTATAGATCCTGATACAGAATCCGTTTACACAGTCAACGCAGCTCAAAGTGTGGCAAGCTACGCAGACAATGATCAACTGGCGAGCGTAATAGATTCAGATGGTACAGGTGTAACCAACGCAGTACTGACTTCCGGTACATTACCCGCAGGCTTTGCCCTCAATGCTACTACAGGAGAGATCACAGTCAGTGATGCAAGTTTACTGGTAGCTGGAACTTACAACTTGGATATTACCACCACTGATTCTGAAGGGGGAATAACAAATCAGATTGTTACTGTTGAATTGCTAGTAGATACCGATGGTGATGGCGACCCTGACGTAACCGATTCTGATGATGATAATGACGGTAACCCTGATGGAACAGATACTAATCCATTGGTGGCAACCACTGCACCTGATGTTTTGACTACTCCTGAAGGTGTAGCGGGCACAGTGAACGTGCTAAGCAACGATGACTTTCTTCCCGGAGCGAATACCAGCTTGGTGGATGCTGGAACAGGAAGTGCTGGTGGAACGATCGTTTTTGATCCGTTAACAGGTGAGTTGACCTATACGCCACTAGCGAGCGAAGCAGGTACTACAGTAACGATAGATTATACCGTATGTAACACGGCTGTATCTCCACAGGTGTGTAGCACAGAAACAGTGACAATTACAGTGGATACAGATACCGATGGTGATGGCGATCCCGATGTGACCGATCCAGACGATGACAATGATGGCAACCCCGATGGTACAGATACTAATCCATTGGTAGCAACAACAGCCCCTGATGTTTTGACTACTCCTGAAGGTGTAGCGGGCACAGTGAACGTGCTAAGCAATGATGATTTCCTTCCCGGGGCGAATACCAGCTTGGTGGATGCTGGAACAGGAAGTGCCGGAGGAACAATTGTTTTTGACCCGTTGACAGGAGAGTTGATGTATACGCCTTTGGCCAGTGAAGCAGGCAGCACGGTAACAATTGATTATACTGTTTGTAATACAGCCGTTACTCCTCAAGTCTGTGGCACAGAAACGGTAACCATTACAGTTCAAACGGATACGGACGGTGATGGTGATCCCGATGTAACCGATCCTGATGACGATAATGACGGTAACCCCGATGGAACAGATACTAATCCATTGGTGGCAACAACAGCACCTGATGTTTTGATGACTCCTGAAAGTGTTGCAGGCACAGTGAACGTGCTAAGCAACGATGACTTCCTTCCCGGAGCGAATACAAGCTTGGTGGATGCTGGAACAGGAAGCGCTGGTGGAACGATGGTTTTTGACCCGTTGACAGGAGAATTGATGTATACGCCTTTGGCCAGCGAAGCAGGTACAACAGTGACAATCGATTATACGGTTTGTAATACAGCCGTTACTCCGCAAGTCTGTAGCACGGAGACGGTGACGGTTACAGTAGGTGTTGATACTGATGGAGATGGTGACCCTGATGTAACCGATCCTGATGACGACAATGACGGTAACCCCGATGGTACAGATACCAATCCATTGGTGGCAACCACTGCACCCGATGCCCTCACCACACCTCAAGGTGTAGCGGGAACAGTGAACGTGCTGAGCAACGATGACTTCCTTCCTGGCGCAAATACGAGCTTGATGGATGCTGGAACAGGAAGCGCTGGTGGAACGATCGTTTTTGATCCGTTGACAGGCGAGTTGATGTATACGCCTTTAGCTAGTGAAGCAGGCAGTACGGTGACCATCGATTATACAGTTTGTAATACCGCTGTTGCACCTCAGGTGTGCAGCACTGAAACGGTGACCATTACAGTTCAAAGTGATAGTGCGGATAGTGATGGAGATGGAGCGCCGGATAATGAGGACAATTGCCCTAATACTTCTAACTCAGATCAGGTAGACTCGGATGGAGATGGTATTGGAGACGTATGTGACGATGATAGAGACGGTGACGGCATTGTGAATGATCAAGACAATTGCCCTGATACTCCTAACGCAGATCAGGCTGATCTGGATGGCGATGGCCTGGGAGATGTTTGTGATGACGATACCGATGGTGATGGTGTATCAGACAATGATGAAGACTTGGATGGTGATGGAGATCCTTCGAACGATGATACAGATGGAGATGGTACACCTGATTTTGAAGATACCGATGATGATGGCGATGGTGAAGACACGGCTGAAGAAGACACTAATGGTGACGGTGACCGAACGAATGATGATTGCAATGGAGATGGTATTCCCGATTATTTAGATGCTGATCCCTGTGACGGAGTTGTAGACCCGGGAGAAGGATTTTCTCCAAATGGTGATGGAAACAATGATGGTTGGGTGATTGAGAACATTGAAAACCATCCGGACAACGTCGTTAAGGTATTTAATAGATGGGGCAATGTTGTCTTCGAGACTGAAGACTATGACAACCAATCAAACCAGTGGTTTGGTGAAGTTAACGGTAGACTGGTGCTTTCAGACAGTGAAGCTCCGGATGGAACCTACTTCTACTTCATAGACCTCAAAGATGGCAATGAGCCGCTTTCAGGGTATGTAATTATAAAAAGATAATCTTATACAAACAGTTTATAGATGAAAAAATCAGCAATACTACTAGGCCTTTTGATAACGCTGTCTTTAAGTGCATCAGCGCAACAGCAGGTCATGTTTACGCAGTACATGTTTAATGGGCTGGCCATAAACCCGGCTTATGCAGGAAGCCATAAAACAATAAGTTTAACGGCCTTGGCAAGAGAGCAATGGACAGGTATCGATGGGGCGCCCAGTACACAAACGTTTAGCATTCATTCGCCTATTAAGAAGCAACGCACGTCCATAGGACTACTGCTTTTACATGATCAAATTGGAGTAACAGAGCAGACAGGGGCGTATGCATCTTATGCTTACCGAATTCCAATAACGGAACACGGTTCATTATCATTCGGATTACAGGGAGGTGTATCTTACTTTGATGCTCGATTTAGCGATATCAATTTGTCTGATCCAACTTTCGCTAACGGAGATGTTCAAGAGTCACAACCTAACGTAGGTTTCGGCTTATACTACAATACAGATAGATTTTATGTGGGAGCCAGCGTCCCTCAGCTGATAGAAACAGAATTTGACAGGGGTAATGATGATTCTGATTCTAAATTAGTAAGACACTATTTTGTAACGGCAGGATATATATTTGACCTGTCGCACAATTTGAAATTGAAGCCTAATGGTCTGATCAAATATGTGGATGGCGCTCCAATGGAGATAGATTTAAACGCAAACCTGCTGATCAATGAGATTATTTGGGTGGGATTGTCGTGGCGCTCTTTTGATTCCATTGACGGTATTTTACAGCTTCAGGTAACAGAAAAACTACAAGTTGGTTATGCGTATGATTTTGCCACTGACAGCGATCTAAGAAGAGTAAATGGTGGATCACATGAGGTGTCTTTAAACTACAGGTTCTCTTTCTCAAAAAGTAAAGTGATCACACCACGATACTTCTAAATATACTTCGTATGAGATATATATTAACACTATTCATTGCTACTACCTTTGCACCCGTTTTGGGGCAAAGTATATTCAGCAACTTCATTGCAGGTCCGCAAGACATAGGAGACAAACTCTTCAATGAATATGCCTATACGGATGCTGTAGAGGCATATAATAGAGCCCTGAAAAAAGACCCTGAAAACGACGCGATTAGTCTTAAGATCGCTGAGAGTTACAGGCTTCTTAACGACCCTTCAGAAGCGTCTATTTGGTATGAAAAAGTCTTATCGAATAAAGATAGTTATAATCCCGTGTATTTCTTGCATTATGCAGAAGCATTAGCCTCAACACAAAGATACGATGAAGCAAAGAACTGGTATGATTATTACGGTAATTTGGAACAGGAAGATGAAAGAGCAGAATATAAGATTAATACGATTGAAACGCGAAGCAAATTATTCCAAAATGTACTGACAACAACAGTAGCGAAAGCCCCGTTTAACGGCAATGGCGCTGATTTCAGTCCGGCTTTTTACCATGATAATATCGTATTTGTTTCTTCCAGGAAATCGAGTAGCAATATACCGATCAAATTTCTTTGGGATAATTCTGAATACTTGGACTTATACATATACAACGAAAGCGGCCAAGTAGAAAAATTTGACGCTAAGCTAAATACTAAGTTTCATGAAGGTCCGCTAGTGTTTTTTGAAAACAATACCAAAGTGATCTTTACAAGAAACAATTATTACAAAGGAAAGATAAAATCAGACAATGAGGGAGTCACAAAACTAAAACTCTATATGTCCGAGTTTGGTGAAGGTGGCTGGGGAGTAATACAGCCCTTGGAATTTAATAACGATGATTATTCGGTTGGCCATCCCGCTATTACAACTGATGGAAAGACACTTTATTTTGCTTCTGATATGCCTGGAGGAGAAGGAGGGACCGATCTGTATAAAGTGACCAGAGTTGATGATAGCTGGGGCGAACCTGAAAACCTCGGCCCCAATATCAATACGAAGGGCAATGAAATGTTTCCTTTTCTTCATGCCGATAAAGACTTGTTCTTTGCCAGCAATGGTCATGGTGGATTGGGAGGACTCGATATTTTTGGTCTCGATATTTCCGAAGGTTTACATAGCAAGATTTCTAATGTGGGATCTCCAATAAATACCAACTTGGATGATTTTGGAATTATTCTGAAGGAGGACGGATTAAGTGGCTATTTTTCTTCCAACAGGGAGAAAAGCCTTAATAACGATGACATCTATACCTTTAATACTGCAAAACCGCTATTACAAAATTACATGGTTAAGGGCGTGGTGGCTGATAAAGTCACCCGAAACGTTTTACCCAATACATTGATTTACCTAATTAGGGATGGATCGGTCTTATCCAGCACAAAGAGTGATGATGGCGGTAACTATAATTTTATAGTTGATCCCAACACTAGCTATGAAATAAGGGCCGGAGGAAACGGTAGTGATGATAACGAAAAGACTTACTTGCCTTATGTAGATGAGCTAGCCACTGTAGAAAATGAGGATAACATTTGGCTAAAGGATATTGAATTAGTGGAAGACTATGGTTTTGAGCTTTTTATCAAGGTGATGGATAAATCTACAGGAGAGCCACTTGCCGATGCAGAACTATCGGTCATTGATAATATTAATGGCGATACCATTTTCAGTGACAAAGTAAACCAACGAGGTGAATTCTGGTATAGCATTGAAAACAAAGAACTTAACGATAGAATAAGCTATCAAATCGGACTGGCAAAAGAGGGATATTTAGGAAAATCATTGGTGTACAACGGGGCGCTTGATACCCCGGGAAGAACAGATATCAGCAAGGCATTGGACCTGCACTTAGACAAAATTGAAATAGGTACAGATATTGGAAAGTTGATTGATGTTCAACCGATTTATTTCGACTTAGGGAAATATTCCATTCGACCTGATGCCGCCCAAGAGCTGGACAAGATAGTTAAAATAATGCTGGAGAACCCAAACATAGAAATTGAACTTGGTTCGCATACGGATGCAAGGGGCAACTCACCCGGTAACCTCAGACTTTCTGACAAAAGAGCCAAGGCATCGGCCGACTACATCATTTCTCAGGGTATAGATAAGATCAGAATATTAGGAAAAGGATATGGCGAGTCCCTGATCATTAACCGGTGTGTAGACGGAGTAAAATGTTCGGAAAAGGAACATCAATTGAATAGGAGAACTGAGTTTAAAGTAACTTCGTTTTAGTATGATGGATGAAAAGCAAGACTAGAATCACTACAAAGCTATAAGGTAATGCCTAGTCGCAGCTTTAATTTGTGATACGCCAATTTCACAGATACACTTCTGAACGATAAGAAGCAATGGTTTAAATCTAAAAGTGGATTGGAGGTAATTGAAACAGCCAGAGCAGTGGCCCTTTTATAGTCACGCCATATAAGAAACCGAAATCTCTGAAATCGAGGATGTCCTGACAGATGGTTGATTTAAGTAAAATCCATTGGTAAGTGATGATCCTAATATTCGATTCTATGCAGGTTATCCTATGGCTAATGAAGCTTCTTCATAAAACTCAACTCTCAACTCAATCTTTTAGCAAATTATTTAAAATAAAGACCGAGGTTACGCCATCTATTTTTCGGCAATCTTATAACCGACACTGAATGAATGACGTGGATACTGCACACCAAAACACCACCAACCAAATAAACGAATACGAAACAAATAACAATAAAATATAATGCATAAAGTGTAAAGCGACACCCCTGGAACCGCACCGAGGAAAGTCGAATCACCCGAATAGACTGAGGCAAATGCAAGGGGCCAAGCTGGTTTATGTCGCGGTGGCAGGAGGGAGGCTAAAAAGGCTTGGATTCACGTGCCCTCCGAAGCTTTTAGATAAATATTGATCGTTTTAAGGGGATTTGGTAAAGCGTAGGAGGGTAAGCCCTTGTATTTCCCGAACCAACAGCCGGAGCTTTGCCTTGACCTGTGTGTGCGGGAATAAATTGATAGTTTTACTCCTAACCAAAATGTTAAATAAAAGAATTTCGAAGTTAGTCATTCAAGCATATCAAGCTCTTGATCAAGGGAGCTATGATGAAGCCCAACCGAACTTCAATAAAATCCTTGCTTTAGATTCTAATAATTATGAATATAGCTTAGGTTCAGCGTTAGAATTAATAGTTTAGGTCAAAGGCAATCACATCAATTTAATTACAGGAACGAGTACTCTTTAAGCTTTTTAAGGGTAGGTAAGTGGTATTCTATTGGTATGCAGAAAAGAATTATAGTACATTTAAAATCAGGCAGATGAACAATAGTCGAAAAGCACACAAATTTAAGAGATCTCATTCCCTTCAATGAATACTTAGAAAGAGAAAATCGCCCCTCATGGTATCAAAGTAAAATAGTTAACTAAAAACAGTCAAATAAATAAATTATATGTCCACCAAACATGATATTTAGATGTAAGATTTTCATTCGTACGGTTAAGTCTATTGGCATATCATTTTTCCTATCTGCCTTATTAATTGGTTGTGATGATGAAACAAAATCTGATGATTTTGGCAATGGTATAGCCAATTTCTCGAACAATGTAGCATCATTTCATATGCTTGATTTAGGAAATTCCAATACGCTGGAGGATTTTCAGCTAAGCATTACATTATCTGATGTCTCGTCAATAGAAGAAATGAAAGTGGCAATTTTTGAGACAGCCAATTCGGCACAATTTGGCGTAGCAGTTTTGAGTGGACTTCCTGATCAGTACTTTAGTATTTTTACAGATCTAAGTGAAGAGATGTTGATTAGGCTTTCACCTGAGCAGGTAATCGCAGGAGATGTGGATTTATCTCTAAATGTATTCTATACTGCCCGCATATTTCTAAAGGTGGATAACGAATGGCTACCCGCCAGCCGAACTCACAGTATTGTTAATTCAGCGGAGCATCACCTGAGTGGGGATTATTTTGGGACATGGGATGACAACATATATAAGGAGAGCATTAGGGCTACTTTGAAGGTCCAGGGAGCGGTATTATCTGGAGAATTTCGTTTTTTAGGGGGGGTTAGCTACCTTTATCAGGGACGGATGATGGTATTATATCCATGACATTACAAAAGGATTCACTCCGAAATTTTATATTCGAACAAAACAAACAATACAATCATCAACCTAATTGTCTAGGACTCTATAACGGTCAGGGGTTTGTTAAGGATTTCACCATCCTTATGATCGATTTTGAAGGGTATGATTGCAACGGCCCGCATACGGATGGACGGATCATATTGGAGAGACAACTCTAATGGAAAAAAGACAGTTTGAGTTTTTTTAGATTTTTCTTTTCTGGACAGTATAGAATTGAAGGACTTAAAAAAGGCTTTCTGAACTCTCGGAACGAAAATGTCGATAGTTTTAATTTAAATATCACTGTCTTTGTTGATATCAATCGGTTTTATACCATCATTTTATTATTGTTTATTTCGGATTGAATCTTAATTATCTATAATATAGGAGCGTTGGCCAGTCAGTGTGGTGCGCGAGCCCTTTGGGTGTAAGCATTTTTCTGTCTAGATTTTTAGTTTTATTAGTGGAAAAAGTAAAAGCCAAGCGGCTTGAGTAGGGAACGAGTGTTAAAAAAACTGTCCAGTGGACAGATTAACTAGAGGCCAGCCTCTAATATAATATTATTTTATATAAGCAAATTAGGTTCCGCGCGGTGGATAATTTGTAGCTCGGCCTGTGCGGCCTTGGCGGCAAATACGCGGGGTTTGTTATATAATGAATCGTGTTATGTTAAATAGCTTAGGCGCTTATCGTAGGGTTGTTTTTTCTGAACCCAGAGAAAAGCAGGGGGCAGGCATAAAGTTTTGGAGGGAAGAAATTCTACCAGCAGGAGGGAGACGCTGGAACAATCTTTTGTCATTTTTGGATTGTGGGATGGGTTGGAGGGAATGGTAAATGGGTGTGGAAGCTTGGGTTAAACAGATCACTTTCTCTTAAAATTCGTATCTTTGATTATATGAAAGATTCAATCAAAGAAGCGCTCCGAGCTGAAAAAGCAATGAATCAGGCTTTGAAGGACCAACAAACAAAGCCAAAAAAGCAACGTTCCACGTCTAAAGTGAGTGTTGTTACAGAAAAAATCTGATTTAACCTCCAAGCCTGAATTTATAGTCATTGCAGGCCCCAACGGCGCTGGGAAGTCGACAACAAGCCCCAAAATCCTTGAACCATTTGGTGTAAAAGCATTTGATTGGTTGGGACAAACAATTTCAATTGAAATGGGGTAATTTTAATTATGATCCAGTTGTAATTGATGGAGTCAGGGAATCCGTCAACGCTGACTTTCAATCACACATTGAAAAATCATTTATTAAAGGTGCGTCTGTAGCTTACGAAACTAACTTTCATTCTGATTACAATTTTGAATTGGCTAGCCGTGCCAGGAATTTGGGTTATAATTGTTCCTTATATTTTCTAGCCATAACTGATGCTGAACTTGGAATAGAACGGGTTGCAGACCGTGTTCAAAAAGGTGGTCATCACGTGAGTGAACCTACTATTCGAGAAAGGTTTCAAGTAGGTCTGGAAATGTTGGATAACAAAGCTTCGCTGTTCTATGATCGTATTTTTATATACGATTCCGGACAGATATTTAGACTACTTCTAGTTATTGAAAACGAGGAAATCGTATACAAAGCTGAGAATTTAGAACCCAAAATAATTGATCGGCTTCCGAACATAAAATCTTAGCTTAAGGACTTTCAACAATAATTATGATTTCTCAATCGTTGCAAGCTATTTAAAATAATGGCAGATTATGTAACAGGCTTTGACGCAAACTTTATTAGAAGGATAATCGGCTGCACGATCTCGCCAAACGAAAATGAACTACAGGATGCTGCACATTTATTTAATATATAACATAATACTGAATTATATTTAAAAAGCAGCGATGGGTTGTGGGCGAAATCTCTCAGAGTATTTTTCTAGAATATCTAAGCGAGACGAAATCTCCTTAACATAAGATCTTTACCGATATACAACTCTACAGCGCACAGGCTGCCGCACAGTTATATATCAGATCTTATATTAAATACTCGTGCCTGGCCAGCGCAGAAGCCTTGGCGTAGGCGCTCGTATTACAGAGATTTCTGGATGTTTGTTATATAATGTTAATTGTGTTATGTTGACTAGCTTTGGCGCTTTTCGTAGGGTTATTTTTTCCTAACCCGGAGAAAAGCCGGGGGTTGGCATAAAGTTTTGGAGGGAGGGAAAGCCCCTGTTATTAAACAGTATCACTTCTATTCCATCGAAAATCAGAGCACTCTTTTGTCATTTTTGCCCTTGGGAGGGATACGCGAATGGCAAATGGGTGCGGTTAAGGAATGATTCTCTCTTTAATTCAGTTATCTTTGTAATTATGGCAACAACAACTGAGATACGAAACAGGCTTATAGATCGGTTAATGGCTATCAATAATCCAGAGTATTTAACCGCTCTCGAAAAAATCATTGAATCTTCGAATGTTCAACAATCAAAAGTAATGTTAACAGAAGAACAAAAGATCATGTTAGCCATGAGTGATGATGATATCAAAAACAGAAGGGTTTTAGATCAGGAATCACTTAATGAAGAAGAACTTAAATGGCTGACAAAAAAATAATCTGGACAAATACCGCAGCCAGGCAACGAAGAAATATTCTGCAATTTTGGGTTAAACAAAACAAGTCAAATACCTATTCTCTTAAGCTTCTTAGGCTCAGCAATGAAAAGACAAAACTCATTGCCAAAAACCCAAAATTATTTCGACTCTCAGAGCACCCTGATACACACGTAGCTGCCATGGGTCATTTCAGTATCTACTACAAAATCACTGAAAACGAAATCATTATCACAGCCTTTTGGGACAATCGACAAGATCCAAAGAAACTACTAAAACAGCTCAAAGACCAAGATAGATCAGGTCGTCAACAATAATTGTGATTTCACAATCGTTCCAAGCTATTTAAAATAATGGCAGATTATGTAACTGATGAATATCTGTTACATAATGTCATTGCGTTATGTTACTTAGCTTCGGGTTGAGCGTTGGCTTTAATAGTTGCGTGGTTGGCCTACCTTCTTTTTATACCCTTCTCTTCTTTTTTTAACATATACTGAGCACTCTTTTGACACTCCTAGCTACGAGGAGCCACCGTACCGCAAGTAGGACGTTGGCCTGCGGGTAGGCGAGTGGTGAATGTGTGCGACTTAGAAGCCATAAAAAATTTGAAACTTCTAAGTCAAATACTAATTGAAAATATGTGAAATCAGAGTTTAAATTTCAATATTTTTTTAAGGGCACATAGTTCTAATTTGATTTCTTCTGTTATTACTTACCAAATTAATTGTTGCCTCAACCTCAAAAATAGCATCTGTTAAATTGTTGACGTTAGTAAGATAATTATCTGCTGCTAACAACAAAGCCTTTGACCTTTCACGTGTTGTGAAATTATCTTTGTAATCATTACTTTTTCTTTCCAAAAGTTCTTGTCTAAGACCAGAACTTGTGTTTGCTAATGGTTCAATACGCGACTTCCATTTGGATGCAATGGAATTAAATCTGTTTCTTTTGCTATTATTGAAGTTTTGAGAAATACTTAAGGCTAAATCTATAAAAGGAATAACTTGACTCGGAATATTCACTGCTAAATTACTTATGCTATTATAAGCATTTGATATGGTGGTCAGCGTATAATCATTATTCTCCAAAAAGGATACGGAATGGGCTAGAATGCAGCTCGGCCTTCGAATTTTTTCCATGAACAACGCATTGGCTTCCTCATATTTTCTCCAGGCTTCTTCCAAGTCATTGCGAGTAGGATTATCTGGTGTATTGTAGACAGTGACTGTCAAATTTTTGGTAGTCATTTCCGGGCCGTTGTCGTCTACCGGCTTCATTACGAAGACAACTTGTCTTGATTCATTTGTGCCGGAAACAATACTGTGTGGTGGACTCCATACCAACTGATATGTGGAATTGATTGTGGCACCATAAATGTCAGGTTGCACAGTCATCGTTGGGGATAGTGTTCCGACAAGCTCTACAGGTTTAAAACTATTTGATACGGGATCCATTGCTCTTATAGTACCAAATGCTTTCTGAAAACCTTCATAATATCGTTCAGATAAAACTTGAGAGGATAAAGTAGGTGCTACAGCTCCAGCAGATACATTTATTCTAATTTTTGATCGAGCAGCATAATTATCCCAGTCTGTGTAAACAACAACCGCGTTGAATGTTTCATCTGCACCGTTTACAAGTCTCCCACGATGGGAAAAGTCAATTACTCCTGTGACTGGATCGACTGTAATGCCATTATCATGACTATCAAATCTCCAATTACCGCCACTATAGTCGTCATCATCTATTAAGTCTTTGCCATTTATTTGTCTCGCTACGGGATTGCCAATGACGGCAATTGAAGTAGAGTAATCTGGTATCGATGAGGTTGGTTTTTTATTATTTAATACGGGTATATCAATTTGTAATCTATTACACTGACCTCTAGTTTCAGAACTAGTATAATTTGGCTGCAATATGAGTTGGGCATTTAAGTCATTCCGAAATCTAGTAGCTCTATTAGGTATAAATATAAATTCTTTTGAAGGACTTGACGAGGCAAGTTCACTACTAAGATTTGTGAAAATTACTTGATAGTCTTTCACACCACGATTTACTGCGTTTACTTGAACTTTCATACCGTTAGAAACAGGCGTTAAGGGTACAGTTCGTGAAAACGAAACTTCAAACATCTCATTATTTCCAGTATCAGAGCACTTTACACTTATGAATCTATTATCCTGTGCATTTACAAAAACATTAATTGTAAATAAAATTGAAATAATTAAGCACTTCATCAGTTTAATGAATCTGGTAATTGTTATTCTTTTCATAGCCGGTTTTTCAATATCTAATAAAAATTTGAAAATCATATTTTCAGCTAAGAGAAGCAATACCCAACCTTGGGTATTTTTTGGGGCACTTCTTAAGATTATTTCTATTTTTAGACATTATTATTCTATTTTATTACCTTCGGCTCTCAAAACTCACGCGAGCCGGTAATCTTTTTTGCGAGAAACAATAATCATAATACAAGTCAATCAAAAGGACAATGAATTCACCCTATGGCTAGGCCGTGAATTGTCTAACAAGCCTTTTTGTCTAATTAAAATTGATGATGTTCATATTATCCATCTATCAAATAGCCTAAGACTTTGAAGAAAGTATCATTAAAAAATAAAAGATATACACGGGCAAGGCAACTTTATGAGTTAAAAAGACGAAAGTGGGCTAACGGTACATTAAAAAGGAGTAGATCAAAGCCCCAAAAAAGAACGAGAAAGCCCGATTTTGTTGACGCAGTAGCACCAAGAGAGTTTACACTAGAACCGAGTAATGTAAAAAAGTCATTGGCTTACATTGGAAAAGTTAAGAAGATTGGAAAGCAAAAAAAGGACGTCAATTTTATTTTAGAAGATGTCGAGAAAATTGGAATAGGAGCTATTTCTATGCTAATATCCGTAATGCAAGAGCTTGAAGAAAAGAATGTGTATTTTAAGGGAATTAAACCAAATAAAGAGGAAGCCAAGGATGTTTTAGAGCAATCTGGGTTTATGAAGTTTGTTGATGGCACTATAAGTGAGAAAAATAGACTTACTAAGAACGTTATTTTTACTACTGGAAAGTCTAATACTCATCAAAAAATTATTGTAGACGCGATTCATAAAGCAAATCATACAGTATGGGGGGAATATGGCAGAAGTCCTTTATTATATGGAACACTAGTTGAAATGATCAAAAATAGTTGTAAACACGCTTTTATGAGCAAAGAAAAGGTTAGATGGCACATAGCAATAAATCATGATATTGTTAACAAGAAGGTCAAATTTTCGTTTGTTGATAACGGTATAGGCATTGTCAAATCATTTGAAAAGGATGACGCTGCAAGAACTATAAAGGGTATAATAAGAAATAATGCACAAATGATAAAATTAGCATATACAAAAGGAATAGAGTCCAAGACTGGCTTGTCATGGCGAGGAACAGGTTTGCCTACTATTTATGAATCCTTTGATGAAGATAAAATAATCAGAAGGCTAGTTGTAATTACAAATGATGTATATGCCGATTTCGAAAATAATACTCAAATGACCTTAAGAAAAACGTTTTCAGGCACTTATTATTATTGGGAAATAGATACAGAATGTGTTAAACATAGCTTTGTCAATGATGATTCAGATTAAAATAAAAGATGATTTTACATTTACTCCTGGAGCTCGAGATTATGATGATGGCAAGGAGTCAGGGCAAGAGTTTTACGAGAAGTTACTGAAAGGAAAATTTCAAGAAGCCCTTGATTTAGGTGTAAAACTTAAAGTTGACCTCGATGGAGTCGAAGGTTATCCAAGCTCTTTTCTAAGTGAAAGTTTTGGATTATTGGGAAACGAATTTCAAGGAGAAATTGTCTGGAAAAACTTAATTATTGTTTCAAATGAGGTTCCAAAGTATATAAGAAAAATTCAGGAGTATGTTTTTAAAAAAAGGGAATAATGCTCTGATTGTTTTTTTATCATTCACTACAGGTGCAATATTATCCTATATTGCTAGCCAATATCACTATTTTAAGATTAAAACAGAGTTCAATGTAATTGAATTACTTCTATCTCTGGCCACTATTGTAATTGGTTTATATATTGCATTGATACTTCAAAAAAATCGTAATAGGAGTCAGAATTTCTATAAATATGTTGAAGGCAAATATGACGTATTATGGGAAGAATTTATACAATTTAGTTCAGTTCTAGAATTGAGTACAAACGTTGAACTCAAAGAAATATCAAGGTGGTTTAAAGTTATAAATCAAAAGCTAACACCCTTAATTAAAGTATTTGATTCCTTTGATTATGATGCAAGTTGCCTTACGAAGATTGAAGAAGGAATAGATGAGCTGGAAGACTTTCTTTCAGAGAATTCAAACATTCAAGATCAAATATTAGATCTTTCTGTGGATAAGGCTGAAATTATTAAAAAGCTCACGGCAATCAACGAGCTATTTGCTAAGTCGTTTAAAGATTTAAACAATGTTTAATGCATAAATGGTCTAATCTCCGTCCCTTATCAAAGCTAGATCAGTTAGCAGAAACCATTATAAAAACTGCATTTTTACTCTCCGAAGAGCATAATGTTATCCAGAGTTATTTTAATCATAAAGGAGCGCATTTCAGGGTCATTAATAGAGTAGGGGAGGATGAGTTTGATGTTTTTTGTCGTCAAATCAACGGTGAGAAAACGAACTATGCTTTTGTAAGCAAATCGGATTTAGAAAGAGGATTAAGAGATGACCTTTGGATTGGTTTGGTGTTGTTTTACGATGGTCAGAAACCAACGAAGTATCTTTTCCCGAGTACAGTATGGAATCAACCAGATAAGCTCTTTACTGACACAGCGATTAAAAATCCTGAATATGGAATCAGCTTAAATCAGCATACCAGCGATCGGTTTGTGAAGGAATATGCTTTTGAGAAGATGATACATGAGATTTGACCCAGGTTGACCAAAAAAAGTCCCTATTCATAAGGGACTATAGAAACACCAACCTCTATGTATGCGATACGGATATGGTAAACAAACAACCATTTCTTTCTCCATATGCGAACGCCAAAGGATGGCTTAGGAAACTTTACTGCATAAGCCCAACCCTTGTGAAACAAGCAGTGAAAACGCCTATTTACTAACAACTGATACTCTTGCATAATAATAAAGATTAAAAGCCCCATAAAACGGGAGCTCTGAAATGGAAAACTCTAACCAAAAGACACGACAGTAGAAATCTAAAAAGCCACAAGAGCGAGAACAACGAACGCTAAAAG
>JBCCOE010000087.1:0-17201 GCA_039025475.1 Bacteroidota bacterium | reverse complement strand
ACCCTATTTTGATTTGGCAGGGCAGGGCGCTCCATATGGCGTGCTAAGAATCAATGCTGACGGCAGCTATGACCCGGATTTCTTTGTAGACTTAACGGATTTGGTGGACATCACCTTTTTAAGGAGTCAATTTTTCATCTACGATCAAAATTTTGTCTTAAGCTATTTAGATGCCGCTGATTATCAACATCCGGAGGCATACGGAGATAGGTTTGCCTCTTTTGGTCAAACA
The DNA here is from genome assembly GCA_039025475.1 of Bacteroidota bacterium. Classification (GTDB taxonomy): domain Bacteria; phylum Bacteroidota; class Bacteroidia; order Cytophagales; family Cyclobacteriaceae; genus Fulvivirga. Next base: position 16,969 of record JBCCOE010000087.1, on the reverse strand, counting down.
CCTGAACTGATCATTGTAGACCTGGTAGACGGAGACGTAGCGGATTTTGCAGGATTCAATGGCAGCGGTTTCGAACAGGGCTTTTTCCTTGCCACTGTTGAAGGGGAAAACTACTTTTCAGGCTTCAATTCGGCAACAGAACAGGGAGGATTACTCATTCAGGATGGAATTAATGCATTGACCACAGTAACGGTCCACAATGGCAACAATGATTTTCAAGCGATAGATAAGCTCTGGTAAATCGACTATAGGTAAGCGATCTGAAAGGGTTCCGAAAACCTTCGATTGGAACCTTTCAGGTCTTTTGTATTTAACGCTGTCAATTAAATCTGATCGAGGCTGTAAAGCTTAAAGATGCCATAAGCACCATTTCATTTTCGTTTCGAAAAATCAAAAGTGAAAAAGCGATTTAAAAAAATTGTTGGGCTTCTTCATTTGTGGATAGGCCTTTCTTCAGGTTCAATTATATGCACCAGTATGGTTGGTGCATCCATTTTCGTCTGGCAGGAGGAGCTTACCAATTGGTACTATGCTGATATAATTTACAGTCAAAAGATCGGTAAAGATGTCCTCCCCATAAGCGAGCTCCATCGTCGGGTAACAAATGCTTATCCAGGCAAAGAATTTAACTTTCTATTTGTTGAGGACGACCCCTATCGAAACTATGCCTGGAGGAGTTACAAGGGCTCCGAAGATCCGGGCTGGACCTGGCCTTCTGGCATATCACATTATGTAATGGTTTTTATTAATCCCTATTCGGGTGAAATTACCGGTCATATTGATAAGCGCACAGATTGGATTACCTTATCTCGTTTTTTGCATCAAACTCTACTTTTAGAGTATGAATTGGGAACCAGCATCATTGGAGTCGCTGGCTTAATTATGATCCTAATGGCTGTGAGTGGACTTTTGCTGTGGTGGCCAAAAACGATACGCTCCTTAAAGCGTCGTTTAAAAGTAAAATGGACGGCTACCTTCAAGCGAGTTAATTGGGATCTTCATGCCGCCGGGGGATTTTATACTTACCTATTCATATTGTTTTTCGCGGCAACGGGTTTGGTTTGGTCCTATTCATGGTGGGGCGATGGGATTGTTAAATTAATGGGTGATGATCCCGACCAAATTTTTTCCTTTAAAGAACTTCCTAAAATTGATAGTTTGGACTATCTGAGTGGAATGGATATCGCGTATGAGGATGTCCTAAGCAGAAGAACTGACTGGAAAAAGATCAACATCGGCATCCCCCTACCCAATCAAGGCAAGGGGCGCATTTTAGCGGGGATTGCGTATGAGAGCGCGGACTCGTGGTGGTCTACCAGCGATTACTACCACTACCACCCCAAAACAGGCAAGCAATACGAGTCGTTCAGGCATGACGAAAAGTTACTGAGTGAGAAGTGGCGACATTCTAATTATGAAATGCATGTAGGCAGTATATATGGGTTGCCAACAAAGATCATAGCCTTTATCTGTGCGCTGTTCTGTGCGTTTTTGCCGATCAGCGGGTTCTTGATTTGGTGGGAAAGAAGAAAGAAAAAGAAGGCATACAAAGCAGAGTTACTACCTCTTATTTCATCCACCAGGCAGGGACTTGTCGTGAAACCGGCAAAAGTGAAAATAAAGAAGTAGTCGCAGGCCTAGAAAATGCTCCATAGTGAAAAATACCATCAGGAGATCAAAGATCTAAGGATAGCTATTCTACTGCATCCCGATTCGAAGCACCGCATAATTCTAAAAGCCATTAAAACAGCTAAATCCAAAGAGTTGAGCAGACTGATAAGAAATTACAATAAGAGGCATCTATTGTAGCTGGATGCAATAAATTTTAGGTGACAGGCTTAATAGAATGTAGATCTCCTAGTGAAAGTTCTAAGCTGCCTCGTACGAAGGGTAAAAAAACTCAATAACAGTCTGTTCTAACCAGCCCACTTTCTTTAAAAAGCTTTAATGTTTTATTTAGCTTCTCAGAGATAATATCATGAAGTACCACCTCCACACCTTCCTGCATTTTCAAGGCGCCACAAATTAAAATAGTACATTCCCCCTTCAAACTCTTTGTAATAAACGGTTCGTCCGACTTCAGAAGGTCTTGGACGTACTGTTTCTCAGCTTCTCTTGAGAATGCCTTTTTTACTTGATTCAATTGACCTTTTTTAAGTAAGGGATCTATAATCGGTTTATATAGCTGCCAAGAGCGTTCATTTTGGCCTCCCCAATACAACGTGATCGGAATTTTTGCTTGATTATTCTCGATCATACCGATAAAGGGTGCTACACCCGTGCCATTGGAGATCATGATCACCTGCTTCGCATCCTGCGGAAAATGGAAAGCGGCATTGCCCTTAAAGTAAGCCGCAAGCAGATCGTGGTCAGAAAGGTTAGATAAATAGTTAGATACCAGACCCTGATCATGTCTTTTTATACTTAGAAGCAATGAGTGCTTATCAGGGCGAACCGTCATAGAATAGTATCGCTCCTCCTGATCCACGTCCGGTCTTATGACCATAAGGTCCCCCGATTGATATTTTTTTAATGCGCCATTACTTGAGGTGAGTTCGAGAAGAAACGTCTCATCATCTTTATTAGGGGAAAAGGTTTTGTTCAAAACTTTAAGCTCAGCAGCCTTCGGTTTTTCAGCAACTACATTCACATTTAATTGAAACCCTATTTTATTCTCAAAATCGCTGACCCATTGATTAAATTCCTCTAATGACGCTTTATTGACTTTAGCCAGAGGTATCAACATACTGGTTTTCTTTTCCCTACTTAGCATTTGGTCCACGTCTATCGCATACTGGCAAAAATCCGGATAGTTAGTAGAGCCAAACCCCAGTACGGAGTAATGAAATGGCTTTAATGATTGTTGAACCTTTGAAAAAAGATGCGTAAACTGAGAGGCATTGGCCGGAGCTTCACCCACGCCGTACGTAGAGGTGACGATAACCAAGTACTGCATTTCAGGGAAGTGCTCAAAGGCATTCATTTCGGTAAGGAACGATTTTTTGTTTTGGTCGAGTAAAGCTTGATGTAAAGCCTGCGCGAATTTCAGGGTGTTTCCTAATTCTGAACCCACAGCAATAATGAACTCGCTTTCCTCCTTTTTGTGCGGATTGATGATAGCTACTTTATTAGACGTCCTTTTCAAATAAATCTTGAAGCCTGAGAATATAAAAAAAAGCATGCTTACGGAGGTTATACCCAACAATCCGGCCCACCAAGGCTGACCTACACCAGTGTGTAGGTCAAACGCGAGTACAGCTAATTTTTTTGTGTTCCCATGGTTAATTTCACTTTCGATTTCACCGGTTTTTTGATTGATCAGTAATTCGCTGCCGTCAAGTTTGAGTTCGTAAAATTCATCTACAAAATCAGCAAACGGGAAGATGAGTTCCTCCAGATCTTCTACTTTATGATTTCTAAAAGCTTCGAAATTGGCTTTAGTCACGACCGGGCTCTCCTTTAGGTTTTCAAAATCTATCTCATGTTCTTGCTCTGATTTAGCGATTTCTGTAAATCGATCCAAAAAGAGATAGCCTCCTGTTATGCTGATTACGGCAATGAATAAAATGAATAGTTTACCCAATTTGGTGTGGTAGTCGCCATAGAATTCGTTGGGGATGGTTTTAGTAAACAGCGCCTTTAGTCCGCCTTGCTTCTTTAATACTAATGCAAATCCTGTAATTGAAATGACCAACAAAAACACGGAGGTAAGCCCCACCAAAAATCGTCCGGTTTTTCCTATAAAGAGCGATCGGTGAAGTGTTCTGCAAAAGTCAAATATTTCAACCGGGGCTATGGCTTCACCGAGAGGTTCTGCGGTAAAGGGGTCTACAAAAAATGTACTTTCCCCGTTGTCGTCAAATACGGTAATCTGCACAAAGCCATTATGATCTCTCTTGATACTGGAAACCTCCGGATATTTGGCAGTAAGGTTTTCTTGCAGTTGAGCAATGGTCATGTCATCAGCCCCGTCTATTTTATACCCATAGGATTTTTCGTAGACCGGTTCAAAAGACAAGATCGCACCCGTAATGGATGCAATCAAAAGAAAGATACCTGAAACAAATGCCAACCAGAGGTGGGCTAACCTCCAGATAGAAAGTCTCATTTATGATTTATTTGGTAATAATCCGTACGTATCGGATATAGCCACTTCCTTCAATGGTTTTCCCAATAGCTTGGTCAGAAAGGTCAAGTTCAATATCTTTTTCATGGTAAAGGCCGTCTTCAACCGAACTTTCAAAACGCAATTTATATCCATTGTTCAACTTATCCGCATCAATTTCCAAAAGTGCTATTTTACGGCCACCACTTTTTATCGAAGCTCCTGTAATACCGTCAATATCAAGCTCCGATTTTTCATAGTACTCGTACCAAGTAGGAAGATCCGGATACCACTCTTCATCATCCCCGCCTACATAAAGTGTCTTCTCATATTCACCTTGTGGATTGATGATAGAAGTAATAACATAGGCACCCTCACCTCCATAGTTGGTCAATTGTATAAGGCACCTATAACTCACGGTTTCCGTCTTTATGTTTTTCCAGGAAAAGCTCATGGCTATCCCTATAAAGAGTAAACTTAGTAACGCTAATTTTTTCATTCTCCGTCTGTTCTTAAAAAGTCAATATCAGTTTGGTTTTCTTTAAGAAGCTCATTGGCTTGGGCCAGGTCGTACACTGATTCATCAAATTCCGTAGTAATACTTTTGTCTGCACCGGCAGAGAGCAAATATTTAAGTGTACTTTCATCTCCTGATTGCATGGCTGCATAGTGCAGGATGGTATGGCCATCAGCGTCCTTAGCATTCACATCGATACCCATATCTACAAAAAACTTTAAAAGGCTATGATCTTCTTTGTTAATGGCCGCATGCAGTAATGTGCTGCCGTCTTTCTGTGTTGCCATCGGGTCGTGCCCCAGGCTTTTCAAATACTCAAGTTTTTCTTTGAAATTATCGAGGTCTCCGCGATAGGCATCTACAATATGATAGACCAGGTTATGGCCGTTGGCGTCCATTACTTTGGTGTCAGCTCCTTGAGATTCCAGGAATTTGGCTATTTCCATCTTATTATATTTAAGCGCTCGGGTGAAAGCAGAATAACCTTCCTTATTTTGATGATTGATGTCTTCAGTCTGATCTACTAAAAGTGATATGATATCCATTCCCCTTCTGGATGAGGCGTTAATCAGCGCGTTATTACCTTCACTATTCACCTGGTTAGGATCTACTCCTTTGTCAAGGAAATATTTGAAAGCTTCGATATTGTTAGATCGATAAGCCAAGTTTTGAAGCACCGTGTTCCCTTCATTAGAAACTATTTTAGGGTCTAAACCAAGACCTTCCAGGTAATCGTAGAACGCTAAACCGGTTTCGTCGCCAGATCTGCTGAATCTGGTACTGGCAAAAAGAATAGCATTTTCGTTCGTTTTTTCGTTTTTCTTAGTGCTCACGGAATATTTGTTTTTCAAAAGCTCCATTAACTCCATATTACCTGTTCTGGCAGCCTGGTTAAAAATGCCGTTGCCATCTTTATCTACACTATGGATGTCCAATCCCTTATCAATGAAGTAGTCTATCATGCTACCGGTTTTCATGCTGCTCGCATAAGCCAATAAAGAATTTCTTCCCGATCTGTCCTTTTCTTCCGAAATATCGCCGCCAAGCTCAAGAATATAATCATACAGCTTTTCATTTTCTTGTCCTGTCACAGCAGCAAAGGTCAATAAGGAGTAACCATGTTGATCGATAAGATCAGTTTTGGCGCCAATGGAAACGAAATATTCCATAAGCTCAATGTTGTCTTTATATGCAGCCCAAAAAATGTAAGTGCGTGCATCGTGGGTCAGTTTGTTTACATCGTTCCCCTGCTTAAGTAAATACTTTATGGTTTCCATTGGGGCTTTCTCAAGGATAGCATAACCAATAGCGTCGAAATTAGCGGACGTCATGGCGATAGGAGAATGACCTTCGGCCACCTTAGACTTTACTTCCTCAAGAGATGGGCTTGACCTCCAAAACTTGCGATCCAATAGTATGTTTCCTTCCTGGGCATATATGCCTAAGGATGTAAAAAGTAGACAAACTACAATTATGTAATACTTAAATTTTTTCATGACAATCACTCTTTCTGTTTAGAATCTACAAAATTCGTTACAAAATGGATTGAATTCAATCACTAGCAGTAGTGATTTTCCATTTCTAGACTATTTTTTGATTGAGTAGTAGTTGTACCCGTATACGTTGCTTCGCTTTAAACACTGAATTTGTAACTGGTGTTGCCCTAATCAACGGGTTTCCTTGTATTGTCCTTAAATCCCTAGTACTAGTGAGTCAAATTCACTATTACTCGGGATTGACCAGGTTAGTTTGGCGAATTACATTTGTCCTCGTATTGATAATTGATCAGTATTATTAATTCAGAGAGCATAAGTTTTTGAGACCTTTGTTACCTCAAGTGATAATCGACTTATGTTATAACTCAAACGTGTAATCCTCCTCTTGCCGCCGGTTAGCGCTTAACCAGGCGGTTGAGGCAGGATTATTTTGATATCTTCCAAATATCTCCGATAACTACTTTTAGCGATTTAAAATTCACTATTTATAGTGATTGTCCATGGACTGGCCGGCATTTACCTTTGCACTTGTTTAGACAAAATCTAAATAATGTTGTTAAGATTACTTTTCATACTTCTAGTTTTTCCGTGTGTCGTTCATGGACAAATCGTCGTAAAATTGAAAGATGCGGTAACTGGTGATGCTATTGAAGGCGCACAAGTAACTTTTCTGGAAGGTAATAAAGTGCTTTTAGCAGCAATTTCAGATCAAGACGGACAGATAACAGCTGAAGTTGACTTGCCTGTTACGGTTGAGGTATCCCATATCAGTTTCATTAATAAACGTTTTTCGCTGAATAGCGCTGAACAAATCCTTCAACTTCAACCCGACAATATTTCCTTGGATGAGGTCGTAGTCACAGGACAACTTGTTCCGCAATCTATTGATCAATCGGTTTACACGGTAAACACTATTAACAGGAAGCGAATGGATGATCAGGCGGCTATTGATCTCGCCGATGTATTGAGTAATAATCTAAACATAACACTAACACCGAACAAGGGAGAAGGCCGAACGGGTGTAAGTATGCTAGGTCTAGGAGGAGAGTACGTAAAAGTGCTGGTGGATGGGGTTCCTTTCGTAAGTGTAGATGGGAACGGGAATAATGTGGATTTCACTCAAATTAATCTTAATTCTATTGAGCGGGTTGAAATTGTGGAAGGGCCGATGTCGGTCAGTTATGGTTCTAACGCTGTAGCCGGTGTTATTAATATTATCACCACCCGTGACGTCATGAACCAGGTTTTTATACAAGAAGAAACTGTGGGTTCTGAGTATGGCCTTAGAAGGGGACGACATGTACAATCAGTTAGTTTGGGTAAGCGCTTAGGTGACAATATCATTGTACAGGGGAGTCTACTCAGAAATGATTTTCGGGGGTTTTTTAATGGTTTCGAAGGACAAGATCATACTTTACAAGACGGACGCAGAGGACATGATTGGTTACCAAAAATCCAGTATAATGGGAATGCGTCGGTAAGTTTCGATAATAACAACTTCTTTGCGCGGTACCGTTTTGATTATTTTACACAGCGACTGGATCGGTACGACAAAGATGTATTTGAACTCCCGCACGAATCCGGGATAACTACTTACTACGGCAGGGACGACGAATTCGAAACAGAACGATTTGCCCATAACTTAATTCTTGAGGGTAATTTGGGAGGGGTTTCTTACAATATAGTTTCTTCCCTAAGCAAAGTAGAAAGGAATGACCGTTTACTTTTAAATAATATCGCTGCAGGCACAACCGATTCCTTAATACAACAAAAATCGAGGTTCTTTACCAGCGCTCTAAGTCGTGGGAATTTTACCAATTTTTTGTCCAGCGATAAGTTCGGGTTAGAGATAGGTTATGAGTATACGTACGAGGATTTTCAAAACCCGGATGTGAACAGGAATGAGCTTCCGACAGAGCTAGTAGAATCTGGTTTAGGCAGAGAACGTGCGTTCTTACATAATATTGCTGGATTTACGAATCTGGAGTGGAAAGTAAATGAAAATTTTGTGCTTCGTCCTGGGCTTCGAATCGTGTACAATGATCTTTACGCTGAGTCTCCTATTATTTATAATCTTCACGCTAAATATGCCCTACCCAAGCAGTTTGACGTTCGGTTTACGGTAGGGAGATCGTATCGTACGCCTAGTATTATGGAGTTGTACGACCACTTTGTAGATGCTAACCATCATTTCGTTGGTAATCCGGACCTGGCACCGGAAGATGGGATTGGCTTTTCGCTCGATCTTAAAAAGAGGTACCAGATAGCTACGGGAAATTTGAGCAGCTCGCTTAAAGTATTTTATAATCGCATCGAGGATAAAATAAGCTCGGAACAATTTAGCGATGCACCGCCTAAGTTCAGATTATTAAATGTAGACCTTTTTCAAACTAAAGGTATTACGCTGCGTAACGAGTTACGACTTAACAAACTGACGGGAGCGCTGGGCTTTTCCTATATCGGTCGCTACAATGAAATGCTCAATGATAACGAGGAACTTCCCGAAGAATTCTTTTATTCACCTGAGGTCAACGCTTCGGTCACATATACCTGGGACAATCCCAATATTTCGATATCAACATTTTATAAATATACAGGAAGAGAGCAACGTTATGTGAGTAGGGATAATAGCCCAGTATTGGGTGAAATAGATGCGTTCAATTGGTGGGACGCCAACGTAACCTGGCGACTAAACAAGAATTTATCATTCCAATCCGGGGTTAAAAATATCTTAAACATAACGGACATAAATTCTACGGCGCAGGCAGAAGGAGCGCATTCTGCGGCTGCGACGAGTGTGGGGTTAACTTATGGCCGCTCTTACTTTTTAAAAGCAACTTTTGATTTTTAATTATTTGTAAATGAGATGCTGATTACTTGGCATTAAATAGATAAACTGACTTAACTATGAAACAAATTGATACTATTCTTTTGAGCCGGATTAAGGCTTATTTCATGCTTTTATTGTTTGCTTTTCTGATTTTTTCACTTTCCAGTTGTAGTGATGACGATGATGATCCACTTCCTATATTAGGTGCTTCTTTTGAAACCACAGCAATAGGTATTTCAGGTGATACTGATGAAGCTACTATTGTTATCACCTTTAGCAGAGCTACTTCTGTAGAGAACTCGATTAGAATTGAAGTATTGGAGACCGGAGTTACCAATCAAACAGAGTATTCTACTACACCTGGAATTTCTAACGGTGAGATACTATTAAGTGTCTCCGCTGGTCAGGAATCAGCTTCTTTCTCAGTACGAAGATTAGTTGACTTAATCCCATCAGGTACTTCTCTGACATTTACAATTGCAGAAATAACGGGAGAGCCGGAAGTGCAAATTTCCGGTAATGAGGAATTACAGTTAAGCTTCGAAGCTATAACGGCACCGGGTTCTACGGAAGAGCCACTCATAGGCGGTGCGTCTCAGCCTAATCAAGTGTACTTTGATCTAAGTTTGAATCAAGAAGTGTCAGTAGAACGTGTTTCCTGGGACTTGGGCTTTTTCTCAGGTGCGAGTGACAAAGTAATTATCAATTACTCCACTTATGCCCTTGCACAAGCGATTGATAAAACCGATCTGAACAGCGTTACGGCACAAGATACTGTGGGCTTCTCAGGGCAGCAATCCATAGCTACAGTTGGAGCGCATATATATATTGATAATCCAAATAGAGACCTTGACAGCCTGGTGATAGCCGATATCTCCGCGACGGATTCGGAGAATAAGGTATACATTGTAAATAGAGGTGGAGGTCCAGGTTCAGATGTTGTTGAACCAGGTTCGGCGACAAACGTTGCCTCAGTTAGTAGGGGTTGGAAAAAGATTCGAATATTAAAGGATGGTGATGATTACATCGTTCGGCACGCGGATATCGATGCAACCTCTTTTTCAGAGGCTAGGATAGCGAAAGACCCTAACTTCAACTTTAACTACTTTAGTTTTGAAAATGGTGCCGTAACCGTGGAACCTGAAAAAGAGCGTTGGGATATTGTATTTAGTATATCTTCCAATATCATAGACTTTGGGGGAGGTTTAGGGGCATATGGCTTCGCAGATTTTGTCCTTTCTAATCGTCAAGGTGGAGTTGAAGTGGCGTGTATAGGTGTAAAAAGGTCGGTATTCGGCCCTGTAATTGATCCTGGGCCTGGTGTTGTCTACGATGATTTTACCGTGGATGACCTAGACGCTGAATACGTGGATTTCTCTGCTGATGGTAATACAATTGGACCCGTATGGAGATCGGTATTTGGTCAGCCTACTGCTTTCGATGATGTTTTCTTCGTAATCCGGGATACGGAAGACAACATATACAAAGTACAATTCTTAGCCATTACGGATGAAAATGGAACGCGAGGCAACACTTCTTTCAAATATGAGCTTCTACAATAAAAATCCTTTAAAGAGGTAAGGCCTTGTTAAAGTTGATATGTTTACATCGAAATAATAAAAATATTATGAGATACTTATTGGTTATTATGAGTGTGTTGGTGATGGGGAATGTACTGGCACAGAAGAAAAAAAAGCAAGACATTGAGGCCATCAAGGCAATGTGTGGCTGCTATGACGTATCCTTCAATTTTGCTGAGACCTTCGCCTCCGAAAAGGATTATGAGTTCCATAAAAACTATTCCTCGGGTGCTTTGGAATACGCTATGCTGGTGGAAGAATCAAAGGACAAGGTAGTTATTCAGCACTTGCTCGTAATTGGGGATAGTATGATCATTAAACACTGGCGTCAGGACTGGATCTATGAAAACACCGATTTTCATATGTACCACAAAGACAATACCTGGAAATATGTAAGTATGCCCGCTGACCAAGTCAAAGGTCAATGGACTCAAAAAGTATATCAGGTGGATGATAGTCCTCGCTACGAAGGTACAGGAAGCTGGGTACACGTTGATGGGCGAAGTTTTTGGGAAAGCACCACGGATGCACCTCTGCCGAGACGAGAATACAGCAAGCGCAGCGATTACAATGTTATGGTCCGGGGAAACCGGCAGGAAATAACGGATTACGGCTGGGTGCACGACCAGGATAATCGCAAAGTCCTTCGAGAAGGAGAAGACAAGGAGATAGCCAGAGAGAAGGGTTGGAACACCTACAAAAAGGTGGAGGAAAGTAAATGTCAGCCCGCTGTAGATTGGTGGGGAGATAAGCAGGCGTACTGGCAAGACGTCCGAAAAGTATGGGATGAATTATTCGCTCAAAAACAAACCGTGGAATTGGCGAAACAAAAAGACGGCCAGGTGTTGTTTATGCGTCTGTTCGGCCTGGAAGGCGAAATGCTTAAACACAGCTATGACAGTGAAAAGTCGGTGGCTAAAATCAAAGAGACTATTAATTCTTATCTCGTAGGTAATCTAACGCTGGCTAAGAATTAGTTAAAAATCTGCATGTGGATCCCGCAGTCTATCTGTTAAAGGTTAGCCGCCATAGATAGATAGACGCGGGTTTCCTATTTAACCCTATAAGAGCGCTATAAGTTTTGTGCAGTTACGGTGAACACATTCAACTGGTAGAAAGCAAGCGCTGTCAGATTAGTTGGTGTAAGGAATGTCATGGATATTTTGTGATCTATAATAGCTGCGCCATGTCCTTTGATAAAGATCAACTGCACGAATTCGATTTGGTACTTTCCGAACTAGAAGGTGAGGATTTTCACTACCATTTTTTAGGTAAAAATCACGCGTTGGTTAAAAATCAATTCACCACCGTGGGTATTTCCCTAACCCAGGACCAGGCGGAAGAGCTCCGACTCCGTATTAAGGAAGCCGTGGCTCTGCAAGAGGTTTTCCAGGTTATTTATAAATAATAAACATCTGTCTATCGATGCATCAAAGCGCCACGGCTTTGAATGAATTAAAAAATACTTATACCCTCCTTATTTAGAAATTAAGATCTCCTTCAAATACTTTATTTGTGACATATCGAACTTATAGACTTACGTGAAATTGTAACCCCGCCAGGTCCGAGAAAGCTGCCTGCCTTTTACTGCAAAAAAGCTTGATCCAATAAATAAATGATTATCATATAAAATTATATTTTATATGAACTATTGTTTTTAAAAATAAATTTAATGCCCTAAAAAATCACTATATATAGCGATTAAAAACTACTACAACTAGCGATTGACAGGCGTTTTTAGCACTGCTACATTTGCGGCCTTAAAATTCTAGCAGTATGAGCAAAATGCCGGCTCTGACGCTATGTTTAGTGCTTACGATAGTAAGTGCAAGCGGACAGACAGCAACGATAACCGGAGTGGTTACCAATGACGAAAACAGGTCGTCTATTCCTGGAATTACGGTAGTCGTTTCGGGCACCTATTATGGAGGGGTAACCGACGCTCAAGGAAGTTATCTGATTGACAACATTACTCCAGGAACTTACCACCTTATCGTCTCTGGAATTGGTTATGTGGCACAGACCATTCAGGTGTCCTTGAAGAGTGATCAAAAGTTAAAAATCGATATTCGATTGGTCGAGAGCGTGACAGAGATGGAAGAAATTGTAGTGATGGGAAAATCACAAGCCACGGAAATGCGTGAGCAAGCTTACGCGGTGGAGGTAGTGGAGTCGAAAGGTTTTAAAAATTTGTCCACCAATGCAAATGATATACTTGGCCGGATCTCCGGGGTTAATATTCGCCAGGCCGGAGGTTTGGGTTCCGATTTTTCTTTGTCTTTAAATGGCCTTACCGGCAACCAGGTCAGAATTTTTCTTGATGGCGTACCCATGGACTACTTTGGGTCTTCTTTGTCGCTGAATAACTTTTCGGCCAATATTATCGATCGAATTGAAGTGTACAAGGGTGTAGTACCTATTCACCTTTCTTCTGATGCCTTGGGCGGGGCTATAAATGTATCTACAGGTCAGCAATACACCTCTTATTTAGATGCTTCTTATTCTATCGGTTCTTTCAATACACACATTGGTTCATTGAATGCGCAGTATCGATCATCGGAATCAGGATTTACGGTAAGGACGAAAGCCTTCTATAATTCCTCCGATAATAATTATGTCATTCCCGTAAAGCTTTTAACGAACAGTGTAGAGGATGACTTTTTTACCAACGTAGAACGATTTCATGATGGATATAAGTCACAAATGGCCTGGGTAGAGACGGGCTTTACTGGCACTACGTTCGCCGATCAGCTCTTTATAGGGTTTTTATATTCAGACAATTACAATGAGATCCAACAGCCGACTTACCTGGGGCTCCCTAAATTTCCATATGGCGAGGTTACTCAGGAAGAAGAAAAGTTCATCGTCAATTTCAGCTACAACAAACATGGACTGCTTGACGGCAGGCTTAATATAAATAGTTACGCCGTCGGTGTTTTTTCCGAAGAAATAAACCGGGATACCAGCAGCTATCAATACGATTGGTTCGGAAACAGAGAATTGAGAACGTCTCCTAACCGAGGAGAAATTGAAGGTAGAAAGACCTTTCTCATTCTGGATACTGAAAACTATTTAGGTAATTTCAATGCAGAGTATTTGCTGTCAGAACACCACAATGTTGCCGTTAACTACAGTTTAAATCATTTGATACTTCAGGGTAGCGATGAGTTTAGGGCTCAAAACAATACCCAGTTTTCCACGCCTAACAAACTCACGAAGCAGGTAGTAGGGCTCAGTTACACGCTGAGCCTGATGGATGGGAAATTTAAAAACACAGTATTTACCAAGGGGTACGCCTATGATATCAATTCTCTTGAAACGAATTTTCAAGGTACGGAAACTACTCCGTTCAACGAGTCAAAAACTAATCTGGGCTTTGGTTTTTCAAGTACTTATCAGTTCAATAAAGTACAGGTAAAAGCCTCTTATGAAAATGCCATTCGCTTTCCAGAGGTCATAGAAATTTTTGGTGATGGGCTAAACAATATTCCAAATCCGGCACTTCAGCCCGAGAAAAGTAAAAACTATAACCTGGGGGCGATATTCAGCTTTGATTCATCCAATCCGTTTATGCTTTCTGTAAACGGATTTGTGAGAGACACGGAAGACTTTATCATTCCAGTTGCACAAGGACCCAGGGCTGTGCGCATTAATCAGGGAAAAAAGCTATCTACCGGATTAGACCTGAATATTAATTATCAGTTCAAAAAGAATTTAATCTTCAACGTGAATGGTACTTATCTGGATCTTCGCGATAATAATAAGCCAGAGGAGGGCCAAATAAGCTTGCAATACAGACAGAGGGTGCCTAATGTGCCCTATCTATTTGGCAGTTCATCACTTTCATATCGCCTGGACTTCAAGAATAAAAGTGCGTTGTCAGCCACGGTTATTCAAAACTACGTGCATAGTTTCTTTCTGTTTTGGGAAAATGTAGGCTCACAAGACCGGCGTACCGTACCGGATCAGTGGTCGACCAATTTGGATTTGGTGTATACCCTTCAGGATGGGCGCTACAATTTTTCCATAGGGGCATCTAATCTGTGGGATGCCCAGCTTTACGATAACTATGAACAACAGCGCCCCGGGCGCGCATACAGCTTTAAGTTTAGGTATTTTATTCATTAACATTTTATCAATTAAGTATGACTATTAAAGTAAATAAATTCGTTTTTAGGCCATGGTTGATCTTTTCATGTGGACTTATCATGGCCAGTTGTGGTTCGGACGATCTGAACCCGGTACAGCTTCAGGCTAATTATTTTGTGGGGATAGAGGTAGGTGAACCTAACGCAGGGGCTGAAGTATTGTCAAGAGCTACTTCCCTGGAAGAAGGAGAGATATCTCCCGTTAATAATGGTTTTCAGCAGCCCTCTTGGACGGTATTTCTTCAAGGTATCGATCAAATTTTTACCATTAATCAAACTTCAGCCGTTGAAGTTACCAGTTATGAGATTGTAGACAGTGTACTTACAAAAGGCAGCAGCTTTTTTGTAAATATAGAGTTGGTGGCAGGTACGATTGTGGATGAAAGTACCGCGGTGCTTATAGGATCTGCCCGATCCGGATTTTCGGCTAAACAAATATTCTTAGCTGATACGGATGAAATGCGCGTGGTAAGAACCGTAGAATCAGACTTTGGCAACCTTCAGGAAGAGGGACTCATTGCGTGGCCTACAGACGTACAAGTTCAAGGTTCTGATATGTTTGTGACGTATTACCTTATTACCGCAGACGGTAACTTCTCGACCCCACAGTCCAATGAAGCGAGAGTAGCTGTTTTTAGTTACCCCGAATTAGAGTTTGAAAAGATCATTTCAGACGACCGCACGCCCAATTTAGGGAGATTCTACGGCACCAACGCGTTGGAAGTAGATGAGAATGGAGATATTTATACGTACGCCTCATCTTCATTAGCCTGCGGCTTTGCCCCAATCCCGGAAACAAACTCAGGCGTTCTCAGAATCAAAAATGGTGAAACTGAATTTGACGAAGACTACCATATTGATTTCGAAACGTTAAGTAATGGTTACAAACTTCATGATCTCTATTACGTAAGTGACGGCAAGGCTGTGGTACGTGTATTGAAAGAGGATGAAACCAATCCAGCGTTTCTATGGGCTACCTACACGCCACTTACCCCGCAGCCCTTGTTAGAAACGGGAATCTTAGATCTTTACAACGAATCGTTCACTCTATTAGAAAATGTGCCAAAAAGTGGAGGCGGTTGGAATGGATCTTATCTCGTGGAAGATGACAAGCTTTTTATGGGCATTCACAGTAGCGATTATGCGGGAATCTATATGGTTGATACTAATTCCGGTACGGCTACAGAGGGAGCAACCATAGCGGGTAACTACGCCAAAGGTATTCTCTCGCTCCAGTCTACCAACTAGTACTCCCCAACTTTTTTCTAAGCCTTAGACCAGGGATCCTGAATCAATTTCAGGATCCCTGGTCATATAGTCCAAACTAACCTGGTATAACCTACGAAACGGCAAAGACTTTAAATGCCGCTTGAAGGCTTGATGGTATTCAATATTAAATTACTATGACCCATTCACTACACATTTCTAATCGAGTAAAAATTGTAATCTTATGGCTTATGCTGGCAATAAGCTGGCTGATACATCACCTTTACGGATTATTTAATATCTACTACAATGAGACATTAATCATAGAAGGAGCAACTGGTGAGGCGCCTGTACTGCATCATATTTACAGGATCTTATTTGAAGGAATGGCTTACTGCTTTGCGGTCTTGACTGTAGAGATATCGGCCTCATTTTTTAAATGGCTAACATTTAGCTGGGCGGTACTGTCGGCACTTTATGACGTATATCATGTAGCAATGGCTGTCATCTATGAACCATCAAATGTTTCTGAAATTTTTATTTTACTATTAGCCGTAGTAGCCAATGTGTTCCTGGTTAGAGCTCTGTATGCCTGGATCTATCATCGGGGATAGGCTATTACTACTTTGGCTTTTATTGTTAGTCGGGGTGGGGTAAAATCGAAAGCCTACCTTCAGTCTCTTTTAATAAATGATATCCCTACAACTAGTGATAAAATTCACTAGTTGTAGGGATTGTTCAGTGGTAAACGGCTCATCAAATTTGCACTTCTTTAGAATGAGTCTAAACAAGTAAAAAAGTGAACTTCAAAACTACCGCGTTCTTCGCTGTTTTGTCCTTTAACTGGTCGATATCAACGGCTGCGGATATTACCGGGCGTGTATACGAGTCGGCCAACAAAAAACCATTACCTGGTGCTACGGTCATTATACAAGGTACGACTACAGGGGCCGTCACGGACGAGAACGGTAGATATATCATAAAAGATGTAAATCCAGGAAGCTACACTCTCGAAGCTTCTAGTATTGGCTTTGTTAAAGTAACCAAACAAGTTATACTTAAGTCGACTATTACGATTGACTTTTTT
>JBCCOE010000086.1:0-17913 GCA_039025475.1 Bacteroidota bacterium | reverse complement strand
ATGCCGCCAGGCTACTTTGTAATAATTTTTAAACATGTCAATTCTTATTTGTTGTCTATTTTGAGTTAAAGGGCGAATAAGTCCCGGCCTGAACAACCTAACTACATCACGCGCGAACCCCCATTGAGCAGAACTCACATTGCCAAGTTCAATTTGCCGATCAAAGCGTTCAAAAAGGTCACCTTCAATATCCTCGGCATAATCAGGATGGCAGTACCAACGGAAGAAGCGTAGCCAATATTTTGAAGGATAATTATTCACTTCGTAACGAATCAACAGGGTTTGCTAAAGAAGCCTTTACCGACTGGGAGCCTATTGTTAGTACTGAGATGATAATGGCTATTATGCCTGAGATAGCAAATACCCACCACTCTAAACCAATATGGTATGCATAATCTTGTAGCCAGATATCCATAGAAAACCAGGCAATTGGAACGGCAAAAAGAAAGCCTATCAGTACCATTTTGACAAAGTCTTTAGTGACCAGGCTTACTATAGTTTGTACAGAGGCGCCTAGTACTTTTCTAATTCCAATTTCCTTAGTACGTTGTTGGGTTGTGAATGCCGCCAGTCCGAATAAACCAAGTGAAGCTATTACGATAGATATCATCGTAAATACACCAAAAATTTTCCCAAGCCTTATATCCGCCTTGTATAATTTGTCAAATTGATCATCCATAAATTGAAACTCAAAAGGGTGTTTTGAATAATTTTGAACAGCTTCTTCGATCAAGAGTAAGGTATTCTGAATATTTTCAGGTTTAACTTTCATCGAAGCGATACCAAAATATTTTCCTCTTAAATTGAACATTAATGGTTGAATAGCGAGATGCATGGAGAACATATGGAAATCTTTTACTACACCAACAACCGTTCTCTCACTTTCACCTTGGTAGAATTGATTTCCAACAGCTTCTTCCGGTGTCCAGCCCAAGATCTTGGCGGCCGTTTCGTTAATGATCACATGCCCCTTATCGGCATCGAGATCAAGGGAAAAGTCTCTCCCGGCTGCCAAGTTGATCTCGTAGGTTCTGAGGTAATCGGGGTCAACACTGTTTACGTACATCGTTATTTCGGGAGCATTATCGCCCTTGGTCGGATATACTGTGGTGCTTGAACCCACATTGGAAGGAAGATCATTAGAGGCAGATATTGAAATTATACTCGACTGCTTTAACAATTCATTCTTCACGGTCTCTATATTTTTTCGAAGCTCTGCTGATCTGGTGTCTACCACTATAATGTGTTCTTTATTGTAACCTAATTCTTTGTTTTGGATAAAATCAAACTGCAGATAGATAACTAGGCTGCTGATAATCAAAACGATTGATGCAGTATATTGGATAACGACTAAAATAGATTGTAACCTCATTTTTGGGGAATGACCGGATGACTTGCCCTTTAATATGTTCACCGGTTTTAGAGATGACATAAATACAGCTGGGTAACTTCCTGAAAACAGGCCAACTAGTAAAATCAAGCCTAGTAATACAGGAATCAGTAGAGGGTTATTCAGGAGGTTTAAAGTAAGGGGTCTTTCGATAATCATTCCAAAATAAGGTAACAGCCAATAGCTTAGACCCATGGCTATTATCAGCGCCATGAATGCAATAAAAACTGATTCACCCAGGAATTGACCAATTAATTGTCCACGTACAGCACCAATAACCTTGCGTAAGCCTACTTCTTTGGCCCTCTGAATAGATCGTGCTATCGCCAAATTCATGTAGTTAACACAGGCTAATACTAGCACCACGACGGCAATGGCGGAGAACAGGATTAAATATTGGATACTACCCTTAAGACCTATATCAAAATTTATTCTGCTTTCTAAGTGAAGTTCACTTAAAGGTTGGATATAATAGGATTCATCATCATTTTCTGATTTTCCGCCGTACTTTTCTATAACCGCAGGCAATTTTTTCTCAAGAGAGCTAGGATCGCTTCCAGGATTTAATAAAAAGAATGTTTGGTAGCTGTTGTTTCGCCAAGTAGCGTTCTCTAACGATGTTAGATATCCTTCATCAGATCTCAAATTGATAACATGATTAAACTGAAAGGAAGAATTGCTTGGTAGGTCTTTAATCACTCCTCCCACAATTAATTCTCGATCCCCATTGAATCTTGAGACCGTTACCGAGCTATCTAATACATCGGTTTTACCAAATAGTCGAAATGCGAAAGATTCGGTTAGAATGATCTCATTAGGTTGTTCAAATACCTTTTCACGAGTGCCTTCTATAAATTCGTAATCGAATATATTAAAGAATGACGGGTCCGCCCACAGGCCAGATTCGAAGTAACCGGAATTGTTAGCACTCAGTAAAACTGAACGTTGCGCAATACTTGTGGCACTTTCTACCTCAGCATATTCTTCTACTAAGGCCGGTGCCAAGCCGGCAGGGGAAACCCCAAAATAGTTGCTGCCCAAATACATATTGCTTTTATCCTGATGATAAACTCTATAAATTCTGTCCTTCTCACTATAGAAATTATCGTAATTCAATTCGTGCTGAACGTAAATAAATATCATAATAAAGCAACTGAGCCCCACCGCAAGTCCACCAATATTAATGGCAGAATAGAGCTTTTGCTTCATTAGATTTCGAGAGGCGATCGTGAAATAATTTCTTAACATACCAAAGTCATTTAATTGTTGGCCGGAGAATATCGGTCTTATGATTCCCGGTCTGAATAATTTTATTACATCTTTAAAAAGCACAGCTTTGGCCGATTGAATATTTTTTTGGTCGGCGTTGCGCTCAAAACGTTCCAGCAGATCACCTTCGAGGTCCTCCACATAATCAGGATGACAGTACCAGCGGAAAAATTTTAGAAGCCTGCCTGGGGGCTCTTTTGGACTTTGTTGTGACATTAAATTCTGCTAAAAGCAAACTCAGGAATAGCATTCCAAAGTCCTATTCGCTGCTCTTTAGTCTCTGTCAATACTTTTTTACCGTAAGCCGTCAGGCTGAAGTAGCGCTTTCTTTTACCACCTCTCACTTTTGTGGCTTCACCAAATTCGGATGACAAGAAGCCTTTCTTCTCCAATCTTCTCAACACGGTTTGTAGCGCTCCAATACTGACACTCCGCTTGAGGCGGCTTTCCATCTCGTCAATAATAGCGATACCGTAGGCTTCGTTTTTAAGGATGGCTACGGTGAGCAGCACAATTTCTTCGAACTCTCCTAAATGATATTTACCCATAATAGTTTTAACTAAATTGTAGTTTTAATACGAAGGCAATCCGGTAAGGTTGCATATTTACCTTAATTGTAGTTTTTATTTTTACGCTGGCTTTTGGATTAATTTAGCCCATTAGGTTTCTGAGCCTTCTTTTATTAGCTTCTTTTTTTGTGACCTTCTGGAGTTTCTTGATAAGTAATGATTGACTTATTTGAGCCACATGCAGTCATTCTACTTCACCTGGTGATCAAATTGACATGACGTAAGATTTCATTTAGCTGGTCAACGGACTATCTTTGATTAAAATGGGTTTTAATTATTTCATTTTATCCACCAAAATAGTCTTTTGGAGCATAGTCATCACTTTCTTAGTGGTTAATTGCTCTTCTTTCGAAGCAAAAGAATATCATGAACTGGAGTACAGTTTCTTGAAAGGGGAGGTCAAAATTAACCCTAAACTAAAGGGAGTTTGGAGGTCGGTTGGCAATGGCTATTTGCTGGATGCTTCGGTAGACTCTATCCGATTATACAGCTTTACCAACAGTTTTTGTTACAAAGAGAAGAATGACTACCTGGAGGGGCTTTTTAATACTCAGACCAGATTTTATATTGACCATGATACACTGCGGGTTTTCCTTACTGATTATGGCAAAAGGACCCAACACCTTCAATCAGCTAAAGTCTTTTTAAAGGAGGATGCCCTGCCGGAAACGTGCATTTCTTTTTCTCAGATGCAAGCCTTGGATTCCGAACAGTTATTTACACTTTACCTGGAAACATTTCAAGAAAACTATGCCTTTGCTGACGAGCGAAAACTAGATTGGAATACCATCAAAAATGAATATGGATCAAGAATCAGTCCAAATTCTTCGAAAGAAGAGCTTTTTGAGGTCATGGGAGAAATAGCGACTTTGGCAAGGGACCAACATACTAAAGTCATCAGAGAGGATGGAACATTAAGGCAATATAGGGTAACTCCATCAGCCCAGCTTGTTCGAAATGCCTTCGATAAACAAGATTCAATCCAAGACTTAAATGAATACTTCGGTTTATTCTTCAAGAATAACTATCAAAATATATCGGACTCTTTACTTCAAGGAAACGGTGAAAAGGTGGCTAAGGGCCAGATAGAATGGGGTAGTTTAAACGATGATGTCGGCTATATTCACCTACATTCATTCGCCGGATTCTTAAGTCGCAATCACACCAGGAAACAGCAAATTGACAGTCTGAATAAATGGATGAGGCACATAATATCATCGCTAACGAATAAAAAGGCGCTGATCATAGATATCAGCTTCAATTTTGGCGGATATGATGCAACAGCACTTACCGTGGCTAGTTATTTAACAGATGTTCCGACTTTTTCCCATACCTGTCAAGTCTACAATAATGGAGAGTTTTATGATGAAGATAGTGTCAGTATCCATCCTAACGATTCCTTGACCTTTACAAAACCTGTTTATGTGCTGATGACGGATATCAGTAGAAGTGCAGCAGAGGGTTTTGCGATGATGACCGGTGCGATACAAAATGTTAAATTGGTAGGCACGCCCACGTTGGGAACATTATCGGGGATGCTGGGCAAATCAGTGGGTAGCTATTACACCACCTATTCTAATCAAAGGCTAGTCTCTCCTGATGGGAAGTATTATGAGGTGGTCGGGGTACAACCTGATATTGAGCTTTCCGTCTTTTCTGAACATAGAATCTTCGATAGTCATAAGCGTGCGGTTAGGAAGCTGGTACGAATCATAGAGAAAGAGTTGGATCTTTAAAATTAATATTCAGCAAGCAGCAGCTACTTATGCTAGGGTATCTCAATATTAATCCCATCAACTTCCTAATCCTTTCGGGCGTTCTGCAAGGCATTTTACTTGGCCTTCTACTTCTATTTATGAAGCCCCAGGCCAAATCGAACAGATGGCTTGCTCTGGCCATAATTTGTGTGAACTTCCATATACTTTATCTAATGATCATTGATCTTGATCTGGAAAGGAGGCACTCTTTTTTATTGTGGTTTCCTTATTCCTATTTAACGGCACTTGGGCCTTTGATTTATCTTTACGTTAAGTCGTTGATTGCCGAGCGTTTTGAGATGGGTTCAACGGAATATAAACTGTTTATTCCGGTTGGATTTGAGGTGGGTTTGCAGTTGGTTTGCATAGGTTATGGTATTCAACAGGATATAGTATTTTACAATACACCATTTAATGCAACCTTAAGTGTTGTTATCTTTTTAGCCGCAGCCGTTTCCATTTTTTACTATCTTAAGAGATCCAGGAACTTACTCCAAAGTCATCAAGAATGGGCAAAGGCCAATTTCTCTACTCTTGATACCGTTACTCCAGGATGGTTGTATGAACTACTCAAGTACTACAGAATAATATGGCTGCTTTGTGTGCCATTCGTTATTGTTTTTCTTTTCATATTTAGATTGCAATGGCAGTATTTGATCTTGGCCATGATTGCCTATGTACTCTTGTTGTGCATCACGTATCTAACCTATTGGATTGGAATAAAAGGTTTTAGTCAAATGGGTCTGATCAAACCATTTAAGAATGAACCTGACTCTAGATCGGTCAGTACGTATGCGAAGCTAACTGATTCACAAGTGAAGCAATATTTGATTCAGATCAATGAGCAGGTGAAAAAGGAAAAACTGTTTCTGGAGCAAGATCTTGATCTGAGGGGTTTAGCAAAGAATGTTGGGTTTAAACCCAATTTACTTTCTTACTTGCTCAATCGCCACTTAGGCAAAAGTTTTTATGAATATGTTAATTCTTTCCGCATAGAAGAGGTAAAACAACGGTTGGAGTCCGACGAATTCAGGCATCTATCCATTCTGGCTATAGCCTTCGATTGCGGGTTTAATTCAAAGACCTCATTTAACCGTATTTTTAAACAAATGACCGGGCTTACACCGAGTCAATACCAAGGAGGAAAATAGAAAAGTATAAGTGCCAATCTACCTTATGGAACGCTTAATAGATGATAGGTCTGGATCTTTAGTCCTCATTCTCTAAATCTATTAAAATGCGTTATTTAACATTCATTACCGCCCTGAACCTGATATTTTTACTTTACCTGCGCCCTCAGGCACAGCCCAATTCACCGATTCCTACATCTTTAGAAGCCTTCGTAGGCTACTATGACGTAGGCGTTAAACCTAATAGACCTTTTTTTAGAAGCAGATGGTACCTGCGAAATGACAAGCTGTACACCATATACGATTCGGATCAAGATAACCTGTTTGAGCCGTTCGAAAATGGGGAGTTGAAGCCTCATATTGTGTTGAATGAAGCCGATCTACCGGTTAATAGAGACGACACCACATATTTTCTGGTGCTGAATTTTCACGACGAAAAGCTACAGAGCTTTAAGGTAATTCGAGCTAGGAAGGATTGGCCAACGGACTTGTATGGTTATCGCAATGAAGAATTAAGTAAACTGGCCGTTGATACTGAGAAGGAACTCAACCAAGTCGAAGAGTCTGCGCACTTTAGGATCAGACATAGTAACCAGGACGATGTTATTGTACCGGGTATAATTCAAACCTTAGAAAGCAGATATCTCGTTCTGCTGAAGGATTTCAGGATAGATAGCCTTCCCGTTACTACCATCAATATTTATCCGGAACTTGAAACCTACCATAATGCTGTACTTACCCCGGGGGCACCAAGTTGGCAAATGGGCAGGGTCTGGGATAAAAATGAGATTCGAATGCTGTCACCGCTGACCGCCCAGGATCTCACAGGTGAGAAGATGAATATCAACGAAATAGTGCTTCATGAATTCGTTCACAGCCTTCATCTTAACCTAATTAAAGAGGGCACTCGTGTACCGGGGTGGTTTTGGGAGGGCCTGGCACTTTATAAAGGGTGCTGTCAATGGATAGAAACCCCATTTGTATTGGACTATATGAAAAGTAAAAAATATCCGAGCTGGAGCAAGATTGAAAAGGACCGTTCTGGTGAAATTAAATATGACCTTGGGTTTTACATCCTAGAATTTATTGATAAAAAGTATGGGTGGGATAAAATATTGGCACTGATTATTTCCAATGGAGATATAGAATCAACCTTACGTATAAAGCACAAACAATTTGAACATGAGTTTTATACCTACTTAGAGGAGCGATACAGTGGTTAACACCTTTGGATTCTATTTATGTGATGTCATAGAATTGAATTGTGTTGCGAACATTTAATTGATATATTAACTTCCCTAGGGAAGTTAATTAAATGGACTTAGAGCTTAGCTGGATCAATATCTTAATCCTTTTCGGAGCACTACACGGGCTAATCTTCGGCGCTATGCTATTATTGAATAAAAAGCATCCAGGTGCTAAATTCCTGGCTGTTTTTATGTTTATCCTATCCTACAACGGGTTCGAAACCTTTAACTGGAGTGCAGGGCTGGATAGTTTCGTTTTTGACCTATTCTCATTCGTTTGGATTTATGGTTTTGGTCCAAGTATATTCCTCTATATTCAAGCGTTAATTAGACCCGATGAACCGCGGCCTCTTCGAAACGTTTTATTCCACTACTCACCGATGATTTTTCAATTTGTCATGAAGGCCATCATCGTCTCTCTTTACATTTATGTGTTGCTCAATGACAATGAAGATTTGAGCTCGGAAATTCTAGCGTCTCTTCTAACTTTATTTGATTGGTACAGTGAGCCTCTGAGTGCAGGAGTTTTCCTTTTTTACTTGGGTTGGTCCATTAAATCATTTTTGCATAGTAAGAATGGACTGATAGCAAATCCTAGCCAGCAAACAGTCAACACCTGGGTTAAAGCACTTCTGATTTGTATGACCGTATTTGGTGTTTTATGGCCACTTACTCTAATCAGCGCGTCGTTTATGGATTTAGAGGAAGATGTATACTACTATCCCATTGAACTCATGTTGGTGCTTTTTATTTACTGGATTGCTTTTGTTGGCTACCATAAAATAAAAATGATCAGTCCTGCCAAAATTAAGGCTCAGGCCATTGAAAACACGGACGCCGAACAATATCTGGTAGTGTTGAAAAGAGCGATGGAAAATGAGAAGCTTTACCTTGACCCCGAATTAAACAGGGATAAGGTAGCCAGTCACTTAGGAATAAGTGCAAAACTCATATCGGTTATTTTAAATCAATATGCCAACCAAAACTTCAACGATTTTGTGAATTCGTATCGGGTGGCAGAAGTTATTGGGAAACTTAAATCGGGTGAAAACAATCACTTAACTATCTCAGGTATTGCTTTTGATTCAGGTTTCAACTCGCAAGCCACCTTCCAGCGTGTTTTTAAATCTATTCAAGGCATGACCCCTAAAGAGTTTCAAAATCAAATACCTGAAAAGATCGGAGATTAACTCCCATATCCGGTTTTGAGAAGATGTGGTTAATAAAATTTTGAGCTTTCATGAAACTAAAAATTACAATACTTCTGCTTCCAATCCTTCTTCCGGAACAACTTGTAATGGGTCAAGCAACTCTCAGGTTGGTGGAAGAACGTTTGTTGTCTTTTCCAAATCATGCTGAAATAGCCATCGGTATAGTTGACGGAGATAAAACGTACAAACTCGGTTATCGAGTAATAGAGGGTCAATCGATAGCGGTTAACAATGCGTCTACCTTATATGAGATAGGATCCATTAGCAAAACATTTGTAGCGGCACTTTTGATAAACGAGATTGAAAAGGGAACCATGTCATTAGGCACTTGACTGTAGAAATGCGACGTGATAATTACCAGGAAAATACATTGTCTATTTTACACTTGGTTACCCATACGTCCGGCTTAAAAAAGAATCCAATTGTATGCTATTGACGATACCTCAAGTACCTGACGAAGTTCGAGTTGGATTATATTCCCGGGAATAAGTGGGAGTATAACAATATGGAAGTGGGTCTGGTGGTAGAACTAGTAGCTGAGAAGAATAACTCTACCTGGAGTGAGGTATTAAGTGAAAATATTTTGAAGCCACTTCAAATGAATAGTACCTTTTCCAATATCCAACAAGCCCCGGAGGTGGGCAGGGTTCAATGTATAAAGAAAAACGGGAGTGAGGGTGATTGTTATTTTCATAAGATGGAATCGTTCAGTTGGCCAAGCGGTGGTATGATTTCGAATGTAGATGATATGACCAAGTGGCTCGAAGCAAATTTGAACAGTGGGTTCAAACCTGAATTAGCTTCCATTCAAAACACTCATGACCCTTTGGGGGATACTATTGCAATTGAATGATTCACTCGTCATAAACCGACGCAAGGCATAGTTTGGTGGCATTACAGGGGAGAATCGGGCAGAAGAATTATTGGTCACGAAAGAGAAATGCCACAACAATCATCCTTTATAGCTACGGATACAGAAAAAAGGCGGGGAATAATTATTCTCACGAATGTTAATGGGAGAAGGCTGTTCATAAATCCTGAGACACCTGAGATGAGCAGCCAGAATAATAATGGCATTAACTGTTTTGAATTTGTAAAGAGTATAATTGGTTAATTGGCACTATCTGGCTGTTTTCTTATCAGATCTAATGTATATTCAAATTGAGAGTCTGTTCTATCAAATTTATCTTCTAAGGTTTCCGGAACGTAATGGTCAGGCTTGGTGCCACTTCCCAATTCAAAAATGGGGTTAACATTGAGCTGATGCCTTACCAATGGTATATCGAGCCTTAGGTTGGAATTAGGTAGCGTCACAAAGGACCTTTCCATACTTGTGTTTCCGAAGTACCCACCTCCAGTTTCTTCTCCAACTACTGTGGCCAGGTCCTTTGATTTCATCATAGCCACAAAATCAGCGGTTGCTGAAAAACTGCCTCCATTGGCTATTATATAAACCTTCCCCTTAAATTGAGGCTTCGTTGGCTGATAAGGGTTCGTCATGTATAGTCCGGTTAAGGTATAGCTTGCATCGTCTTGTTTTTTCATCTTATTGGAGCCGGGCAACCAAGTATGTAACCATTTTCGTTTTAAGTACTTCATGGCTGGGTGTAGTGTTTGATTTTGATAGTAAGGGGACTTTTTGGAGAAAACAAAATCAGCCTGTTTGGAAAGGACAAACTCCCCATCCACAAAGTATGAAACCAAAACCCAAGGCACCTTTCCACCTCCATTATCTCTCACATCAATAACCAGATTATCCACTTCCGAGGAGTCTATTGATTCAAATAGTTTCTGCAACCTACTTTCGAATCTGATGTTTTTCCCATCTTCTTTCCAGTCAAAAAAATGCTTAACTGTTAACACCGCTGTGGAGATGTTTTGGTGAAACTCAAGAGTCAGATTTCTGGGGTCATTGCTTTCACCTTTTCTGATTTCAGAATTCTTCTCAATTTCTTTTCTAGTCAATGTTTTGATGGCTACGTCTTTTTCAATTCCGTTTCCATCTTTTATTCTTATTACATACTCATCAGGGTTTTCAAAGTAATTGGTATAAACATTCTGAAGGTAGTTGTCAACCATGAAAGACTTTCGACTAGTTATGCGTCCATCGGTTGGAAGAAACGTCATCAATAACGAAACCAGTGAATCTATTTCGATACCATTCATGGCTAAAATCTCATCTCCTGGTTTTATAGATAAAGAATCCTCACTGAGGTTTGACTTACAATAGGCCTTTTTCTCATGGATTATCATTTCGATAGGTAGAAACTTCTCTGGATTACTTTCTAGTGGATAAATCCATGTATGTCCACACCCGATGAAAGAAACAATAGGGGCTAATTTTCTGATAAATTCCATATCAGTCATAGCACCGGTAAGTGTAGCTTGAGTACTGTCAAAGAGCTGATATACTTCTTCTGGGGTTCTATACCAATACAAGCCAGGATGGAAGTCTTCAAGGCTTCCTCTAAAAACCTTGAAATCTTCTTGGAGCTCATTTGGGGTGAGACTTTTTACTTGTTGCGATTGAGATTGATGTGCTACAATGCAGATTAAGAAAACAATAGGAAGAATTTTCATGAACTAGGGGCTAGCAGTTTATAATTGGTAATAATAATGGAATAGTTAGTTATGCAAAAGTAAATTAAATATTATATTTACTTTTGCATAACTAATATTATGAATAAAGGAAATTATCTCGGAGAATTTGAGGAGCTAGTGCTATTGGCAGTGGCGTCATTAGAAAATAACGCTTATGGGGTTTCCGTAATGAAGTACATCATTAAGCACACAGGCAGAAGCGTAAATATAAGTGCAGTACATCAAGGACTAAAGAGGCTGCAACGAAAGGGTTTTGTTCAATCAACCGTTGGTGGGGCAACTCAGGTGAGAGGTGGAAGAAGGAAGCGTTTTTTTGAGCTTACCGAAAGTGGTCGCGAAATACTGCATGAAATAATGAACCTTAAAATTCAGCTATATAGAAAGGTACCTAACTTCAATTTGAAGCTAACATAATGAGCAAACATCCTCCAAAATGGGCAGACCGCTTTTTAAAATGGTACTGTGATCCTGAGTTGCTGGAAGAAATTCAAGGCGATGCCCATGAGTTGTATTTTGAAAGACTAGAGCAGGAAGGAAAAATTCGAGCCGATTGGAAGTACATTTTTGATATTATTCGATTTTTTCGCTGGTCTAATATTCAAAAGATAAATAACGGTCAGCGACCGAGTTACCTGGATGTTTTCATGGGCCTTAACGTTAAAATGGCTTGGAGGCACGCTACCAAAAACAAGTTATCATTTGCTGTAAAGTCATTAACACTGTCTATTAGTCTGGCTTTTGCTTTACTTCTTACCGTTTTTATCATTCAAGAATATTCATACGATAAGCACATTCCTGATTATGAACGAATCTATCGGGTAAGTACAAAAATTGAAATAGGTGATGACATTATAAATTTCGGGGGATCTCCAGAGGTTCTGGCACAGACACTGATGGAGGAGATTCCAGAAATTGACAATGCCGGCTGGTACCAGGATGAGCTTTTGAATTGGAGATCAGTGTTTGAAGTCAATGAAAACAAATACACCAATGAAAATGCGGTTGCCTTAACTTCAAGCCTTGCAGAAATCCTGAATATCCCCTTTCTGATTGGAAGTAGCGGAGTGCTGGATGAACCCTACACAATTGTTCTCACGGAATCAACTGCCAGAAAATTTTTTGGTGCAAACGAAGCGGTAGGAGAAACGGTTTATTTTATGGGCTACCCGCTTACTGTAGCCGGTATAGTAAAAGACCCTGTAAATACGTCTCATTTTACTTATGATTTATTAATCAGTTGGCATGGGCACGATGGCCTGTTTTGTGAATGCTGGGACAATCTCACGACCTCAACCTACATCAAGCTCGCAGACGGATCAGATATCAATCATGTAAAAGAAAAGATTGCCCATGTATTAGATGATCACAAATTAGAAGTGCTTGAAGGCACTTTACTTTCTGACAAAGAACTAGCCTTATCACCCATTATTGAAAACATATCAGATATTCATTTAGGTGATCCGCTAATAGAGGATATGGCAATAAAACGGGATCCAACTAATCTGCACCTGTTGGTAGCGGTATTACTTTTGTTCTACCTTTCATGTTTTGCCAATTATATCAGCCTTTCATTGTCTGACATCACTACTGGGTCAAAAAAGCTAAGCGTCTTGCAAGTATTTGGAGGTGTGGCCGCAAGCATCAGGGAGGTAGTTTTGTCGAATGCACTTGTTACCTTGCTGTTTACCTTACCTCTGGTTGGTCTTTTTCTTTTTCTCGGTAAGGACTATGCACATTCGACTCTTGGCATTTCTTTAGAGATAGGATCATTCATTTCTTTTCCTTTTTTGCTGATACTAAGTGTATTGATTTTGTCGGCCATTCTTGTGTTTAAAATAACCGTCCCTACGCTTGGGAGTACCAGTAGTATTCTCAAAATGCTGAAAGGCAGGTTTTTGGAAAATTACAGTGGCTTTCGAGTTAAGCAGGTATTAGCTGGGGTACAGCTTTCATTTTCAATTACTATGATAGCCCTGATGTTTCTGGTGGTAGATCAGTTTGATTTTATAAATACGGCCGATAAGGGATTTGAAGATAAAGACACGCTGGTCATCAAAGTGCCTGATGGAGGCTTTCCGGATACCAAAGAGTTGGAAGAATCGATTAAAAAATTAAGCGGTGTCCGTGAAGTAGCCTCCAGTTCCTTTTACACGGATAATATCACTTGGAAAAACATATTCAATATCGATACAGATGAGGGAATAAAAAAGGCGATTGTCAGTTATGAATACTGGGGGCATGACTTTGTCAGGCTCCTGGGACTTGAGATAATACAGGGTCGCGACTTTGATCCTGAAAGAAAAACCGATTTGTATGGAGCTTATCTCATAAATGAAACAGCAGCTAAATTTTTTGACTGGGAAAATCCCATAAGAAAACGAATTTCAGGGCCGATGACATCTCGGGTTAAGCGTGAGGGTAGTATAGTTGGTATAGTTAAGGATTTTAAAACATCTACACTTCATGAAAAGGTAGAGCCAATGATATTTTTTCTTGGAACTGAGGAGTGGTATACTGAATATCTTTATGTTAAACTGAATCCTTTAAAACCTACAGAGTTAATCCATCAAATAGAAAAGGAATATAGTAATCATTTTACTGAGGGTCCTATGGAATGGGAATATCTAGATGCGCAGTTAGCCAATTTGTACCAGGAAGATATGCAGATAGCTTCCATTTTTAATGTCGGATTATGGATATCTATTTTTGTTTCTTGTTTGCAGATATTCAATATGTCAGCCTTCATTGTTTTATTAAGAGCTAAGGAAATGGGCATTCGAAAAATTAACGGTGCCTCCCCTCATCATTTATTTGGTTTACATCTCAAGAGTTTCATAAAGTTTACGTTCTTGGCCTTAATTACAGCCTGGCCGTTGATTTACTTACTCTCTGATAATTGGTTGAACAACTTCGCCTATCGTATAGACCTAAGTTTATGGTATTTTTTACTACCAGTGCTTATCACTGCTATTATTATCTTGATTACCTCTGGATTTCACGGCATTAAAAACTCGCGAATCAACCCTATAGAAATCTTAAACCAGGAATGAATAGTATCAAAAAAAGGTTTTTAGGGCTTGCTATCATGTTTTTCCTACTATGCTATATAGACGTTGCATGTCAAAGCAAGGAGGATGATTTAATAGTTGGAAGAGTGATTGATGAGGCTACCGGTGAGTCACTACCCTTCGCCACAGTTTCTCTAAAAGATAAATCTGACGGAACAGTTACCAACCCTGACGGAGAGTTTAACTTGTTTCTACCGGCTTATAAACCGAATGAAGATACCCTGGTGGTGAGCCACATAGGTTATGCTAACAAGTATATTTCAATTAACGAAGCTCTTAGCACTAAACCTTTGTTGTTTAGTCTGAGCGAAAAAGTACTGGAATTGGAAGAGGTTAGAGTGCAAGTGGAGCACTTGGAACCAAAACAAATTATGCAACGCACCTATGATGCATTGGAAAAAAATCATAACACCAAACCATTTATCTCAAAAGGCTTCTTCAGGGATTTGCGAGATCAAAATCAAAAGTCATCGTATTTGGTGGAGGCCAGTGTTGAAGTCTTTGATCCCGGGTTGCAAGCAATATCTTCTAAGGGAAATGAGAAGCGGAAAAGCTTTTATTTAAAGGGTGTAAGGGTCAGTAACAATTACATCAACAAATTATTGACACCTGTATTAGATAAGCATAATTTTCTTAGAATAGGGCTCGAATCTAATATTTGGGTTAGAAGGTTAAAGAATGATTTATTCGATCCAAATAAAGCGTATCAATGGGAAGATGTGGTTTTTAAGAATGAACTCCCACTGTATGTAGTCAGTACCACTGATACAGCAGCCATAGATGCCCTGGCCGAGGAGCATAAAGATATGCGCTTTGCGTATACCCATCGGTATTATGTTGATATTGAGTCGTATGCTATTCATAAAATAGAATATACGGAAAGACCATTAGAAGGTACTTATATAGGGATTGAACCGCCCTATCCTGGAGATACATTGTTTTACAGCAAGAAAGGTTGGAACGGAACTTACGAATTTGAGCAATACAATCAGAAAATGTATTTGCGCTATTATGATATGAGTTATGCTTTTGACATAGTGAACAGCAAAACCGAAAGCGTATATCTGGACATGAAATTCAACAATACGTATATCGTTACCTCTATTGAAACTGGTAAGGTAAAAAAACCAAAAGGTATAAGAATGAATAGAAATAAATCACTCGTACAACAGGCAACAGCTTATGAGCCATTGTTTTGGGGAAACGAGAGCAATACAAAACTTGTTCCGCTTACACAGCACCAGATAATGGGTTTGGAGCGGGAGTTATCTTTGGAAGAACAGTTCAGAAGTAATTCTACTAACAATAAAACCATTAAATAAGTGTTACTATAATATGTATTTTAGATAGTACGCACATCAAAAATGAATAGAGTTGGCCTAGTCTCCCGATTCTATATTTGGCTTTCATTATTCATCATATTTTCTCTTCTGAGTGCTGCGACAAGCGCTCAAGTAAAGAGCCGCTTTCGAGAGAAAGACATCCAAATATCATTAGTCCCTGGCCTCAGTACCAACGGTCTACAATCTGCCTGGTACTTCAATGAATTCTCGATCAATCTGTTTTCCGGGATTTCTGCCGGATCCAGGCATTTTGAGCTATCGGGCATCTCAAACACCAATCTCCTATCGAATTCGGGTATTCAGATCGCAGGCATTGCTAACGTAGTAGGGGCAAGCAGTTTTGTCAATTTGACTATCTCTGAAGAACGCGAGCGAATGAAACAGGAACTGGACAAACCCATGATGCATGGGATACAACTTGCCGGACTTGTGAATTTAGTGCGAGGCGATGTATCCGGAATTCAGATCACAGGTGGGTTCAACCAATCTTACGGCTCCATGATTGGGTTTGAACTGGCGGGTTTAGGCAATGTTATTTATGGAGATTTAATTGGGGTTCAATTGTCAGGTCTCTTCAATATTGCGAGCCGATCCGTTTCCGGGATGCAGATATCCGTTTTAGGTAACGTAACCAGAGGGCCATTGGGGGGTACGCAAATCGGTATTTACAATAAAAATAAGGGTATGTCCGGTAAGCATATAAACCCCCGAATAAAAACAAAAAGTCTGCAACTCGGGTTGTTCAATTTTTCCAAAACCATGGGAGGAACACAGATAGGGCTGCTTAATGTGGCCAGGGAAATGTCAGGAAGGCAGATTGGATTGATCAATATTTTTAGCAGGCGTCCACCAAAAAAAGCTTCTAAAAGTGGAGTGCCTATAGGCTTATTGAATTTTGGATCCAAAGGACATTTTACTCGCTTATCCTACAATGATCAATTTGTGTATAATTTAGAGCGATCAACCGGGAACTGCTCTAACTGCTCGGATACACAATATGGCGAGCCACTTAACGCCAGGTATAAGAAGTTTAATCAAAACAGTATCATAGCCAGCTACAATCCCTCCGGAAGGCAGTCTTCTCATGGGTATTGGGCATTGGGTTGGCGATTTGAGAGGTTGATGTACGTGAAGTTTACCAATTTTCCTAAGCGCAATGGACCTCAAAACGGTGCGCACTTTTTGGCCTGGGGGGTAGGAGTGCAGCATATAAATTGGACCAGAGAATTTCACGAGGAATTGAGCTTACTAACCTCCATCCAGGCGAGTTACGGGAAGCGGGTTAATGTATTGGGGTCAAGATATTTGTACTTTACGGCACGACTTAATGGTTACGCCTACGAAAATCAGGATTTTCAACTTGACCAACCCTTGACATTTTTTACGCACAACTCAGATGACTTGAACTACAGGATTTGGCCGGGCTATACGATTGGGATACAAATTTAAATTGTGCTCAAATCCGGTTTTGAGTATCTACAGAAGGCTTGATTATTGAATTTAGCTGCATAAAACAAAAAAACTCAAAATGAATCGAATCAAATCAGTCTTAGTGGTAATCTGTGTTTTAACAGCATCCATAGTTAATGGCCAGGCTTTCAATTTTTCGGGGAAAGTACTAGATAAAGAAACTTCAGAACCTATCCCGTTCGCTCATATTTTTACGAAAGACACGCGGTATGGCACTACATCAAATCTCTACGGTGTTTTTGATATTTCACTACCTGGCTCGATTAATCAATTAGAGGTCACCTGTTTGGGGTATAAGCCAATTACGATAAGTATATTAAATCAAACAGATCCTATTTTGGTGCAGCTTGAGGAAGATATTATCGAGTTAAACGAGGTGGTTGTTCGGCCTCGATCTGCAGAAAGTTTGATGAAGGAAGCCTTTGATCATCTCTTTATAAATTATGATACTTCTGCTTTTGCCCTTTCGGGGCAGTATAAAATGGTTTCTGTGTTCGATAGCCTTTTAGTGAGAAGTATTGAAGCCGAGTTAGATCTGTGCAAAGCGAGATTAGATCCAGCCAGATCATACAAAGTATTGCTTACTGATTCTATTTATGTAGATCAGTTGCGTATGATCAATTCCGAGTTTGATGATTATAAGCTAAAGGCAATGGTGGATTGGGAGAATACTCCTTATTTGCTCAAAAACCGTGATTTTGTCCGGGAGTTTATCTATCAAAATAAAGCATTCGAGGGTATGATGAAACGCTATGACTTCTCCGTGGATAAAATGGTCATGCTGGAAAATAGACGTAACTACGTAATTACTATCTCACCAAAGGAAGGACAACGTAAAGCCTATTGGAATGGCAGGTT
>JBCCOE010000085.1:0-18293 GCA_039025475.1 Bacteroidota bacterium | reverse complement strand
TGCCTTTAACTTTAGAAAGTGGATGGTCACCTACAAGGAACGGCTAAAAAAATGGCGCCAATTCTTGGATCACTTCTACAACCTATATCATTCCCCAATCAAAATCTATACACTCAAAAGTACTTTTTAAGGGACGACTACCTAGTCTAAAAAGGTCACCCGTAGAAAGCTGATGAAGTGTGCTTCCAGGATTTGCGTCATATTTGTTCAAGGCCAGGCTCAAATTATGGTCGCTACAAGATGATGCCTTAGGATTTTTCATGTAGCGTATCACATGTCGGTTTAGCTGCTCAGGGAAGACCTTATTCATTACCACAGGCCTCATCAGATCTTTAAAGGCCTCTTTCCATTCCCTACCATGGGGAGCTACCCTATTTTTGTGGGTTTTAAAAGTTACTAGGTGGGCCACCTCGTGTAAATAGGTGATCAAAAAAGAATACTGATTTAGGTCGTTGTTGACAGATATAGTGTGCTTTGAAGTGGAGGGATCAAATCGATAATCCCCAAGTTTGGTACTTCTCTTCGTTTTGACTTTAAACGTGAAATTATGATGCTTCCAAAGGGAAAAGCAAAAATCTACAGTCTTGGAGGGGAAAAAACGTTCAAAAACCTGCCGATCTTTCATTGCAGGTCTAAAATAAAAAACCATCCGCCAAGTGGAGCGGATGGTTCCTAGAATTTTTTGAGGTGACTACTCCGAATCGCCTTCTGAAGCAACAGAATCAGCAGCTTCTTCTACCGTTTCTTCTACTTCTTCAGCAGCTTCTTCCACTTCTTCTGCAACCTCCTCAGTTGCTTCAGTTGCCTCTTCTGTGACTTCTTCAGTTGCCGTTTCTTCCGCAGCTGTTTCTGTGCTGGCACCTCCGCCGCAGGCTACAAAAGCGACAGTAAATAGGAACGCCAACAACACACTAAATAGTTTTTTCATTATCTACAGGTTTTGGTTTAAGCGAGCTAATATAGATACAAAAAAAGCTATGAGTCAACCCCATGTCATTTTTTTCTAAAAAATAGACGAATTGGAACTCCCTCTAAATCAAAGTGTTTTCTCATCTTATTCTCTAAAAACCGCTCATATGGGGCTTTTATGTATTGAGGTAAGTTGCAAAAAAAAGCGAAGGTTGGGTTAATACTGTGTAGTTGAGTGATGTACTTTATTTTAATGTATTTGCCTTTTGTGGCAGGTGGAGGGTTCCTTTCGATTTCAGGGAGCAGTACTTCGTTTAGTTTGGAAGTAGGTATTTTCTGGGTTCTGGAATGGTAAATTTCAACGGCTTTTTCAAGTGATTGAAATATGCGTTGTTTTTTTATAACGGACGTGAATAAAATGGGGATGTAACTTAATGTACCCAGTTTCGATTCAATGTCCTTCCTAAAGGCATCGGCGGTTTTACTATCCTTTTCAATAAGGTCCCACTTATTGATCATGATCATCATGCCCTTATTATATTTTTTTGCCAGACCGATGATGTTCATATCCTGTGCTTCAATGCCCCGTTCGGCGTCAATAACGAAAATACAAACATCACTGTCTTGTAGCGCTTGTATCGCTCTTAATACCGAGTAAAATTCTATGTCCTCTTTAACTCTAGATTTTTTACGAATTCCCGCCGTATCTGTTAGTATAAAATCTTTGCCATAAAGCTTATATCTCGTGTTTATGGAATCGCGTGTTGTACCCGCTTCGTCTGTAACAATAGTCCGCTCTTCACCTAAAAGCGCGTTGAGAAATGAAGATTTACCCGCATTAGGCCGGCCTAAAATGGCGATCCTTGGGATTCCTTCTTCCGGATTTTCGGTCCCAATGTCAAAATTTTTGACAACATCATCTAAAAGCTCACCTGTACCTGATCCGGATGCTGACGACAATGTGTACACTTCACCCATACCTAAGGCATAGAATTCACTGGCGTTCAAAGCTTTTTCCGCAGTGTCCGCTTTATTGGCCGCCAGAAATACCGGCTTTTTAGAGGTACGTATAACTTTAGCAAAGTCCTTGTCAAGATCAGTAAGTCCATCATGGGAGTCCACCATAAAAACAACGGCTGAAGCCTCTTCGATGGCCAGCTCTACCTGGGTTCTTATCTGGCTTTCAAATTTATCCTCGGACCCCGTCACGTACCCACCTGTATCAATGGCTGTGAAGAACTTACCGTTCCACTCCGCGTAGCCGTAGTGTCGATCGCGTGTTACGCCGCTTTCATCGTCCATAATAGCTTTACGCTTTTCTATGAGTCTGTTGAAGAGCGTTGATTTACCTACGTTAGGTCGTCCTACTATTGCTAAAATATTTGCCATTTTAATTTAGAATTGAGAATTATGAATTAAGGGTTTTTAGAATAGAGGACAATATTTTACGAAGCTCCTCACACTTGTTTTTCAATGGAATCCCCTTTTCAGACGTAACAATCTTGCTATCAATTAGAAGCCGTAACCAATAGTGGGTTTCTCTTGCTTCTTTGTAAGCGATTGACATTTTAGCCCTAAAATCCCTTCTGGAAATGCCCCCAATAGCCTCTTCTACATTTGCTCCAATGGATGTCCCGCTACGTAACAATTGCTTGGAGAGAATATACTCGTTGAGCTCCTTGGTTAAGTACATATGTAATTGGATAATGTCTAGAGCGAAGTTGTAGGACTTGTTCAAAATGATATTATCGGTCTTCATTGGAAATTCTTAATTCCTAATTCATCATTCAAAACTGTTACTTGTATCCAAAATTCTTCAAGCTTCTTGTCTTCTTCCGCCAGTCGTCCGCCACTTTGACGAAGGTTTCTAAGTGGATTTGCTTGTCGAAGAATTTTTCCAGATCTGTTCTGGCAGCTACACCTACTTTTTTAAGGGCGTCACCCCCTTTGCCGATAATTATTCCTTTTTGGCTCTTCCGCTCTACATATATCTCAGCCCGGATTCTGATGATCCTCTCATCTTCTTTAAACTCAGTCACCACCACTTCCGTGCTGTAGGGCACCTCTTTTTTGTAATTCAGGAATATCTTTTCCCTTACGATCTCTTCCACAAAAAACTTTTCCGGTTTATCAGTTAATTCGTCTTTCGGGAAATAGGCTGGATGCTCAGGCAATAGATCAAGAATGGCCTCAAAGACGGCATCAATATTTTTACCTTCCAAGGCGGACGTACTTAAATATTTGGAAGCTTGCACTACGGTTTTCCAATACGATATTTTATCCTCTTCTTGTGTCCCCTTAGCTTGATCGGTCTTGTTCAATATAAAGATCACCGGGGCTTTTACCTTTTTCAGGCTCTGCTCTATATGCTCATCGTACTTCTCATAAATGTCAGTTACAAAGAGAACTACATCGGCGTCTTCTAATGAAGAGTTAACAAAACTCATCATGGAGCTGTGAAGCTCATATTCTGGCTTTATAATTCCGGGGGTATCCGAATAGATCACTTGAAAATTATCACCACTGAGGATGCCCATAATACGGTGCCTTGTGGTTTGCGCCTTGGACGTAATGATGGACAGTCGTTCACCCACCATTTGGTTCATAAGCGTAGACTTCCCTACATTGGGTTTACCAATTATGCTTACAAAACCGGCCTTATGCGCACTCTGACTCTGCATCATGTGCAAAGGTATTCTTATTTTAGTGAAACATTCCCTGGTACGAAAGTTGTTATAATCGAGAAAACCTTAAGACAATGAAAAAGATCTACCTGGTCTCTTTAATTGTGATATTTTCAGCCTGTCAACATCGGTTGGTACCAACCTGGTTCAGTGCCAATCATGACAAATCTACCGTTTCTGAAATTGCTGAAAATGAAGTATTAGTAAGATTGGAAAACCTTGAGCTAAATACAGGGCATATGGTTTTTGACCTGGAAATCATTAACGACTCGGATTTTCCAATTCAGTTTGATCATACAGAGATCATGAGTTATTCGGGATTAAAAAAATTTGAAGATGCGAAGGAATCTTCTTTGTGGATGAAAAAGGTGGGCCTTCAGAAAGAATCTGCGCTGTCTTTTGAAGAGGTTAATGATTTATATGAAAGTAAGCTCAGGAAAGGTAAAGCCATTGGAGTATTATTGGCGGTAGCCGCGGTTGGTTTAGTGGTCTATGACATTGCTGCTGATGCAAATGACTACTCAAGCCTTGAATGGACGGCCAGCGATGCCCGAAGGAGTGCTACTCGTGATGCGGTAACAGCCGGAGCCCTTGTGGCTCTCGATGTGGCGGGCAACGTCAATGAAATGAATGCCGCAAAAACGGCTGAGGATCTGGCCTATCTACCCGACGAGATCTTTAATGCCAGTGTTATACCGGGAGGTGATGCATTTCGGGGTAAGGTATATCTTCATAACGAGCTGATAAATAAATACTACCGTATTACCATACCCATAGAAGGAATCTCTTACATTTTCGATTTTAAGAAGGCAAACAGCCGTGAGAGGCAGCAAATAGGCAGATAAATATAATTTTATAGAAGTAGGTCTTGCATAATTAAAGGGACCATTCTACATTTGCCGTCCATTAAATCGCGGGGTGGAGCAGTTGGTAGCTCGTTGGGCTCATAACCCAAAGGTCGCAGGTTCGAGTCCTGCCCCCGCTACTACTAACCCTTCAAGGAAGCCAAGAGAGGTAGATTTGAAGGGTTTTTTTGTGCCTTCCGGAAACGAAGCGTAAACGAGAGAAATATTCTGAGAAAAGAACGATAAAAATTCATAATTCATTTTAAATGACGAAGTAGAGCATTCGAATTAAACCTAGACGCCTAGTTGCCTATCGAATGAAAACGTCAAAAGTACATTCTCCCCAAAAATTTTCCTTGGCGATAACTCTAATTGCACCATCTTTTCTAGTGGT
Organism: Bacteroidota bacterium; assembly: GCA_039025475.1. Taxonomy (GTDB): domain Bacteria; phylum Bacteroidota; class Bacteroidia; order Cytophagales; family Cyclobacteriaceae; genus Fulvivirga. The sequence continues at coordinate 13,461 of JBCCOE010000085.1, read as the reverse complement.
AAGTAGTTTGCGTTGAACATCTCCAACATTCTTACTCGTTGCAAAATCACCTTCGCTCATTCCCGCATACTTCTTAGCAGCTGATGTCCGAACATTCTTATCATCTAAAACCAGTACCACAATTCTCTCAAACAACTTTTAGCTCTATAATTTCGTTATTATATTTAGTAACATTTAGGATAAAAAAAGTTTCAAATGAAACCTAATAAAAGAAAAGAACTTAAAAACGTAAAAAGTTACAGACCGTCAAAGAAGGCCTCGACAAGGCCGTTGATATTCCCCGATCTTCATGAGAAATACGAAGATGAAATGGAAGACCTACTGCAATATGATGGGACTGAAGAAATCGAGATTCCAGGTACATTCCTTAAGGAAATACCCGCCAGTACTAACCTGCCTGTGAATCACTTGGTAAAAATGCTTGATATGAGTAAAACCACGTTCTATAGGGTGAAGCAGGAAGTGATGTTGGATATGGATACCGTAGATAAACTTTCTGCTGTTTTCAAGATTTATGATCGTGGGGCAGAAGCTTTTGAAGGAGAGGAAGCTTTTGACGATTGGATGAACACTAAGATTGCCACATTAGGGAATAGACGCCCTATAGACATGTTGAGTAAGGAAAACGGTCGCGTCGCTGTTCTAGAGGCTATTGACAGAGTAGAATATGGGGTCTACGGGTGATGCTGGTTTATAGGGTAGAAAAGAATAAGTATCGTAAAGTATACCCCCCTGAAGGTTCCAAATTTGCCAATGGACGTTGGAGTACGCGTGATATGTGGGTAGTGTATACTTCAGAAAGCATTGCCTTAGCCAAGCTGGAGACTCTCGCTAATACCGGCTCTCAGATTCCACGAGAACGATTTGTACGAACCTTAGAAGTTGATAACAGCGCACCACTTGTAGAAGTAACGATTGAGCAGCTTCCCACCAATTGGGCTAGTGTCTCGTATCCTAAAAAACTGGTGAAAATCGTCAAAGATATAATGCAAGAAGGAGAGTACGTGGGTGCTATTGTTCCCTCCGCACAGTCACCGAGAGAGTCGAATATCTTGTTATTCCCTGAACATCCGAATTTTAACAGATTCGTCCAAAAAGTAGACGATTCAGCCGAGGACTTCGACCCAAGATTGAAATAAATTCACGTTTTAAACTGCTACCCTGCTCGTTCTTAACAGAGTGGAAGCCGCCTACGGGTTACAACCTAAAAAAGTAACCCAACGAAAGATACCAACCAATATCCAAATCATTCGTAGTCACATCTCCCGGATCCTCACTTAACTCCATATTTAAATCAACGACGTTACTTCTTTTTTCGACGGAGCCTAAAATGAGTCCGGTGTCAATGGCAAAGTTGTGCTTGTTACCCCATGATGTGCCAACGCCGAGCAACAATCTAGGACGAATAGTGTTTATCACAGTCATTCCTGGACCAAAGGCAAGATGAAACTTTTCTTCAACATCTGGATAGAACCTCACCAATGCGGCAATACCGATTTCTATGGGAGTGACGTCCTCTTCAACCACTTGGAACACAACGGTATCCGCTTGTGGAATACCTCTGACTGAATAGGCTTCGTCATGCAAGCTGGCACCATAAAATGAAATACCTACGGTTACGGGACTCTTTTTACGATCTGGGAATACGATGCTGGACGAGTATTGCTGCAGTTTATACTTTTCATCTCTTGGGGCGATGGTATATTTTAATATAGCTCGCTCTCCATTCAATTGAAAAGGCGCTGATAAATAGGTGTTTTTTTCTCCCTGTAGAAAAGCGATCGAAGCAAGTAGCTCATTTACTTTTTCCGCGTTGATTGCATTGAGGATCTTATTTTGAGCAACAGTGGCGGCAGAATTATTTTTTACAAGTTGATCTCTAAAAACTTAAATGTGTCAACACCCATTCAAACTTTTCTAATGTAGAGAAGTTAATATACGTACTTAAAGGCCAATAGAAAGTTTGGAATCACAACTTAATGTATTTGGGGAGCCGCTCACGGTATGCAGCATTCAACCACTTACCGGTTTTTACCGGGATGGTTGTTGTAATATAGGGCCAATGGATACAGGTACTCATACCGTTTGTGCGGTAATGACTTCAGCGTTCCTGGACTTTACAAAAAAACAGGGCAACGATTTGAGTACGCCTCTTCCACATTATCAATTTCCTGGACTGAAGCCCGGCGATAAGTGGTGTTTATGCGTAAATAGGTGGAAAGAAGCACTTGATGCAGGTGTGGCACCCAAAGTCATGTTGGAGGCGACCCATGAAAAGACCTTGGAGATAGTGACTATGCAACAACTTATAGATCATGCGGTAGACCGCTCCTCAAGAGTGTAGGTACTCCCGAGTCAGTAAGGTTTAAGATCGAAAAGCAATAATACTATTACAGTGATTATGAAACGGATTGATTTGATAAAAACGCATTGAACCGTTTCATAACCATCAGATGGATAACGGCCTGCGTGTAGCGATACAGATACCACGGTAAAGCAGGAACAAATTCGTGGATTGCGGCTACAATATATCGGTTACCCAGGACTGATCGAAACTCAAGCCAGCCATGGTCCCCTCGCTTAGAAAGGATGCCTCCCACGATAAAAAAAAGCTTTCGTTCTTGATCACTTCGCTCTTCCATGTATTTGATTCGAAGGAGTTTTACCCCGAATAGTTGAAAGCTGGTTTCATCTTCTGTACTCCGCGCTTTGAGAATGTATTTGAAAAGCGTCGGTAACCATTTGGGATAAGCTTCCGCCACCCATGCCACCGATTTATTGCCAGGATTGGCTAGTCGCTGGACACTTCTGACCGTATTTTTCTCTTCTTTGGCTGAGGTTCTTCTTTCCAGGTTCGGAGCGTCCTCGAGCAAAGCCCTGCGAATGCTTTCGTCAATATCAATCTCCGGATGCTCAAAAGCATAGGTTTGATTCGCTTTGACGCGCATGTCGTGTCGCAAACTTTCGATGAGTGGGGAAACAAAGGCGATGCTGCTATTTGAAAAAAGGGCTACCCATAACTTTGAAAATCCTAAGGTGAAAAGAGGAACCGAAAAAATAAATCGCTTTCGATGCATGATACGGGACGTTTTTCTAAGCAATTCCATATACGTGAGGGTATTGGCACCTCCAACTTCAACCGCTTTATGGTATAGCTTTTCATAGCCAAAAGACTCATCGAGAATTTTTAACATAGCAGTGATATCTATGGGTTGTGAGGGGGATTTGCACCATTGGGGGCATGCCATAACCGGCAATCTTTTAACCAATTTTTCAATGATATCGAAAGAAGAACCTCCCGGGCCAATTATAATTCCGGCGCGGATAGCGGTGACAGGTACGGATCGACTAGCCAACGTTTGTTCTGTCTCGTACCTGCTTCTGAGATGAGCGGAGTAATCGGAGGTTTTTTTAGGTAGAATTCCACCGATAAACACAATTTGTCGAAGGCCACAACGCTCAGCGGCCCTGCCAAAGTTATCTGCAAGCAAAAGATCGGTATCCTCAAAGCTTCCTTGATTAAGTCTTGTCGAAGGTTGCATGGAATGCACCAGATAAAGTCCATAATCGGCACCCTTTAAAGCGGCTGTAGTACTTGAAAGAGAATAGAGGTCAACACTCCGCCATTCTACTTCCGGATACGTTTCACTTTTCACTTTACTCCGGCTTAAAGCAATGATCTTATATTTCTTGTGAAATTGATGGATAAACCAACGCCCGATAAATCCTGTAGCTCCTGCGATTACGATTGATTCCATAAGTAATAAAGTAAAATCAGCCGTTTATTGTTAGTGAATATGTCATAAAATACACAATAACAGGCACTTTTCGATCGATACCATAACTACAAACAACCATAAACTCAAAACTTTCGACTAAGACTTACAACTAGATACTCACAACTAACGACTGACGACTAAGGACTCACCACTATCCACTATCTCCTGCCTCCCAAACTCATCTTCCCTGTAAACTCTCTATTCAAATCATACTTCCCACTCACCGGCTTACGGCCATACAGCTCTTCCAGCTCATCCTGGCGTCAGGGTATGGCGCTCGCATGATAAAGCGATGCACCACCTTCATCTTACTCCAAACCTCGTGGTTGGGTCGGTGATCTTCGCCGTAGCGGGGATCGGGCACCATCGGTAGCCGCTCCATTTTGCTGATCTCTACACTGTGAAAATCATAGTCTACTACCACCTAAATACGAGCAATGATTATGGAAATTGGCAGGAGTAGCTATTCATGCGCAATCAAAAAATGCCTTACCTCGCGTATTTTCTGAAATTTTAACATTAGGTTACGTTAGTTTATGTCAAGAAAATTACACGGTGATTAGTTGCCGTATAGCTTCTTCTTCGTCAGTCGTCATAGGTCTTAGATTTGTATTTCTTCAAGAATTTGCAAAAGCAGACTTTAAGGTTGGTGGTAAACGGGGCAGTAGGCAAATTAGTCCTCTGCTGGTTGTTGTATCAATGTTGCTGTGTTTTGACTTCTTTCGTTATTCCCGTTGGCAACTATTCATTCCGGAGATAGGTAGTGAATTATTCCACTACGCTAAGGCAAGAAATGCTCATAAATTAGGATTGATATTCTTAGGCTTGGCTGTATTTCCTTTGAGTTCAGTTATTTTGAATTTTATACTGAGTAGGTTAGAGCGTAGCTTTTATTTCAATTGGTCGACTACTTTTCATAATGCTTCACTTAAATGCTACAACATATCTATCTTTATTCTGATAAGGTTTTTCGAATAATAAATAAGCTGAAGTGCAATATGAGCCAAACCTCAAATTAAATAATCATTATATTATCCTTACTTTACCCTAGTTACCTGTTGTTGATTGAAAATTATACATTTGAATTACATATTAAGCCTACTTTATCTTCTGTTAAGCCACTGCATTTTTTCGCAGGTCGGGTATGGTACCCATGAAGTGAAGGTCACTGAAAGTGAAATTGTTATAAACGTAGAAACCAATGTGGATAATTTTAAGTGTAGAATCAATACAACGGCGTTGGATGATTTCATACTCGTGAAAAATGTTTGGTCCGACATGCACATTGATTTCGATGGATTTGATATCAAATACCTCATAGAAGACTTTAAATGTCCTTTACCAGCAATGACCAAAGATTTACGATCCATTCTAAAGGCAGATCAACAACCCTATTTAAGCTTAATTTTAGAGTCGATCGCTATTGGTTCTAACAACGAGGATTTTGAAGAGCTAGATGTCACTGCTATTGCAACAATTTCTATCGCAGGTCTAACGAGGAAAATTCCAATTGAAGATGGTATTGTAACTAATCATTCATCGGCTTCTTTAACTCTAAAAGGCAAGACAGAAATTTTATTGACGGATTTTGATATAGCACCTCCAACTAAATTCTTTGGGTTGATAAAAATAGAGGATGAGGTTAGTATTGAATTCAAGATAAGAATGGTATTATCTACCCCACTAACGAAAAAGTGACTCCTTTTTGTGGAGCCACTAGACTATTAGAAAATACGAAGAACGTTCTAAAATGATATCGCTGCTTCAAGTATAAATCCGTCAAATTCCCCGCCTTGGAATTTAGTTCCTCCCCATCCATCTCCGTCATATTCCTGTCTGACATATTCACCTTTCAGTACCACGTTTTTGGTCAGGAACCATCCACCTCCAATGTTGTATCTAAGGATTTCTTTTGATTGGCTGAAATCAGAATCCTCACCGTCTATAGAGTTAAATCGTCCGCCAAAAAAAAGGTTTTCATTGCCACCAAACCTGTAAATTAATTCAGCTCCAAGTTGTGTATAGTCTCCACCCACCTCGTCATCCCCATTGCTCGTTTGCTCAAGCACACCAAAAAATTCAACTCCTTTATACTTTACAAAAGGGTTGATTTGATAGGCTGTTTGGCGCCTAAAACCCGGATTGTATCTTGGTAAAAAATCATCTTCAGCCACGTCATTTTCACCGTCCATGACATGAAAATATCTGCCTCCGGTACGGTCTCCAAAATAGAGGTGATCAAAGGTACTCGCTTCCGTGCTTGAGTAAACAGATCCAGTCATCCTGACTCTTAAATCTGAGTTCATTTGCTTATCATAACCTATTTTGCCATAAAGTGCAACGCCACTATCAGTTCCAAAAGGTCCAGGTTCTACCTTTACGCTCTGATCCAGTTTCCCATTGGAGATACCTGCTACCCCAATGAATCCCATATCTTGAACGGTAACCTCAAAATGAGGCTCAGTAGTGAAAGCATCCATGATATAGTTTCCAACAAATGGATTGTAAAGAGCCCGTGCACCGTCTGACCTTCTGAAATGCGTATCCCCATAGTTTATTTCATCATACCCGATTTTTAAAGTAGTAACCTTCATAATTCCTTCTAAGAATCCGGGTTTAATAAAATCCAATTTGTCTACCTGAAGATACCCTCCTTTTACATAGGGTTGCTCTTTGTGCCTGGATGCGAGATAAACCTTGAGGTGTACTCTGATTCCATCTTCTAGCTGAACGTCAAAACTCATATTTGCATGTGGGAGATTAATATTACTTTTTAGTTCGCTTAACGTGTCACCAACCATATCATTGGAGTGATCCAAGGATTGAAATTGTAACGCATAATCCCCACCTATCCTTAGCTTTACTCCTTCAAATCCTACGGTGTCTTCTTTTCCGGTTTCAAACACATTGATACCTCTCTTATCATTATATCTTAAATATTGAATCGGATTTCTTTGTGCAAACATCGTTAGCGCGCTAAACGCAAATAGCAAACTAAGCGATAGTTTTAATATTGAATTTTTCATGATTACTCGGGCTTTCCGCTTATTTCAGTAAATAAATTTCATAATTGACCTGTACCTCATCACCTGTTTTTAAAGTGGCGAATAGGGCCGTTGGAGGGTCTATATTAAAATCCGTCAACTTTAAACTTAAGGCACCCTTTAATTGCATCTCTGATGAGGTTTCATTGACAATTTCAGCTTTAAAATTCATATCCCTTTTTTCGCCCCCTATTTCCAGAGTACCTGGACCTTGAATCTGTCCGTTTGACATAGATAGGGTGGATGCAGAAAACTTAATAAAAGGATAATCCTTGGATTGAACCGCATCATGTGCTTTCTTATCCATGGTGGACTTCCCACTTTTTAAGGACTCTGAAGTCACTTCTACGAGCAGGTTAGAGACTTTACTTTCAGAGATATCACCTGATACCTTAAATTCATTGACATCCATTTCCCAGTCATGGAGTGAAGAAGTACCCGTAACAGTAAGCTTAGATTTTTCTCCATCCAGTTTGATTTGACTTATGGATAGGCCTAATAATAATGTTGCTATTAGTGTTGAAATTAGTTTCATATCATGTTTTTTTTTGGTTAAAGTTTATACTAATCTCCGGCGCCTTTTTCTATTAAATTATGACAAATCTCATATTGAAGTATGATTTTTTATAAAACTATACAGTTAATTAATATGATATTTTCAATTTTACACATACTCGTAGATGACCAGCTATTCGCAGAACTAATAGACCAAAGGCACTGGCCTTGAAAGCCTGGCGATTGAAGCGAAAGCAATATTTGTCCTGAAGGTGATTGCCACTCATGAAGTAGTAGATACCACGAATCCATAGGTTTGACAAAATTCGCGCACATTTTTTACCACCGTTTTGTTGACACTCAACCCAAAAGAGACCGGAAACCCAGTTACACTTTCGCCCTTACTGACCAACTCCTTAGTGCATTGGATGCTATTAAAAACGGCCCATCTCATCATATCCAGGTAAAACTTATTAATAGAATGGACCGGCGCTCGCTCCGCGACGATCTCTTAACTAATATTCGGGGACTCTGTAATAAGATCGCAATCACTCCATATTTCCGATCTTGTAAGACGTGATGTCAACCACCCCTGCGTTTTAAGGAGTGCACAACTCACATAAAACGCATCCATACCCATATGAACAATTTGTCGATCTATAGAATTAGTGAAAAGATGTATGGGTTTAGTCTGATAATCAGGCGATTTGGGTAAGGCCAAAGGAGAAGAAAACCCCATAACTATTTCAGTTCATACACCTCTGCTCCTATAGCATAAATATGATTTTGAGCCGGCAAAGAGTACTGCCATCTTCCGAAGCTGGCTGTGCGTACGAATTGCTTTTTACCTAATTGTCGAGTCTCCCAGCATACTATGGAGAGATAACCACTTATAGAATCCCACGACACATCCAAAAATTCCAAGTAAATAAAGAAGTCTTCGGTAAGAATTAAATTGGTATGACTTAGGTCAATTTCAACCCATCCTTCACGCAAAGAAATGTCGATAAGTACGCCCTTGAATAAATCCTCTCTTGGCAATCCATTTTCGGTTTTTTCAACTACCCATACCCGAAGTTTAGCTTTGTCAACGGTATTGTCACCGATTTTGACTTTGGCCTTTGAGAGGAAAACGGTAATCTTTAGATGAGTTTGGTTTTTTAATCGCTATCTAGAGTTGAACCCTTCAGAATCAGAATAAATATTCTTAAATAGCACCTCCGTTCACTTTTATATTTTGCCCCGTCACCCAACTAGCTTCTTCACTCGCCAAGAAGGCAATGACGTTCACAACTTCCTGCACTTTGGCGATCCGTTGCATCCCAGACATATTAGCCACCCGGTCTTTTAACTCTTGTGGCCGCTTCGAAAACTCCTCTGTTTCTGTAGCCCCCGGAGATACTACATTTACGGTGATATTCCTGTACCCTATTTCTTTGGAAAATACTCGTGTGATTTGTTCAACCGCTCCTTTGGTTCCATCGTATAGTCCATAGTTTGGGAAAAATAGAAAAGTGGTGTGCGATGAGAGGTTTACAATTCGGCCCCCTTCATTCATCATAGTAGCACAAAGCTGCTGGGCGAAAAAGATGGATTTCACATTTACGTTGAACATAGCATCAAACTCCGCTTCGGTAACTTCTGCTATTGGTTTAAGTACCGGCATTACTGCATTGTTGACCAGAATATCTATACCTTCGAAGGTGTTTTTGGTGACTTCAAACATCGCTTTAAGCTGCTCAATTTTACTAACATCAGCTTGAAAGGGGATAGCCCTTCCTCCGTATTCTTCAATGGTCTTGATGCTAGCTTCAGTACGGGGCTTTTGATCCTCTGAAAAGTAGTTGATCACCACATTGGCACCACGAGTGCCAAAATGTTCTGCTGCTGCTTGACCTATGCCTGTTGCTCCGCCGGTAACGATAACGGTTTTGTTTTGAAATGATGGGTTCATAATTGCTTTTTTAATGATGGCTTGTAAAGCTAGAATGTGGCTAATGATCGATTAAACTATAGGGTTACCACTTGCCGTAGTTTCAGGTACATCCGTAGTTACATCCCAATGTTCTACTATTTTATCCCCTTCCACCCTGAAAATATCTACTACCGCCATGCCTAGAGCAGATGGAGAGGGTTTGGCCAAGCTGTGTACCACAACCATATTACCTTCGGCAATCACTCGTTTTACTTCCCACGTTCCCTCAGGCATCATATTGTTAAAAAGGTGGGGTAAAAAACCTGATAGCGCTTCCAGGCCATCAGCCAGGTGCGGATTATGCTGGATGAATGTGTCCGCTGAGACATACTTATTTAATGCTTTGACATTTCTTTTTACCCAAACCTCGTCCATGTAAGCGGTCACTAATTCTTTTGCCTTAGCCATTTGTTTTTCGGTTTTTAAATGAAACGATACGGCAAAAGTGTGGACTTGCAATCGCTATTTTATAGTCCAAAACATGGACAAAATGGCGAAAATTACGGTTTCTGATCCTGAAAGGGTTTGGGTGTCATTCCGGTTTCTTTTTTAAAGAATTTTGTGAAATGGGTGGGTTCGGAAAACTGGAGCACATAGCTAATTTCCGTGATATCCATCTCAGAATAGTGGAGCAGGTTTTTTGCTTCCAGCAGTACCCGTTCAGAGATATGCCTTTTGGCAGACATACCGGTTTCTAACTTCACGATCTCATTGAGATAATTAGATGAAACATTGAGTTGATCGGCATAAAAGCCTACTTCCCTATTTTCCAGAAATGAGTTGCTGATCAAGCTTTTATATTTCCTTACTGTTAGCGTTTTCTTCGAGAGATATTTCTCTTCTGATGAGTAGGCCGAATACAAATGATTTGATTTTTCGAGAAGTGCAAGAAGCAGGAGTTTACCAATCCTAGGATTACCTCTTTCCGCGTAGATGAAATCAAACAACTGCTTAAAGGTTTCTTGCTCGGTCAAATTGAGGTGGAATAGATTTTGGTTAAGAACACTGAAAAAAGGGAAAGCCTGATCTATATTTTCAATATGCGGCAGAAGAAATGAGTCCTTGAACAGTATTACACCCCCTTCCACATCTTTATCGCGTACAAAGCTGAAGATGTGCTCCATACCCTGAAACAAAATGACATCAGTAAGTGAAGCATGCTGGCTTTGGTTGATACTGATTTGACCGCTCTTCTGGTCTTTAAAAAAAATAAGGGTGTAAAATTTCCTACGATGGGGAGGCATCATTTTTTTTACCTCCGCACCTAACTGATCGAAGTAGAAGATATCGAAATCTTCGTAGGTAGGTTCCCTGCCTATATTTGAAGCATTCAATAAATCAGATAGGCTATCATATCGTACCAAGGCTTTGGATTTATTGGTCTAATTGTGTGACATCGGAGTACCAGCGACTATGCCTACTAATTTACTTGATTCTTATGCGCTTTATGGTATCAACTGCTAGGAAGCCTGCCCAAACCAATACCTGGATTTATTCATACCCGATTTCCTCGTTCAATCGTATGTGGCTTTTAGCAAATTGCCCAGAGCCGAATGCTATTTCCTTCCCTTGTTCATTAACCAGTGTTGATTCTGCAATGAATAACGTTTTTGATATAAACCGGACTTCCCCTTTAGCTTCAATTTTCCCGGAGCTAACCGGTCTTATGATATTCGAGTGGAACGATGTAGTAAGAACAAATACATCCTCGACGATGGAGTTAACCGCGAAGAATGCTGCATCATCCAATAACTTGAAATACACCGAGCCATGAATGGCACCCAAAGCATGAAAGAACTTATCAGCGATCGTTAGTGATATGGTAGCTTTCTTATGTTCAATTTTGCATTCAGTGGTGTCGAATATTTGAGTATTGATATTAGCACTCAAATACATCCTTCGAAGTTTTTCAAAATGTGTTATGTTCATAATCTCAGTTAAGGGTAACTACGCTGCATGCTATGCCCGGTTCTAAACATGACAGTAATTTTATAGCACAAAGTAAAGTGGTATATATCTAGACAGCTGTCAGGATTTACCTTTGTTTTTCTTCTTTTTCTTCTTTTTCGGAGGTATTCGGACAATGTGAAGCCAAGTGCCTTCATTATTCTTTTCATTAAGAAATGTGGAAACGTAATTCTTGGTGAGTATTCGAATGGACTTAAAATATTTATTGTAATACATCAGAAAAAAGACGGATCCTAAGGAATTATAATCTAAATCCTCATAAGCTATCGTTATCTCTTTCTTCGGAGCGGCTTGGTGCCCCCGGTACTCGTTAAAGTATTCGACGGTATCAATAATGGTAGTTGCAGCGAAATTGAGAGTATAGTGTTGTTCAGCCCCATAAATCATAAAGCCATTAGGCTGGAAGGCAGGGATAAAGTGCACACTGATCGTTGAATCGTTTCTAAAGATGAAATGATTGTACCTGAGCTGATCTTCCTTTCCTAGAAACTCCTTCTTTCTCGACAGTGCCAAATCATAGGCCTTTGAGTATTGTACTGCAAGTGTTGTATCAAATGGTTCAAAAGTTCGATTGACCACAAATGTGATGGAGTCAACTAGGTAGTGGGCTGTTAGGGTGTAGGTTGAATCGTAGGCACCATAAAGGGCGTGATAGAGCCCTGCCGAATCCAAATAGCAGAACCATTGACCTCCGTAAGTACTGAGCTCATATTGGGGAAGGGTTTGAACGCTATCAGAACTCACCCATGCTACATGATCATAAGCCAACATCTTTGATGCTAGTTGAGCATTCTCAAAGTGCGTTGTCATAAATAGCCCATCCCTTTCAGGCCGGTCTTCTTGACCGTTAACTATGAAAGAGGCTGCTAATAATAAAGTTATAACTATATACTTTAACATTTTTAAGTCCCATATATTTCACTTCGTACACCTCTATTAAGCCTAAAGGGTTTTGAATTAATCTTCTTTATTATCATATACCTAGTGCGGAAAAAACGTGAACCCTGATAGACACAGACAAAGCTAGTAGCTCGAGATTTTACAAGCAATAGGGATCTCTTAGTAGCTTGTGGGTTGGGAATTCCAAATTTATAGTTCTTTCTTACTCTAGCTTGTGGAAATTTTAGACCTGTGATGATAGTATTGGTTAGTCCGTTTGATTTTCTGCAACCAAGCACTGCACTACAGTTTGAATTTGCTTTTGTTTCTTTGGTTTGAAGTCTGATTCCAATATGCCGAAGGCTTCCATCCTGACAATCAAACTAGAGCCCAAAGTTCTAAATTGTTTTTCGGTTGCTTTCGCTTCGAACAGTATGGTATTTGGAACGTAAAGTGTGACATCCCCTAAGTTATCCGCCGTGGCACCATCTATTACAAGTTCGGTGCCATTTGCGAGTTGAAACTTGAATGAGCCGCGAGAATTCGTGACACTGTCTGTAAGTTCCAGCGTTGTTCCCTTCATTAACATCACGCTAAAATTCGTAGAATCATTGGGGGCATTAGGGTCAGAATGTCTTTGGATCATGAAAAATTCAAAACTTCTGGTCTCAAAAGAAGCACCTCGAGATTTGACCTCTGCAGATCTTTTTGATGTTCTTTCGACAAGACTACAATCCTGACAGTTCGCAGAAAAGCAAATTATTGCTGTGATCCCTATTAAATATACTCGGAGATATTTCATTGAGTTCATGGTTCCAACCAAAAATACGTGCTTCTTCGGCATACTTCAACTGGTTCACTATATTCGTCCTAGAATAGATGAAAGACTTATTCTATTGTTCTTTCAAATAGCCTTTATCCTACACCAATTCGGGAATTTCTATTTCATTTGTGTCAGTACTATTGGATAAATTGATTACAGTGAAAATGTCTGTGAGCGGGATCACCTAATCCAATGGCGTATTATTTATTTTAAAAATCCCTTACCACTTCTGAGGTAGCAATACACTATCCTAAATATAGAATTAGGGTCTCAGAGAAGTCAAATTCCAAAAGTTAGACCCTTGATAAGGCCATATGTTTTTAACGATTCAAAGAAGCCTTTTCCAGTACCAGCGCTTTCGGGATCAGCACTTGCTCTTCTATTTTCCCATGCACGTTAAGATCACGTTCGAAAATAGACACTTTGTTCAGCAACATTCTAAAAGCGAAAGAGTCGTCGTTATACTTTTTTGGCAGCGTTTTTAAGGCAACCACCAGG
>JBCCOE010000084.1:0-19070 GCA_039025475.1 Bacteroidota bacterium | reverse complement strand
GTATTTTGGATACAAGGCAATACGATACACCGGAAGATATTTTTATCGAGAGCGTAGAAGTATGTGCTATTAAAGATCCCATGCCCGAAGATGGACCGTGTGTATTTACTGGACGTACCGCCATTTATTTTGGTAAAGAGGAATATTACGACGATAATAAGGGGCATGTTCTCATGAACAACCAACCCTTGTCAGTATGTGACAAAACAGCAAGCAATATCGAGGCCTTAGGCCGAGAGGATATACATGTGTCGGATCGCACTTATTTCTATGACGGCGGCGGGTGTTGTTAAATTCTAATGGATAAAAAGTAACAACTATCTAGTATTAGAAAATGGATTCTCTTGTGGGCGATAAGTAGAATTGATAAAGGGCAATATAATTTCTATTTCGTGCTCAGAGCGGGGCATTATGTATCTTTAACTCCTGAATGAGCATGGAACCCAAAATAACACGGATACATAATGAAGTTTGGAAGAGTAGATAATCCTGAATCGATAGATTTTAGTCTTCCCCAGGATCACCCGGATACGGCAAGGGTACTGGCCGCTAACAAAGAACCTTTACAAGACGTAAATGTTGGATGTGCCAAATGGAATAAGCAGGACCTAAAAGGTTTTTACCCCAGAGGGACAAAAGATGAACTGGGTTATTATTCCAATGAGTTTAATTCAATTGAGCTCAACGCCACTTTTTATAACTTGTACAGCGAGGACCAGATCATTAAATGGAAGGAAAAAACTCCGAAAGGATTTAAGTTCTTTCCTAAGTTACCTCGATACGTTAGTCACATTAAACGGCTATCAGACGGCTACCAGGGGTATTTAAATGATTACCTTCTAGGTATTCAGGCTTTCGGCGATCAGTTAGGGATGTTGTTCCTCCAGTTGCATGATAACTTTGGACCGAAGGACGAGAACATTAAACGTCTCAGAGAATTTGTGGGGCAGTTTCCACAAGACTTACCACTGGCCATAGAACTGCGGCATACGGATTGGTTTAGTGAATCGAGTATTTCGGATGCTCTTTACGATCTTTTCGAAAAACATAATATTACCAACACCTTGGTGGATTCGGCCGGTAGGAGAGATATCATGCATATGCGACTGACGACACCGACGGCCTTTGTACGCTACGTGGGTGCAAATTACGAAAGTGATTATAGTCGACTTGACGATTGGATTGAACGCATTAAGTTATGGAAAGCCCAGGGGCTGAAAAACCTGTATTTCTTCATCCACCAAAATCTAGAGAAAGAGTCCCCGTTGCTGGCAACGCATTTTATAAAAAAGCTAAATGGGGAAATTGGAACCGATATTAAGATTCCTTCTCTTCCCGAAAGTGGTCAGACTGCCCTGGGTCTTTAGAACAACCGATTAACAAAATCTTTCATAAACTTGTATGCATTTTGAACATATTGTTCAGGCATTTTATTTCTTAGTGAAATGAGGAAGTTTATCTCTTTTTTCTTTTTTTTCCCACTGTGTCTCTCAGCCCAAATTAACGAAAGTGATACGCTCAAATTAAAAGCAGACCTTTCGTTAACCGGCATTTTCCAGGGGGGAAATGTCGAAACTATAATTTTTAGAGCGAAATCTTCTGTCAGTTACAAACCGTGGAAAAAATGGGTATACAAAACCACTAATTCCTATGTATATCAGGAGTTTGGAAAGGAAAAGGCCGATGAGGATTTTTTAAGCCTTAACTTTTTGTACTTTAACCCCGAAAAAAAGCTATACCCCTTAGTTTTAACATTTGTGAGTACCAATTTCCGCAGGGAAATTGACTTACGCTCTTTGTTTGGGGCTGGATTTACCTATCAAATATTTAGTAAAGAAGATAACTGGCTCAAGCTCTCGTTGACCAGTGAGTATGAACAGACGGACTTTAATTTAGATAATTTTAACCGTTCTGAGTTCGATGGAAGTCAATCCATCAACACGTTTCGTGGTACTCTTTGGGTAAATGGTAAGTATAAACTGTTCGACAAGAAGCTAATCCTTAACCACGAAAGTTATTTTCAGCCCTCGCTAGAGCAAAGTAATAACTACCGGTGGCAGGCGGATATTGGCTTAGAACTACCCCTTTCAAAGTGGCTAAACTTTAAGGTGAATTACCTTCATACTTTTGAGAGTATAGTTGTGGAAGATCAGGAGGAAGAGGATAGATTTCTGACTTTTGGTTTTACCATTAAGAGTTATCAATAGTTAGCGACCTTTAATCAGCTCCCCTTGAAAACTGTCTTTTCATCAACGAAACAGATAGGGTTTCCAAACGGATCACTTGCGTAAAATAAGGTCTCACCCCAAGGCATATCTTCAATATTTCCGACCCACATACAATCTAATCCTTCAATTTTATTTCTTATGGTATTTAGATCAGGAACGGAAATATAGATGTACTGATTGTTGTGAAACTTCCAGGAATCTATAGCATCACCATCAGCTTTTGGGTCGTAACAAGCTAAGATGGTTCCACCGATATCAAAATAATGCCGTCCCGGCGAAACTCGGGTACCCCTCTTTCCTAGAACCTTCGAATAGAAGTCTTCTGCTTTATGAATATCAGTAACAGGAAAAATGACTCGGTAGAGCTTTGCTTTCATCTAAAATCAAATCGTTAATGATGTACTTTATTAAAGGTATATCCAAAGGGTAAGTCTACATAAGCTAATTTATTTAACCTCTTAATCAATCGATGAACGATTAATGATTTGTTTTTGACAGTCACCTGAGCAGTTTTCTTTCAGATCAATTAGTTTTCTTCGAACATTTTGAAGACCGGTTATTTTCTCTTCAAGCACATCCAGCTTAGCATCAATCATTGGTATTGTGGAAGTACAATTAAGATTTTCCGACTCTACTAACATTAGCATACCCTTAATCTCCTTCAACGAGAACCCAAACGATTTACTGCGTCTGATTAAAATCAACTTTTCAAGTACTTCATCATCATAAATTCTATAGTTATTCGAATCCCTTGTCATGTTTTCTCCATTGATCAATCCGATCTTTTCATACCATCGTATAGTATCTCTTGATAATCCGGAATCCTCGGATAACTCGCCTATCAACATCTTTCTAAAATTAATGAGTTAAAACAAAACCTTGGAGTACACTCCTATGCGTAATGTACTAAAAAGGGAATTTTTATGAAATGTTATTTAATACTCTGTCCGTGGCTAATATTAGTCCAGGCAAGAACAGAAGCTCAAGATTTAATGAAAAACTTAAACGAAAATGCGATCGATATGAAGTTTAAAGAGAGTGGTTTAGCGTGTCTGCTTACAGACTTGGAGTTTACCGAAAGAAAAAATGAACTGCAAAAAAAGATCTTTTCAAGAGTGAAAAAGATGGAGCAAATGGAAGACGGGTATTTGTTCTATTTTGAAGACGAGGAAGACCTGCTGGCTGATCTGTTCCATTACATCTTAGCAGAGAAGGAATGCTGTCCCTTTTTTCGGCAGGATATTTCAGTCGGAACGGATAATTCAGGAATAACCTGGAAAATTTCAGGAAGTGAAGAAGTCAAGGAATTGTTAAGACAGATGCTAGAAGGAATCGAATTCTCGAAGCATTGAATTTTAATCGATTGTACCTATCGACTTTAAACTAACATCCTATTCGACATGGACATATAAATAGTTGGTCTTCGTGTTGGTACTGTAATTTTTCACTAATTCGATCAGGTTTAATGACTGCTTACTTAAATTATGAGACCAAAAAACGACTATTGAAGGGTGGTTGGCGTTGAAACGGAACTCTTCAGTGTTCAGAGGGACGTATGAAGATAGTTCTTCGGATATATTTAATTCTTCTAAGTAGGAGTTTGGTACGGGTTCTGTGGGAGGAAAAGAGTTAAAAGTTCCATACTTATTCCAGTACCATATGTACTCTCCCTTTTTCTTTTTATAAGGTACGTCACAGTTGGCATAGAGCACCTTGAGCTTTCCTGCTGAATCGTAGTATCGGAACTGTAAAGGTTGATATAAATCATTTCTTAGCTCTTCACTAGACAGGGATTTTAAGAGATCATTGAACTTTTCTTGATCTAATCTAAATAGGGGGCCTTCAGCTAGTTCGTATCGCTCATTTGCAACTTGAATAACGTCTTTAGCGGATAAATTTGCTGAGCTCGTGGTACCTTTTGGTGGGTTACAGCCAATAGCTAAGAAGATCATAATACAGATTGATCTCATAGGATTAAACTTAGCTTCAGTACTCTTTACAAATTATTCTGGTTTTTCAGGTATTGGGTAATCAAAGAATCAGTTTTTTGAAGTAAACGATTTTCAAATAACGTATTTCTATTCATGAATATGGCATAGGTAAGGGGTCGATCAAGATAACGTTTAGTATAGGTATTGGTGCCATACCATCCGCCTGTATGCGCTGCTGTACTATCGGTAACGCTCCAACCCATGGCATAATACCTATCCGTGCCATTGACCTCGTATTCAGAGCTGGTTTTGAATATTATTTCGTGAATTTGTGGTGAGAGAATAGCGCTGTCGCGCAGCGCTAAATCATATTGAAAGTAATCATTAATACTGGTATACACCGCGCCATCTCCCATGACGCCATTCATAAAAAAACCATCTACTTTATTGATGTTACCTGCGCTGTCAATCTCATAACAAAAGGCACGCTCAGCTATCTCAATAGGGTTAGCCAGATTATAATAGTTCGTGTTTTTCATTCCCGCTTTTTGAAAAACATTTTCTTTGGCAAATGCCGAAAACTCTTGCCCACTGACTTTCTCTACGATCAAAGCGAGCATAAGGTAAGCAGTGTTGGAATACTCCCATTTTTCGCCGGGTTGAAATACACGTTCAGGGTTGGTAGCTAACCAGTCTAAAACCTCTTGATTTTCAAGGACGCTTTCCTTGTTCCAGTTTTTGTTGAAGTATTCGTAATAATCCGGAAGCCCGGAAGTATGATTAGCCAACTGTTCGATGGTGATCCCTTCAAATATCGGGTACGGAAGGTAATCGATAGCGTTATCGTTAAGTTTGAGCTTGCCTTGATCTACCAGAGCCAGGATGCATAGTGCAGTAAATTGTTTACTCACCGAAGCCATTCTCATGTTGGTTGAGGCTGTGATTGGTTCTTGAGAATCGACGTCTCGTAAGCCGTATCCTTTACCAATGAGCATTTTACCCTTGTAAGCCACAAGTAGTGCCGCACCGGGTTCATTTTTTCTTATTTCAGCATTAAATAGAGAATCAATACTTGATTTTAGTTGCTCTAAAGCACTGGGCTTTGTTTGGGCGCTTTTATCTGAGATGGTATCGCAGGAAGCCAAAATCAGTGCGAGCGACAGAATAATATACAGGGTTTTCATAGTTGTAATTTAATAACCTCTTACATTCGACTACAATTCTTGCCTCAGATTTTTAGTACCCTTAAAAGTATCTGATCGTATCAGGCTTCGCACTAAACTGAGCTCGTATTGAAGTCCAGTGCCCTTATTCATTCAGTACAAGTTCAAATACCTCTTCAATTTTCAACTCGAAAGCCTTCGCAATTCTGAATGCAGTTATGGTTGAAGGTATGAATTTACCGGTTTCAATGGTATTAATGGTTTTCCGTGAAACGCCAATTGCCAAAGCCAATTCAGCTTGAGTCATGTTCCTCTTAGCTCTCTCTACCTTAATGGTATTTCTAAGTTCGAATTCAACCATTCGCTATGTCCGTATCATAATAAATAAAAGCGGACAAAGCCACTGTTACGGCGGTAAAAATGGATATTTCAGCAGATAAGACGCCGGAAATATTAAATGAAAAAGCGGATAGAGTAATTATAACCGCCTGAGTCAAAACAGTTACAACTAAAGCCAATCGCCACGATTTAAAGCGATTGAACTCAACCAACTCGTCATTGAGAATTTGTGACGCCTGTTTTACTTTCTTTACCTTAAAACCAAGCCGGATCAATTGAATAAAGCTAAGTATCCAAATTAACCAGCCCAGCCAGAGTATAATTTGAAAGTGTGCTGCAACTCCTTGCTCGGTAAGATGACCATCAATAATCCTGAAACCATCCCAGAGAATAAACCCCGTTAGATTAGCGCATAACCACCTGGTTCTCATTTTTTCTAATTCTTCGATCTGTGTTTCTAATGACATCATATTTGTAACTTAAAGGTTTTAAAAAGATACCTATAGGTTACAAACCTAACCATAAAAGGTATAGGTTCAAAACTTTTAGGGCGAAAGAAGATTTCTGATTGCGACCTAGTTATACGTTGTGTCCGTTTTTTTTGTTTTCAGTAGTACTTATCAATTCCTCCAAACCCTTTAATCAGAACATTTTCCTCAGTCTTATCAAAAAAATTATTCAACCGCTTATTAAACTCTTCAGGTCTTTTCCTTGCGCTGTCAATATAGGCCACCCTGATCCTTTTATAGGGCTCTGAAAAGCTTTGGAAGTTCGTCCAAACCGCTTTATTTGATTTTAATTTCTCTAGAATATCCTGGGCAAAAACAAACTCCTGCTCAATTACTCTTAGTACTTCTGTTTGAATGGAATCGTGAATTAAGCCCTGTTCAAGAAGCCATTTCAATCGTTCGATGTTGGGTTGGGAGAATGGCGAATTCTTCCTTCGCTTACAAAATCTTTGGATCGTAGTTTCTTTGTTCAACGATTTAACCGTACTGTCAATCCACCCAAAACAGAGCGCTTCTTCGACGGCGTCATTATATACTATCCGTTTCTTGCCCGTCTTCTTTAACGGATACTCCAACCAAATATCCTCTTCAGCCTCAAAATTAGTTTCAAGCCATGCCCTCCAATCTTTTCTAATAGTGAAATATTTGGTTGTCATTTGTTAGGTATAGTAAGCTTTACCTCGTCAGTTTAATTCTAAATTAATGGTTTCAGATCGAATATTGCTTACCACTCGCTAAGGCTCATCAAACTCACAAGAGTTCAGCGAATGAGTATTTAAAATCAGGATTCGGGTGGGTAAATTGATTCCTTTGTTGCTACTTCTGATTTTGTCCTAACTCGAACTTCGATTCAATTTAAAAAATACAAGTAGATTAGTATGCTTTAATTTACTTGATCTTACTCTTCAGGGAATAACTGAGTTTTGAAAAATACACTGAATTCAAAAATCGATACCTCCCCCTTATCCACCACCGAAAAAGTGGGTTATGGACTGGGAGATATGGCAGCCAATTTCTACATGGGCTTTTTCAGCTATTTCCTGCTTTATTATTATACTGACATCTGGGGGCTGGCTCCGGCCGCAATCGGGGTAACGTTTTTGGTATCTAAGATCATTGATGCGGTCACTGACCCGGGTATGGGATTGATAGCTGACCGTACTCAATCAAAATGGGGTAAGTACCGGCCTTACCTGCTTTTCGTAGCGGTGCCTTATGGTATACTGGGTTATCTTGTATTTCTAGGGCCCGAGCTTTCTGAAACTGGAAAGTTGATCTATGCCTATATCACCTATATACTCGTTTTTGTGGCGTATACAGCTATTAATGTTCCATATTCAGCGCTTTTAGCCGTCATATCCCCCGTGGCCGAAGAGCGTACCAAGGCCACTACCTATCGATTCATTTTTGCCGGACTGGGGAGCCTTTTGATTACTATGTTTGCCACACCTCTTGCAACATATTTTGGAGGTGGGGATGATGCTAAGGGGTTTCGTCTCACTATGGCATTATTTGCCACTCTGGCTGTGGTCATATTCATTATTGTATTTCTTACTACCCGAGAGCGCGTGGAACCTACTGTAGGACACAAGTCCAGTGCAAGGGAAGACTTCGCCGCTTTGCTCAAAAACACCTCTTGGGTAGCGCTATCAGTAATGAGTATTTTGCTGATTGTGGGTATAGCTGCTCGAGCCACCAGCGTGGTCTATTACGTGAAATATTATTTCGGTGCCGATGAAAGTAAGGTGATTTTCATTTTTGATAAAATAGCCATATTCACAGCTGCCGGACTCGCAGGTCAAATTTTAGGAACACTTCTCACCCCATTGCTAACGAAACGCTTTCAAAAACATCATCTTATCATGGGTTTGTGCGCATTACATGCACTCGTGCTAGGGTTAGGATATTTTATCACGGAGGGAGGTTATTGGCTCGCCGTAGGCGTTCATGTGGTGGGATTTATGACCTTGGGCTCGTGTCTTACACTCATGTTTGCGATGTACACCGACTGCTCAGAATATGGTGAATGGCTGACCGGTAAAAATACCGCAGGGTTAACAATTTCATCTTCAATGTTTGCTATGAAATTTGGCGGGGCTGTTGGTACTGCTATACCTGGTATCATCTTGTCATTTGTTGGTTTTGTGGCCAATCAGGATCAGACGCAAACCGCAATCAGCGGTATCCAAACCATGTGTGCATGGCTACCCGCCATTGTATTTATGTTAGCCGCAGCAGCGATGTGGTTTTACAAGATTGATGGCAAAATGCTTAACACGATTGAAGCTGATCTTCAGGCCAAAAGATCGGCTACGGCAGAATAAAGAAGAGATACCTAAGGGTATCCAGTTAAATCACAAATTAGAACTTGTAATTCCGTCCTACTCACTTAGTTTCGCGCAGTTAGAGGTTTAGCTAATTAGTGCATTAGATCATTTTGTGATGAAGAATGACTTACGAAAAGCCTGGTGGAAAGAGGCAGTGGTTTATCAGATTTACCCTAGAAGCTTTAAAGATTCAAATGGAGACGGTATCGGGGATCTTCCCGGTATCATTTCAAAACTGGATTACATTAAGAGCCTGGGAGTTGATGTCGTTTGGTTAAATCCGGTGTACCAGTCACCGAATGACGACAATGGCTACGACATATCGGACTATAAAGAAATCCTGGACGAATTTGGAAGTATGTCCGATTTTGAGGATCTGCTTACCGGACTTCACGATAGGGGTATCAAGTTGATCATGGACCTGGTGGTGAATCATACCAGTGATGAGCACTACTGGTTTCAGGAATCCAGAAAATCTCGCAAAAATCCTTACCGGGATTACTACCACTGGGTACCCGCGGAAGAAGGTAAACCAAATGAACGATGGAGTTTCTTTGATAAGGATGGTGATGCGTGGAAGTATGATGAGCAAACTAACGCCTATTATCTCCATTATTTCTCTGAGAAACAACCGGATCTCAAATGGGAGAATCCTAAGGTCAGGCAAGAGGTTTATGATCTCATGCATTATTGGTTTAAGAAGGGGATCGACGGATTCAGAATGGACGTGATCACGTTCATTTCTAAGGATACGTCTTATCCTCCAATTCCTGAGGAATTCAAAGGAAAAGCATGGGATTTTTTCTATGGAACCGGACCAAAATTGCATCAATATATGCAAGAGATGAATCAAGAAGTCCTGAGCAGTTATGATATCATGACCGTAGGAGAGGGCCCGGGTACAACTATTGAGAACATTCTGGATTTAGTGGGCGAAGACCGGAATGAACTTAATATGGCCTATCACTTTGAGCACCCATCTATTGGACAAATGAACCGGAAGACCATCGATGGGTTGAGTTATAAGGATTTGTTAGAGTTCAAACGAATTCACACATCGTGGGATGTCACTCTTAGAGGTAAGGGTTGGGGAGCCATCTACCTTGGCAACCACGATCAGCCTAGGATGGTTTCACGATGGGCCGATGATTCACCCGAGTACAGGGCGTTATCAGCCAAATTGCTGAACACCTGGCTATTGACCATGCGGGGTACATCGTATTGCTACATGGGGGACGAGATCGGTATGACGAATATCAAGTTTGATCAGATCGAGGATTACAAGGATATTGAGACCATTAATTGGTATCGGCTCACAGAACGGGAGGAAGGGGATCTCGACCATTTCATTGAATCACACAAGATTACCGCCCGTGACAACGGAAGGACACCCATACAGTGGAACAATTTGAAGAATGGTGGATTTAGTGATGGAGATCCATGGATTAAGGTGAATCCTAACTACAAGTCGGTTAATGTCCATGCGCAAGAGAGCGATCCTGATTCAGTGCTTAATCACTTCAGGAAAGTGGTGCAGCTTCGAAAATCCAATGAGGTGCTGGTATACGGTGACTACGAACTGTTGGAGCCCGATCATCCACAGCTTTATGCTTATTACCGGGAGCTTGATGATACTAAACTGCTGGTACTTCTGAACTTTAGTGACCAGGAAATCCGATACGTATCTGAAACAGAATTCAATCATATTCTGATCAATAATTATAAAGAGTTGACGACCGTAGGTGAGTCAATTTTTCTAAAACCATATCAGGCCGTTGTATCAGAATCCTAGTTTATGAGATAGTACAGTAGAAAATAATTTTATGGTGATGGGGTCGATAGCATAATAATTTGCCAATTTATTAATGCAATGACTCAAAAATCTTCGCCATTATATTGTACGATCGCTGATGTCCATACCCTTGCCCGTAAGCACTTGAAGTTAATGCGATAACCATCTCTTTTTCCGGAATAACGATTAAATGATTTCCTCCCATGCCAGACGCAAAAAGATATTTTATGCTATTTGTTCCAAAAGTTCTGCTGCTCTTGTACCAAAGCATGCCATAAGCATCTGCAAAGGGATTAGTATCAGAAATATCAAAAGTTTTACGCGATAATTCGTTCATGTATTCCTCACTGATAATTTGAGAATTTTCCCATTTTCCTTTATTTAAAACCAGAACTCCAAGTTTGGCAAAATCGATTGTTGAAAGATATAAATTACCGGCTGCTCCTGTCTGGTTTGCTGCGTTCGTGTACCAATAAAATTGGTTAATGCCCAATGGCTTAAATAACTTCATGGCGGCATAGTCTTTAAGGCTCATTCCTGAAGTTTCTTCGATAATTGCACCAATTAGCATGGGATTAATATCAGCATAAATCCATTTAGTACCCGGCTCTGAAGTCATCGGTATGCTCAAATGATACTTACGCCAATTATCCAAGGAAATCCAATTTGAAGAATGGCCAGCGGTTTGAGGATCGTTCGAATCTGCATCCAAACCGGATGACATATTTAGCAAGTGTCTGATCCTAATTTTTTTATAATCTTCATTGATGGAAGTATATTTCTTTTTAGAAAAGAATGAATGAACATCTTGATCTAGATCATCTATTAAACCATCTTTCATAGCGATACCCAGGAGCAATGCGGTTATACTTTTTCCAGCTGACCTTATATCATGAATTGTATTACTTAGGTAAGTATTAAAATATTCCTCCATAACAAGCCGGTCATTTTTTATTACAACCAATCCCCTAAAATCCCTTGGTGGTGTTTTCTTTATCAGCGTTAAGAGTTTGTAAATAGAATCCCTCTGAATTCCTGAATCTTCTAATTCTGCAACTTGAAATCTGGATTCTATGTGATGTTCAGAAGTTTTTGATTTTTGGTCAGAGCAGGAGAGGAGTAATAGGCTTAGTATTAATACGTTTGGTCTCATTATTTAGAATTATTGCGCGTGATGTAAGGGTTTTATACTACAGTTACGGGGAAAAGTCGTTGACTATTTACTTACTAAGCAGTAATAATTTTTTTAATCAGTGGTCTGCGGTCGTCGGCAATACACAATGAGAAGCAACAGAATCACCTTATGGTCGTCGTTCCCTGTGGGCTAACCATTATACCTTTAGGTATTTCATGATCAAATAGAGTTAATCCATACTATGTTCTTTATCACTGATTAATTTTACGATGCTGTAATATTACATGGTCCAGCCGCGTATGCCCACTATTCCAAAGGCAGTTAAGTAAAACAATGTAATTGAAAAGGTAGTCGCTAAAAGTAACACGTACGCTTTCATAACCTTATTTGTAGTTGATTTTAAATTTCTAACGGTAGAGATTATGGCCAATAAACCGATCACACCAAAACTTAAAGACAAAACAAATAGGGCTACAGAATGAAACGAAAGGCTGGCAAATTGCTGCATGGACTGATAGGATTGTATGGGATCACCAGGCACCAGACTAATTATGACCAGGATTACCAAGAATAGTGGGACAAGGGATAATTGAAATAATCTTAAACTCTTGTTGATGCTGAGTGATTTCTTGGCCAGATACCTGGCAATTAATCTCGATAATGCTACGATTGGTAAACTTATTACAGAGACTAAAAAGGTGATTGCCAGGAGCAACTTAGTCCACACTACGAATCCTGAAGTCTTCCCGAACTTTTCGCCATTGGCATTTGTAAGTACGATATCCTTTTCGAAGTCTTCTACAAGAGCCCACTTTACATTAAAATTTCTGTCATTGATCAAGAGGTTCCCCTCATTATCCCTATACATGGGTTGAGGCCTTTCAAAAAGACTTCCGTAATAGAGCTTTCCTTCTACATCATCAATTCGTACCACGGAGATCAAATTATTTATGAACCTTTCTATTTTGAAGGAATACCCGATTGATTGGTAATATCCGAGCCACTCAGCTTCTTGCTCAGCAGGAGTATAGTCTACGGGATCTTTTGAAGGAATTAAATCACTAAGCAAGCTATTTAGTAGGGTAATTCTGGTTGTTTCATCTCCGGATAAAGCAAAGAAAACTCCGATGTCCTGCTCAGGAATAAGAATTAATTGAGCTGAGAATTGCGGGTCGGAGCCTTTTACCAAAATGATTTCGGTTCCTCGGAATATGATTTTATAGAGTCCATATCCTTGTGCGATGGTATTCAACTCGGTGTCAAAAAGCGTATTAGGAGTTGCTTTTACTTGTTGTATAATGGAAGGTTCAATGACTTGGACACTATCCTTCTTTCCTTCATTTAAAAGAAACTGGAGAAATAGGCCCATATCGGTAGCATTCGTTACCAAGCCATCTGACGGGAGTTCTGTCATACGCGGATAGGGAGCAGGTGAATTTTTTTGGACGGCAAGATGAATTGATTCCAAATCAAAAGAAGATGACCTCATACTCAAGGGCTCTAAAACAGTCTGTGCGATATATTCTTCGTAGGATACTCCTGAAATCTTTTCAATAAGGTATCCGGCAGTTGCATAGCCGTCATTCGTATGCGAATAAAATTGCCCTGGGGGATACTGTGAAACCCTGGACTGAGGATAGTTAAGCACAATTTCTTCCAGTGATAGCCGACTTCTGTCCAGTAGGAAATGGTAAAAATGCCCTTTCTGCCATCCCGAAGTATGGGCAATCAAGTGACGTAAGGTGAGCGGGTATTCTTGTTCCCATTTATTTTCAAAGGAAACCTCAGGCGCAATTTCTTTTAATTCTGCATCAACAGAAATCCCTTTTGATTTCAATAGATGCAACAAGCCCAGAGCAGTAAATGGTTCTGTAACTGCATTTAGAAGGTATAAGGTCTGATCATTTACAGAGTTTTCGCTTTTCGGGTGAATGCCGTAGTTCTTATTTAGCAAAATACTGTCGCTGTTAACGATGATAAACTGCATCCCTTTGGCGTTCTGTGATTTAAAAGCAGAGTCAATTTTTTGTTCGATCAGGTTGTAATTTATTTCTTGTGCCTGAACACAAAGAGAGCCGAGAAAAAAAAGAATGCAGGTTATTGGCTTCATTTCTTAATTTGGTTTTGGGTCATCCTTTAGGTAGATAAAAGTATACTATTTGTAGGGGATATTATTAACTGTAAATATAATAGTAAGGAGGGGTAGGGGCTGCACTGGAATCTAAACTCTGTCAGTTACTATAAAAGTAGGTATAACTTGCATGTAAAGACTGGATACCACTGGATTTTACTAACCAGCCCTGTTATTTAGCTGCTTTTTTGGCTAACTGAAAAGAAAAATAATGCATTCAGTGGAATTGAATACTACTTTTTGGAACTCACCAATTCAAGTAGTTTTCCAAATTTTGTAACTTAATAGAATAGCCAAAAAGGTTCCTGAAAAGATGAGTACTCCCCAAATATCAATGCTCCCGATCATAAAAGTCGCAAATATTGCTCCCAAGTCGGCGAGACCACCAACTATTGCGGCAATCAGCATAGCCGTTTGATTCTGTCTCTTCCAGATAAAAACGGCACAAATTAAAGTAACCAGGCCAAACCAAAATAGATTGAAGCCATGTTGACCAAACGTTACCAAAACTGCTTTTACCTCGTTGGGATAATCATGGGTCATTCCGGATGGATTCGTCTCGGGAAATAAGAATTTAATCGAAGTAATATCGCCTGAAAGAGCATTAGCCATTGAAAAGATTCCAGGTAGGATATGTAAGAGAGACCAAATAAGCCAGAGAACGGCTATGACTTTATTCATACTTATCTTTTTCATTTGTTTATGGCCATTTGACGAAAGTTGCGTTTAGCTTAATCTTGCTGAATGGGTTCATAGTCTGGCGTGTGCTTTCAAATACCTTTTTGGGTCTATCCGCATATACTCGAAATCGAAGAAGAGGTTTAAGCAAGCCTTCATGTAGCCTAAAGTATCGGTGACGCCTCCTACTAAACGCCAGGGTTTGTTTTATCTAATTTGAGAAGGGTTTCTCATGATAGTTCCTGCATAGAGTAAAATTGCCGTGCTGATTCCGATAAAAATGGGTCTTCCACCTATTATCTCAGTAGCAATGATTCCACCCACAAATGAACACATTAAATAAAATCCAATCTTTTGCGTTTTAGGGATCCAGTATAAAGCTAGTAGTACTAGTTCTCCTAAGCCGATTAAAAGAATATGGTCAGCCATAGGACCCAGACCGGCCATATTTTCATTCATTTCATCGTTGCTTATTATCTTCATTGTTCCCGCTACAAAAATTTGAAAACTAAATATAATAGAAAGTATGTAGCCAATAATCCTTTGCCATTTAGGGATTCCTGTTTCGTGAAATTTTGCCATAATCGAATTGTTTTGAATTGAAAACACAAGAATACAAGGGCCAAAACTCTCGTGCATTCATGTACATTAATAAATTCGGTGCGTAATTTATTTTCCTGCTATTTCACCTCTTAGAGTACTTAAGGCCTGTGGCGTGATACCTAAATAGGACGCAATCATTTTTTGAGGCACTCTTTGGACAATATCCGGGTAGGTCTGTATGAAGTGTTCATAACGCTCAGTAGCAGAGGCACTCATGAGCATAATAACTCTTTTCTGAAGCACTTCAAGTCGCTTAATGAGCTTTCTTATTTCATGGTCTGAATCAGAGTCTTTCACTTTTTGAATGACAATCGAGTCTTCAATGGCATCAATGTAAAGATCACACGGTTGTTCTGGTGAAACATTATCCGCAATGATCCATCCTCCCGGGGCGAACATGAAAATATGATCTTTACCTTTATGATCTATGGTATAGCTGCGTAACAAACCTGATTCAACGTGATACACTTTGCTATTTAGATCACCTTTTCTCTGAATAATCTGTCCCTTGGTTAAGTTAATTTTTTTCAAGGCAGCTATTGGTTAGTATCATATATTATTTGGTGTACAACGATAACAGCCTATGGCGAGGGAAATGTGCTTTAATTGGTACCACTTATACATCTTATTTGCTCTGCATCCTACAGTAAAGTGGGTCTTAGACGTATTTTTAGATCTACGGTAATCCGTTTATTACTTTACCCACTATTGCTGACAATATTGTACGAGGCTCTTAATCCATTACTGTTTCATTAAGTCTAAGCAAATTTCCAAAAGGGTCTTCGATTTCCATTTGAATCGTTTGCCAATTCGTTTTTTCGGGCTTACTCAATTTAATTTTATTTTCTCTATTGCTCAGATCTGAATAAAATTCATTAAGTCTTTTACAGTCAACAAAGACGATGACGCCAGTTTCAAACCTCTTGTTTTCTGATAGGTGTAATGTAAGTCCATTCCTGGAAATTTGCATATAGATAGGTGCATGAGGTTCAAATCTATGTTCCCAATCAATTTTAAAACCAAGTCCGTGTACATAAAAATCGATGGCTTTCTTGTAGTCCAGAATTCTGAAAGTCGGTATTCCCTTTAGCGTAATTTCACCCATTCTGTTCTTGTTTTCAGATTCCTAAAACTCTGTGCGCCAATGCATTTAGCTTAATAAAAATAGGAAGTTATTTTTATACTTGGATGTAAACGTGCTCTTGCCTAGAAAAGTGTCAGCTAAGGACAATAGGCCTAAATGGACTGAAATAGCTTGTCTTTTAGCCAGAAGAGAGCGTCTTTTTCGATAAAACCAAGTAGTAATCACCATCCTTACTTTTCTTTCAAGTCCATGTGGTAATCAACGCTGTAGGCAAGCAAGAAATCAGATTGTTCCCAATCAGGATATAATGCTTTCATTTTAGCAACAGCTTCTTTTTTTGATTTAGCGTTTTCTATGGTCGTCTCAAAATCAGAAATGTACTTCAGGACAACATCAAAAATCTTGACATCAGTAGATTCTCCGTGTCCCGGATAAATTTTCAGACTTGTGTTTTGATAACGGGCTTTAAAGGTCTCAAGTTGTGACTTCCAATTAGCAATATGAGTAGGATCAACACCTTGTCCAAGCCACAGATGAACTCTATGATAACAAAAATCAGAAGTAAAAAAAGCTCTTAAGTCTTCAGAATACACGGTAGTCAGATGTTCAGCCTCAGCAGGATGATAGTCATTTTTCAATTCTAACGTACCCCCTCCTTCAAGAGTAAAATTATTCTCATCCAGAACTTCAATCAGATTTTCATAATCAAAGCCTCTCGGGTTCTTTTCAGATTTGGGTTTTAGATGGGGTTCACTGTCCAACCAACCTATGCTTTCCATCCATTTACTGAAGCCGATGATATCATGTTTAATTTCTGGACGGGATACCACTATTTTGGCGTCGGGAAATTCCTTTTTCAGGCAATCCATACCTATATAATGATCAGGATGCCCGTGAGTAATTAAGATATGAGTAAGAGGTAGCCCCTTTGATTTAATAAGCTGTGCCAAAGACCCGGCTTCTTTTGAGTTTCTTAGCACGTCCATAACCATTATGGATTGATCATTGCTAAAGATGTAACTGTTTACTGAAGCTTCTTCGCCTTTGAAAACCTCTACGTTTAAACTTTCACTTTTCATAATTAAGTTTCTTAAAGTAACTTACTTTTGTTTTGATACTTCGAACGAAATTGCAAAGTAGAATTGGTTATTGCGAAACCACCTGACCGTTTGTGGTAACCTGTAAGTAACTAGAAAATGAGATACGTGTATAAGAATCCCGAGAACTGTCCTGTCACTCAGATTATGTCTGTTTTGGGAGGAAGGTGGAAATTCATTATCCTATACACCATTAGAAAGTCAGCCAAACGTTTTGGCCAGATTAATCATTTCATTCCGAGCATTAGCAATAAGGTCTTGACAGAACAGTTACGAGAGCTTGAGGAAGACGGTATTATTGAAAGACGAGTGTTGACGGATAGGATACCTGTAAATGTTGAATACAGTTTGAATTCCAGAGGCAAGGAGTTAATCCCAATTATTGAATTAATGGAGCAATGGGGAAAGAACATTTAATTGCAAATGATATCCTATGCTTCATGCCCGTTAAAGTAACCAAATAATTGATAGATGAATAAGCCAATTCCGGCTATCACTAAGTACCAATTCACCGCTTTATAAAATGCGGGAAACTGTTTACGCTTTTGCGAAAGTGTAATGATAAAAACAATGGGAATTAGTGCCAGTACCTGTCCTACTTCTACACCCAGGTTAAAGCATAGAATTTTTGCTAAAAATTGCTCATTTCCCATGTCAAAGGATTGTAATCGTGTGGAAAGTCCGAATCCGTGAATCAATCCAAAAAGACCCACCATGAGTAATAAATTGGGCGATTTCAGCTTTAATTTTTCAAAGCCACCCAAATTCTCGCAACCTTTATATAAAACGCTTAAGGCGATAACCGCATCTACCAGGTGTTCATCCGCAGTGATTCCTAAATAGGTAGCGCCTAATAAGGTAGTACTATGACCGATTGTAAACACCGTGATGAACTTCAAGATGTCCTTAAAGCTGCTTAGATAGAATACCACACCGGCCAGAAAAAGTAAATGATCATAGCCGGTGAGCATGTGTGTTGCCCCTACTTGAATATAAGCCCACAAACCGCCATTACGTAAGAGCTCCTGATCGGCACTGGTGACATCATGAGCAAACCCTAGTAGTGGAACGAATACCAATAACAGGGTCAGTGCTTGCTTTAAGTTAACATATCTCATCAACTCTTTTTTCTAAAGAACAAGAACAACAATCCTATGATTAACAAGCTACCTACTATAAAAGCCCAGGTAGGAATTCCACCTTCGTGATCATGATGATCATGTGTATGTGTGCTGGCATCATGCTTATGGGTCACCCCAAGCGTTAGGGTAGCCCATTTTGACTGATGAGTTAACTCTTCGTTATCAGTGACTCTGGTCATGTGAATGGTTCGCAGATAGTAGATACCATCTTCCGGAAGATCCACAGTGACCACACCTTGGTCGTTTGTACGTAATTGTTGATTGGTAGCGTGGGTATGATCATGGTTATCATGGGAATGCTGATGACCATCATCGTGCTTATGGTCGTGGTCGTGATGATCATTACTATGGCTATGACCTATTTTGATGTAATCAGCAAAAACAAGCTGGTTGGATAAAGGCTTTCCCTCTAATAGTAACTGTACATCTAGCTTGTCTCCGGTATATTTTTCATAAGGGTTTGATTTGGGGACAAATTCGATGGGATAACCTAATACAGTGCTCCAATCGTCTGTTTTCATATCGCCAACCTGGTAGATGGCTTTTACATGCTTTTCATAACTTTCAATTGCATCTTGGTCTAACAAGTTATGGTCAGTACGCTCTTGTAGCATATCTAAAACACCATCGTGTTTCAGATAGCTATTGAATTTTTCAGCGGTTAATTCAATGTTTCTTGCCTTAGTAGAGACACCTACTACATACGTTCCCTCGCCTCCGGAATTAAAACTTAATTGGGTAACCGTGCTGTCCTGGTCTTTCCATTGATCCGAATGAATAGCAATTCTTTTGCCTCGATGGACAACTGAAGCATCGATCATACGATCGCGAGTGATAATATTTTCGCTCTTTTCAAAAGTCCCATTGTACAAGCTCAAAGTCGCTTCTTGATTTGGTTTCAAGAAATAGGT
>JBCCOE010000083.1:0-19364 GCA_039025475.1 Bacteroidota bacterium | reverse complement strand
TCATTGTACTTGGGGTGACCGTGTCGGGGGATAAAGTACCGCTGGGGTTCATACAGACCGCTACAGAAAATAGTCAAAGCATCGGTGAATTATTTTCAGACCTCATTGAAAGGGGACTCTCAGTTGATCAGGGGCTGCTGGTGGTCATCGATGGAGCTAAAGGTATTCGTAAGGCCGTGCAGGCTGTTTTTGGCACAAAAGCGATCGTACAAAGATGTCAATAGCACAAAAGAGAAAATGTGGTCAGCTATCTGGGCGAAAAAGTGCAACTCAACTACCGGAACAAACTTCAGCAAGCTTATGCGATGGAAAATTATGAGGAAGCAAAAGCAAAACATACATTCAAGGACAGCATAGTAAAACCCTCTAAATTCCAACTAAGAATGAAACATTGTCGGCTAAATCAAAACCACTAAAAGAGGGGTCAGTATTGCCGGAATAGGGGTCAACATCGACCGGAATATCCATGAAGTAAATACCACCGTCATGATCGTTCTTGCAACAAAAAAATTGACACCAATCAAAAGTTCCAGGTTCTAGCTTCAAATTGTGATTCTGCCCTATTTTCGATGTGGTCAGGCAGTTCAGGGAAAAAATCAAGATTGGTCAGTGTTTCAACAGCATTTACAGGGACCATATAGTCTTTTATTTCTCCTATTGGCGCTAGATTTGGTAAGATAAAGCCAATGGTCTTCGGATTGGTGTTATTAGGGCCATCAAATCGCAATAATACTTTATAAAAATACGCAGGTATGGTGACCTCATTATTACCTATTACTCCTAGGTTAGGTTCAAAAATAGGTCCTGTAACCACATAGACTACTTGGTGGGCCTTTGCCTTTAGGCGAACCCACTTTTCAAGATCTGCCCATAACACTCTATTTAGTGCCGGCAGTTGAGGACTAATGTTTGACATCAGGAAGGATTCGGCATTTGCTCCTTCTGACATTAGGTTATCCGCACTTGGGGCTAGATGCCCCCTATCGAATCCTGTAGAGGTATAATCATTAGTAGATGCCGTCCTGGAAATAATCCTTTCATCAGATCTAAAACAATTACATCTCTCCCCTTCCGACGAGGCTTCAAGTGAATCTAGAGAATAAGCAACCCAGTCCGGTTGTTCATGTTTTTCGTTGTATGATATTGTAAATTGACTATAGTCCTGAATTTGGTTATTACCTACTGGGGCTGGTAGATAGTCAAATTCCTGTGCATTAATAAATAACGGAATCATTATTAGTAAGCTAAATATGCATCTCATTATCTAAAGTTCTTTTCCCTATATTTTAAATCTCTGGTTAAATGTCGGCTTTCATATTATAGATATATTCTTCAAACGCTTTATCAAGAGCTTTTGTATCAGGATTCTTTAATAATCTAAAAACCCTGCTTACACCCGTATAGACCTTAGAGGCCTAACGCTCTATTTTTTGTCTCGTTAATTCCTTATATCTTATCACTGAAGAGTCTTATGAAGACTAGGAAATTTCTCAAAGATCCTCTCCTGGGCAGATAAGTTAGCAGCGGTAAATATTTTGTTATGACCAAACTGATCGGTTGCTTCTATCATGATTTTAGCTCTTTCAAATATGATGGGATCTGAAAGCTTAAGTACTTTTATTAAAGTAACGTCATTATGCATGAATATCTGGTCTTCATCATTAAGGACTTCTTGTGGCATCGCCTGATCTATACAAATCATTTTCTTTCCCTTTGAATAATAAATGATCCAGTATTCAATGTTTTGTGTGAAAGATTTACCTTTTCGAATGATGTATTTCCCTATATCTAATCTCATATTAAATACTAAATATATTAGCAATTTTAAGGAGAAAATATTTAAGAATGGATAGATATTTATTTTTTTTCGAGGGACAGGGTAGCTATGTTTTGACACTATTTGCCAAATGGCCTCAAATATCCTGTTCCAGGAGACTTCCCGCCGGAGGCTAAACGTACGTGTTCCCGTTGGCCATCCCTTATCCGATCGACTTCGGTTTTATGAAAAAATCCCGCTGTTTTCGTCATAATTATTTCATCCTTCAGGATCAAAAAATACGACCCTGGCCCTATTGGCCTGGTGGAGATTTTTTTACTCTGTGAATAATTTGACGAACACATAAGCCGGGATTTTATCTTTGCCGTAGGCGTATCGGTAGGGACATAAGGGAACCGTACACAAATAAACCCTGCTCCGTTGGACTGAAAGGATACAGCCTTAGGCCTTACTTTTTTCATTCTGGATCTGATGCTCATTACCTCATCTACAGTGACCCCTGCAACTTCGGCAATCTGCTTAGTGGTCAAAAGTCCTTAACCAAGAAGCCTGGAAATTATTCAGAGTTCATCTTCGTTACCGCTTTTTGACGTTGGATGAATTCTTTGAGGGCTAGCTCTGCCTGGTTAGATCTTGACCGGGAGTTGGTATCTGCTATTTCATCGAGTGCATCCATGATGCTTGTATCTATGTTTAGTCCATAGGTTTTTTTTGTCGAAGCCTTTTTCTTTTTCATAGGTGTAAATAATTGATTCATCAGAAATTTATAAAAGTTAATAACTTTTATAAATTTTTTAGGAATAATATTTAAAGGTTTAAGATAGGCTAGTTGATTAAATGGCAACCGAAGTATGAAAATTTTTCGCTTGAAATGAAACTATAAATAATGTGATTTTCCAATGTTATCAAATACGACATCGTAACCTTACAATGCGACGTACATTCAACCACGCTTCGACTGCCTTTGCGCTACTCTTACTGGTCTCTTTTGCAGCCACGGCACAATCCTCAAATGTCGGCGGCATCAGAAAGTCTTTGTATGACTATCCGCGTTATCCTTCTATCGGAGAATTGCGGGAAGAAGCCCAACAAAAGCAACGTAACTTCTGGCAGCAACAGGCAGCTTCCCCTAAAAAACCCGCTTCTCAGAAGCGTACTTCCCGGAAGGGCGCTTCCCGGAGGAATGCCTCCCGGACATCGGTACAGTCCAGGTTCACCCTGGATGACGGCACGGTCTACCCGGACTCACTCTACGAAGCATGTTGTCAGGAATACACCGATGCGGGCCTGGACTGCCCTTCGGAGAGTGGCAGCTTTAGTTGCATCTACGACTATCCTCCTTTCTGCCAGTGGCAGGAATGGTATCCCGACCTGGAACGCGAGCTGCGCCTGGGTAACATCGATTTAGATTATACGAGCCAAAATTTCCTGTATTACGCTAAAATGATGGGCCACACATACCGTTGCAGCCGCTACGTGACGGACTACCAGGACGTGGACTGGGATTTTCTCTACGCCCAAGGCTACGAGCATAGCAACGGAGAAAAGATCATCGCCCTGGTGGACACGGGCTACGATCCCAACAGCCCTTACCTGGACCGGGAAAAGGTGCTGTGGGTAAATGAAGACGAGATTTACGGAAATTTCGTAGATGACGACGGGAACGGCTACGTCGATGATCGTTGGGGTTTTGACTTTTTGGCCCATACCGCCGATACCAGTTCTATCTGGAACGAAAGCAACAGTGGCCATGGCACCTATATGTCCATTCTGATGGCTTCGGCCGTCACTGAAGGTGCTTCCGGCCCCCTCCGGGGCCGTGGTGGCGACCCTGGTGCCAGGATCATGAACTTACGGGGGGAGACGGCCGAAGCCATCCGCTACGCCGCCGACAACGGCGCTTCTATCATTAACCTGAGCTGGGGGTTTTCGTTTATGTCCATCGATACCCTGACCTACAATTTGAACTTCATCGAAGACCTGTTCCGTGAAGAGGACCGGGAAAACGTTTTGGGGGTATTCGAGGCCTTGGACTATGCCTGGGAGAAAGGCTGTGTGATCCTGGGCGGCAGTGGCAACTGGTCGCCACAGAGCAGCAGCGAAACGGCCAAAAACTTTCTCAAACAAAACCAGTACCATTATCCTTCCGGTCATCCGGCGGTCATCGCGGTCAGTGGCTTGTGGAAAGAAGTCTACTCCATCGATTACGGAGTGACCTTTCCGGGCAAGAAGTCCGATCTGGTGTTCCCCCACTACATTACCGGTGCATTTGGCCAGACCGGAACCGGCGGGACCAGCCTAGCTACCGCCTTTGTTTCGGGGATGGTATCGCTGATGTGGTCCTACCTGCCGGAGCTGACCCACGTAGAAGTCAAAAAGCGGCTCCTGGAAACCGCCATGGACACCTTGTTTAACTCTCAGGGCAAGGACTCGCTCTACCTCTGGACGCAAGATGTAATTGAAGGGTACGTGGATTGGGGAGAAGACGAGCGTGGTCAATTTTCATTCGATATGAGTATCCTGCGTCACGATCCTTTGGGATGGGACGAGTGGTACGGCTACGGCATGCCCAATTACCGTCGTTTCATCCAGAACGAGACCAGCCGTGAGCTCGAGGTAGACCCGGCCACGGGCAGCGTCAATGGCTTTGAGCTGTACCTGGCGCACGACACCGCAGACTTTAACGACGAGCAGTTGGCGATGTACCAGGCCTACCAGGAAACCGTCCTGTCGGCCGAGGACCTGGTGGTAGATGATCCGTCGGAAGAAAATTTCATGGCTTACCCAAACCCGGTGCAGGACGGGGTCTTGTACCTCCGTAACCGCCAGAAGGAAACGGCGTTTAAGCTACTAGACCTTTCGGGAAGAATCCACCTACAAGGAACCATCCACGGAGAACAACTACCTGTAGGTGGCCTGTTACCGGGCCTCTACGTCCTGGTTATCGGCACAAACACCCAAAAAATCAGCATCAATAAACCGTAAAATGTAAAAATTAAAAATTAATTAATGATGAAAAATTAACGAACGATGAAAGTACTGTTCACGCTGATTACCCTATTTCTTGTTGTCTGGCAGTTAAAGGCACAGGATCGTATTAAGAGCAACATTACCTACCCTGCAACTAAGACTGTCTTTGTAAATGCAGGAGACGTTGAAGCCCGTCTTTCTCTTTCTCCCTTATCTGACTATACGGTAACAGGAGACATACAATCGTCCACGTGCCAGGGGGGGTCAGCAGACGGAGGAGACGTTGTTTCGTACTGTGACATACGCACTGTCAACAATAACCAATACCATGTTTCCATCACCGATGTAGATCAGGCTTACGCCAGTCATTTTTCTGTTTCGGGGTCAGAGGTGACCTTTAACAGCAACGTAGGGGCGGCATTACCTCAAAACATTACCATACGGGTGAAGATCACCGAATCCTGGGACATTAAACAACAACAACGTCTATGCACTTCCGTATCGGGAGGAGCTGCTTACTGTGGCAGTTGGTCTACCTACGAATGGTTTGCTACCGACAAAACCTACACCAATACGATATTGCTTACTTTTACCTTCGAACATTCTGTGGACATCAGCGCCAATCAGATCTCCATCACCCCTGAAACCCACTACTGTGAGCGCGACGAAGGTGGCGTTACCCTGAGCATCAAGCCTGGAGCCTACGAGCCCACCACGGCTTACCGCCTCTATCGTAGCACCAAGACAAATGCTTCTGATTTCGTGGGCTTCTTCAGCAACGGAACCTACGTCATTTCCCATGCGGAGCTGAAGCAGTTTAAACCGGGTGAGTCTGCCGAGTACCAGTTTTTTGTCACCGCCCAGGAACAGAACGCGTTGGAGCAAAATGACCCTGCCATAAAAAAATCAGAGATCCGCGACTTGCAGCAGGCACCGGTGATTTCCGGCCCTGTGGACGTCTGTCAGGGCGACTGGTCCCAAGTATATGGTTACACCTATGCGGACAGCCACGACGCGGTGCAGTGGTCCTGTGAGGGGTGCAGCGCGGCTGCTTCCTCGGCAGATAGCTACACGGTAACCTGGGACCCGTCAGCGTCGACGCACCGGATTGCGGCTTACGTAACCAGGGACGGGTGTGCCACTCCTACCGCGTATTACGATGTAGCCGTAGAAACGGCCATCAACACCGGCTACAGTATCGGGGCTGGGACCATCGAACAGTGTGCCGGATCAAGCTTTACCCTGACCTTAAATGACTCTCAGACGGGGAAAGGTCCGTATGTTCTTTTTCGTAACGGGAACGAGGTGTCAGGCTCAACGCAATCTGGGACGGGCGAACCCCTTAGTTGGTCGGTGACCTCAACCGGCACTTACACAGTAAAGCTACGCACTCCTGGTTGTGGAGACTATGCCATGTCGGGATCGAAACAGGCGGTATATTTCTCAGAATTCTCCGCGCCTGTTATTAAGGGAATGTTAGAATATTGCACAGGATCAACGGTTGTACTAGATGCCGAGACCAGCCAGTTCAATGACGGATGGAGATGGGAGTATTTCAATGGGAGCACCTGGTATGAAGTGGCAGGTCAGAATACAAGAAATTTCTCTTCCACACTTCCTGATAATACAGAAGTAATCCGTGCATATTATTATGATCAAAACGGTTGTTTGTCAAAGGCTGGAGAAGCTGCGGTCAGTTTTGTTGTTCCTCCATCCAGTCACAGTATTACAGGGCCTACGGATTTGTGTGTCAATGATTATTTGAAAGAATACGTAGTAAGCGGGGGAAGTCCTGACCGCTGGAATTGGCGCGTTGAAGGAGGACACCTTGTAAGTGGCCAGGGGAATGAAAGCGTAATGGTCCAATGGAGCGGTGTGGATTTATCTCCTACAGTCCATGCTGCGGGGGTCATTGATGCGGAAGAAGGAGAATGTATTGGCCCAGAAGCATCTTTTGAGATAATCCTTCGCAATGATATTGTTTTTCCCGACATGATTGGTTCTTTCATCTGTCAGGAAGACCTGGGAACGATCGTTTTGGAAAGCAGTCAGAAAGACTTGTTGTATTTTTTATTTGACTCCAAAGGCGCACAGGTTGGAGATGTGATGGTAGGTAGTGGCAGTGAATTGTTGTTTGATAACCTAGCTGCGGGGACATATGAGATCCGGGTGCAACATCCGGGCGAATGTGGGTTTTACAGCATGGGAACCGCAGACGTGATCGCCTACAGCAAACGGGAAAAGCCGGTGATCACCTCCAACACCATTTTTTGTGGCGAAGCCACGTACGGGATGCGTGTCAACAGTCCCTTTGAAAGCAATGGTTATGTGTACTACGAAGAAGTCGATGGTATCCTGGAACGCATGGAAGGGGAAACTAAAGAAGAGGTGCAGCTACCCCTGGAACAGGGAAGGGTGTATTACGCCGGATACATCGATGATCGTGGTTGTGAAAGCGAGCTTTTGTTGATGGAGCACACCTTATTAGAGATCCCCGACATTTTCTTTGAACCCAATGCCTACCTGTGCATTGATGATAGAGACGTAGATTTTAACGATTACCTGGAAAGCAGCACCCCAGGGGGCTTTTGGATGAGTGAGTACTCGAACGCCTTTGGTAAACTGGATGCGACGTTATTGCCTGAAAGCGTCCACGGCACTTACCTGGAGGCCGAATACATTTATGAGTCTCCCGCCACGGGGTGTACGGCCCGAGGCCTCCTGTCCGTCTTTGTGGAACCTGATCCGTTTGTCTTGGAAAAGGAACATTTTGGGACGTGTTTCGATGCAGGCAGTGTAGACCTGAGCGATAATGTGGTCAGCCACTACCCAGAGGCAACCTTCACCTACGAGGTTGCAGGAAAGAAAATTGCGGGCACTTCCATCCTCTTCCAGGAAGGCGGTTATTCGCCTGGAAGCTATACAGTGAAGGTAACGCCGGACGAAAGGTGCCAGACTGCAAAGACCTTTGAGTTGGTGGTCGAAGACGACAACGAAGAGATTTTTATCCCTACCAGTGCTTTGACGTTCTGTTCTTACTTTGAGACCATTGATTTATCGTCGCTAGTAAGCAACCGGGAAGGGAGGTTTTTTCTGAATCAGGTGGAAGTGCCTGCGCAGGTGACGCAAGAAACCGATGGATGGGTCTACGGCAACAATGACCTTCGCTTTATTGATGGCAACGAGTGCGGCATAGAACACTTGTTCACATTGGTCATTGATCCTCCAGTAACGATTGATTTTTCAGGGTTCCCTGGCAAAATTTGTTCAGCGGACGGAAATGTTCCCTTGGAAGACCTGATGCAACCGGCAGGCGGAACCCTGACGGGAAATTTTGTGAACGGTCAGGGCGCATTTGTCGCCAGCGCTGCCGGTCCGGGGTCTCATACGGTCACCTACACGCTTACGGTGAACGAGTGTGTATTTACGGCGGATTACACGTTTGACGTAGATGCCAGTCCGGTGGTCTTTGCCGGGGCCTCTGAGCAGCGGGTTTGCCGCAACGAGATCCACGATTTGTCGGGCTCGGAAAACGTGACCGGAACCTGGGGAGGGCATCCATCCATTCAGTCAAATGGCAAGATCGACGGAAGCCTGATTGAAGAAGGGGTTTCATTTGTGGATGCGGTGTTTACCCATATTAACGCGGCAGGATGTTCGGGATCGGATGTGGTACGTGTCTTTGTAGATGCGCTTTCCGCTATCGAAGTCGACGTGCGTGAGTACGTACTGTGCGTTAATGATGACCCCATTGACGTACGGCAAGACATCTCACAAAATAATGTGATCATTACCGCGTCAGCAGGCGTCAGCGCTGGCATCCTTTATCCAGGTATCATGGGGGTAGGTAACCACGAGCTAATGGTTTCCCGCGAAAGCGATCAAGGATGCATCAACCTGGTAGCTATTCCTGTAACTATTGTTGACACCGAACCACTGGAACTAACCGATACACAATTTTGTGTGGGTACAGGAGAAACAGATCTCTACGCGTTTACCAATGTAACCGGAGGGACTTACCTTCATGAAAATGTGCAGGACGGAAGGTATTTCAACCTTGACACAGAAGCCGGAACCTATGTGATTCCCTATGAAGTAGAAGGTAGCGGAAACTGTTCCCTGTCCGGGGATCTGATCGTGATTGTCAACGCACTACCGGAAGCGGTAGAAGTAACGCCTGCCGTACTAACCTGCTACTCCGATGAGTCCGTCACCCTGGAAGTCATCAACTCAAGCGTACGTTATGAGTACTCCTGGTTTGACGCGGATACAGATCAGCTCTTAGATCAGGGGGATAACCTCACTGTAGCTAACGAAGTGCGCAGCTACGTGGTGGAAGCAATGAGCGACAAAGGGTGTGTCACACCATCGCAACCAATTAACGTAGTAATTCAGGATTTTGAAGGAAGCATCCTGGTGTCTCCGTTTGTCAACGAGCAGGTTATTTCCGGTGAGGTCGTGAATTTCAGCACCGACATTGTGGCGGATGACTACTGGTGGCAATTAACCCAATATACGGAACAGACCGGAGCAAGCACACCGATGGTGTTCAACTACGCGGATACCACGTTGACGGTTATCCTGGAAGTAAGTACAGGCGGATGCGTAAAGTCATTCGAGAAGGAACTACGGGTTGTAGATGTATACGGCCACTATACGATCGACGAAAACGCCCGGACGGACGAAAATGAGCTTTCGTTTGTAACCGATAACCAGACGGAAATTCTATTGTTTCCCAACCCCGCAACCGGTCCAACAGTGACCATAGCGGTGAAGTCACTAGCACCGGAAAAAATGAAAATAAGGTTATTCAATTCGGTCCATCAACAGGTCTCGGAACAACTGGTGGAACTGGCAACTGGCAACAATCATTTTGAGATCACC
Source organism: Bacteroidota bacterium (assembly GCA_039025475.1). Lineage (GTDB taxonomy): Bacteria > Bacteroidota > Bacteroidia > Cytophagales > Cyclobacteriaceae > Fulvivirga. The sequence goes on along the minus strand of JBCCOE010000083.1, from coordinate 9,733 downwards.
TTACCGGAAACACTGAACGGGATCTATTTCATTCAGTTGTTGTCTCCTACGGTCAGACAATTTATCACAGGCATTAAATGAGGGTGGTGATGAGCTGGAAAAAATGGAGTATATGGGTAGTCGCCGGCCTTTTTCTAGCCTGCAATGACTACGAAGGATTTCTTGAATCGTTGAATGAGCCGGGAGAGATTATACTGGATGCAGGACCGGATAAACATGGGTTGATAGTCAATGATTCGCTGAAAAAAAGTCGCAATGATAAGATTTTCATGAAAGACGTAAAGATTTTCTATTCAGATATCAACCAAAACGTGAGAGAAGTACGAATTAACAGCGTAACTAACGATGTGTTTCTCATACAGGAAGACACGGTTTTGATTGACAAAGAACTAGTAGCGATCTCTGATACGGACAGTGTAACGCTTTCCATCCTTTGCTACGAAGAAGGGTTTAAGCAACTGGAATTTACCATCGTGGACGATTTTGACCGCCGTTCATCTGCTACCCTAAGACTGTTGGTCTTCGATAATTTGTTACCTGTGGTGATCTATGAGGTAACCGTAGACCGGGAAAACAACCTGGTTACCTTTGATCTGACAAAAAGTTACGATGCGGACGCCAACTTCGGGGGACAAATCAGGGAATATGAGTTAATATTCAACGGAGAAACCCTGATTAAGCCTGTCCCGGAGTTTACCGTACTGACAAGTATAACCCAGCGGGTTTACGATTATGCGTTACGCGTTACAGACAACAACGGTGAATCCAGCTTAATCATCACAGACCGCTTGAACCTATGACCTTAACAGTGATGACAAGAAAATTAATGCTAACTGTGCTGATGGCCCTGATGGTTTCGTGTGTCATCCATGCACAAAGCAGACAGCACAAGCAATATCAGAGAAAGAAAAAGAGCCACGCCCTGTCCAAGAAATTCAGGGAAAATTTCAACGGAAGAACCCTCAACCGTAGCAGTTACCTAAAAGGGATCATGACGGCGGGTCTTTCAGGGGGTGTCTCTTCCGGCGCATTCAACGTCTACGGAACGTTTCAATACTATCTGTCATCTGTTCTCTGCGCTTCGGTAACAACAGGTTATTACCGTAAATCCTACAGGGGAAATGCGGGAATGATGGTTCCGGTTTATCTGGAAGGAAACTACGAACTGTGGAATTTGAGGCAAACGTTTCATTTTTTCGTTACCGGCGGCCCTTTTTACATGAATCACCAGGTCACTGGGTTTGAACCTTCAACGTCCTATAAAAGGCATGTATATGGTGCCGCATTAGGAGCTGAAGGTGATTTAACCATTGCTCCGGCACTGATTGCTTTTGCAAATGTGCGCCAAAACCTGGTTTTCAATGAAACAGACATTTCGACCATCATTTGGTCTGTGGGAGTGAAAAAGAAATTTTAAGTGATTTTCGGTAGTAAAACATTGGATTTTTTTAGTTTTTCCGCCCAAAGAACAGTCGTTTTGAAGGTAATTTTTTATCGTACATTATTTGAAATTCAATCTGTAGTAAGTCATGGTCTTAAAATACGTGGGCTAAGATTGAATGGAAAAACAATTTTCAAGGCCGAAAATATTGAGTTCAAAAATCGGTTGGTAGTGTTTTTGGTTGTTCGTTATCAGCGTTAAGTTATTCGCTACTGCAATTTCAGAAATTAATAGTCGGCAGTCTCAATCGTCAATTTTTATTGAATACGAAATTAAGGTTGCCATTTTTTTCCAATGTCAAAGCTGCATCGAAGGGTTTTCCTGCTTTCGACTGGAACCCCTTGACCTTACCTAACTTACCTTTGGTAATAAGAGTGTTCAGGTTCGCATCCGTTAATACCTTCTCTGATTTCTTACGCCAAATCCTGAACCCGCAACCATCACTGTCTACACAGAAAGCACCGGCTTTATTCATGCGAATTTCTTTTCCGCATCGAGGACATTTAATTGCTTCACCTTTTGCGTTGGTAGTAGCAAAATTAAATTCAACATTCCAGGTTTCTTTGTTAAGCTTTAAGGCTGCCTCAAAAGTGCCTTCACCTTCCTTCTTTTTAAACCCTTTGATTTTTGATTTTGTCTTTCCTAATGCGATGATTTCTTTTACTTGCGTTAAAGAAAGTTGCTTTCCCGATTTCTCTTTCCAAACCACGAAGTTGCACGGATCTTCAGCTTTCCATCTGCTGCAGCCGAAGCCTTTTTTCCCTTCTATGATATTGCCTTTTAGACATTTCGGACAGGTTAGTTTTAAGTTGTCAGTATCCACCTTACTACCTGCCTTAAGCATTGCAGCAGTAACGGTTTTTGTATAGTCTTTTATTTCAGAAATGAATGTAGTGGATGGAAATCCACCAGATGCAACCTGGTCTAATTTGAGTTCCCATGAAGCAGTCATTTCTGGTTTGCTTATGTCAAGGTCCTTGACTTGTTGATAAAGACTTAAGCCCATATCTGTTGGAATGATTTTTTTCTTATCGTTGGTGATTAATGAGACGCTGAAAAGGTTCTCAATGATTCCGGCTCTTGTGGCCTCTGTACCTAAACCCCCTGTTCGAAGCGCGTTATCTTTCATCGCTTTTTTAAGTTCTTCATCGTCCATTCTGGAACCGCAAGATTTCATAAGCTGCAATAGTGTTGCTTGCGTAAGCAACGCAGGGGCTTTTGTCATGGAAGTAGAATACTGTGCATTGGATGTTGGAAGCGAGTCGTTTTCGTTCACGTCTGGCAACGTCGCATTCTCTTCTTTATCTTCTTCTTTTTCCTCACTGTCCTGGTAAATATCTCTCCATCCGTTTTCGATGGTTACAGACCCTGTGGATATAAATGTTTGACCAGCATTATCGAATTCATACCTGGTTTTGTCTTTGATACACTTGTTGGCGAACGCTGCAAGAAATCTTTTTGCAATTAGATCAAATAGTTTCTTCCCATCACCAGATAATGAATCGTATGAGCTCAAATTTGACGTGGGAATAATACCGTGATGGTTAGGAGCTTTTTTGTCATTAATACAGGTTTGTGGAAGATCAAAAAAGTTAATGACTTTCTTATACGATGAATCTCCAAAAAGATCTATGACGTTATTCAGTAAACTAGGAACTTCATTATAAAGATCAGAAGTCAAATAACCTGAATCGGTTCTAGGATAGGTCGTGACCTTATGTTTTTCATACAATGCCTGGGCTAAGTCTAGGGTTTTTTGTGCCGAAAAACCGAACGTATTGGATGCTTCAATCTGAAGTGTAGATAAGTAATAAGGTAAGGGTTGCTTTTCTTCAACCCTTTTCTTTTCTGAGGTAGTACAGGTACTGGTGTCGTTAATAGATGATACGATGTTTTTGGCAACATTTTCTTCTGTTGGGTTATGATTTATCTTGGCTTTAAAAGTGATGCCATCCTTTTCAATATCAATGGTTATAGGGTAGAATGGAGTAGGCTTGAAATTTTTGTTTTCAAGGTATCTCTGGCACACTATTGCCAGTGTAGGTGTTTGTACCCTGCCAATTGATATTTTGGCGTTAGAAGCTATTGTAATGGCTCTGGTAGCATTAATTCCTATAAGCCAGTCTGATTCACTTCTACACTCTGCGGAACGAATTACTTCATTCCTGGGCGGAACTGTTTTCGCAAGTGCTTTTTTAATTCCGTTGTCAGATAAATCATTAGGTAAAATTCGAACATATGGCGTACGGCATCCTGAAAGCTTATAGACATAGTGAAAGATCAGATCCCCTTCCCTGTCGTTATCCGTTGCACAAATGACTTCATCAGCTTGACTCATGATTTCTTTAAGCACATTAAATTGTTTACGAATACCTCCATCATTTTTCACTTTAAGCTTGAACTCATTTGGCAAAATGGGTAAGGTTTCTTGACTCCATTTTTTAAAGCTTTGATCGTAATCTTCTGGCATGGCCAATCCAACTAAATGACCAAAAAACCATGATACTTGATATCGTGAATTTTCATAGTAGCCGTCCTTCTTGTTGGTTGCTTTCAGCACCTTTGCTATTGAACCGGCCACACTAGGTTTTTCTGCTACTATTACTTTCATAGTGTTTATGGTTAATCTCTGTCAATTTGAATGTCTTTCTGCTTGGTTTGGCTTTTAATAAGTGAATGTGCTAGTGTAACGGCCTTAAGAACTGCACCGACAGGTGTAGGAATAGATGACGCTAACGTTTTCATTGTGGCTTTAGCCGGTATGGACTTGGCTATCTCTTTTCCTAGTGATTTGGATGCGGTATCTATTAATAGGCTTTTATTCGTGGCAAGGGTTTTTTGAAGTGGTTTCACTAAATGTCCCATACCGTTTGATTTTAAGACTGTTTCTAATCCTCTTCTGATCATTTTATTGACCATATTTCTAGCCATGTTCTCGGCCATTCTTTCAGGATCTTTAATCAGGTTAGCAAATTGTGCTTTACCTTGTTGTAAGCCTTTCATCATCTGTCGATGGCGGAACTGCTGATCGAGAGATCTTTCAAACTTGAAAGTTTTGTCAAAGTTCTTTTCGATCTTTTCAGCAAATGCGTCCCTGTCAAATCCTATTTTAACTTTCTTGCCGTTAAGCACGTTTTGGCTATTGCGACTATTAGCTAAAGGTGAAAGGGAAGCTGATTGCGATTTATCGCGACGGCTAATGATTACATGAACATGTGTATTATCTCCTGACTTTCGGTTCCCTGGAAGAATAACTGTATTGTCTTTGTCCCGTAAGTACAGCTTTTCAAGGGATGCTCTTTCTTTATGTGTTTTGGCTTCCCTGACTTTGTTCCTGATATGATAGTTATGCGTATAGGTATCTTTTTGGCTCTTATCATCAGGATGGTATCTTCTGTTTTGTTCAATTTTTGCATAGTAGACCAGATCCTTTCCTTTAATTTGATGGCCTTTTACCTTACGATCAAATTGGTTCGCATAGTCATCCATGATGTTACGAACATAGCCCTGAATAGCTGCCTTTTTTTCTGCTGGATTCGATGTAATTGAATTGATGTGATCCATCTCTTTTTGTGAAAAGGAAATAGACATTTCATAGAACTTCGTTTCGTTGTCCTTTAGCCCTTTGCGATTGTTGTCAATTGCAAAGACTACTTCGTCAACGAAGAAGTGATTATCAGTGTGATTGAAAAAGAACTCACGATCATTCAAATCTTTTCCGATATTCTCTTTGTCAAGGTATTCAGCGAGATCGCCAGAAGATCCGGTATTTTTATTCGCATGTGCGGGCGGTCTGGAAATCTTGGCATATGGCATATAGCTAAACTTTTGATTCTATATAAGTAAGTAGTTCCTGTAGTTCACTAAACTTCCAGCTTTTAGGATTATTACACCGATAGTAGTATTTGTCTTTTGTGAGTGGTGTTTCTCGTAAGAGTTTATCTGTTGAGATATTTTGAATCGTTAGATAAGTGACCAGGTTATCGAGAAACAAGCGCATTGTCTTGATGCATTTTTTTGGTTCTTGGAAAAACGCTTTATCCGCAGGTTTATAGACTTGCTTCTTTAGAAGCGTAGACACTTCTTCAATTTCATCAAGTGATCGGGATTCAACGTTATTTTTTCGTTCCAGTATCGGAATGATCTGTGAAAAGTGTTTCATTGATAAGTGATCTTGATTTTGAAACATTTGAGATACTGGTTGCGATTTCTTGCACTGATAAAGAGGTAAAAGCTGTACATCTCTTTGATAACTTTTCATTTGATTTTGGTTGGTTAATAGAATGGTACAGGTACTGCCGCAAGTAAGACTTCTCTGCTGACGCTAACTGTCATTTGGCGTGCGCCGTTGATTTCACCTACTTGAATGTTAAAAAATTCTTTTTTATTCAGAGTGAACTTGTCAATGACGAACACATTAGTGAATTGTTCTTCAGGGACAATAGGGCTATTGTAGTTAGCTAAAAGCTGGTCCGAAGGTTTCTTTTGTTCTAGTGGTTCGGTTTGCTGTTTGAAACTGTAACGACCATAGGTAGTGAAGTATCGAAAATAGTTGACATTGTAGGGTATGTTGGAAAAATTGTCAAGAACAATTTTAAAGTAAACAGAAGTGGAATCAACCCATATATTGGTGACTTCTATCTTCATTTTGAACTTACGATCATAAACGCCAATTCCGGTAAGTTCCGGCCCAGCATAGCTTAGATTTTCTAATAGTGAATGCTCGTTATACTCCTGGCTTATATTGACTGATTGGTTTTCCTGGGTTGCTGACTGGAAAGTGAATATTGGCTTATATTCAGTTGGACGAATGAAGTTCCTGGAAGGTATGCCATTATACTTTAGCAGAAAGATAAATATACCTTCCTGTGTGTGTACGGTGAGGTTTGTATTCGGCAATGTCTTTTGACCTGCCTGTTTCATTTTCTTACCATCTGCTTTAATCATTAAAGTCCTTTTGTCTATTTGTTTCTTTTGAATTCCCGCAGCACCGATACTTGGTTCTGTAGTCATATTTTCTGCAAATAGTATGGTTACATCATAAAAAGCACTGATTTGGATAGTATCAGAGACTTGTCCATAGGTAAGGGTGGTTAATAAAATGAAAAGGATAGGAAATAGTCTCATTGATTGCTCTTTAGAATGACCTTGTGATTTCTTTTAAGGCTGACTTCTGGTTCCCTGATTTTCCTTTGCCCTAAATTTCGTATAACACCCCTGGCGACACCTGAATTAATATCATCGGCTACATCATTGGCAAGATCACTTGTTGTTTGTTGGGTTCCCTCTGATGCCAAAAGCTCCTGTGAGTAAAGGCCTCTTTTACCATCGTTTTCATCGTAAAGGATAAAGTTTTGATTGACGTAAGTACCATCTTCGAAAGTCATTCTAGGGAGTTCAAATTCTACGCGATTACGAAGTGATACAGTTGCTAAAAGGAATGAATTAGCCTTAATGACTTTGCCGTCAATTTCAACTTCCTCTGTGGTCCTGATCGTAACGCGTGAACCTGTTTTTACGGTCGCTTGATCGTGAATAACAGCTTTAATGGTAATCTGATCTTCTTCATCTTCTGAGTCAGATTCATCATAGCCCGATACAAAGGCCCAGGGATCGGCTTCTTGTTGTTGCTGAACTTCTGGCTCTGGTTCCTCTTTATCCAGTTCAGCAACCGGCTGTTTGGGCCTATAAGAAGTTTGTGTTCGTTGCTTTGGTTTAGGCTGTCGAACCGGTGATTCTTCTGGCTCTGGTTCTTCTGTTTTTTCTTTTTTATTAAGATCAGAAAATATATCGAGGTTGATTTCAGTTTCTTGAGCCATAGCAATTCGTTCTTGTTCCTCAGCTATTTGATTCTTTTCTTTGATGAGATCTAAACGATTGTCCACCTGCTTTTCTACGGTTTCACCTGGTATGCTAGGCAAGATGACACCGTTCTGATCTTGTACTTGCATAAGTTCAGCTTCATCAGAAGATCCCCCACCGGAATAAGCGAAATATAGTATTAGGCCACTGATCGAAACGGCTAGTCCTATGATAATAAATAGTTGATGTCTTTCAATTCCTCCCATTTCACTTTAGTTTTTAATGTTTACATTTTGTTCTTTCAGTTCTAGGTTATCTCGGTAATCGAAAAAAGTGAATCCATGTGGGTTATGCGGATAATCTCGTTCAACCCTTGTCAAATATGAAGTAACGGTAAGCTCATAAACGTTCTTAAAACCTGAATTAAACAGTTCCATTTTAGCCGTGCATGCCATCTGATAAGTCTTGGATGATACCTGTTTGAATTGAAAGCTTCCAACGTTGAAGATGGTTTCCTGGCTTAAACTCTGCGTGGCAATCGTACTGTACCAATCAGCCCACTTTTTTTCAAGATTACTGCCATCTTCATCGTCAATAAGTTGAAGGCCTTGAATTCGCTTATCATTCATGTTACTGTAGTCAAAAGTGTAATAAGTCCCGAACCAATAGCCTATATGGAATTTGGCATCCTCTAGCACGGCAAGGGCCGGTTCTTTCTTTTCCATCTTGTAGACCGTTCCTTCCTGACTTATTCCATAAATGACGTTTGATGCATTTTTGATTAGACCAAAAGAATAAAGCAATACCATGCCCACAACGGATGCCATGCCAATAGCTCCTATGCGTACTGTGTTACGGCTTCTATTCTTTTCTTTAAGAAGATCCAAGTAAACACTTGCTGCAAGGTCGTTAGCTTTACTGCCAGATTTTTTCTTTTCCTTCTTATTTTTTGAAATCATGAGTCAGGGTTTTTCGCATCTGCATAATCAAGATCTATAAGTTCTTTATAGATGCTCTTTCCAGTACCGTACAATTTGTATTTGAGAACTACAAGAAATAAAAACAATGGAATCTTAACGTGATCTGCCACAAATTGCATGGATACACCAGTGTTATTCTCGAAGGCTGCAAATAACAGATCATAGCCATCGAGAAACGCATTGATAATGAAATTGACCAATAAATAGGGTACAATCAAAAAGAACCATCTAGCATACATCGCTAGCCATTTGTAGGCTACTGCTTGAAAACCTGGGAATAATGAAAGGCATAATGCAAATGGTCCTGTTAATTTCAGAATAAGAAGTACAAAAAATCTTTCTCCAATGAACCAGGCATATACGAATATATCAATAATCCAAACCAGCCCTTTTAAGATTTGTAATAAGAATAGTTGTGGTCGAGCTAAGAAATTCATAGCTGCCAGGGCAAAGCTTTTCATTGCTTCTAAAGCACCTATGTCAACATCTAATTCTTCCTGATAGCGACTATTATTAATTGTTTCTGCAGTAATTGGTGTATCAAACGCCTGGAAGTACTCGGTAAATGCTCCTAATAATAGATCTAAACCCCACATGAAATAGTCATAACTTCCAATAACCGCAACAATGCTAACGTATCTTATGATCGTCCATGCTGTAATGGGAATAGTTACTTCATTTTGACCGATCTGGAACTTTTTTTGATCCAAAGTGTCCTTAGTCAAAATGGTAACCAATCGGATGATAAGCACTGCTGCACATATTCCCTTAAGACTCCATACGAAGTTATTGATTTGTGTTTGTGACCAAACTGTTTGAAATAAGTCGTGAAGGAAGTTATAATCTAGTTCTAACATGGTTTATTAAAAAGATCTTCTTCTTATTCCCGCAGTCGTATAAATTCTGTCCATGAATTCTAGCGTTGCATAGTGTCGGATTTGTCTGTCTAAGTATCGTGCGGTTGCTCTGTAACTCTGGGCTTCTCGTTTCAATTCGTAAAGCATTTCTAAACGTTCTTTTGTAGTCATTTCGAAAACATCATCTGATAAAAAGGCATTGACCAGGTTTAGATTACTTTCAGCATAAATCAGATTATTGTTGATAGCCGTCACGTAATCAATTACTTCGTCCGCATTAATTACTTTCATGCTCTGGGCTGCTTCCATACTGGCCTTATTCAATTCGAAAATGTCACGTTGAATTTCTGCTATTTCATCAACGAGTCGGTATTGCTTAACAAAGGTGTTGACTTTGTTAACGGCCTGTCTGGCTTTATCTAAAAGTTCGAGTTGTTGTTTGACAACGTTGTATGACTTCCTAGTCTCATTAACGATATGAACGAGTTGTGCTTTATTCGTAGGGTCTGTTACAATGGTTGGCTTTCCAGCCAAACCACTTAATGCGCTAATTGCATCACTTACTTGACCTAGCAATATAGTTGACGTTATTAGCAATGTGAGTGTAATGAAAGTCTTTCTCATCATCTTATGCTGTTTGTTTAAATCCTCTT
>JBCCOE010000082.1:0-19510 GCA_039025475.1 Bacteroidota bacterium | reverse complement strand
GGAGGAGTCGGAGACATTCAAGAGATCAAAGACTTTGATAGCTCAACATACCGTACTTTTCAGCCCAATTTTGGTATTGGTTTCAAGATAAAAAGTGTTACTGTGGACTACGCGCTCACGGATATAGGAGACCAATCTGATGCGCTTTACAGTAACGTATTCTCATTAAAAGCAGGTTTCAATTGAAAAGGTATCAATTATTGCTTTTAGTGCTGCTTTCGACTTTACTGGCACAAGCACAACCATATGGTAATGAATGGATTGATTATAACAAAGAATATTTCAAAGTCACGGTAGCCTCGGATGGTATTTACAGGATTTCTTTTTCTGATCTTCAAAACGCAGGTTTTCCTATGTCGACAGATCCTGGTCGTCTGCAGATGTTTTATAGAGGTGAGGAAATTGCAATTTATGTTGAGGGTGAAGGAGATCGAGTTTTTAATACTACCGACTTCATAGAATTTTATGGTAAAAGAAATGATGGAACACTTGATGCTGGGTTGTATGATCCAGAAATCGCTCAGCCGCATGCATTTTACAATATATTCAGTGATTCGTCTTCTTATTTCTTGACGTTTCTTTTGACCCCGGGTGAAGTGAAACGAATGACATCATTTTCGGAGAATAATGTTAATGGTCTTGCGCCGGAAGAATCACATTTTGAAGATATTTTAGATCTCAAGATTGATGTCTATTCTCAGGGACAAGGTTTTGGAACTAATGAGTTTATTAAGCTTACGCAATTTGATTTTGGAGAGGGCTGGACCAGTAGAGCTATTCAGGAAAATGAGTCACAGGAATTTACCTTAGACGATATAACTGCTGCTGTTCAGTCCACGGGACTTCCTCAACTGGATTTACTTTTAGTGGGAAGAGATAATTTGGTTCATGTAGCCGAGGTTTTTGTTGGGTCCAATCAAGTATCACAAAGATCGCTCGGAACGGTCGAATTTACCGGTTTTAACACTCAATCTTTTGTTTCGTCTTTGCAATGGAGTGATATTGATTTGGCCACAGGTACACTGCAGGTGCGTGTAGCCGCACTGGGTTTTAGTGGGAGTAACGATTTACTAAGTACGTCTTACCTTCGACTTAGATTTCCTCAAGAGTTTGATGCGGATGGCGCCATCAAAACGTTTTACTTAAACACCAACGTGGGTAACAAATCTTTTTTGGAATGTGCAAACGTACTACCCAATAGCGGATTTTATGATATTTCCGATCCTCAGAACCCCATTAGGTTAGGTTATAACCTAACCGGAAGTGATGCAGATCTTATTGTTGATAACACCAATATATCGCGTACAATTTTTTTAAATAATGGAGGGGGTTTTAGCAGTCCTGATATCCGAAAAACGTCATTTCGACTAATCGACCCTCCTAGTCATAATTATATTATTATCAGCCATAAAATGCTAATGCAGCCCACGGCCACGGTAACTAATCCTGTGGAGGCATATGGTGGTTATAGGGCCAGTGTTGATGGTGGCGGATATGATACTCTAATTGTAGACATGGATCAACTCTACAATCAATTCAGCTTTGGAGAGATTAACCCCATAGCTATTTATAATTTCATGGAGTTTATGGTCGAAAATGGGGATCCTGAATATCTATTTTTGATAGGTAAAGGTCTGAGTCCTGAGTGGAATTTTCATAGAAATACAGATGGTTTTATATCGGTCACAAAGTCTGAAATTGGAGAGACATTCCAAATCCGTGATCTCGTGCCTCCGGCAGGTTCGCCTGCTTCTGATATGGCATTTACCGCAGGTTTAGGTCAAACACAGTTTGAGCCAGAAGTGCCGGTAGGGCGTTTACCTGCCAAATCCAGTTCAGAAGTCCTATCCTATTTAAATAAGGTTATTGAGATGGAATCCACTCCATTTGACGATTTGAATAGAAAGAAGCTACTACACTTGAGTGGTGGGCTGCGGGAAAGTGAACTTCCACGATTCAGAAGTTATGTAGATGGTTTTGCGGATGTAGCCACAGCAGATTTCCTGGGAGGACAGGTAACAACTATAGGGAAGCAGTTAAGTAGTCCCGTTGAGCTCATTAATGTAGCAGATGAAGTTAATGAAGGTTTAGCTCAGATCACGTTTTACGGACACTCAGCTCCCGACGTTACTGATATCGATATTGGTTTTGTATCTGATCCTATTCAAGGTTATAATAACCCGGGGAAGTATCCAGCAATCTTAGTTAATGGCTGTAATTCGGGAGAGTTTTTTCAACCTAACGTGCTTTTCGGTGAGGATTGGATTTTAGCAGAAAATAAAGGGGCTATCCATTTTATTGCTCATACTTTTTTCGGTTTTGAAAATACGCTTAGGGAGTATTCAAATATATTTTACGAATTTGGCTATGGTGATTCTACATTTATAAATGAATCAATAGGAGAAGTTCAAAAAGAAGTTGCACGTATATATATCGAACGAAATGGAGCGTCACCGGCGAATATTACTCAAGCACAGCAAATGCTCCTTCTAGGTGATCCAGCAGGCCGACTTTTTGGGGCTGGAAAGCCTGATTATAGTATTAGAGATGAGGATATATTTCTTGAATCGTTTAATGACGATCCAGTTTCAGCAGAGGCCGATTCATTCCTTATTAAAACGATTGTCAGGAACTTTGGGATTACTTCTTCCGACTCACTTCATATTAGTATAACACGAACACTTAATAGTGGTTCTAATCTGCGGTATGATAGCATATTTGGTAATGTGCGGTTTCTGGATACCCTATCCTTAGTAATACGCAGATCAGTTGAAGATGCTTTTGGCAATAATAGATTTCAAGTGACTCTTGATGACCTTAACTCAATTGATGAGCTTAATGAACTAAATAATATTGGTAATTTGGATTTTTTTATTCCTACCTCCGGAACAAGAAATCTCTTCCCCTTAGATTTTGCCATAGTAAACCGCCCTCAAGTGAAGCTTGTTGCTCAGTCAGCTGACGTATTTGAAGAGGAGCGAGAGTTTATTTTTGAACTGGATTCAGTGTCTACTTTTAATAGCGCTTTTAGAAGAATTCAGACCGTAAGAGCTAAAGTGTTGGCCGAGTGGGAAACTGAAATACCTGACATGGATAGTATTGTATATTTTTGGAGATCAAGGTTTTCCCAACCGGAACCAGGTGAGAACAGTGATTGGGTGACAAGTTCATTTGTATTCATCAATAACGGTCCGTCGGGGTGGTCTCAAAGTATATTTGATCAGATAAATCAGAACGAGCTGACCGGATTGGTTGAGAATCCGGCTAATAAGAGCTTTGAATTTAGTCGTTCAACATTGGATTTGAGCGTTCTAACTTTAGGTTCTGAAAATGAACTTTTACCTATTGGAGGGGATCCTAATAGTAGTGACTCTTTGCTCAATGTTTCTATTGTGCTCAATAATATTGAGTATATTATTGATAACGGATTTCCGTGCAGAAATAATTCTGTAAACCTTGTAGCTTTTGATAGAAATAGCACCGCACCGTATATCGGTATTTTTGAATCCATTGGTAATCCACGCTCTTGCGGTCGAATACCTCAGGTAATTAACAATTTCAGACCTGCAGAGCTGGATGGATTAAGCGGCATAGAAGGGTATATTGATAACGTTAGTGCCGGCGATACCATTTTACTTTTTACTATTGGCGATGCGTCATTTTCAGGTTGGTCGAGTGCCGTTAAAGCGGATTTGGAGGAGCTAGGCATTGATCAAGCTCTGTTTAATGATCTTGTCGACGGAGAACCTATAATTATATTGGGTAAAAAGGGGAGTGTACCCGGAACTGCTATTGTCATCAGAACACAGGAATCGCCCTTAACTGAACAATCATTGGAACTTATTACATCTATAACGGGGGTGAACCCTTCTGGTAGTATTGACACTGACTTGATAGGACCAGCTTCTTCTTGGAGTCAACTAACGAAGTTGTCTTCACTCACTGCTCAAGATATGGAAATGATAAGCGTTAGGGGGGTATCATTAGAAGGTATTGAAACCGTTATACTTTCTAACTTATCTCAGGATGTCACTGATTTAACCGGCATTAATGCCAATACTTATCCATACTTAAAACTGAGCTTTCAGGTGACAGATCAGTTAGACCTCACCGCGGCGCAACTTAATAGATGGTTAGTGTCGTTTGATCCCGTTGCCGAAGGTCTAATTATACCCTTATCTGGCGAACCCGCCACCGTCCAACTTCAAGAAGGACAGATATTTAGCAGAGAATTTGGCTTTTGGAATATTAGTGAGATTAGCTTTACCGATTCAATTAAAGTAAGTAAATCGTTGTTAAACTTAGATCGTCGGCAATCTTTCAATGAAGACTTTAGAATTGTACATCCTGCGCCTGGCGATACCAGTAGGTTCAGTATTACAGAACCAACTAATGGTAAATCAGGTAGTAACGCCCTTACCGTTTTCGCTAACCCAAGAATTCTTATTGAAAATTACTATGACAACAACGTGGTCAATTTGTTGAATGCTATAGAAGTTAACAGAGATAATATCAATCCGGTCATTGATGTTGTATTTGACGGTGAATATATTTTGGATGGTGATATTGTATCCGCCACTCCGTTGATATCCATTAAATTAAGAGATGAGAATAAAATATTATTGCAGTCGGATACTCTTGGAATGAATATCTTTCTTAAGAACCCTGGTGAAACTAGCAATTTTAGGAGGATAAACTTCAGTTCTAATGAAATCCAGTGGTTCGAGGCCAATGCTGATGAGAACTTTACAGTAGAATATCGACCGGAAAGGCTAGGAGATGGAACATATTCTTTAAGAATTGAAGCAAACGATGCAAGCGGTAATGAAGCTGGGGCTGAACCTTATATCATCAATTTTGAAGTTATCAATGAAAGCTCGATAACAAACTTTTACCCATATCCGAATCCATTTTCGACGAATACACGGTTTGTGTTTACTCTTACAGGCAGCGGAGTACCCGATCAAATCAAAATTCAAATCATGACTGTTTCAGGCAAAACGGTTCGGGTGATAACTCAAGATGAATTGGGCCCCATTAGGGTAGGTAACAACATCAGCGAATTTGCTTGGGACGGAAAAGACGAATTTGGTGATCAATTGGCAAACGGAGTTTATCTATACAGGGTTGATATTAGGCAAAATGGTGAATCTATTGATTTAAGAGGTACGGCCGGAGATAAGGCCTTCAAGAATGGCATTGGAAAATTGTATCTTTTAAGGTAAAGTCCCCCTAAAAGGGTGAAATTTATAAAGTGTATAACTTTCAATCCAGTACATGAAGCATCGTATATTCTGGATTTATTTAGCTCTATTATTTCCGGGGCCATTATTGGCTCAGCGTTATAATTTCATCAATTATAATATAAGCGATGGTCTGGCTCACGAAAAAGTCACAGACCTCGTAGAAGATACGTTTGGCAATCTATGGATCGCTACCCTCGGTGGAGGGCTCTCCCGGTTTAATGGTATCGAATTCGAAAATTATACGGAGAGAGATGGGTTATCTAACAATATTGTTCGCCAGGTAAGTGTAGACTCAAAAGGGAATGTTTGGGCGGCTACTTCAAACGGAATATCCGTATTTGATGGTTTTCGTTTTAGAAACTTTTTAAAGGATACAGTTCAATATACCTCATCCGTTAATGTTATTGAGGGCGATAATAATGGTAACATTTGGTTTTCTCATCCTTCAGGTGGCTTGGGAAAGATTAATTCAAACTTTGATTTGCAAAAAGTTGAATTATCTGATTGGACGCCAAATGACAAGATCATCGATATAAAGTGTGATAGTCTGGGAAGGGTTTTTTTTGTGACCGCTATTCAGGGCTTGTTTGTTTACGAAAATTTAAATTCTCGCCCTATTCTTACTAACAAGCAGTTTCTCGGCTATTTATTGGAGATAGAGGTTCAAGATAATGGTTCTTTAGTTGCCGGTTCCAACAAGGGTTTGGCGTTTATTGACTTATCCGATCCGATCTCTTTTGAACTTACCAGGGAAGGCAGTTTTGTAACTTCTAGCGTGGGTATAAACGATTCGGAACGATGGCTTGTCTCTGGGGGTCGAGCGTTTAAAGAAGTCAATGGAAAACTCTTTCTGATTAATAGAAGTAACGGGTTCATTGATTCTTCGGTATCCAGAATTTATCGCGACAGAGAGGATAATATTTGGTTTGCTACAGATGGCGACGGTATTGTGAAACTTGGCAATGATTCTTTTGAATTGTATACACAGAATAATGGATTGTATGGGCAGCCAATAACATCAATTACGCAGGATGCCAATGGAGATTATTATATTGCGAGTTTTGGCGCTGGGGTCCAAATATTCTCGAAAGAGTCACAATTCTTACCTCTCGTAAATCCTCAACTTACCAATGTTACTTCGAGTGTTGTGGATCAAAATGGAGAGGTGTGGTTTGGTACAAGAAATCAAGGTGTTATAAAATATGATGGAGAGGATTTTGTACAATTCACCTCAAAAGATGGACTGATCAATTCTTTGGTAAGGGTACTTTACAATGATTCAGATAATAGGCTTTGGGTAGGAACAGCAGGAGGGATTAGCATTTACGAAAAAGGTGAGTTTAGTAACTTCAATGTTGATTCTGGGCTTCCAGATAATGTTATTTGGGGGATTTTTCAAAATAGTTTAAATGAGGTCACGGTTACAACACGGAAGGGTATTTGTAAATTTATAGATGGTAAGTTGATCCCAGTGGAACTAGATCCTGTTCTCTTTGAGAACAGGATTAACGTTTCTGTCCAAGATAAATTTGGAAACTATTGGCTAGGGTACTCAGGTCATGGTATTGTCAAAACTACTCCTGGTAGTACTGAGCATATCTACTATACTGCAGATGATGGTTTGACATCAGATTTAATCTACAACCTCCTTTTTGATATAAACGGAGATTTAATCGTAGGTTCGGAACGCGGTGTTGACAAGTTGGTGTTTAACGAACTTTTTGAGTTAGAAAGGATTAAATCTTATGATAAAGTCGAGGGAATTGAAGGAGTTAGAACTTTGTATAATTCCATTTATCAGGATGGAAAAGGAAATATATGGCTTGGGAATAGTCAGGGGCTTATCCGATATAGTCCAAAGTTTGAAAAGCTAAACTCACGCCCTCCAATAACATATATTTCTGGGATTGCTCTCGATTATCAGGATATAACGTGGGAACAGGACCAGTTAAAGCCTATACAGAGAGTTCCAGGGAATATTGAGTTTAACTACAATGAGAATAATCTGATTATTTCATATTTGGGAAACAGCCTTAGAAATCCAATGGCCGTTACATATCAATACCGACTTCTTGGTCTTGAGGATTGGAGCCCGGTCACAAAAAAAAGGGAAGCAGTTTATACCAATATACCACCAGGAGATTATACTTTCCAGGTTCGTGCCGCTAATAGCGATGGTTTTTGGTCCTTAAATCCTGCCGAAATTGGAATAAGTATTGTTCCTCCATTTTGGCAAGAACCCTGGTTTTACTTGTTGGTGGGTCTTATACTACTTCTGATTATTAAACTTTATAATGATTTTAGGATAAAGAAAAATCTGGATAAAGTGCTTACAGTAGAGAGGATTAGAGCTGAAGAGTTGGTTAAAGTGCGAAAGCGTATGGCTCGTGATTTCCATGATAATATGGGAAATCAATTAGCTAGTATCACTGTATTTACCAATTTGATTGGGCTGCGACTTAAACATCGGTCCAAAGAAATTGACGATCTATTGGAAAATATAGAAAAACATACTAAGTCCCTCTTCAATGGAACCAAGGATTTTATTTGGTCCATTGATCCTGAAAGTGATGATTTAAATGAGGTTTTTACTTATATAAAGGATTTCGGAGAGGAGCTATTTGAAAATACACCGATGGATTTTTATTCGTCTACTAAAGAATTTAAAAATTTGCCCTTGCCTTCAGGTTGGAGTCGGCAAATCGTATTAATTTGTAAGGAGGCCATGACGAATGCACTGAAGCACTCTAAAGGCACAGAAGTGCATCTTGATTTAAACCTGATTTCTAACGGTTTCGTAATAAAGGTGTGGGATAATGGCATTGGTGTTCAAATTGAGAACGTAAAGAAGGGTAACGGATTTCGGAATATGAGAACACGCGCCGTGCAAATGGGAGGAGAATTAGATATTCAATTAGGAGAAAATAATATTGGCTTATGCATTGAGTTTAAGGCTACTATTCGATCAGAACTAAAAGAAAATAAGGTCAAAATTTTTTAACTAACACAACATGAACAATTATTTTAGGTCTAGAATAGTTATTGTAGAAGATAATGACGCCGTCCGTGAGGGATTTGCACTAATAATAAATAGTGTAAGTGATTATTATGTAGTAAATTCTTATGATAATGCTGAAGAGGCAATCAAAAACTTAAAGAAGGATACTCCGGAAATCATTCTCATGGATTTGGAATTACCCGGTATGAATGGAATTGAAGCAATTTCCATAATAAAAAAATCTAACCCTAACGTCGAGCTGATTGTAAATACAATCTACGAAAATAGCGAGCTTGTCTTTCAGGCACTTGTTGCCGGTGCTAGTGGTTATATAACCAAAAATACAAGCCATTCTCAACTACTTGATGCGATAGATGAAGTTAAGAACGGAGGGGCGCCTATGAGTTCTAAAATAGCTAAAATGGTGGTAAACTCTTTTCAGAAAAATCCCAACTCACCATTGTCCAACCGTGAAACCCAGGTGCTAGAACTGTTATCAAAAGGAAAGAGCTACAGCATGATCGCGCAAGAGTTATTCATTACTAAGGAAACGGCAAAATCGCACATCAAGAACATTTACTCCAAGTTACAGGTGAACAGCAAATCTGAAGCAATAGCAAAAGCTACAAAAGACAAATTGATCTAGATCGGTAGTAAAAATCCCCTGTTACCCCTTTAATAGGGTATTAATTCCCCCAAAATATCAATCATTTTGGGGGAATTTGTTTATCCCCCCCTTCGACACCTTTGAAGTAAGGTCTGAATTGACTTTTTAGACAATTTATGTCTTAAAGCAACGAAGGCTGAAATCCAATTTATTACTAAACCAAAACAGTATGAAGAAGTTTTTACTTTTTTGTTTGGCTCTGACCCTGATCGAGAGCGTAAACTACGGTCAGGCTCAGGAGCGAACAGTTACTGGTAAAGTGACGTCAGTGGATGACGGTGAAGCTTTACCAGGTGTGAACGTTGTGCTTAAAGGCACTTCTACAGGTACAGTAACAGATATTGATGGGAATTATTCTATTTCTGTACCTCAAAATGGAGGGACATTGGTCTTTTCATTTATTGGCCTATTATCAGAGGAGATCGCAACGGGTGCAAGATCTTCTATTGATATTCAAATGTCTTCAGATGTCAAGCAACTTTCTGAAGTCGTTGTAGTTGGCTATGGGGAAACGAGGAGGAAAGATCTCACGGGTTCCGTTGCTTCCATTAGGGGTGAAGTTATAGAATCCATGCCTGTTCCTGGCATTGACCAGGCTCTTCAAGGCCGGATAGCAGGAGTGAACGTTATCAAAGCTAATGGACAGCCTGGAGGGGGTATTTCAATTCGTGTTAGGGGTCCGGCCTCTATCAATTCCAATAATCAACCACTTTATGTAGTTGACGGGATTCCTTTGTTGACAGATGATGTCAATGGTTTTAATGGGGGGAATTTTGGTGGTTTTGGTGGACAGTCTAGTAATACCATGTCTCAAATTAACTTCAATGATATTGAGTCAGTTGAGGTTTTGAAAGATGCATCAGCCTCTGCTATTTATGGATCTCGCGCAGCGAATGGGGTAGTTCTGATCACTACCAAAAAGGGTAAAGCAGGAAAACCACAAATTGATGCCAACTATACCGTTGGGTTTCAAGAAGTCTTTGATTTGCCTCGTTTGGCAAATACGGCAGAGTATAAGGAATTGCTGAATGAATCAAGAACAAATGTTGGCCTAGCTGCTCAACCAGATGATTTCTTTGATGAAACAACTGATGTTGATTGGCAAGATGAGATTTTTAGGACGGCTAGAATAGAGCAGTTTAACCTTTCAGCTAGAGGTGGGTCAGAAAAGATGAATTACTTTGCATCCGTTGGTGTGGATAATCAGGAAGGTACTCTTAAAGGAACAGATTATCAACGCCTAAGTGCTCGTTTAAACCTGGAATCCCGAGCTTCTGATAAGGTAAAGTTTGGGAATAATCTAACTTTAAGCTACACGAGGGATAGAATTCAGTCTAATGATAACTTTATTATTGGGCCATATTATACCGCTCTCAGGGCAAGGCCAGATTTACCTGTTTTTAACGATGATGGTACTTTTGCTGCTTCCAATACTTTTGATAATCCAGTGGCGGCCACTACCTATTTCAACGAGTTTAACAACTACCGTATAATTGGTAACGCTTATTTGGAATACGAGCCCATTGAAAACCTCAAATTGAGGGGTTCCGCTGGTATTGACTACGTGAATATTCTCCGGGATATGTACTGGCCTTCGTATACTTTTGGTGGAGGTCTCTTTGGTTTCGGATACGCTGAGAGAGGTTTTGAGGAGGCGATTAAAACCCTTGTAGATTTCACAGCAACATATAACTTCGACCTGGGAGAAGAACATACACTAAGTGTTTTAGGAGGAGCTTCATGGGAGACTTTTACAAGGCTCGATGCATCTGCCGGGGCTACCGGTTTTCCTAATGACATACTTACTACTCTTAATAGTGCTGCAACCCCTATATCTACAACAGGAAATGCTACTGAATGGGGGCTGAACTCATTTTTTGGAAGAGCCAGCTATAGCTTTAAGAATAGATACTTATTTAATGGAACCGTAAGAACGGATGGCTCTTCGCGTTTCGGAGAAGATAACCAGTATGGAGTGTTTCCATCCGTAGGTGTTGGATGGCGAATAAGCCAAGAAGATTTTCTTAGTGGAAATAGCTTTATTGATGATTTAAAGCTCAGGGCAAGCTGGGGGCTTACCGGGAACAACAAAATTGGCAACTTTGCTTCATTAGCACAGTTTGGTGGTGGAGTTGCCTATGCTGGTGGTGGAGGTACAATTCCATCTCAAGTGGCCAACTCTGAGCTCCAGTGGGAAACCACCACGAAGTACGATCTTGGAGTCGACTTTAGTTTTTTCAACGCCAGAATAAAGGGTTCAGTAGACTATTACTACAATAAAACGGAAGACATATTGCTTACAGCTCCTTTGCCAAGAAGTTCTGGTTTTAATAGTGTAAGTCAGAATGTTGGAGAAATGGAAAATAGGGGAATAGAAGTTGAGATATCCGGTGATCTAATAAGGTCTAACGATTTCATATGGACTATGTCAGGGAACATAGCTTTTAACCAAAATGAAGTTTTGAAATTAGTTGATGGTGAAGACATTGCCGCAACAGGATTCAATCAAAGTATCGTACGTGAAGGTGAGCCCTTGGGATCGTTTTTCGGATATGTTGTTGAAGGGATTATTCAGACTCAAGAGGAGCTAGATGCACTTAATTTAGGATCATCCACAGGAATCTATCAAACGTCCGGAACTGCTCCTGGAGATTTTAGATATGCCGATTTAGATGGTGACGGAAGAATAACCAGTGGGGGGGATCAAACCGTAATAGGTAATGCCCAGCCTGATTTCTTCGGGGGTTTTACCAATACCTTTAGTTACAAAGGGATTACACTATCTGCATTTTTTCAGTTTACCCAGGGCAATGAAATCTTCAACTTTACCAGGCAGGAGCAAGCTGTAATGGAAAATACAAGTAATGTCTATGCGGAGGTAATGAATAGATGGACTCCTGATAATAGAGATACTGATTTGCCAAGAGTGGCGGCTGGCGACCCCAATCAAAATGAACGAAATAGTTCTTTTAATGTGGAAGATGGTTCCTATATACGTCTAAAAACACTAAACCTGTCTTATGAATTGCCCCAGTCATTACTGGCTAATACTTTCATAAGAAGTATCAATGTTTTTGCTCAGGGTGTGAACTTATGGACGTTAACGGATTATTCTGGAGCCGATCCCGAGGTGAACACATTTGGTCAAAATGTTAGTACTGCTCAAGGGGTGGATAATGTAACCTACCCTGGTGGCAAGACCTATACCTTTGGTGTTAAACTAGGACTTTAAAACAAGCACGATGAAAAGAAATTCAAAAATATTATTAGTGTTTTTTGTGTCTCTAAGCTTCTATTCATGTAGCCTTTTCGATACACTAGAAACTACTGATCCTAATAATTCCGGATCAGAGAACGCAGTTTTAACGCCTCAAGATGCGGAAAGTGTTTTATCAGGGGCTTATGCTGCTATGAACCAGGATGGATATTATTCTAGGATGCAGGTAATATATGGGCCGATCCTTAGTGGATATATGGGAAGTACGAATATAACTACACGTAACATCACGTTTGAGGCGGAAACCAATACCGTGGCCGTTGAAAACAATACCGTTGCCAATACATTTGACGATGTTTATGAACTAGCCAATCGGTCAACTAACGTTATTACTTTAGTAGGTGCCTTGGAAGATCGATTATTTACAGATCCTACTCGAAAGGTCGAGATAATAGCAGAAGCACATTTTTTGAGAGGTTTAGCCCATTTCGATGCGTTAAGATTTTGGGGAAGATTTTGGGATAGGAGCTCTGATTTGGGTATTCCATTGCGACTGGAACCTGGAGAAGTCACTAATTCAGATTTACCAAGGTCAACTGTAGAAGAGGTTTATAGCTCAATAATGTCTGATCTTGACTTGGCGATAGCCGGTGCCCCTGATTATTCAGTAAGTTACTTTGCCTCGAAGCTTTCGGCTAGGGCAATGAAGGCACGGGTAGCTCTGTATATGGAAGAGTATGAAATGGCTAATCAGCTTGCGGATCAGGTCATTGGTAGCACGGCTGTTGCACTTGAAGGAAGCTATGATGATATTTTTACGAATAGACTAAACTCTTCTGAGTTGATATTTGCGATGTTCGCGAGTCAAATAGAAGGTTCGGGTCATAGCCTTTTTATTCTTACGCCAAGTTCGCCTTTTGGGCAGGGCAGATATGATTATGCTCCGACGCAAGCATTTTTGGATGCGATCGATGGCGATCCACGAGAATCTGTATCAATTAATATAGCAGCCGAAGGGCCTGAAGTAGCTAAATATCCAAATCTAACAATTGGAGATGATCCTACTTATATTATGCGCTTAGCTGAGATTTATTTGATCAAGGCCGAGGCTCTCGCCAGGGGGGCAGGTACTGTTGATCAAGCCAGAGAGGCATTAAATACTATTAAGAACAGGGCAGGGACTCCACCGTCTACGGCTACTGATGCAACGCAACTTTTGACAGAAATACAAAGTGAAAAGTTATTAGAGCTAGCCTTTGAGGGTAGTCATGAGTGGTTCGACGCTATCCGTTTCGGTAACATTCAGACTATTAAGCCATCCGTTACCAGCGAGAACTTCTGGGTGTTACCTATCCCGGATATTGAAGACGATCCTAATGGCGCTTTGGATCAGAATCCAGGTTATTGATACTATTTCTAAAAAGGTTGATGACCCTAGTCATCAACCTTTTTAAATACCTATAATGTGACTAGAATACTAACTCTATTTATTATTTTAATACATACCTCTAACCTTGTCGCTCAGCGATCATATCCTGGCATCAACACAATTTGCTACCATTCTACAACAAACTATCACACTAAGTACATACCACGTACTGCTATCAAAAATGCCAGAAAGGCAAGTAAAAAATCTGCTAGATTTATAGTTAACTATATTGGTTTTACAACCGAAGCTAGAAATGCTTTCCAATACGCCGTTGACATATGGTCTGAACTCCTTTTCTCTGAAGTACCAATAAGAATATCGGCAAGTTGGTCTCAACTAAGTGCTGGTGTACTCGGAAACGCTGGTCCTGCCAGGTTCTATAGCGATTTTGATGGAGCTCCACTGGACGGAATAGTTTATCCGGTTGCGTTAGCTGAGAAGCTGGCGAGGCAAGAGCTTAACCCTAGCAATCAATCAGATATAAATGCCAACTTTAATAGTGAAATCGATTGGTATTTTGGGACAGATGGAAATACCCCTGCTGGAACAACGGATTTAGTTAGTGTGGTTCTCCATGAGCTCGGACACGGACTTGGTTTTTCAGATTCATTTTTTGCCAATGCGGTTCAGGGTATATGGGGATCATCTATAAATTCTTCACAACCAGTTATTTACGATTATTTTGTGGTAAATGACCTTAATCAACTCTTAATTGACTCATCAATTTTTGCGAATCCATCTTCCGAACTTAAGGAACAACTGGAAAGTGGGAAATTGTTTTTTAATAGCTCAATCATTAAGGGTAATTTACCTCAACTCTTTGCGCCAGCCCCTTTTTCTGGAGGGTCTAGTATCGCACATTTGGATGAACAGCTATATCCACCGGGTAGTTCAAACTCTTTAATGACTCCGCAAATTGGTCAGGCGGAAGCTAGTCATGATCCGGGAGAATTAGGATTATCAATATTTTATGAGATGGGTTGGTTATATACCTTTATTGAGCATCAACCTATTTCAATTTTTGAGCCATTAGATGTGCCCATTTTAATTGAAACAGTGGTGGAATCAGATACAACATTAAGCGAAGTGGCTTTGGTATATAGTGAAGATGAATTTGAAAGTCAAAACGTGCTTTTAATGAATGAGGACTCTCACATGGGTTTATATTCTGCATCGATACCACCTACTGGTGCATCGCGGCAGATATCGTATTACATCAGGGTAGTGGAGAATGGAACAAAAAGAACTTATACCCTGCCAGTCAATGCCCCTAACGAATTTAATACATTTTCTGTTGGCCCTGATTTAGATCCACCTTTAATTGATCACAAACCTGTCGAGTTTGCCTTTATTAATAATGATAGCCTGAGAATTAAGACGAATGTATCTGATATTTCTGGCTTGGATACAGTATTTGCTACTTTTATTGTTAACGAAGAGATTATCAATATTGCTATGAAGGAAATATCACCTAATGAATACAAGGGTGTATTACCCATTTCCAATTCAATGTTTAGTAGTTCCGCGGTCGTATCATATTCAATTGAAGCGATTGATAATGCATTAGCTAATAATTCATCGGAGACACCGATTTACAGTGTTGAGTTTATTGATTTTGGGGAGAGCGTTACCAGTTACTCTCAAACGTTTGAGCAAAACTTGGGTTTTGATGATTTTGCCCTACTGGATTGGAGTATTTCTTCTGAGGTCGGATTTGTTGGGAATTCGCTTAACTCTGAGCACCCTTATAGCAACGATACTGATGCCTTGGCATTCTTAATCAGACCTATAACCACAAGAAATGGACCTTTAAGCCTCTCATTTGATGAAATTGTTCTTGTTGAGCCTGGAACAAATACTATTTTCCCGTCGGAGGAATTCAAAGATTATGTAGTTGTTGAGTTTTCTGAGGACAATGGTATAAACTGGTCAAGCATAGAAGATGGGTATGACTCTAGAGATGATGAAATGTGGTTGACCACGTATAACTCTGCTATAGTTGACACGAATTCGCTAGCCAATGGCAACACCGAACTGTTTAGAAGAAAAACGATAGATCTGCCAAATTCTTCTGATAACGATATTTTGATAAGATTTAGACTGGTCAGTGATGCTTTCGGCTATGGATGGGGCTGGCTGGTAGACAATATTGCGATTGGTGAACCTATTACAGGTATTCCTAGTGTTAAAGTTGAGCCGTCATTGATTTTGTATCCAAATCCAAGTAATGGAGTAGTTAAACTTCTGAATCCAGCTGATGTAAATATAAAAAGGTTACAAGTATTCGGACCATATGGAAAACTAGTAAGCAGATATAATGAGGTTTCGCGTCAAAAGATTATTGAGCTTCCCAACAAGCTAAATAAAGGTTCTTATATTATTGAAATTGAAACAGATAATAGTGTCGTGCATAGAAGAATATTAGTTAAATGAAATTAGTCTATTTTTCTATTTTGTATGCGTTTTCTTGCTGCTGCTATGGGCAGGAAGACATGTACGGAAATGTTGCAAGAAATAACTTAGAGGCGATTGGAGGTGCGAGCGGTGTTGTTCGGACATTTGATAACCGATACGAAGGGGTCAAAGGCACACCCTATTTATTTGAGCATTGGAAAAGTGGGGTATTGTATCTGAGAAACGGATCAACAATAGAATTTTCAAAAGGGAACTATAATAAATTTGAAGATGAATTTATTTTTATAGAATCTGATCGAGTCATATATATTGAAATTAGCGAAATTAATTCTATAGAAATAGAGAGTGAGTCTCGTATATTGACTTTTGTTACTTTTACTCCCATGAAATGTCAATCTGAACCTGAAGGCTACTTTCAAGTTTTGTTTGACGGTAAGGTGACGCTGCTAAAAAAATACAGAACTAGATTTACTAAAGCTGATTATCAAGGAGCTTATAATTCAGATTCTAGATACGATGAATTCCAAAATAAACCTTCCCTATATTATTTTGGTTTGTCCATGTGCAAATTATTTAGAGTAAAACTTAATAAAAAATCACTTTCAAGATTTTTCAAAGGACAAGAAATGGATATAGATCTTACTGGTTTTGATGGAAGCGAAACAAGCTTGATAGGCATATTAAATAGCGCAAAAAGATGATCTAAAACTTATCGGGACTTTGAATAATCTTTAAAACTACTTCATGTGGGTCCCCATCATTGTCCAACAAGTAAAACTTTACTAAAGGATTATCTTCGGACATTTTATTATCGATCTTAATAATTTCGTTTTCGGGAATCTTTTTTTCGATATGATTTTGTAAGTCCTCGATAGCTTGTGCAAAAGCTACTTCCAACGTGCTTGGGTTGTATTGAGTGGTTTTCATTTGCTTATTTTCTAACTACCATCTTATGAGTGCGGAAGCCCAAGTGAAGCCACTTCCGAATGCTGCCAAACAAATGAGTTGGCCTTCTTTGATTTTAAGTTCTTCCCAGGCTTCACTCATCGCAATTGGTATAGATCCTGCTGTGGTGTTACCATACCTCATAATGTTATTATATACCTTTTCATCTGTCAGACCTAGTTTCGATTGTATATAATTGCTTATTCTCAAATTCGCTTGATGAGGAACTAAAAGATCAATATCATCCTTGGTCACGTTATTAGCATCAAGCGCTTCGTTGATCACTTCCATAAAACGGACTACGGCATGTTTGAAAACTAAATTGCCGTTCATATATACTTTAAACCCTGAAGTGTCTAATATCTGTTCAGGCTGTCTTTCTTCATGTGGTCTACTACTACCGGGGTCTTTTACATACAATTCTTCTGCAAAGCGACCGTCAGAATGAAGGTGTGTTGATAATATACCTGGCTCTTCAGAGGCCTCGAGAACAGCCGCACCGGCGCCGTCACCAAATATCACTGCGGTTCCGCGACCTCTGGTGGTTAAATCCAAAGCCGTGGATTGTATCTCGGCACCTATGACCAAGACCTTTTTATACATACCTGTTTTAATGAACTGATCTGCTGTTGATAGCGCATAAATAAACCCGGAACATGCGTTTTTTATGTCCATGGCCGGAATACTTTCTAAACCTAATTCTCGTTGTAATAAAACGCCGGAACCAGGAAAGTAATAGTCAGATGTTATAGTAGCAAATACAATAAATTCTATTTCTTCGACCTTGACACCAGCTCTTTCCATGGCCATTCTACTCGCTTTTGCCGCCATGTTGGCCACAGTGTCCTTATCTGGGTCAATAAATCTTCTTTCCTTTATACCTGTCCGCTCAATGATCCAATCATTGTTGGTATCAATAATAGTGGAGAGGTAGTCATTGGTTACAATACGCTCAGGCACATGATGACCGATGCCTGCTATCCGGGAATACGCCATTTATAGTTTTTTAAAGGCTTTAAATATAGTTATTTATAACGAATGTTAGTTAGGTTAAATGAGCAGTTTTAAGAATTACAGAGATTGGTCAACAAGGGTCAGAAATTACGCTGAACTTGTGCAACCTTTTTCGACATAAGTAGTCTTATACTCGTATCTTTATATTTTTTACATATATGGAAAATATACTAAAATGAACAAACTAAATATGAAATTATAGAGGTATGCAGGTTTCTTCACTGTTGCAAAGAAATTCTAGTCAATGACGAAATTACCTCCTAAATGGATTACAAATTTACTCTCAGCACTTTGCCCTGAACACCTTAGTGATGAAATCGAAGGTGACTTTTTTGAACACTATGTTCATCTCAGAAAAAACAATTCAAATTTTGTGGCTAATCGTAAAGCCTTTGGATTTGTACTTTTTTCAGCTCCACGACTTTTATCGAAAAGAAAATTTTACTTCCCTACTAATATGGATATGATACGTAATTACACAATTGTCGCTGTTCGTAATTTGAGGCGGCAGCTGGGCTACAGTCTCATCAATATTTTTGGTTTAGCCGCCGGCTTGGCAAGCTGTTTTTTGATCGCTCTCTATATTCAATTCGAAATAGGATATGAGGGGTTTCATGAAAATAAGGATGCTATTTATCGTTATATTCCCCGCTATAAAAGTGAAGACGGCACGGTTCGTATGCAGACCTGGACACCCCCAGGGTTTGCCCCTGCCATGACCGATTACTTTCCTGAAATAGAGAGATTTACCCGCTACAGTATATTCGAGGAAGAGCCACTCTTAAAAAATGGGGATGTCGTACTGCCCTCTGAATACCTCGCTCTCGGTGATCGGGATTTTTTTTCTATCTTTTCTATTCGCTTATTACGTGGAGATGTTCAGAAAGTACTTGCTGAACCCTTTTCAATAGTTATATCGGCAGAGGTTGCTAATGACTTTTTTCCAAATGAAGATCCACTTGGTAAAACGATCAATTTTGATAACAGTTATGACCTAACCATCACCGGAGTGTTTGAATCCATTCCCTCTAATTCTCACCTACGGTTTTCCTATATGGTACCCTTCGAAACCATTGGAGATGTAGTCGAAAGTCAATTTGACTACCCTAAAGATCAATTCCTCTCTAGTCTGGATAGCTGGAACTACTCCTCCTACTTTCTGATGAATTCTGCAGTAGTGTCGGGAGAACTTGAAAAGAGAATAGACAAGTACTTCACGGAGTTGAGAAAAAAGGTATACAATCCTGATGTCATGGGAGATTGGCTTCAACCGCTGGCAGAGATTCATTTCACGCAGGGAATAAGAGGAGATGAGGCCTCGGGAAACATAAACAACATACGGATTTTTGCCATAATAGCGATCTTTATTTTGACTATTGCATGTTTTAATTTCACCAATTTGGCTACGGCTCGGGCTACCAAAAGAGTCAAAGAGGTAGGGGTTAGAAAAGTAATGGGAGCTCAGAAACCACAGCTTGTATATCAGTTTCTAGGTGAGACGATCTTACTTACATCGATCTCCTTAGTTTTCTCTATTATTTTCATTGAACTGGCTCTGTCTATTTTCAATGGGGTCATG
>JBCCOE010000081.1:0-19513 GCA_039025475.1 Bacteroidota bacterium | reverse complement strand
GGGGGTCGACAGGTATTCAGCATTGACTACATGCGAGGCTCAATCTTTGAGCATAAGGAACAGATTTCCCACCTGATCACTGAGCACCCCTGGGGATTAAGGCTTAGCCTAAATCAGAAGACCGATGGTACCGAAACCTGGCACGCCAGATATAACTATCCGGACGTAGGATTAACGGCTACATACATAAATTACAATAACGAAGTACTAGGAAGTAACTTTTCGCTCATCCCTCACTACCAGTTTTACCTAACTCGTGATAAGAAAAAACGCAGTCAACTGGCCTATAAAATCGGCTTCGGTCTGGCTTATAACAGTGAGAAATACGACCGGGAGACGAACAACAAGAATAATGTAATAAGTACGGACCTAAGCGCAGGCGTGCTTTTTGAGTTTCTATACCAATACAAAATTAGAGATCGCTGGGGGCTTTACTCCTCGCTGTCGATGACCCATTTTTCTAATGCGGCTTTAAAAAAGCCTAATTCAGGGATCAACGTCTTCAGCCTGAATTTCGGCGTTCAATACTACTTAGACCCAAAACCTATTGAATACAGATCACATAATGAAGATAAGCTTGCCAGTAAGGACATAGGATTCACCTTCTCCATTGCAGGCGGTGCACATGAAGCGGTTAGGATTAACACTGGCACCGATCCATTCTTTGTGGTATCAGCGTTTGCGGATAAAACGCTCAATAGAAAAAGTAAGCTGGGTTTGGGTTTGGAGTGGTTCTATTCGGAATCGTTAAAGAATTTCAAAGACGAGGATTATTTTCTGCCTGAAGGCGAAGACCCTGATTTCAACAGAATTGGCTTGGCACTGAGCCATGAATTAATGATCAATACACTCTCTATTATTTCGCAAGCCGGCTATTACATATACGATCCTTATAGCGTCTTTGACCCTATTTATCTTAGACTTGGCTTAAGACGCTATTTCGGAGATCATTTTTTTGGTTCCGTTGCATTGAAGTCACACGCCGCCAAGGCTGAAGCAGGAGAATTTGCTATTGGATATCGACTGAAATGAAGAAAGTATTACTGATCATTTTAGCTTCATTAGTATTCGGCTGTAACGACCCGGACGCTCCGGACTGTTTAAAGTCTGCTGGTGATGTCATCACCTTCAGTACCAAATTGGATATTTTCAACTCGATTGAAGTTAATGATGAGTTTATTGTAACGCTAAGAACTGACTCTGATCGCAGTATTACTATTACCACGGGTGAAAACCTTTTACCCAACGTCAGGTTTGAGATAGTCAATGATAGGCTCATTCTCGCCGACGACAATGGCTGTAGATGGGTTAGAGATTATAACTTTCCCGAAGTTATAATTACTAGTCCGGAGCTGACCGAAATTCGCCAGAATGGGGGTGGTATTGTCAAGTCTAATGAAGAGTTAACTTTTGATAATTTTAAGATGATATCTAAAGATCACAGTGGGGATTTTGACCTCGTAGTTTCCAGCAGAATTATCCAAATATCCAACAATGACGTATCGAATTTTAAGATAGCTGGTTATACAAAAAAGTTAATAATTGGTTTCGCTTCAGGTGATGGCCGTTTTGATGGTTCCGAACTGGAGGCTGACGAAGTCGAAATATTTCAACGTGGAACCAACGACATAGTGGTTCATGCCCTTGAGAGTTTATCAGGAAGAATTATTTCTAATGGAAATGTCATTTACACCAAAACAATACCACCGGTGTTGGATGTTTCTATGGAAGGAAGTGGGAAACTTATTTTTAGAGAATAACATGGAGAAAATAGTCGTTATCTGCGGAACAAATAGGAATGACTCGGTATCAATGGAGATCGTGGGCATCTACAAATCACTATTAGAGGAATTAGGCCAGAAAGCCGAAATTATTGATCTAAAGGATTTACCTAGTGATTTTACAACAAGTGCACTATACGAGAACTCCGGTAAAAACGAGAAATTCAATAAGTATCGAGAACTTATGGTTGAGGCTGGCAAATTTGTATTTGTGGTCCCCGAATACAACGGTTCTTTTCCCGGTGTTTTAAAGGCTTTTATCGATGGACTAAAATTCCCAGACACCTTTACTGATAAAAAATGTGCTTTAGTTGGGGTAAGTTCAGGTGTTCAGGGTGCCGGGCTTGCCCTTAGCCACCTAACTGATATTTTCAACTACTGTGGCACCAATGTTCTGGCCTTAAAACCTAAGCTGGCTCAAATAGACCGTCATCTGGAAAACGGTACGATCACCAACTCACTTTACAATACACTGCTCAAGGACCAGGCTAAGAAGTTGGTTGATTTCTAGTAGCCCCGACAGGAATCGAACCTGTATCTAAAGTTTAGGAAACTTCTATTCTATCCATTGAACTACGGGGCCTGGAAAGTTGACCAAGTTACCAGATCATTGATGACTATCCCATTCTTTATAGAAGCCGCAAAGTTAGAAAAAACCGAAGTTGGAGTCAATCAAATTTTACTCTTTCAATTTTTTTAAAATTCTTCATTTTGTAAACAGGCTGCAAACCAGCCATTTGCATTTACATAGGCCTACCTACCCTCCACCACCTTGTAGTCAACATCCCTAACTCCGTCTTTTTTGCGTATTCGTTCAGTCGCTTACTCAATACAACTAAAAGCCAAGCAAAAATTTCTTTGATAATGTAAGGCTATTCGAGCATGATAGGGCCAAACTAGGATTTCTCTAGTAAAAAAGATTTTCATCTCAAAACAATTCCTAAGTGCATCCTAACTACAACCCCACTTGCCTCACATATTCAAAAAACAACCTCACTTTCTTTTCATCATTTGGTTGGAAGAGGAAAGGAGCCACGTCCTTGGCCATTGCAGTCATATCTAAATTTTGACAATGAGTGAGCACAGCTTCTTTTAGTGTATCGGGTGAATCAATACCCTTCTTCATTTTTAGGTAGTCGTAATTCGGCTTGATGCCTTTGCCGAGTAGGAATACCACATCAAAAAAGTCCCGACCTTTGGCCCTTTTCCGGTTGAGGATGGCATAGAACTTTTGTGCCAGCAGGATGTCCTGTGGGGTAGTCAGGATTTCGGTGAATACGTCAAATTTATTGAGAATGTGTAGCCCTGGATCGAAACCGAAGTGTTGAGGTTCAGTATCCAACTGAATGAGTATTTTCTCTTCCCTGTGGCCACTCAGTCCTTCTTTAAAGAGTAATTCCGGGAACCTGATATAGCAGTGAAAAGCTCCCTTATAGGTATTCTTGATCTCTACTTCATAGCCTTCTTTTTCTAGGCCTTTACCAATCACCGATGAAATAGATTCAAAGTCTTCTTCAGATAAATCGAAGTTATCAAAATCCAGGTCTTCAGAAAAGCGGGTGTTTTCATGTACTAACCGGAGGCATGTGCCTCCAAGAAAACACAACTTATTCGCGTAAGCGCTATTGTCAAACACCACTTGCAGTATTTTGTATTGCAAGTATTCTCTGATGATAAACCGCTTGAAGCCTTTCAGGTGATTAGGATAGTATTTCACTATTTCAGTAAGGCTTAACATATATCCAGGTAGTTTAGCAAATGAGTAGCCCTTGCCCTTAAGGCTTTACTATCAAAAAGTGCGAGATAGTTATTGAACCTGTCTAAACTGATCTTTTCTTTTAGATCATCGGTACTTAGACGAAGGCCATCCAGGTCTGGCTCAGAGCTTATGTTGGTATTGAGATAGAGATAATCAAGAAATACCTTTTCCAACTCGGCCATTCTTAAGGGAAATCCCTGCCATTCGATCACCTGGTAGCCAAAGAATACTGAAGGCTTGATGTGTCGATAAGCATAGGTTCCTTTAGGGGTATCAAAGGAAATGGTCTTATTGCTGGTCAATGAGGTGATGGTATATACTGCCTCCGGTATCAGATTGTAGTAGGATAAGGCAGATTCGAGTGAAACATAGGACGGCTGATAAATCCTGTTGGCGATCCAGAGCTTCATATTGTCATCCACTTCAACGTCAGTGAATACGTACCATCGATTGATCACTTTCAGGATGTAGCCCTTTTGCTGCCACTCTACCAATCTGCGAGAATCAAAGTCCGGAAATGACTTTTTGATGTCATTCAAAGAAAATATTCTATAGCTATAAAATCGATCTTTGAAGATAGTGTAATTCAATACGTTTCCTTTTTTTGTTAAAAATAACAATTTCAAGAAACATATCACCAGATCAATACTGTCCTAAATAATTTAAGACGGACTGCAAGAAGGTGAAGTTATGCAAAATCAAGCGTTTTTATTGATGTTTTGAAAAGAACCCTATGCTAGATTAGTGACTTTAGGTGGTAGGCCTTCAAAAGGCTTATTTAGCCATTTTTGCAGTTCTATTTTCACAAATAGATTCAGGCGAATGAATACAACTAAGTTGGATAGATACCATTGGTAACCTGTGGTGAGAAGACCTATCAATATACCTTCCCGTCTCAAAACAGGATCAACGACGAATCAGGTTTGCCCAATCTGTAACCATTTAGATCCAGCATAGTAGTCAAAAGAAAAAGGCTATATGCTTAAGAACATCTTAACGATCACCAGAAGAAGCTTAATTCAAAATGGAGCATATACCATTATAAATGTCGTCGGGTTGTCCATTGGAATTGCCGTTTTCCTGACCATATTCACCATTATAAGGTACGAATATAGTTTTAACACTACTCATCCTTATGCAGACCGAACCTTCCGAATGTATTCTAAATTTTCCGGTTCTATAGAAGGAACGAACCGGGGAGTGTCTTCCGCACTGGTTCCGTTTATGCTCGATGAAATTACCGTTGATGCAGATCTGGTTACCTTCGTTAACCTCAGCACAGAGGTGACGATTTCTGAATCCAATAACACCATAAAAAGACTAGGGAGACAACGTAAAAGATTTTGGATGATTTCATAAACGAATATCTTAACCCTTTCCTATCACGATCAGTAGATCATCCGTTTATTAACAAAACCAATCTAACCGGGATATATGATTTCGATTTTACCTTTGAAGCGGAGGACCCGCAGAGTTTTAAACGAGAAATGGAAAAACTGAGCTTCAAGCTTATTTCTACAAGCACATCGCAAGAGGTATTAGTAATCGACTAAGTTGTTTTAAATGTCCGCTATTATTCGTGATTCAAGAGGGTTGAAAAGAAATGATCCGAAAAACGAAACCCTGACGAAAATGCCAGGGTTTTGAGTGATCCGACTGGGGCTCGAACCCAGGACCCTCTCCTTAAAAGGGAGATGCTCTACCAGCTGAGCTATCGGATCTTCTAAACAAAAAAGCCCTTTTTCGGGGCTATTTTTTATGGAGTTGCAAATGTAGCAGGCCTGTTAGAAAAACCAAAACAACCTCCTAAAAAAACTTTCAACTTATTATCTAACCACTTAAGTAATCAGATGTTTGTCCTTTCTTAAAAATCCAATCAACATTATATATTTGCACGCGATGCAAAGATCCACCTTTATATTTTTCTTTTTTCTATGCCCTTTACTATGTGTTGGGCAAACCACTTCAAAGCAGAAACTGATCCACGCAGATTCACTTTTTGAGGCAAAAAAATACACGGAGTCATTTGAGATCTACGATTATCTTCTTGAAGTAGAAAATGCCTCCAGTCCATCCATGCTATTGAAAATGGCCTTCATCCGCGAAGGACTCAACGACTACAGCGGTGCCTTGTATTATCTTAATACCTATTATCTCAAAACTTCCGACCGCAGGGCGCTGACTAAAATGGAAGCAATGGCAACTAAAAAAAGTCTCGAAGGGTATGCCTTTACAGATTATGATTTCTTTCTCACCAATTTCTACAAATACTACAATGTGATTGTCTTTGCCCTGCTGGCTCTTGCCATTCTCATGCTGGCCCTGGTTTACCGGCTTAAAGTCCAATTGAAACTGTCCCCTATTGCACCTGCTATTGTTATGGTAATCTTGCTAGCCGGACTTTTCTATACCTTGAACTTTGGTCGTGATTACAATAGAGCCATCGTAACCTCATCAGATACCTATCTGATGAGTGGGCCGTCGGCTGGTTCGGAGGTGGTGGACATTCTGGATAAAGGGCATCGTCTCTCCTTTTCAGACACTAAAGATGTCTGGGTGAAAGTGAAGTGGAAGGAAGGTACCGCTTATATAAAAAAGGATAAACTACAGTATCTACGTTTTTAGAGTCTGCAAAATTTAAGGGAAGCCCCTTAACCAAAACACCCACTTCTTGCGTGTTGATCACAGCCTTTACATCTTGTTAAAAAAGTGTTAAAGGTTACCTGCTCACTTCTTCAGGAAAATCAAACATTTATCATTGTTTGAAACCACCTGCTTTTCAATAATGAAACCCAATGGCCATTTACTTTTAGTTGCTCTCGTAGCTTGGGGATGTCAAGGAAACATCAATGAAACGGATTCAAAAGAAACGTATAGCCACGATATCGGAGATATCCCTTTCGATCGAACCGTTGATGACCCGTCCTTCAAACTGTGTGATTCGACTAAAATAGTAACCAGGCGAAAAGCACTTGCTTATAAAGGTGACAGAAGTAAAATCGTATCAGCATGTCTGAAAAGATTCACGTTTAAACCTGAATTTGAATCCTTCAACGGTTATGTTACGATCCGCTTTATTGTCAACTGTCAAAATCAGGCAGGCAGATTTAGAGCTGAATCCTTAGATTGGAATTTTTCCCATAAAGCCTGTCCTGAAAGTTTGAAAAAACATGTTATTGAAATTATTCAGAATCTGGAGGGATGGAGTCATGCTTATTCCCAAGATACTCATTTGGATTTAGTCAAATTCATCAATTTCAAAATTGTAAATGGAAGAATTGAAAACGTACTTCAGTAAACTATTGCTTGCCTTATTAGTCTTTAACCCACTTTTACCCACTGTAAAAGGCCAAGGCAATTGTCTGATTTATGATGAAAACAGCGGTGAGCGAATAGCTTGTGAGTTGAGTTACAGAGCAGTTACTTACAAGCAGGGAAGTAAAGCGTCACAAATCCTATTTGATGCTGCCATCGACATAGGACCTGGTTACGCCTGGGCCTACTATGAAAAATCCGTTCCTTATTTTAAGCGAGGACTACTCAAACAAGGTGTAGAGTTGCTCAATAAGGCAATTGCCATTGACCCTGAAAGCTATTTGTGTTATAGAGCTTACTGGTATTTCTCACATAGAAGCTACGAGGCTTGCATCTCAGATTTAGAAAGATATTACTACTCGCTAAATGGCCCACCAAGATCCACTCCTGGTGGAGACATGGAAATGAAAATGCTATTAGGACTAACCTATGCGCAGAAAGGTAATTTGACAAAAGCAATAGAACTAGTATCTACGGCTATAGATAGTTATGAAGCTCAGGGCTATTTCGTGGGTTCATTTGATTTTCATGTATTAGGTATTTTACACTATGAAAACAACCAACTCATAAAAGCTTTCACTGCCTTCGAGCAACAAATAAAATCGAACGAAAACTTTGCGGATACCTATTATTACATGGGCTTAATTCAAAGAGCCCAATCTAACGATGAAGCGGCAACAAAGCTCTTGGAAAAATCCTTAAGCCTATTTAACGGTGTAAATGGTGGCTTCACTTTCAACAGCTTTTTAGATTGGAATGTAAGCAAAAGTGATGTTGAAAAAAAGCTATAAATTCAAGCTTAAGGTGAAGTGGAACACCGACCATACGAATGATTACTTACGTTTTAGTCTTTGTGATCTAAACCTCTTACTTTGATCAGATGGAAAAGGAACTGATTGATCATCTAAATGAAAATGGCAAATACTCACAAGATGACTTCAAGCTGCTTGAAACCGAACTACTACAGTTAAGCCTGAAAGAGGGAGAAATTATCCTGAAGGAAAAAGAGGTATGTTCTTCGATCTATTTCCTGATCAAAGGAGCAGCTATACAATTCTATAATGATGATACACATAATGCAGTTATCGTGGATCTAAATGGCCCTGGCGACTGGCTGCTGAATCATAAGAGTTTTGCCACACGGAAGCCGTCCGAATATATTATTAAAGTGTATAGCGACTCAGAAGTTTACCAACTTTCAATTGAAAGCATCCATGGACTGAT
The DNA here is from genome assembly GCA_039025475.1 of Bacteroidota bacterium. Classification (GTDB taxonomy): domain Bacteria; phylum Bacteroidota; class Bacteroidia; order Cytophagales; family Cyclobacteriaceae; genus Fulvivirga. The sequence goes on along the minus strand of JBCCOE010000081.1, from coordinate 11,434 downwards.
CGCCAAATCTCAGTCATTTTTTCAAATGGGAAAGATCCTGGAAGAATCTACCTCGCGAGTGGAGTTTTTCGACCATAACTACACTCCAGATCAAAAATATCATTTTCTCATGGAGCGAAGACCCCACTTGATACAGTTGTTCCCACAAAAAGTAATAGCCTCCTATTTAAAAATCACCCCCGAAACCCTAAGCAGGGTACGTAACCGATTTTCTAAAACATAAGGGTTCTTTCTTGATTTCGATCAAGTGCTGTTTTCTGAAAGAAGAAGGACATTTAAACTTCAATTTAACAGAAAACCTATGCAACATCATCTTCACCGCAGTTCTAGCATTTCACTGCTTTCCGGCTCTTTTCTCGTGATTGTAACTATGGTCCTCCATCCCTCCGGAGGCAGCTTACAGCGCATTGTAGACTTATCAAATATGATGATTACGGCTCATACCCTTGCAATAGCTAGTCTACCACTAATTCTGTTTGGGTTTTATGGCCTCTCCCAAAAGCTTAGTGATAAACATAAAATCTCCCAACTGGCTCTCATGATCATGGGTTTTGGGCTAATAGCCGCTATGTTTGCCGCATTGTTTAACGGTTTGGCCTTACCTTATTTTCTGGGTCAATATGCTGATCGTCTGGATCAAGAAGCAAACATAATCCGGCCAATCGCGAACTTCAGCTTCAGCGTGAACAAAGGGTTAGATTATATTTTCATTATTGCCAGCTGTATTTCTATCCTTTTATATTCGGGAATCATTGTAGCGGAAAGCAAACTACCAAAATGGATTGGCTACTTCGGAATTACTATACTTCTACTATCGACGCTGGGCTTAGTTACTGGTTTTGACTTTATCAGCCTAACCGGATTTAGAATTTTCACTTTTTCATTAGCAGGATGGATCCTGTTTTCTGGAGTTTCTTTGGCTAGATCTAAAAGTGAATCTGCTTCATGATTAGCGATAAAATCAGGCAAGCCTACGAGCGTCTGGCACCATATTACAACGAACACATCGACCATAAACCGCATAATGCCTTTTATAATCGACCCAATATGCTAGCACTCATCGGTGATGCCAAAGGAAAAACCATCCTGGATGCGGCTTGTGGCCCAGGAAAATACTCAGAGATTCTGTTATCTATGGGCGCCGATGTGACAGGGTTCGATGCGAGTCCCAAAATGATCAAATATGCCAAAGCGCGTAATCCGGAGGCAAAGTTTTTTATACAGGACCTTGCATTACCCTTTCAAACTTTAGCAGATAGATCCTTTGATACCGTGTTAAGTGCATTGGCTATGCATTATGTTGAAAACTGGACCCTAACCATTAAAGAATTTCATAGGGTGCTCAAACCTGGAGGTCAATTAGTCATATCAATCGAACATCCCTTTTTTGAATACAACTATTTCAAATCACGGCGTTATTTTGATGTAGAAGCAGTAAAGTGCACCTGGAATGGCTTTGGCGTACCCATAGAAATGCACAGCTATCGCCGTTCATTGCAGGAATGTATAAGTCCCTTGGTCAAAAATGGCTTTGTCGTTGATAACTTGATCGAGCCCAGACCCACCAAAGAATTTGAAACTGTTGATCCCAGATACTTTAAAAAGTTGAACACTTTTCCCGCCTTTATGGGTATCCGATGTATTAGGCCTTAAACCGTTTTTGATTACCACTGAGTTCAGTTCCTTATTTGAAATAATAAAATAATAAACCTGGATACCCTAAATGAACGTAGATATGTATAAACTCAAAATACAGATCAAATTATACGTTTATGTCACCAACCTTAAAACCCTTAATTTTTTTTCTCTTAATCTCATCCGCAGCGATGACACAAGAGTTACAAATACCTTTTTACCAAAAAATCGATCAACCTAATTGGTACCGGATCGATGGATACGGATTTATCTCTAAGACAGATACCTTATGGGACGTTAGTGGTCAATTCAATGACAGTGATTTATCGGGAGAGGTCAAAATGGCCTGGAATCACGAAGGTCTACATTTTCATATCAATTGGCAAGATGACACGGTAGACACTAAATTCCTTCCCCTATCTGCATCAACGATACAATCCCCTTCGGGAAGGCGGATGGATGCTATGTATTTGTTCGATAATCTCAAAATACAACTACGTACAAACGAGCTAAATTATAGTTGCTGGCTTGCCCCTGCTGAAAATAGTCTTCAATGGCATCTTTTAAGGGTAAACAAGAGCAAAGTAGATGCGCCAAAACCTTCTATCACAAACCACACATCTGAGAATGGTATGGTGATGACCGTTAAAATAGACTGGGCTGATTTAGGAATAGAACCTAAAAAATCTGATCAGTTCAACCTAATCATAGTGCTGAATGATGTAGATCAGCCCGGCAGTTCAACTCAGGAACGCATAAATAGTAATCGCAAATACATTACACTCTCAAAAAACATAATATTGCTATAGGCGAAACAAAAAACATGAACTTAGAAAACAACAAACAAAATGCGATTGCCTTCTACAAAATGGCCTATAAAGGAAACCCAAAGGAAGCGGTAAAACAATACATTGGCCACGGTTATATTCAACACAATCCGGATGTGGCAGATGGCACCGAGGGTTTTATTAACTATTTTGACCGTATGCAAAAAGAGTACCCTGATAAATCCATAGAATTCGTACGATGTATTGCCGAAGGCGACCTGGTAGCACTACATACCCATCAAACCTGGCCGGGCAATGACCACTACGTAACCATGGATTTTTTTAGGTTTGATGAAAACGGTAAGATCGTGGAACACTGGGATGCGATCCAGCAGATCCCTGAACATTCGGCCAACCCCAATACGATGTATTAAAATCAAAAGATTGAAGCTATGACCACTGCAGAAGTACTTAAACGGTTAGAACAATATGGTGACGAAAGAACCAAAAAAACGTTGATGAATCACGGCGCTAAGGAACCTTTTTTTGGTGTAAAAGTGGCTGACCTCAAGAAGATACTTAAGCAAACCAAGAAAAACCATGAGCTGTCGCTGGCCTTGTACGACACCGGAAATTCAGACGCCATGTACTTAGCCGGGCTGATGGCCGATGAAAAAAAGATCACTAAAGGGCAGTTGGCAGAATGGGTGCAGAAAGCGTATTGGTCTTTTCTGAGTGAGTATACCGTACCTTGGGTAGCTTCAGAAACTGAATTTGGTTTTGAACTAGGGTTGGAGTGGATTGATTCAGAGGATGAGGGTATAGCAGCAGCTGGTTGGTCTACGCTGGCTTCTTACGCTTCAGTGAATGAAGACGAGAACCTAGATATTGAAAAGTACAACGCTTTACTGGATAAAGTGGCTAAAGATATCCATGCAGCCAAAAATCGGGTGAAATATACCATGAACGGTTTTGTAATCGCTGTAGGCACTTACGTAGGAGCCCTCACACAAAAGGCCATTGAGATTGCAAATGAGATAGGTCCAGTATCGGTGGATATGAACGGAACTGCGTGCAAGGTACCCCTAGCCGAAGATTACATTCAAAAAGTGGTGGATAAAGATCGAATCGGCAAAAAGAGAAAAACCGCGCGGTGCTAAAGGAGTGATCAAATTTGTTCGCTGCTTTATCGTTTAGCTGTCATCTTCAAGCCGTAAGATGGATTGTGTGCAAAATGTAGAATCATTACATTCGTCTAGTTTGTATAGCCGTAAGGTTAAAAACTTTTTAGAGCTATCATATTGAGAATCCAAAACTCACCTAACATGTCAAAACAACTAAATGAAAAAATTGAGCATCAGTGCTCAAATCCACCGGCAACTTATAATGACCTAACGGCACTGTTTCTGAACTGTACACTGAACAGAACCCCGGTTCTATCACATACTGAAGGGCTTATCAAGGTAGCGCAGCGCATTTTTGAGGCGAATGGGGTAAAATCCAAAATCATACGACCTGTTGATTATGAAATACCAGCAGGCTTAGGCCTGGATATGTCTGAAACCCCGGAATGGGATAGAGATGACTGGCCTCAGATCCAAAAAGAGATTGATGCCAGCGATATTGTGATTGTTTGTACATCTGTATGGTTAGGAGAAAAGTCATCAGTCTGCAACCGAACACTGGAACGTATGTATGGATATACGCATCAATTCAATGAGAAAGGCCAATACCGGGATTATGGCAAGGTAGGCGCCACATTGATCACCGGTAATGAAGACGGTGTCAAGCACTGCGCTATGAATATTTTGTTCTCACTATCTCATATTGGCTACACCGTTCCGCCCCAGGCAGATGCGGGATGGATGGGTGAAGCGGGTCCCGGCCCTTCTTATATGGATGAGGGTTCCGGCGGGCCCGAAAATGATTTCACCAATAGAAATACTACGTTCCTGACCTGGAACTGTCTACATTTAGCAAGAATGTTAAAAGACAGTGGTGGTGTTCCTGCTTATGGAAACTTACCCGATGAATGGGAAGCCGGATGTAAAGCCGGGTTTGACAGTCCCGAACACAAGAGATAATTATGATTAGGGTTGGTGATACCAACCCTTTTTTTAATGCATTGATTATGAACTCAATCCCGATCAGATCCATAACGCTATCACTGGGTAAGGTGATCATTCTCCAGGGATAATTGTTCAAAATCTCGACGAATTATCAGTTAATAGGTCAATCGACCTGCCTTTACACCGATACGATTTCTTTTTCATTCCCATCCCTCCGTAACCCGATTTGTGGTCGTAAAGCCTTCGTCAGTTCAACTTTAAGATTTTTAACTCGATTCCACTGACGTAAGCTGGATACATATCAAAACGAATAGTATATTAAAGAAATAATATCAACTTCTTGAATTATGGCCTACCAGACTGCAGATATATGGGATGAGTTTGAAGATAAACTCACGGTGCTGAATGTGGTCATGAACTCCTATGGAAAATTGGATCGCTTTCACGGGCAGTGCGTCACAATGAAGGTGTATGAAGATAATACGTTGGTTAAAAAAGAGCTTCAGCAAAATGGACAGGGCAAGGTGCTGGTGGTAGATGGCGGGGGCTCCAGACGGTGTGCTTTAATTGGCGATAACCTGGCTCAGCTGGCGATTGACAATGAGTGGAGTGGTGTAATTATTTATGGATGCATCCGGGATTCATGTCAGATCAATGATATGCCTATTGCGGTTAAAGCTTTAGGTACATGTCCGGCTAAAAGCCATAAGCGCAATGAAGGTATTCAATATCATGATCTGATCATTGAAGGAACACAAATCCAAAACGGTGATTATGTATATGCTGATGCTGATGGTATTTTGATAGCGGGCGAAAGGTTAAAATGACGAATCGGATAATTAAGCCTGATCTTCATAACGGTGAAGATTCCTGTCTGCGCAGGAATAACGAAATAAAAACACGTCATTCCTGATGCAGCGAAGCGAAAGTCTGGAATCTCAACCATCCCTATGCCTGACACGGGGTCTCGAAATTTTTAGGTACATATTTCGAGATCCCCTGCCTTGCCATGTCTACACCAGGTAAAGGGCAGGCAGGCGGGTCAAGCCTGGGAACGGTTTACATCACTTCTTCCCAGAATGCTTCACACCAATGCTCGTGGTTTCCAGGTCGATTTCGGGCTTTTTATAGTTGATAATCTCCGTGAGCATAGTATGGTAGGATTCGAATGTATTGAGGTTTTTATGACCTCCTCCAATGACTGAATGCAACCTGGTGCGCTCCGGGTTTATTTTCGACAACTTCACGCTGCTGCTGAAAGGGATCAGCTTATCGTTCGTGCCATGAATAATGTGTACCGGGCAATTTACATATTTGAGCCACTTATAGGTAGGCATAGGGTACCTCAAGATCACCGATAACGGCATAAACGGTAAATAACGCCGGGCTACTTTTTTCAAGCTGTAATAAGGCGCATCCAGAATGAGCATTCTTGGGTTATTCATGGAAGCTAGCTTAGTGGCAAACCCCGACCCCATTGAGCGGCCATAAAGGATGATGTACTTCTCATCCACCCGCTCCCTTATCTGGTTGTAAATATGCTGTAAATCATGTTTAATTGCTTTTTGAGATCGTCTGCCTGTACTCTTACCAAACCCGCGATAGTCGACCATAATAACGTCATAATTATGACGGGTAAAGTCCACGGCAAACTTGCCCCAGCCTTTCATACTTTTGGAGTTACCCTTAAGGTAGAGTACTACGCCGCGGGGGTTTTCGGTTTTGAAGTGAAGTCCGTTGATGATAGCCCCGTCCCGGGTTTCAATGTCATATTCCTCCACGGCCTGGTTTTCGTAGTAGAACTGAAATTCCTTAGGTAGCTTCTCGGGTTTAAAAAGGAAGTACTCTTGCAGATAGTAGAGCAGCACACTGATGACCGCGTAAACCAGAAGGACCAAAAGCACTATATACAACCACAGAGGCATAGCCTAATTTACGAAATTCAATCTAAGTACAGCCTTTCGCCAATGCTAGAAACAACATTAAAACATCTTCATCCCGGATGACTGTAGCCGGAAAATTAGATGCTTTAACAGAAGCCTTGAAGATGTAGAAAGGCAAATAGTGTCTAACACAGATAAGTTTTATGCCGTGACTTAGAGGATTTCCAACTCTAAGCATATTTGCAAATCGCAATGCCCTACGCGCAACCCAAATTTGCAAAAGAGCCTAGCACGATTTCAGAAACTTAACTACTTGACCCACACAATTTTCAAGATCCTTTTTAACCTCTTGCTCCCAGAAACGGAAAACTTTGAAGCCCATAGCCTCGAACTTTGAATTATTTATGCGATCCCTTTGCATGTTCCTTTCAATTTTTGGAATCCAGAAATCACGATTAGCTTTTATTCTTGCTTTCTTTTCCATCCAATTGAATCCATGCCAAAACTCCCCATCAATGAAAACTACAAATTTCTTCGTGATATTAGCAATATCAGGTTTACCTGGTAATGTTTTAACATTTACTCTGTAGCGAACACCTTCTTCATATAATGCTTTCCTAAACAACAGTTCAGGTTTAGTATCCTTCCCTCGAATTTTGGACATATGCCTGCTTCGGTCCTTAGTGGTATAGAACCCTTCTGACTCTTCAAACCGAGGAACTTTAATCGGCTGTTCTTTATAATTTTTTGACATTACAGATTTAAATACAGGCTCTTATTGCGTCAGATATTCTAATTCATATATTTGTAACCATGTGTAAGGTTTGATAGGATGGTTATTACTTATGAAAGACTATTATTCTCTGTCTGAAGTTGCTGATTTACTGGGTAAAAGCAAAGAAACTTTAAGAAGATGGGACAATAACGGAAAATTGTCGGCAGTGCGTGAGCCCATGAGCAACTACAGGGTTTATCGAAAAGAACAGCTTAAAATGTTTGATGAACTGGATTTCTTGTTTAACCCAGCCGAAAATGGAAACAGAGTCACTCCAAATCACAATTTCACAGTTTTGGAACTTTTTGCAGGTGCAGGTGGACTCGCAGTAGGATTAGAAAAGGCAGGTCTCAAATGTGTTGCTTTGAATGAAATAGATCATTGGGCATCTGAAACATTAAGAGTGAATCGGCCTCAATGGAATGTAATGGAAGGAGACGTTCGAAACCTTTCATTCAGCCATCTTGAAAATCAAATTGATGTTGTAACAGGTGGTTTCCCTTGTCAAGCTTTTAGTTATGCAGGAAAAAAACTAGGTCTTAACGATGCAAGAGGAACACTATTTTATGAGTTTGCTCGTGTGGTTGATGAAACTAAACCTCTTATTTGTGTTGGTGAAAATGTAAGAGGGTTACTTAATCATGATGATGGCAGGACATTAGAAGGCATGAAATCTATCTTACACGAAATTGGTTACAAACCCATTGATCCAAGAATTTTAAAAGCAATTTTTTATAATGTCCCTCAAAAGAGGGAAAGGCTTATTTTAGTAGGAATTCGAAATGATATCGAAATTGACTTTAGCTACCCAAAACCTTACAAAAAGATATACAACTTGAAAGATGCGCTTAAAGCGGGGGAACTATTTCCAGCTGATGTTCCTGAATCCGAGGGAAGTTTATACCCAAAAAGGAAACGAGAAATTTTAGATAAAGTGCCTCCAGGTGGATATTGGAGAGATCTTCCTTTGAACCTACAAAAAGAATACATGCAAAAAAGTTTCTATTTAGGGGGAGGAAAAACAGGAATGGCTAGAAGAATGAGCTGGGAAGAGCCGAGTTTAACCTTAACATGTAGTCCTGCACAGAAACAAACTGAAAGGTGCCACCCAGACGAAACTCGTCCATTTACAGTTCGAGAATATGCAAGAATTCAAACGTTCCCCGATGATTGGGAATTTGCCGGATCGGTTTCTAACCAATACAAGCAGATTGGGAATGCCGTGCCTGTGAACCTAGCCAAAGAAGTTGGTTATTCAGTTGTGAGGTTTCTGAATGAGGCTTACACTGCCTATGGACTTCAGGAAAAATTGGTGAATATTAATCAGTCAAAATTGGAATTTACCAAATAAGTCGTACTTTGATTTCCTTCATAATAACGATATTTTCAAGCCAAGAATTGAAATATGGCGTACTTGAGTTGGATATCGGATAAAGAATTCGTGGAAGCAGTTGAACAGTTGGTGGCAGTAGCCAAGGAAGCACTTGTTCAAACTGAAAAAGATTTCAACAAAAATGTCATTGATCCATTTTCAGCAATATTTCAAGTTGCAGGATTTGGCATAGACTATAAAAATTGGGTAATCAGTGAAAAAAGTCGTCAAGCTCAGAAAACAATGCAAAATCAAGTTGGTGTATTTCATCAATCAGTGTTAGGTTCTGTTTCGGACTGGGAAGATCTGGGTATAGGCCAAGGAGTTGATTTGGTTTGTCATTCAAGGAAAATTATAGCAGAAGTCAAGAATAAGCATAATACAGTAACTGGAGGAAAACTTGCAGACCAATACTATTCATTAGAAAGATTGGTAACGCCAAAGGCAAGCCAGTATAAGGGCTACACCTCGTACTTTGTTAATGTAATTCCCAAGAAACGCTATATATTTAACACAACATTCGAACCGTCTGATAAAGATAAAGGGATGAAATGTCCAAAAAATGAACTCATTAGAATAACCGATGGGGCAACGTTCTATTCAATGGTAACAGGTGTTGATAACGCATTGGAGGAACTATTTGATTGCCTTCCTCAAGTCATTGAAAAAAATGTTGGAATAACATTTTCTGACGATGATAAGACCGAACTAAAGAAATTTTTTGGACTTGCCTATGGTTGACAGACATACACTTTGCCAGGTCGTACTCGTCAACCCGCAACCAAAACCAGTCAAAGAGTATGGCTACTTAAACCGCACGAAACGAGCACATACGGAGAAAAATGCGAAAACCTAACATACTAACATTCGTGCTTCTGGAGTTTCTCTTTCTGAATGCAGTCCTTCGTATATGCCGTTGTAGGTGTTGGCTAGCAGAACTATATTAGTACTTTCTGCCAAGTTCAGGGCGCACTCCTGCTGGCTTGACATTATAATCCACTTCTCCCTCATGAAAAAGACCCTAACCTTAATCTCAACCATCATACTAACTACATGTTCTAGTGCACAATCCAACACTGAGATTGTACAAAAATATATGAGATTAGAGATGGGTGGCTCCACTGATGAACTTGCAGAACTTTTAACAGATGATTTAGTAGTCGTATTTGAAGATGGCGTAGAAATGGATAAGCAAAGTGTAAGCTCTAATCACGATTTCAACATTCCTTACAACCCATGGAACAAAATCATTTTTTTGGAGGAGTTAAATGACTCAACTATCAAAATCCATGCTTTAGAAACCAATGAATTAAATCAAATTTTTAAGATAGACACCATAGCTTATGCTCATCAATTCACATTGACTGACTCTCGAATTTCTAAAATTGAAATTGGAATCATTCCTAACTCTGGATATAACTACGGAGCATCTGATAGTATTTACAACTCAAAACTTGCTGAACTCTTTGATTGGATGTCGCTGGTTTATCCAAAGGAATTCGAACAAATAGACGGACTTAATTCAAAATCTGCCGAGATAATACTGAAAAAAGCAAAAGAGAAGGAAGATAACAATCACTAGCTGGACGTAATTTGCATTGGGCTGACACCGAGAAACAAATGAATAGAAATATACCTTACTCAATATTACTTATAATTTTTATGTGCATAAATGTTGAGGGTCGAGGGCAAAAGGTGAAAGACCCTTTTATCATACCGGCCATTAATCTAGGAATATATGATGGGCCGTTAACTGATTCAGTTCAGTACTATGGACTTTTTTTGATTAAACACATAATTGGAAAACAATACTTCTTTAAGGTCAAAAAAATCAACACCTCAGACTACTTAAAGAGAATAAGACAGCTTGATTATCATAAGGTTAGATCTGACAGCCTAATATTTGTATTTTCTGGAATTGAATTTCAACAAACTGAGGTGGTAGGATGGGTACCAGATGATAAATACAAAAATTTATACCCTGGACAATCATTCCTATTCTCACTTGGACATGGGGAGACTCGTCATTCTTACCACTTCTATGCAAAAGGTGATATCATTAATTCCGTAGACACGACCTCCTTGGAAGTATTTGATGGCATAGAGAATTATCAGCTTAGAATTCGCCTTCAAAAAGAAGCAAAAATCTATGATCAGCAAATATTTAGTAGAAAAATTGAAAGGTGGATGGTAGGAGATTACCTGGGTGGATTTTTTAATAATTGGATAGGTGACCTTAATGGTGATGGAATGCTTGACATGCTCTCATCGAATATCGCACATCACGAATGTTTTGATATTGAATTCCGAGTTTCAACCAATGAGGATTCGGACGGTCAGATCTTGAAAACCATTGTTAAATACACTTTATGCGGGAGTTGATAGTTGCGCAATAAGGTATGAGGTCATCCTACAAGTTTCCTTGCCAAGATACAACTTACAATTCTTTAGCTCCCTATTTGGTCAAAGTGTGCTAGAATACGATGCTTATTTATTCGCTTTACGAATATTACCGGGCATCTTGGTGCCTGTCTAGTACACTTCCACTATTTTCACCCTCTTTATTTTGCACGTACACCAACGAATAACATATCTCTAAAAAAGGTTAAACCATGAAAAATAGACATCTAGGAAAAAATGGATTTGAAGTCAGTGAAGTAGGGCTAGGTTGCTGGCAGCTCGGAAGCGACTGGGGTAGCGAAATCAGCAAAAAGAAGGCTTTTGAAATTTTAAATAAGGCGGTTGATTGCGGCATTACCTTTTTTGACACCGCTGACGTGTACGGTGGCGGCAGAAGTGAAGAATTAATTGGGGAATTCCTTCAAACGTCAAATTCGGAGGTTAAGGTGGCCACAAAATTTGGCAGGAAGTCGGACTTATTCCCGGATAACTATTCGGAACAAGCGTTGAGGGAGTGTGTGGATGATTCAAGG